>CACOQN010000005.1 GCA_902629285.1 uncultured Pelagibacteraceae bacterium | reverse complement strand
CCTCAGGACCCTTAAGGGAAAATATAAATAATTTAAAGAATTATGAGCATGTGTTTCTTAACGGAAACTTAGAGAATCTAGAAGAAATAAAAAAACAAATTTTTAAAATTAATTCTAAAATTAATGTTCATTTAGGAATATACGAACCTTTAAACCTAAATGAATTTAAAAAGGACGATAAATATTTGGTTTTTTCAGGTATCGGAAATCATAAGACTTTTATTTCTATGATAAAAAAATGTGGCCTTAAAATTTTACAAGATTTTGAGTATCCAGATCACTATAAATATACAAAAAAGGATTTGAATTGGCTTATTAATTGTGCAAGCCAGTTAAATTGCAAAATAATTACTACTGAAAAAGATTATTTTAGACTTGAAGATAATATTGGGAGTGAAAAAATTAAGTACTTAAAATCTGAATTAAAAATACTTGATGAAGAAAAAATCTTAAGTTTTCTAATTTAAATATGAAATATTTGAAATATTTTTTTCAATTTTTAATTATAATTATTTTTTTTTTAATATTTAGAATATTAGGTCCTAATATATCAGCTAAAATAGGGGGTAAGTTGTTTGAGAAAGTTGGTCCTCTTTTTAGGTCAAAGAAAATTATTTACTCGAATATTAAAAAAGTTTTTCCTGAAATAAACTTGGTAGATTTAAAAAAAATTAGCAGCTCGATGTGGAATAACTATGGGAGACTTTTTGCTGAATATGTATTTATTAAAAACTTTAGAGTTGGAAATCTTGCATCAAAAATTAATATTGAGGGAAATGAGATACTTGAGGAAATAAGAAAAAATAATAAACAAGTTGTGTTTGTATCTGGTCATTTTAGTAATTTTGAATTAATGGCAATGCAAATTGAAAAAGCGGGGATTAATTTAGCAACAATATATCGTCCATTAAATAATATATATCTAAATCCAATTATGGAGAGAATTAGAAAAAAATATATCTGCAAAAATCAAATTAGAAAAGGAATTGGTGGAATAAAAAAATTAATAAAATTGAAAAAGTTAAATTATTCAACTGCTTTAATGATAGACCAAAGGGTTTCGGAGGGTATATTATCAGATTTTTTTAATCAAAAAGCTTTAACAACAACAATTCCAGCACAACTAGTTAAGAAATTTAATATACCAGTAGTTCTAGTTAGTATTAATAGAATAAAAGGAACTAACTTCAAAATGACAATCAAAAAACCTATTTTTTTTTCTAAAGACAAAACAATTGAGTCTATTACTAATGAGTTAAATCATGAGCTTGAAAAATTGATTATTAAAAATCCAAATGAATGGATTTGGTCACACAATAGATGGAAATAATCAAATTATTTTTTTATTTGTTCTCTTTTTTCAAAAGCCTCGTGATATGAAAAATAGGCTTCCTGCAAATCAACATTCCAGTAAGTCAAATTTTTAACACTTATTTTTTTTCCTGAAACTGCACATACAACGTAATCTCCAGGCTCAATAATTTGAAAGTTATTTGGTAAATATTTTATTTTTGCTAATTTTTTCATGATTTATAGTTTATATAGTTTTATATGAAAGTTGGAATAATAGGAAGTGGAGGTAGAGAACACGCAATATGCCATACTTTGAAGAAATCAAATAAAATTAATGAAATTTTTTGCTTTCCTGGAAATGCTGGTACATCTAAAATTGCAAAAAATGTAGACATAAATTTAGAAAATTTTAATCAAATTAGAAATTTTATAAAAGAACAAAGAATAGATTTGATTATTGTTGGACCTGAAAAACCTTTAGTTGAGGGTATAGTTGATTTTCTAAAAAAATCTAAAGTTAAAATTTTTGGACCAAATAAGGTAGCATCACAATTAGAGGGGTCTAAGATATTTACAAAAAAAATTTGTCAAAAATTTAATATTCCAACTGCTAAATTTGGAGTTTTTCAAAATAAATATGAAGCTAATGAATTTTTAAAAAAAACGAATTTTCCAATAGTCATCAAAGCTGATAATTTAGCCTCAGGAAAGGGAGTTTATATTTGTCATAATTTTGAGACATCGAAAATTGCTGTTAAAGAAATATTCAATGGTAAATTCGGAGAAGCTACAAATCTACTAATTGAAGAATTTTTAGAGGGTGAAGAAATGAGTTTTTTTACAATTCACGATGGCAAAACTTTTCATAATTTTGGAACTGCGCAGGATCATAAGAGAGCTTTTGCAGGTGACAAAGGTAAAAATACAGGCGGTATGGGTGCTTATTCTCCATCAAGATTACTAAATGATGAATTAGAAAAAAAAATAGTTTACAAAATTATTAAACCAACTCTTGAGGGTTTAAAATCATTAGGTACTGAATATACTGGATTTTTGTACACTGGTTTAATGATTGTAAAAAATGAACCATATTTAATTGAATACAATGTTAGGATGGGTGACCCAGAATGTCAAACAATTCTACCTAAATTAAAAACTGATCTTTGTGATATACTTTTGGCTTGTTGTGATGGGAAACTAAATGAGATTAGTTTAGAATGGTCTAATAAAAAAAGTTTGTGTATTGTGGTATGCTCTAAAGGGTATCCAGAAAAATATCAAAAAAATGTAGAAATAAATAATTTAGATAAAATTAATTTTGACCATTCTAATTTTCTTTTCCATGCGGGTACAAAATCAGAAAAAGAGAAAATAATAGCTGTAGGTGGTAGAGTGCTAAATTTTGTATCTTTGTCAGATGACTTTAAAAATGCAAGAAAAAATATTATTGATAATATATTAAAACTAAATTGGACAGGTGGTTTTTTTAGAAAAGATATTGGTTATAAAGTAATTGATTAATGCGAATTATTTCTGGATTACTCAAAGGTAAAAAAATTCTTGAGCCTAAAGATTTAAAGACAAGGCCACTCAAAGATTTAACTAAAGAGTCTATCTTTAATATTATTAAACACACCAATAAATTTAAAATCTTTTTTGAGTTGGCAAATGTTCTAGATATTTTTTCAGGTGTAGGATCTTTTGGTTTAGAATGTTTATCAAGAGGTGCTAAGAAAGTAACATTTATTGAGAACTATAAAGAAGCAATTTCTATTCTAAGGAAAAACTTAAGTAATCTAAACCTAGAAGAAAATTATGAAATAATTGAGGAAAATGCATATGAAATAAATACGTTGAAAAATATAACTAATAAATTTGATCTTATTTTTTTAGATCCACCCTACAAAGATATTAATATTCAAAAAATATTAAATAATCTCTCAAAAACAAATATTATTAAAACCAATGGAATAGTAATCTTACACAGACATAAAAAAGCCGAAGATATTATTCCTCCAAATTATACCATAGTTGAAAAAAAAAAATATGGCATATCAAAAGTAATATTTTTAGCTCATTCAAAGTAGCAATTTTTTTGTCTCTTTTTTAATCAACTCTACAGCAGGTTGATCGTATGGATTTAAGTTAAGACATTTGGCAAGCAAAATTGTTTCTAAAATGAAGAAACTAAATAGTTCGCCAAGTGTTTTTTCATCTCTTTTTTTAATTTCAAAACTTCGAAAAGGAATATTTTTTTTTCTAAATATATTTTCAGTTGCTATTTTTTGCATATGAATAATTTCAGATATTTTTTTATTTTTTAACTTTTCATGTGATTTTAAAATAAATTTATTTCTTATTTTGTGAGATTTTTTATCTTTAGTATAAAAAAAAGTAAAAAAATTACTTTTAAAACCGTCCAAATATAGTTGCATTACACTATGATTATCTCGTGGCATGTTTGAGACTATTGGTAAAATACCCTTTTTTTTCTTACCTAAACTTTCAGCAACTAATTGCTGATACCATTTAAATATACTTTCGGATCTTTCATCATAATTTATTATTATTGAATTAAATTTTTTTTTTTTCGAAAAATAAATAATAGAATTAACATTTGTAATCAAATTATTCATAAATTCTTTATTTTTAACTAAGTAATTAAATCTTTTAAATTTATCTGAATTTAATCCCATTAATTCAGCAGGTAGCATGCCAACTTCTGATAAGACTGAAAATCTTCCACCAATAAAATTGTTATGATGAATAATATCTGATTTCAATTTTTCAGCAAATAAATGCAAGTAACTACTCGTATTTTCAGTAATAAATATGTTTCTGTCTCTTTTTTTAATTATAATGTTTGAATTAATTATAGTCTCTAATGTACTGCCTGATTTAGAAATAATTAAATTCGTATAATTTTTTTTATCTTTTAGAATGCCAGATAATAAGTTATCAACAAATATAAAATTTTTTTTAATTTTGTGCTTTAGAAAATCATAAATTGCTTTCGCTCCTAATGATGATCCACCTAGCCCAATTATTCTATAGTCAAGATTTTTTTTAAATTTCTTTATATTTTTCTTGTTAAAAGGGTATTTGTAGAATTTACCAAGTGATGTAAGAATTTGATTATTTTCTTTTAATAAAATATTTAATTTTTTTTTTAAATTTATGTTTATTTTTTTTCTTTTAAAATTAGTAAAATCTATACCTTTGGTTAACATTAATCCTTTTTAATTTTGTCTAAAATCAATTCTTGTAAATTTTTATTAGTGGATACAACATTTTTTTCCTTACTTTCAGAATTATTCTCAGAACCAGTTAATAAGTTTTTAATTTCCTTATCCTTTTTATCATTATTTATTTTATTTCCTGTTTTTGGAAAAGGTAATTCGTCAAATTTTGGAGGTAATTTTAAAGGATTTTTTTTTTCAACTAAAAATTCATCAGCATTGTCTTTTTTTTGCAAAGAAAATCCATCTTTAATTACTCCACATGAATTAAGAAGTGTTAAAAAAATAAAACTGAAAATTAAATACTTAATTTTTTTCATCTTCTCTTTTACTTTTATTATTACCAATAAATTCGTATAAAATCATAAAAAATACACCAACAGAAATAAATACATCAGCAAAATTGAATATAAACCAATGAAAGTTACCAAAATGTAAATCAATAAAGTCAGGTACAGCTTTAAATATAATACGATCATACAAGTTTCCAATTGCACCACCAAAAATCATCAATAAAGCATATTTTTTAATTCCTGAGCTATTGATTGTTATTATCCCTATTAAAAAAATTATTATAATTATTACAGCAGTTAATAAATTATATAAATGAGTTTTTTCAAAAGAAAAAAGTCCAAAAGCAATTCCTTGATTCCAAAATAAATGAATATTTAAAAATTTAGAGGATAATATTTCGGTACCATATAATTTTTCATCTAAATAAATAACATAGATTTTAGATAATCTATCGAGTAAAAAAATAAAAAAGACTATTGATAAATTGATTATAAAATTTTTATTTAATTTATTAAAAATCATTGAGGGTGTCTTGGACAAGAGACCTCATTTATTTTCCAACAAACTGGGCACTTAGTTCCCTTGGCTTTAGTAGTAATTGCTGTTGTTTCGATGTCTTCTTTGTAACTAACCTCAGCTTTTGAAGTAATACAAATTTCAGAAAAATCTGTCTTTTCTGTAAGATTTTTTAATTTTTTACTTATTTGTATTTTTAAATCAGCCTCTAAGCTTGATCCTATTTCTTTGCTAGCTCTTTTTTCTTCAATACTGATGTTACAAATATTTCTAATTTTAATTAATTCACTCCATTTTTCACTTAGTTTTGGATTTTTAAATTTATCGGGAAATTCTAGAAATTTTTCAAGGTGAATACTTTTTTGATCTTTAAATAATAATTTATAAATTTCTTCAGTTGTAAATGATAAAATTGGGGCAAACCATTTTAATAGAGCATTTAAAATTATATTAAGAAGTAAAATAGTTGATTTTCTTTTTTTTGAATCTTTAGGATCACAATAAAGATTATCTTTTCTAATATCAAAATAAAAAGCAGATAAATCAACAGTACAAAAATTAAGTAATTCTTTATACAAATTATGAAAATCATAATTATTAAAATATTTTTTAAAATTATTATTTAAAATATAAATTTTATGCAGCATTAATTGCTCTAACTCGGGTAGTTTTTGTATATCTAGTTTATCAAAGTTTATTTTTTCAAAATTGTCATTTATATTGCCTAGTAAATATCTAAAAGTATTTCTTATTTTTCTATAAGACTCTGCATGTTGATCTAAAATTGAATAATCAATTCTTAAATCCTCTGCATAATTTGATGATGCTACCCAAATTCTTAAAATATCAGCGCCATACTTTTTTAAAATATCTTCAGGTGCTATTACATTTCCTAATGATTTAGACATCTTCAAACCTTTACCGTCCACAACAAAACCATGAGATAAAATTGATTCAAATGGAGCTCTACCTCTAGTTCCGCATGACTCCAATAACGATGAGTGAAACCATCCTCTATGTTGATCTGACCCCTCTAAATACATTGATGCTGGCCATTTTAAATCCTCTCTTTTTTCTAAAACAAAAGAATGAGTTGAGCCACTATCAAACCAAACTTCGACAATATCACTTAATTTATCATAATCTTCAGCTTTATATTTGTTTCCTAAAAATCTTTGAGTATCATCTGAAAACCAACAATCAGAGCCTTCATTTTCGTAAATAGTTGCAATGTTTTCAGTTACTTCATCATCAATTAAAATTTCTTTTGTTTTTTTATTAACAAATATCGGAAGAGGTACGCCCCAAACTCTTTGTCTTGAAACACACCAGTCAGGTCTTGTTTCAATCATTGATTTTAATCTTTCTTTTCCTTTGTTTGGGTAAAAAGTTGTTTCATCAATAGCCTTTAGTGCTTTATCTCTCAATTTATGACTTTCCATTGAGATAAACCATTGTGGAGTAGCTCTATGTACAAGTGGTGCCTTAGACCTCCATGAATGTGGATATGAATGAACTAACTCACCATTAAATAATAAATTTTTTTGTTCTCTAAGTTTTTCAATTACAATAGGATTTGCTTTAAAAATATGAATTCCCTCAAATAATTTCACATTATTTGTATATTTTCCATCTCCATCAACTGTTTCTATTGCTTTGATACCGTTATTCAAACAAAGGTTAAAGTCATCAGGTCCGTGACTAGGTGCGCAGTGAACTATTCCAGTTCCTTGCTCAGTAGTTACAAATCTAGCCTCAAGCATGGGGATATCATATTCATAGTCAAGATTTAAAAATGGGTGGCTACAAATAGTATTTTTAAATTCTTTTCCTTTAAAGGTATGAATTTTTTTATAGTTTTTTAGTCCACACTCTTTAACAACTGATTCTAGTAAAGCATCTGCAATGACAATTTTTCTATTTTTAAAATCTCCTTCGTCATTTATTTCTAATATTATATAATCAAGAGACTCATTATATGCTAAAGCTTTATTGGCTGGTATTGTCCATGGTGTAGTTGTCCAAATAACTATTTCACTTCCAGCTAAATCTTTTAAATCAGATGATTTAACTTTGAATGACGTATAAATTGTATCTGATTTATGATCCTGGTATTCTACCTCAGCATCTGCAAGTGCAGTTTTCTCAACTGTTGACCATAAAACTGGTTTGAAGCCTTTATACAGACTTCCCTCCTTTAAAAATTTACCAAGCTCTCTAACAATTTGTGCTTCTGCTCCAAAGCTCATTGTAGAGTAATAATTTTCCCAATCCCCCACAACACCCAATCTTTTAAATTGAGTTTTGTGAACTTCAATCCATTTCTCAGCAAATGTTCTACATTCTTTTCTGAACTCAACTATTGGAACTTCGTTTTTGTTTTTTTTATTTTTTTTATATTGTTCCTCAATTTTCCATTCAATTGGTAAACCATGACAATCCCAGCCAGGAACATAAATTGAGTCTTTTCCATCCATTTGATGAAATTTTACAATTATGTCCTTAAGAATTTTATTTAGAGCTGTTCCCATATGAATATTTCCGTTAGCATAAGGTGGGCCATCATGTAGAACGAATTTCTCTCTACCTTTACTCTCGTTTCTTAATTCATCGTAAAGATTTATTTTTTTCCAATATTCAAGAATTTCTGGTTCTCTGGTAGGCAGGTTGGCTTTCATTGAAAAAGCTGTTTTGGGCAAATTTATTTGTGGTTTAGTCATTTAATATTTTTTGCAATATTTAAGTCTTTTTTAATTTGTGCTCTTAATTGATTAACATTATTAAATTTTTTTTCTTTCCTTATAAACTTTAAAAACTCTACTGATAAAAGTTTATTATAAAGATTTCCAGAAAAATTAAATAAATGAACTTCTAGTAATATTTTTTTTTGATTAAATGTTGGTCTATACCCAAGATTGGCAATTCCTTTAAGATATTTGTTGTTTTTATTTCTTAAAACCTTAACGGCATAAACTCCTGGTTTTGCTAAAACATAATCATTAATATCTATGTTGCAGGTTGGAAAACCAATTTTTTTTCCTACTTGCCTTCCCTTTTTAACCACTCCTTGTATTGTCCAGTTTCTTTGTAAAAGATTATTAGCTTTTTTCAATAACCCCTTTTCTAAAAGATTTCTTATTAAAGATGATGATATGATCTTTTTATTTTTAATTAATGGTTCAGGTTTAACAACTTTATAATTAAACAATTTTTCGTATTTTTTTAGTAAATTAACATTTCCTTCTCTTTTATTTCCAAATCTAAAATTATTACTAACAAAAATAAATTTGGAACATAATTTTTTATTTAAAATATTAGAAATAAATTTTGGCGCTTTAGTTTTAGAAAATTTTTTATCAAATTTTTTTGTGATAACAAAATCTACTTTTAAAGCGCTAAGTAGTTTAATTTTTTGATCAATATTTGTAAGTCGAAAATTTTTCAATTTTTTATTAAAAAACATTTTTGGCATTGGATCAAAATTAACAACACCAATCTTTAAATTATATTTTTTCTTGTATGACTGTGCTAATTGAAATAATTTTTGATGACCCAAATGCAAACCATCAAAATTACCTATTAAAATAATCGATCCTCTGTGTAATTTTTTAATATTAAAATTTGTATAATATTTTACCATTTTAAATCTGATTGAACAAAATTAACTATCGCTTCATACTCTTTTGAAACGTTTTGGATACCTTTATTTGTTATTTCATTTTTATGTATTCCGTTACTAATTAATAAAGAGTCATAATTTAAAAGATTTGCACCTCTTATATCAGTATTTAAATTATCACCAATTGCTAATATTTTTTTATTTCTATTATCAATTGACTGATTATAAACCTCTGGATGTGGTTTTCCAAAATATACTACCTCTCCACCCATTTTTTCAAAAACCATTGCGACAGAACCTGCGCATAACTCTCTAACTTTGCCACGATCAACGATTAAATCTGGATTTGTACAAATCATTTTTTTATTAATATGTTTTTCAAATAAATCTTTATAAAATTTTAAATCCTTATCATGATCATCAAACAATCCTGTACATAATAAATATTCACTATCATTAATATCTTCGCACTTATTTTTCTCAAATAAATAAAATAAATCAAAATCTCTGGGTGGACCTATGTGATAAAACTTTTTTGATAAGTAAGATTTTTTCAAATAATTCAATGCTGCCTCTCCTGAGGTGAATACGTGATCTCTTAGTACTTTATCCATACCCATCTTTTCTAAAAAATTTTGAACAGTTTTATTTGGTCTTGGAGCATTTGTTAAAAGAACTAGTTTTTTTTTCTTTTTTAAAAGTTCATTTAAAACAGCTATTGCTTTTTCATGAAGGTTAACCCCATTATGAACAACACCCCATAAGTCTATATAAAAAAGTTCATAATTATCAGCTATTGATTGTAAGCCATTTAAATCTAAATTTTTGGTCATATTTTAAGGTATAAACCATAAAATCTCTAATTTACTAGCAATTTTAACATACTATGGAGGATCTCATCTTGAAATAGACAGCGAAATATCTATATGAAGGTCATATTTATAAAGATTTATAAAGGAGAATTTATGAAGTTTAAACCGTTACATGACAGAGTTTTAATCGAAGTCTTAGACAGTAGTGAAAAAACTGCTGGAGGAATAATTATTCCTGACACAGCTCAAGAAAAACCTCAAGAAGGTAAAGTTGTTGCCGTTGGTGGTGGAGCAAAGACAGAAGGTGGAAAAATAATTCCAATGGATGTTAAGGTTGGTGATAAAGTTTTATTTGGCAAGTGGTCAGGAACTGAAGTCAAAATTAATGGCAAAGAATACAGCATAATGAAAGAGTCTGACATTATGGGTATTTCAGGAAAGTAATTTAATTTAAAGGAGAAATATAATGGCAAAAGTTGTTAAATTTGATGCTGAAGCAAGAGCAGCAATGATAAGAGGTGTAAATATTCTAGCTGACACTGTTAAAGTAACTTTAGGACCAAAAGGTAGAAATGTCGTAATGGACAAATCTTATGGTGCACCTAGAATTACTAAAGATGGGGTTTCTGTGGCTAAAGAAATAGACCTTGAAGATAAGTTTGAAAATATGGGCGCACAAATGGTTAAAGAAGTTGCTAGCAAAACTAATGATGAAGCTGGTGATGGAACTACTACTGCAACTATACTTGCACAATCAATTGTCAAGGAAGGTGTGAAGTATGTAACAGCTGGTATGAATCCTATGGATGTAAAAAGAGGAATTGATGCAGCTGTAGAAACAGTTAAAGAAAGTCTCGTTGCATCCGCAAAAAAAGTAAAAGATAGCGATGAGATAGCTCAAGTAGGTACAATTTCTGCAAACGGCGATAAAGAAATAGGAACTATGATTGCTAAGGCAATGCAAAAAGTTGGAAATGAGGGAGTTATTACTGTTGAAGAAAATAAAGGTATTGAGACAGAATTAGATGTAGTTGAAGGTATGCAGTTTGATAGAGGATACCTGTCACCATATTTTATTACTAATAGTGATAAGATGACTACAGAATTGGAAAATCCTTTTATTTTATTGCATGAAAAGAAATTAACTAATTTACAGCCAATGGTTCCTCTTTTAGAAGCTGTTGTACAAGCTGGTAGACCTTTAATGATTATTTCTGAAGATGTTGAGGGTGAAGCTTTGGCTACTTTGGTGGTTAACAAACTAAGAGGTGGTCTAAAAGTTGTAGCAGTTAAAGCTCCAGGATTTGGTGACAGAAGAAAAGCTATGCTTGAGGATATCGCTATTTTAACAGGTGGTCAGGTTATATCTGAAGACCTGGGTATCAAACTTGAAAATGTTAAACTGGATGATCTTGGATCTTGTAAGAAAGTTAAAGTAGATAAAGATAATAGTACTATTGTCAATGGTAGTGGAAAAAAATCTGACATCGAAGCTAGATGTGCTTCTATAAAACAACAAGTTGATGAAACTACTTCTGATTACGATCGAGAAAAACTTCAAGAAAGACTTGCTAAATTAGCTGGTGGAGTTGCGGTTATCAAAGTTGGTGGTGCAACTGAAGTTGAGGTTAAAGAAAGAAAAGACAGAGTTGAAGATGCTTTGAATGCAACTAGAGCTGCTGTTGAAGAAGGTATTGTTACTGGTGGTGGTTGTGCACTTCTTTACGCTGCTCAAGAACTTGATAAAGTTAAAGCTAAAGGAGACGATCAGAAAGCTGGAGTTGATTTAGTAAGAAAAGCTTTGGAGTCTCCAATAAGACAAATTACTAAAAATGCTGGTGTAGATGGTTCAGTAGTAGTTGGTAAATTATTAGAGCAAAAGAAGAAAACTCATGGGTACGATGCTCAAAGCGAGGAGTATTGTGATATGTTTGCAAAAGGGATCATAGATCCAGTTAAAGTTGTGAGAACTGCTCTACAAGATGCTGCTTCAATTGCTGGATTATTAGTAACTACAGAAGCAATGATTGCTGATAAACCAGAAGAAAAAGATGCTACAGCTGGAATGCCTGGTGGAATGCCTGGTGGTATGGGCGGCATGGGAGGAATGGGTGGAATGGGAATGTAATCCCCATTAATCTCAAAAAAAAATTCAAAAAGGGCAGTTTTTACTGCCCTTTTTTTTTATCTAATTGTAAATTTTTTAACTTTTTTTCTAATTTTATAAATACATCATCCCAACTGTTAAATTTCTCTTGTTTAATTATCTTAACGGATGGATACCAAACGGAACTATTTAAATTATCAAACCATCGCCAGTCTGAATTATAATTTAAAAGCAATATACTTTTTGTATTTAAAATTCCAGCTAAATGAAGGATAGATGTATCTGCAGAAATTACTAAATCTAAATTTTTTATATATTCTGAAACTTCAAGCAAAGATCTATTGCCAAGATCAATTAAATTTGGATATAAACTATAGCTACTTTTCTCTTCTTCTCTAAAGTCTTTTGACAATTTAAAAAAATTTATATTTTTAAAATTCAATATATTATTAAAATATTTAAAAGGAATTGATCTATACGAATCTAAAAAATATTTTTTATTACCTGACCAAGCTAAACCAATATTTAATGATTTATCATCTAGAATTATCTTATTTTCAAATCCAGTTCTAATTTGTAAATTGTAAAATTTAATATCTTCTATGTTTCTTATATTTAAATATTTTGGTATACTACAAAGAGCAATTTGATAATCAAAATTTTTTATATCAATATTTTCATAGCTTGTTACTGAAATATTTTTATTTAAACTTAAAAGTATCTCAGATAGCTTTGAATTAACTGCAAATGTAATTTCTTTTGTAAATTTTAAAAGATCTATTACGAATCTTGAGAATTGCAAAGTATCACCGAGACCTTGCTCATCCCAAATCAATAGTCTTTTGTTTTTTATTTCAGATAAAGAATTTGGTGAGTCTATTTGTTGAAATTTCATCTCTAAAGGCTCATTGATTTTCCACCTATTTTCAAATAATGAAAATCCATTTTCTAAATCTTTCATTTTTAGCTTACATAATGCTAAACTGTGTAAGTTGGTAAAATCATTATTTTTAATTTCTTTACACTTATTGAAGTAATAAAACGCAGTACTTGTTCTTCCTAATTCTGAAAATAACAGTCCTATATTGTAAAATACTAAATGATTTTTATTTTCTTTTAGTTTTTTTTTGTAAATTCTTAAAGCACCTAAAAAATTTTTTTGTTTTTTAAAATTAGATGCTACTAGATCTTCAATCGCATCTTTAAATTGAACCTCTTTAATAATTTTCTCACAAGTTTCTATAGATTTTAAAAAATCATTATTAAAATAATATAAAAATGCTTTTCCATATATAATTTCTTTTTCATTACTTAAATATTGATTTACATCTAATATATTCTTCAGTTTATCTTTCTGATTAGTGTTTATATATATTGAAATTAAATTGTGAATTATAGACAACCTGCCAGGAACTAAATTTAAAGATTGAACAAATTTATTTTCAGCATTTCGATAATCATCAACTTGCAAAAATTTTACTCCTTCCTCAAATAGATTTTTTGCTAAATTCAATTTATCAGTTTTCATTTTAATGCTTTTTTATTTTTTAACAAAAATATGTGAAAGTGTTTGAATTTTATATATTTGATATCCATTTATCTCCAAGTGATTATAAATACTATCTTTATTTTTTTGACCCACCTCAATAATAATTACCTTCGGAGTAAAATAATTTAAATCGATACTCTTTAAGATTTTATAATCATGACCCTCACAGTCGATGTTTAAATAGTCAAAATTATTATTTACTAAATTCTTAAACAATTTGGTTTCTACTTGTTTTTTTTTATAATTTTTAATATCAAAGTTATTAAGATTTTCTAAATAAATTGAATTTAATGCACTAAACTCTGTATTCATATAAATATCAATTTTTTCTATTTTGTCTGAAAGGCAAGCAACAATATTTGTATCACTTGGTCTACACGAATTAAATAGATCTATACTTTTTTGATTTAAATCGATATTAGTACCGGTCCATCCCATTTTATGAAGAAGCGCAGTATTACTATATTTTATTGGATGAAAACATCCAATATCAACATATTTACCAACAAAATTTCCGAATATTTCTTTTAATATTAAATCCTCTGCAAATTGAGAATAGCTTTTTTTTTTAGTAAAGTATCTATACTTAAAACCCATATAAATCAGATAAAAACTAAACAAAAATTTCGAATTTGATAATAATTTTTTTTTCATTAAATTATATTAAAAATACTAATTTATGTCTAAAAGATATAGTGGAAAATCCTTTAAAGATTCTAGTGTTAAAAAAAAACCTAAATTTAGCTTAAAGGAAAAAAGAAAAAACAAAAAAGAAAAACAAAAAAGACTAAATTAATCATAAATTTTGTAAATTATTCAAGCCAGTTAAGAGTTTTTTTGAGTTTTAAAATAATTTTAAATATGTATAAGAGCCAGAATTTATGAGTAATAATATTAGAAATATCACAATTATAGCCCATGTCGATCACGGTAAAACTACTTTGATTGATAATTTAATGAAACAAAGTGGTTCATTTAGGGAAAATGAAGTTATTGATGAAAGATTAATGGATACAGGAGAGCTAGAAAAAGAAAGAGGAATTACAATTTTAGCAAAACCTGCTTCAATTAATTGGAATAATTCAAGAATAAATATTATCGATACACCTGGTCACAGAGATTTTGCTGCTGAAGTTGAAAGAGTTTTAAGTATGGCAGATGGAGCCTTGTTATTAATTGACTCTGCAGAAGGTGTTATGCCTCAAACAAAATTTGTCTTATCTAAAGCACTTAAGCAAGGATTAAAACCAATTGTTGTTATTAATAAATTGGATAAAACCGATCAAAGAGCAAATGAAGTTTTAGATGAAACATTTGATTTGTTTGTAAGCTTAGATGCGAATGAAGAACAATTAGATTTTCCAGTTTTATATGCAAGTGGAAGATCTGGTTGGGCAGATTATGAGGTTGATGGTCCAAGAGAAAATTTAAATCCTTTATTAGACTTAATCATAGATCATGTTAAACC
Organism: uncultured Pelagibacteraceae bacterium; assembly: GCA_902629285.1. Lineage (GTDB taxonomy): Bacteria > Pseudomonadota > Alphaproteobacteria > Pelagibacterales > Pelagibacteraceae > Pelagibacter. The sequence continues at coordinate 74,140 of CACOQN010000005.1, read as the reverse complement.
TGCTAAACTTGACAAAAATAAACCTTTTGCAATGTTATCAACTCTACTTTATGCAGATAGTTTTTTAGGTAGAAGTTTAGTTGGAAGAATTACTCAAGGTGCTGCAAAAGCTAATCAATCTATTAAAGCGATTAATCTTAATGGTGAAAAAGTTGATGAAGGAAAATTAACTAAAATTTTTAGATATGAAGGTACTAAAAAAGTTCCAATAGATGTTGGAGAAGCTGGAGATATTGTAGTTGTTGCTGGATTAGAAAATGCAAATGTTGCTGATACGATTTGTGACCTAGAAGTTAATGAACCTATTCCTGCTACTCCTATAGATCCTCCTACAATGTCAATTACAATTACTGTAAATACTTCACCTTTAGCTGGAACTGAAGGTAAAAAACTTACCAGTACACAAATAAGAGATAGGTTGGTTCAAGAAGCTCAAAATAATGTTGGAATTACATTTTCTGAAAACGAGGGAAAAGATTCTTTTGTTATAAGTGGTAGAGGTGAGTTAATGCTGGAAATTCTTTTAACTCAAATGAGAAGAGAAGGTTTTGAAATGACAGTTAGCCCACCAAAAGTTTTATACAAAACTGACGAAGGTGGAAATAAACTCGAGCCAATTGAAGAAATCACAATGGACCTTGATGAAGAACATTCATCTAAAGTAATAGACTCGATGAATAAAAGAAAAGGCAAACTAATAGAATTAAAAGATACTGGAACTAATAAAAAAAGATTAATTTTTCACGCTCCAACAAGAGGCTTAATGGGATACACAAGCAGATTTCTTACACTTACTAAAGGAAATGGTGTGATTAATAGAATATTTCATAGTTATGGTCCTTTCGAAGGAGAAATGAAGGGTCGAAGAAATGGAGCATTAATCTCAATGGAGCAAGGAAAAGCTGTTGCATTCGCAATCTTTAACCTACAAGCAAGAGGAGAAATGTTTGTTACTCATAATGATGCTGTTTATCCTGGGATGATAGTAGGTTTCTCACCTAAACCAGGTGATATGATAATAAATGTTATGAAAGGAAAAAAGCTAACTAATATGAGAACACAAGGTACCGATGAAAATGTTGTTCTCACACCTGTCAGAACAATGTCTATTGCTGAGCAGTTAAGTATGCTTAATACTGATGAAGCTTTAGAAATAACTCCAGACTCTTGTAGACTGAGAAAAGCAATTCTTGATCCACACGAAAGAAAGAAAAGCGAAAAAGCTATAGCTGCAGCCTAATCAAAAATTTTGTCAACCAAGTAAAGTCCTAACGCAATACAAGGACCTATTCCAAATGCAAATAGTAAAGTTCCAACCCCTACTGTTCCTCCTAAATACCATCCAATACTAACGACTGAAATTTCTAATGTTGCTCTCACAACAGCTATAGGAAAATTACTTAATTTTTGTAATCCTATCATAAGACCATCTCTAGGACCGGCTCCTAAATTTGATACTAAATAAATACCCCCACCTATTCCAACCGTAATTACAGAAATTACAGCTAAAATTAATTGATGAATATAACTAGATGGTGTTGGAACATACTTGATGCAAAGATCAATCATTATCGCAATTATCAAAGCATTAAATATTGTACCCATCCCTGGTTTTTGTCCAAGAGGTATCCATAAAATTAAAACAGCAATACTTATCAATAATGTGATAGTTCCAATACTTAAATTTACATTTAAGGAAATACCTTGTGCTAAAACACTCCAAGGAGAGGCTCCTGTAAATGAAACAATTAATAATCCTTCGCCTAATCCAAATAAAGACAAACCAAAGCATAAGAAAAAAAGCGTAGAAAACTTTGGTTTAAAATTAAATGGTTTTTCTGAGCTCCATTTTACTTTTGGAATTTTTTTTATTTTTAAAAACATAATTATAATAAGCTATATCTATTAATGAAAAATTCTAATAATGTAAGTAGCAAATGAAAAAGTTAGTAGTTATTTTACTTGCTGTATTTTTCTCATCAATTTCTTTGGCTCATATAGGTCATTATAACAAATTTGACAAAATAGAAATGGAGATCTTGAGAAATAATGAAGTAATTGGTTACAACAATTATTTTTTTAAAAGAGATGGAGAAAGAACGATAGTAAAAAATCAATACAAATTTGAGGTAAAATTACTATCTGCAACAATATTTAAAGTTGAAGGATATGGGGAAGAAATTTATTTAAAAGATAATTTAATTTCATTTCAATCAAAGACACTTCAAAATAATAAAGAAAAATTTGTAAACTTGAATTTAGATAAAAACAGTAAAAAGTTTAATATTAAAGGATCTTCATATTCTGGTGGGGCTTCTTTAAAAAACATTGTTGGAAATTGGTGGAGTCATAAAATTTTACAAGCAGAGAGCCAAATAAGTCCAATCTCTGGAAGTATCAAAGAACAAACGGTTAATTTTATTAAAAAAGAAAACATTATAATTAATGGCAAACAATACAAAACAGATCACTTCAAACTAACATCTAAAGATATGTCTCTTCCAGATGATAAAAAATTAAATTTTGATATTTGGCTTGATAAAAAAACCTTACTTATTGTTAAAGTATCATACGAAAGAATGGGAAATTGGGAATATCGATTAAAAAATGTTGAATAAAATTATTTATCAATTTTTTTAAAGAGATCATTTGCACTTATCCAACCAGCCTCCACTCGGGGACCTACAAACCAGTCTGCACAAATACCTAAATTTAATTTAGAATTCCAATAACTTTTTAATTTAAAGGGTCTAGAATTTGAGGAATATTTCCATCCATGATTTAATAAAGTTAATATTTTTGTTTTCTGAACGCCACTTAGTTTAAAAAATTTATCAATTAATATTTTTGAATTAATTTCTTTATTTTTTCTATTTTTGTTAATTCTTTTATTTGCCCATCCATGGGTACTTTGCAAAGTCCATAAATCATAATTACTTTTAAATCTTTTCTTACTATTTTCTTTAGCTGCCCATCCTAAAATTTCGTCATTGAATAAATAACTAGATACATTTTTATTAGTTTTTTTAATTTTAATCATAACAGTAATATTTGCATCCATTTTGATTTTTTTTTTAATAAATGGATCTTTTATATACTTTTTTGTTAATTTTTTTAATTGTGGAAATGGACATGTTAAAATTAAATTATCATAATATTTAGTTTGGTTGTTTTTAAAATCTAATTTCCATTTATTATTTATAAATTTAATTTTATCTAACTCACTTAAAAAATAACATTGAATATTTTTGATTAAATATTTACTAATATCATTGTTGCCACTTGTACCAATAATTTTAGTATGTTTTTTATTTTTTTTTTTAATTTTATTTTGGTTAATATGTTTGCCCTGCCATATTTTAAGAATTTTTTTTTTAATTAATTTTTTAATAAATTTTTTAAATTGTGTTGATTTAGGAGATACATATTGTGCTCCATGATCAAATCCTTTTGAGTTATGTAATCTTTTAAACGAACATCTACCGCCCGGACCTCGAGCTTTATCATAAATATTCACAGTATTTTTTTTATTCAGTAGATTGGCTATTGTTGCTCCTGATATTCCAGAGCCAATTACACAATAACTACTCATTTTCCAGCAACAGTCATTCCTTCTATCATCATAGTTGGTGAATTAACTGAATATTCAAATTCTAAATCATTTGCTAAAATTATATTTTTAAACATGTCCTTAAAATTACCAGCTATAGTAATTTCATTAACAGGATACTTGAATTCACCATTTTCAACTAAATAACCAGCTGCTCCAACTGAATAGTCTCCAGTTACAAGGTTGCTACCGTGTCCAATAGTTTCGGTAATATAAAGACTTTTTGAGCTTTTTTTTAAGAGCTCCTCAAAACTAGTATTCCCATTTTCAAAATAAAGGTTAGTTGTTCCACCACTTCTTCCATTTGACTGTAAATTCAATTTTTTGCCATTGTAAGTGTCTATAAGATAATTTTTGAGCAAGCCACCCTCTACAAGATTTAAAGTTTTTGAATTTACTCCTTCAGAGTCAAAGTATTTAGAGCCAATACCTTTAACAATATCAGGTTTATCTACTACGTTAATCAACTTTGAAAAAACTTGTTGATTAATTTTATCCTTTAGAAACGAAGTACCTCGGGAAATTGCCGATGCTGATATAGCTCCTGCAAAAGCACTTAGCATCCCTTTTGCAATTTTTTTATCAAAAATTAAATTAATTTTTTCGCTACCAATTTTTTTAGGACTCAATTTTTTTATAGTTTGTTCGGCTGCTTTTTTTCCAAGTTCACTTGCTTTTTTGATATCAGATAAATGGCGACAACTAGTATATTCATAGTCTCTTTCCATACTATTTTCATCTTTAGCAACTGTGACACTAGAAGCTGTAAAACTTGATTTTTTCCAGCCATCACAAAAACCATCACTATTGGCTAAAATAAAATTTGTTTTATTCTCTGTGAAGCTTGATTCTGTATTTATAATTTTCTCTGGTTCAGAAGCAGTCTCCTCAAGCTCATTCAAATAATTAATTTTTTTATCATTTTCAAATCTTGTTTGATCATATAAATCAAGATTATTCACTTTTTGTGCTAATAAATTTTTGTCTGGCAAAGAGTTAAATTCATCCTCAGGCGTAATTTTTGTAGTTTCATAACATTTTTCAACTAATGTTTTTATATTTTCATCAATTAAATTTGATGATGAAATTGATGATCTCTTTTTTCCAATATAAGTTTCAATACTTAAAGCTAACCCATCTGATCTATCCGAAGCCTCTAAATTTTTATTTCTAAAATTAACAGTCTCTGAAATTGTGTGTCCAACTGTAACACTTGCATCTGTTGCTCCCATTTTTTTTGCTAAATCTAAACAATAAGAAGCTTTTAGTTTTAAAAATTCTTGATCTTTAATCATTTTTTAAAGTTTTGTTCCACCAACAGTCATTTTATCAATCAAAATTGAAGGTTGTGCTACTCCTACAGGAACTCCTTGTCCAGCTTTTCCGCAAGTTCCTATACCAGGATCCATCATCATATCATTTCCTACCATTGAAACTTCTTTAAGTATTGATGGTCCGTCACCAATTAAAGTAGCTCCTTTAATTGGAGATCCAATTTTACCATTATTTATTTCGTAAGCTTCGGTACAATTAAATACAAATTTTCCAGAGGTAATATCTACCTGCCCTCCTCCAAAACTTACAGCAAAAATACCTTTGTCTACAGATTTAATCATTTCTTCTTGAGTTTGATTGCCACTTAACATCATCGTATTTCTCATTCTTGGTAAAACAATATGTCTATAATTTTCTCTTCTTCCAGATCCAGTTGATTTTGTATTCATTAATCGAGCATTATGTCTGTCTTGCATAAAACCTTTAAGAATACCGTTTTCAATTAAAACTGTTTTTTCAGTCGGGGTTCCTTCATCATCTATAGTTAAACTTCCTCTTCTATTATCTATAGTGCCATCATCTACAATTGTTACTCCCTCACTAGCAACTTTTTGGCCCATAAGACTATGAAATGCTGAAGTTTTTTTTCTATTGAAATCCCCTTCAAGACCATGTCCGATTGCCTCGTGAATTAATATTGCTGGCCAACCAGGCCCTAAGACTACTTTCATTTCCCCTGCAGGTGCGGGTTTGCTCTCTAAATTTACTGACGCAATTCTTAGAGCTTCCTCGCAAACATTTTTCCAATTATCATTTTTTAAATAGTCATCATAAGATTGTCTGCCACCAATACCATAAACTCCAGTTTCTTTTCTGCCATTTTTTTCTAACATCACAGATACATTAAATCTAATTAATGGACGCACATCAGTGATAGATTCTCCACCTGATCTAATAATTTCGACTGATTTTTGCTCACCAGCAAAACTAGCTGTAACCTGTTTTACTGATCCATCTTTTTTTCTTAAAAAATCATTTACTTTATTTAAAACTTCTAATTTAGAGTTCAAAGTTTTTTGTTCAATTGGATTAATATCTTCATACAGTTTCTTGTTTGTTTTTGATATTTCATGATTATAATTACCTTTAATTGACTTAAGAGTTGACTTTAGATTTTCAGACGAGCTTTTTAATGAGTCTTTTGATATTTCATTTGAATAAGAGTAAGCAACAACTTCATTTGAAATAGCTCTAAATCCGAATCCTAAATCAGAATTATAATTTGAACTCTTAATTTTATTATCATCGAGTAAAATTGACTCCGATTTTGACTCTTCTAAATACAACTCACCATCATCACAATTTTTTAAGGTTTCAGATACTATTTTATCAGCATCCTGTCTTGATAAATCAGATTTATTAAAAAAATTACTCATTCGCCATAAATAGTAGTTTATTGGTAATTTTCAACTGATCATTTTACGCATGTACAATTTTTCACTAAAAGCTAAGTATAATTAAATGAAAGTATATTTTAATAATTCTTGCAAAATCTGTAGATCAGAAATTAACTTGTACAAAAGAGAAAACATACAAGATATCGATTGGATAGATATTACCAATAATATAGATGCTGAAAAAGAGACATTAAGAAATGATAAAGAATTATTAAGGAGATTACATGTTAAAGAAAATGGTAAGATTATTCAAGGAGCAGAGGCATTTCTATTTGTATGGAAAAAAATTCCGAAATATAAATTTTTATATAAATTTTTTAAATTACCGATAATTTTCACAATCTTTAAATATGGATATGAAATAATTGCTTTTTTTTTATATTTGAAAAATAAAAAACAGCTTAAAAGCTAAGTTAAAAAAAATATTAAAAATTCACTTAGTAAAGACATAGACAATAAAAACATGATTAATAAAATTGAATACATAAGAGTAATAACTCTATTCCTTTTTCTTCTTAATCTAACAAAGATTTTATCATCTAGATCGGAAATATCTCTTTCTCCAACTACTGGATAATCATAACTCCATCTCCATGTTGATTGACCTAGTCTGGAGTCTTGACTGTTAAAAAATCTAATCCATGCAAGTACATATTTTAGTATTAGATATAGAATAATCATTAATATTGTAGAAAATAACATTATAAATAATACTTAATTACAAAGAATAATTTAATTGATATTTTTGGCTCTTTTTCTACCAATTAACTGGGTGAGGGCATCAACCATCGTATCTGAGGCCTTAAATATTTCATTATTTTTAAATTCATGGAAAATATTTTTTTCAGGATTAGTTTTATCTTCAATAACTATTCCTTCATCGGGTGAATTATTTTTTATATAAATTAATAAAAGCCATTCATCATCTGAGGCTTCATCCCATTTAATAAATATTTCTCCTGTTTCAAATCTTCTATCTATACATCTAAACATAGACATGTGTCTTGTTATGTGCCTTTTATTTAGTTGGAATACTAAACTACTTGCACTTCTATAAAAACTTTCTAGTGCAAACTCAATTTTTTGTCTAGCTAAAGTGTATTCTTTTTCTTTTTGTAATAGTGTCTCTCTATCTTCGTCTCCTTGAATTTTTACTCCTAAGGCCTCTACTCTTTCTCTAATCTTTTGATCTCTAATAATTCGATATTTTTCTTTTAATTTTTCTATTCTTTGTTGTAAGCCAGCATAGTCTTCTCTTTTTTCTCTTAAAGAAATTTTTTCTAATTTTTCTAATTCTTTTAGCTCTCTAACTCTAAATTTTTCAATTTGCTTATCTAATTTTAATTGTTGTAAAAATTGTTTTTGTTTTTCTGCTTGTTCAATTCTTAAAAGCGCTTGTTCTTTTCTTAAGAATAGTTTTATTTCTTTTGTTCTTTGTTTTTCTAGTCTAATCTCATCCCTCAAAGCTTGTTCTGTTAATTTAACTTTTAATTCAGCTTCTTTTTGTTTTTCCTTCGAAATTTCAATCTTTTCCAATCTTTCTTTTTCTTGTTTTTCTAATTTTAATCTTCTCGCTTCATCTTTTTTTAGAATTTTATATTGTGTAATTGTATCTGCTATTTTATCAAAAAATGCTTGAATGTATTTTTCAAAATCAAAGTTAAATCTAAAGTTAAATTCAGGTTTTAAAGAATTTTGAAAGTTAACTAACTTTAAAATAAAATCTGTTTTCTTTGGTATTCTAGATTTATATTTTGTTGAAATCCTTTTTAATTGTTTTAGTTTTTTTGATTTTTTAGTTTTTTTATTTTTTTGTTTTCTTTGATTTTTAATTTTTTTTATAGATCTGTTTTTAATCTTAAATTTATTTGATTTTTTAGATGTTTTTTTTACTTTTTTTTTGGTTTTGCTACGATTTTTAGAAATACCTTTTTTTAATTTTTTTTTCTTTTTTTTCATTTTAAGGGAATTAGTTTCTACCAATTATTTATTGATAAATATAGTCCCTTGTAACAGGTGTAGATGAATAATTCTTTGTTAATTGAAATTGGTATACAACTTGATCGCCCCATTTAAATGCCATCTCACAACCAGCAAGATAAAATTCCCACATCCTAAAAAATCTTTCATCAAACATTTGAATTATTTTATCTTTATTTCGAAGACAATTTTCTTTCCAATGTCTTAGTGTATGTGAGTAATGAAGTCTTAAAACTTCAATATCTGCAACGATTAAACCTGCTTTTTCAATCGGTGTTGTTACCTCACTTAAACTCGGAGTATAACCTCCTGGAAAAATATACTTAGTGATCCATGGGTGTGGATCTCTTGGTGGATTCACTGAACCTATAGTATGAATTAATGATACTCCATCATCTTTTAAAAGTTTTTCAACTTGTGAAAAAAATTTTCTATAAAATTTTCTTCCTACGTGCTCAAACATTCCAACACTTACTATTCTGTCAAATTTTTCATTGAGCTCTCTATAATCCATCAATTTAAAGTGTAATTGATTTTCTAAATTAAGTTCTTTTGCTCTTTTTTTACAGTAATTAAATTGATTTTCTGAAAGTGTAATGCCTGTCACTTCACAATTAGCACTTTTAGCAATGTCTATTGCAAGAGAGCCCCAACCACATCCAATATCTAAAACTTTTTGGTTTGGCTTTATGTTAAGTTTTTTAATTATATGTTGAATTTTATTATTTTGAGCAGTTTCCAATGTATCTGTTTCATTTTTAAAATATGCACATGAATACTGTCTTTTAGGATCTAAAAATAAATCATAAAGATCATCTGAAATATCATAATGATGCGAAACATTCATCCTTGATTTTTTTATAAAATTAAAATTAGTTAAGTATCTATAAGAGCCTCTTAATCTGTTTATTAAATAACTAAAAAAATTTAAATCTTCTCTACCAAAATTCATTAAAGAAAGGTCTAAAAATTCTGTTAGTGTTCCATTTTCTATAATTATTTCCCCATCGGTATAAGCCTCACCAAAATATAAATCTGGATGAATTAATAACTTGTAATGAAGATTTTTATTTAATATTTTTAATTTAATAGGATTTTCACTTTTTGGGTTTCCAATAATGTAACTTTTTAAATTTGCATCAACTAATATAAATCCATCTTTTTTAAAAACATTATTTAAAAATCTAGCTAGTTGCATCTATGCCACCTTAGTATTTTTTAATGAAAAATTTAATTTCTCTAAATTATTGATTAAATCTGATTCATCTTTAGAATTTAAAAGACTCAGTGGTGGTAAAAGATTTTTGTAATATATTTCTTTTTTACTAAAGTATGTGTGTAAACCCGAAATTAAATTATATTTTTCAAATTCAGCTCTTACATCACAAAGATTTTGGTTGACCGTTTGATCGTTTCCATTTTTGAAATCATCATATACTTTTCTTGCAAGTGCAGATGTAGCATTGCATGTAGCTGTTATAATTCCTGAACAGCCTAATTGAAGTCCTTTAAATAATTTAGTTTCTGATCCAGGTAAAACTGAAAAATTATCAATTTTTAAGTTTTCAAAAAGATTGTAAGAACTATCTTTTACACCAATAATATTTTTTGGATATTTTTTTACTAATTCTTCAACACATTCATTACTAAACTTATAACCACATAGTTTTTCAAAATTATATAGTACTATTTCACAATCAGAAATTACCTCTACAATTTTGCTATAAAATTCTATTACTTCTTTATCTCCAAATTTATAGTAAGCAGGTGGCATAATTAAGAATCTATTAAAACCTAGAGATTTAGAAACTTTCATTAAGTTAATTGTTTCACCTAAAGAATTTAAACCAGTACCAATAATATACTTTTCTTTGTGTTTGCTTGAAGTCAGATGATTTAATAAGTTAATTTTTTCTGAGACAGGAATTAGTTGAGCCTGCCCCGTGCTTCCAAATATAGCTGCTCCGTGACAACCATTGTCTATAACCATTTCTGCGTGCAGAATGGTTTTTTTAATATCAAGCGTCAAATCATCATTTAAGATCGACATTGAGGCCGCATAAATGCCTTTAATTTTACTCATAGTAAAAATTTATATAAAAATATTAATTAGTAAAGTTTATAAATTAATTATGAAAATATTAGCTATTCAAAACAAGATGGGCATAGGTGATACAGTAATTTTTCTGCCTTTTATTAAAGCTATTTCAAAAAAATTTCAGGTACCTATAAGTTTACTTGTAAAAGAAAATTCGAGAGCTAATGAATTTTTAAATTATACAAGTTATATTGATGAAATAATTCATTTAGAAAGAGATAATAAATTAAATCAAAAACATGATGGTTTAAAAGGATTTTTCAAATTAGCAATTGATATAAAAAAATATAATTTCGATAAAGTTTTTATTTTTAATTCATCTTTGAGATATAACTTAATTTCTAGATTAGCGGGTATTAAAGAAATTTTTCAATACCCATTATTTGAAAAACAAAATCAACATATCACAGAACCAGCGAGAGCCATGATAAAAAAATATTTAGATATCGAAACTAATGAAAATCCAGAAATTCAAATTGATAACGATCTAGTTCAAAAATCAGTACATAAATATAATATAAGTCATGACGAACTTAATGTTTTGTTGGGTATAGGTGGTTCTGGTCCGACAAAAAGAATACCTTCAAAAACTTTTTTTAAAGTAATGGAAAAATTAGAAACTTTTAAGAAAAGTAGATTTTTTTTAGCTACAGGTAAAAATGAAGATGAACAAAAGATTTTAACAGAATTATATAATTCAAAATTTAAAGAAAAATGTGTTGCTTTAGATAAACTTAATATAAAAGAAACGTTACCTATTATTAAAAATTGTAATGTTGCAATCTGCAATGATACAAGTTTCTCACATTTATCGTCGGCATTAGGAATCAAAACAATTACATTGATGGCAGATACACCGTTAATTTATGGTTCTTACAGTACAAACATGTATCCAATAATTCCTGATGGAGAAATAACAGTTTCTCACAATACTCGTGGTAAAGATAAAATTAATCCAGATAAGATTTACGAAAAGTTATTATCTGTAATTAATTAAGAAATATCCTTTAAAACTATCTCTTTAGCTTCATTAACTATTGCCGATAATCTAGAGGTCTCTGGGGAAATATCAGGATGAATTTTTTTTTGGATTTTTTGGTAAGCTTTGTTTAGTGCCTCTTTGGTCGGTTTTTTATTAATATCTAAATTTAAAATCTTATATGCCTCAGATATTGATAATGATGAAGAGTTATTATTTTGATATTGATTAAATGAAAATCTTCCAGAATTTCTTAAAGTTTGAATAAGCCTATAAAGAGAAATCAGTTGTATCAATGATAAACCTTTAAGTTTAACTAAAGCAAGGCTAGCAAGAGTTAATGGCAATGTGAGTAAAAATTTTCCACCAATAGCAAATAAAACTGCTAATAAAGCCAATAATAAAATTGTTATCAGCCTTACTCCTTTTGACATTTTTTTTGGAGAAATATTTGACCACCATCTTAATAAAAAATATAAGATGACTAAAATTACCAGTAGATAAATAATAATATTCATATATTTCCTTATTAAATGAAAGTACCACAACTTAAAAAAAAACTAGAGATAAAAACTTGTCACAATGTTCATTGGGAAGACAATTACAGCTGGATCCATCAAGATAATATTTTGGAAGTTCTCAGAGATAAAAACAAGTTAGATCCTGAAGTGAAAAAATATTTAGAAGATGAAAATGCTTACACAGAGCACCATTTAAAAGATACAAAAGATATTCAAAAAAAATTATTCGATGAAATTAAAGGAAGAATTAAATTAGAAGATGAATCTTTACCCTATAAAGATCATGCGTACGAGTATTGGACAAAAACTACAACAAAAGGAAATTATTCAATAAAGCTTAGAAAAAAAATTGGTTCAGAAAATATTGAAGAGATATGGAATGGGGACAAAGAAAAAGAAAAACTCAAAACTGAATATTTTGGAGTAGGAGATTTAGAGGTAAGTAATAATGATAAGTATTTAGGATACTCTTTAGATCTTAAGGGTTCTGAATATTATACAGTTTATTTAAGAGATATAAAAACAAACGAAATTATTTCAAAAGAAATTACAGAAACATCAGGTGGGATAACATTTAGTTTAGATGATAAATATATTTTTTATTCTAAACTTGATGAAAATCATAGAGCAAGAACAATATACAGGCACAGAATAGGTGATTTTGAGGGCAAAGATGAATTAATATTTGAGGAGAAAAGTGAGGCTTTTACAGTAGGAATTGGAAAAAGCTCAGATGAAAAATATTTTTTTATAAATACTTCTGACCATAATACTTCCGAGCAATATTACTTTAAATCAGATGAATTAAATCCATCTCCAAAACTTATTATTAAAAGAGAAAGAGGTGTTTTGTATTCTGTTAATTCATGGGATGGTAAATTTTATAATCATACAAATAAAAATGCTGAAGACTTTAAAATTGATATTTGTGACAATTTAGGAAATCAAAATTGGAAAACATATATTCCAGCAAAAGATGAAGTTTTAATTGGTGGATTAACATTCCTTAAAAATTGGATTATTCGTGGTGAAACATCAGATGCACTAGATAAGTTATTTGTCAAAAATATTTCTACAAATATAGAAGAAGAATTAATTTTTTCTGATGAATCTGTTTATGTCCCGGGAGTTAGCTTAACTCAAAAAGATAGAAATACTGATGAAGTTCATTTAGGATACTCCTCACCTAAAACTCCTTCTAGAGTATTTAAATATAATTTAGCAACAAAATCTAAAGAACTTGTCAAAGAGCAAGAAATTCCTTCTGGTCATAATAAAGATGACTATATTGTTGAGAGAGTTGAGTTTAAATCCCATGACGGAAGAATGGTTCCATTAACAATCACAAGACACAAAAAAACAAAAATTGATGGGTCTGCAAATGTTTTATTGTATGGATATGGGTCTTATGGAAATTCCATGTCTCCTAATTTTTCTTCCACAAGATTAAGTCTTATAAATAGAGATATAATTTGGGCCACTGCTCATATCAGGGGTGGTATGGAAAAAGGTATGAAATGGTGGAAGGAAGGAAAATTAACCAACAAGAAAAATACTTTTGAAGATTATATTTGTGCTGCAAAATATTTGATAGAGAAAAATTATACTTCAAAAGGAAATATTATTGGAATGGGTGGATCTGCTGGAGGATTGTTAATGGGAGCTGTAGTCAATAAATCTCCAGAATTATTTTTAGGAATTATAATGGCTGTGCCATTTGTAGACTCTTTAACAACAAATCTAGATCATTCCTTACCCCTGACGGTGGGAGAATTTGACGAATTTGGAAATGCTAAAGAAAATAAAGAACACTTTGAATATATTTTGTCATATGCACCCTATAACAACATTAAAAAAATGGATTATCCACATATTTTTATTACAACAAGTTTAAGTGATAATAGAGTTTTATTTGATGAGCCTGCAAAGTTCACAGCAAAACTTAGAGACTATAAAACAGATAATAATTTACTTCTTTTAAAAACCGAAATGAATGCTGGTCATGGTGGAAAATCAGGAAGAGATGGCGCAATAGAAGAAATTGCTATTGACTATGCATTTGCATTAAAAATTTCTAAAAAAATTTAGCATATTAAATCTTGAAAAAAACTAATTAATTCCCATATAAACCCAGTAAGTCGCCTAATGGGGCTTGCATAAATAAACTTGCTTAAAAAAAGGAGAATATTATGACAAGTAAGGATCTATCTATATTTAACTCACTTAGACCTTTTTCAATTGGTTTTGATGATATGTTCGACCAATTTGAAAATATGTTGGGAAATGGGAATTTGACAATGCAGTCAAATTATCCACCATACAACATCAGAAAGACAGGTAAAGACAACTATGCAATTGAAGTAGCATTAGCTGGCTTTAGCAAAAAAGATGTTGAGGTTGAGTTCGAGGACAACCTATTAACAGTCAAAACAAAACAAGTTAATAAGTCTGAGGACAGTGATGTTAATGGAGAAATTATTCATAAAGGTATTTCTCAAAGACAATTTGCAAGATCATTCACTATTGCTGACGATGTAAAAGTTAATGGTGCTGAACTTAAAGACGGTCTTTTAACAATATCTTGTGAAAGAATAATTCCAGAGCATAAAAAAAAGAAGCTTATAGAAATTAAATAAGTTTTCAACCTTGCTTGCGGGGATAAATTCCTCGCAAGTAAAAGCTAAAAACATCCATTAGAAACAAAACCTATCACAATATTTTCTGAATTTATTTCAAATCTTCGTTCACAAGGAACCAAATATTTTTTACTATTATAAATAAATTCAAAATTTCCTTTTGCATTTTTAAAGTCTTCGTCAGGTTTTCCAAGCTCCATTTGAAGTTCGCTTGCAGATTTTCCAAGAAATTTACTTAACTTTTCATTTTCTTTTTCAACAATTGCATCTGTTTTTTCCTTAACAGTTTGGCAACCTGAAAAGAAAATTACGATTATTATGAGACTTATTACTGATTTCAATTTTAACATAAGTTCAAAACTACATTTTTTTTTAACAAATTATTAACTTTTAAGTTGTAAAAATAATTTATTTATTATTACTTTTAAGTTTAATTATAGTAACAATTGTGTTCTTTATTTGATGGTTTAAGCATATGGATGAAAAAGCCCTAGAAAAAATACTAAATATATTTTCAAAAGAAGTTTTACCCTTAACTGAACAGGGTGTTAGTAAAGGTAGCAAAATATTTGGCGCCGCAATAATTAAAAAAGATAATTTATCGCTTGTAGTTGCAGAAACAAATAATGAAATAGAAAATCCATTGTGGCATGGAGAAATGCATGCTCTTAAAAAATTTTATGAATTAGATAAGAATACAAGACCAAAAGAAAAAGACTGCATGTTCCTAAGTTCACATGAGCCCTGCAGTATGTGTTTGAGTGCAATCACATTTTCTGGATTTGATAATTTTTATTATTTGTTTCCATATACTGCCACAAATGATGAATTTAATATTCCACATGATTTAAATATACTTAAAGAAGTATTTAAAATTAATGATGGAGAATATAATAAAGAAAATTCTTATTGGAAAAGTCAGAATTTAAATTTACTTATTAAAAATTTATCTACTTCAAAGAAAAAAAATATTTTAGATCAATTAAACGAAATTAAAAAAAAATATCAAACATTGTCAAATCAATATCAGGAAAATAAAGATGGAAATTCTATACCATTAAATTAAGTAATGAATACAAATCTTAAAATTTCGAATGTAACTAAAAAATATCCAGGATGTGTTGCAAACGATAATGTTTCGCTCGAGTTTAATAGTGGTAAAATTTATGCTCTTCTTGGAGAAAATGGTGCTGGAAAATCTACACTAGTTAAAATTCTATCAGGAGTCATCATACCTGATGAAGGTAAAATTTATTTAAATGAAAATAATTTAAAGCTTAATTCACCATTAGATGCAAAAAAAAATGATATTGGAATGGTCTTCCAGCATTTTAACCTTTTCGAAACTTTGTCTGTATTTGAAAACTTAATAATAGACTCAGACGAGCAAAGAGAAGTTTTAACAGAAAAAATTAATACAATTATGAGAAAATATAATTTTTCAATTGATCTTAATATACCTGTTTTAAATCTTTCAGCGGGTCAAAAACAGAAAGTTGAAATAATTAGATGTCTAATAAGGAATCCAAAAGTTTTAATTATGGATGAACCCACGTCTGTGTTAACAGAGCAAGAAACAAGTGAATTATTTCTATCTTTAAAAAAATTTTCTGAGGAAGGAATTTTAATTATTTATATCACTCATAAACTTAAAGAAGTTATGGAGCTTTGCGATGAAGTTGCTGTAATGAGGAGAGGAAAATTAGTTTCTGTAAGTGAAATAAAGAACGAAAATATTGAGTCACTTGCTAACAAAATGGTGGGTCAAAACCTAAAAACTATAAAGAAAAAAAAAGAGAAAACCTCATCAGATCAATTAATAAATATTACAAATCTTAATTTTATAAGCGAAGATCCATTTGAAACAAATTTGAGTGATATTAATTTTTCTGTCAATCGAGGTGAATGTTTAGGAATTGCAGGCATATCAGGAAATGGCCAAAGTGAATTATTTCAAGTGTTAAGTGGTGAAATAATATCAGACAAGAATTCTATAGAATTTAATAAAAATTATATTGGAGATTTAAATCCTCAGGAGAGAAGAGAATATTTGATGGCCTTTTCTCCAGAAGATAGACTAGAACAAGCTGCTATTCCACAAATGGCAATTTTTGAAAATGTGGCTCTAAATAATTTTAAATCCTCAAATTTTTTCAATAATGGATTAATCAATGAAAATAAAATTAAAGAACATTCAAAAAAAATAATTTCAGACTTTAATGTTAATACAAACAACATAGAGTTAAAAAGCCAATTTTTATCTGGAGGTAATCTACAGAAATTAATTATAGGAAGAGAATTAATCACCTCTCCAGATTTATTAATTTGTTTTAATCCAACTTGGGGATTAGATGTTGGAGCAATAAATTACATCCATGAAACATTAATAAAAATCAATGAACAAAATAAATCAATCATATTAATATCTACAGATACTGATGAGTTATTAAAATTAAGTGATAAAATTTCAGTAATTCATAAGGGGAAATTATCAAAAATTATGGACGCTGAAGAGGTTACCTCTGAGAAACTGGGGATATTAATGGGAGGAGGAAATTGATTAAAATTGTAAAAAGAGATCAGCCCTCTAGGGCTATATTTTTCCTTACACCTGTTTTAGCAATTTTTCTGACCTTAGTGGCAGGAGGATTAATTTTTTATATTCTAGGTTTTAAACCGTTTGAAGCCCTAAAGTTTTTTTTCATAGTTCCAATTGCAGATAAGTATGGATTCAGTGAATTACTATTAAAAGCCACTCCACTTTGTTTAATAGCAATTGGTTTATCTTTTTGTTTTAAAAGTAATAATTGGAATATTGGAGCGGAAGGTCAATTAACTTTTGGAGCTATAGTCTCAGGGGGTGTTGCATTATTATTTTATGAACAAGAAGGATTTTATATTCTACCAATAGTTATTTTAGCTGGCGCAATTGGTGGTATGCTATATGCGTCTATACCTGCAATTTTAAAAACCTACTTTAATACAAATGAAATTTTAGTTAGTCTTATGTTGGTATATGTTTCAAAATTAATTTTGGATTATCTTGTTGTTGGCCCTTGGAGTAATCCAGAAGGATTTAATTTTCCTGAAACAAGACAGTTCAGTGACTCTGCAAGGCTTCCGTTATTATTTGAAGGACTAAGGATTCATGCGGGTATATTTTTAGCTTTAGCTGCAGTAGTTATAAGTTGGTTTGTTTTTTATAAAACATATTTGGGGTTCCAAATGAAAGTTTCAGGTTTTAGTTTAAAGACAGCAAAATATGCTGGGTACAAAGGTAAAAAAATGATTGTCCTCGTTTTTTTAATAAGTGGTGCTTGCGCAGGTTTGGCAGGTGTTGGTGAAATAACTGGACCTATCGGACAGCTTCATAGAGAAGTATCTCCAGATTATGGTTTTACTGCAATTATTGTAGCGTTTTTAGGCCGTTTACATCCAGTTGGAATTATTTTTGCATCTCTAGTTGTTGCAATTACTTATCTAGGTGCCGAAACAGCGCAAATATTTATGCAAATTCCAAAATATACTGGTCAGGTCTTTCAAGGAATGATTTTATTTTTTCTTCTTGCTTCTGACTATCTTCTCTTTTTTAAATTTAAATTTACAGGTTCAAAAAAATGATCATAGATGTAAATTTTGTTGGACTAATAATTGCATCAATCATGGCCTCTGCTGTTCCTTTGATCTTAGCGTCTTGTGGTGAACTTATTACCGAAAGATCTGGTGTTTTAAACCTGGGTGTTGAAGGAATGATGATCATTGGAGCTATTTCAGGCTTTGCACTAATGACTGTTACTGGAAGTTTGATTATTGCAGTTTTTGGTGCAATGTTGGCTGGTGTTTTAATTTCAACAATTTTTGCATTTCTTACCCAAACATTAATTACAAATCATGTAGCAACTGGTTTAGCTCTTACTATTTTTGGAATAGGGATTTCTGCAATGATTGGAAAAAACTTTGTTGGTATTCCTGGAAAAGAATTTCCTGTTATATTTGAAAGTTTAAAAGACACAATACCACTTTTAAGTCCAATATTATTTGGACATTCAATAGTTTTTTATTTTGCTTTTGCCTTGCCCTTCATAACTAGCTATTTTTTAAAAAAAACAAAAATTGGATTAATTGTGAGAGCTGTAGGAGATTCACCCGAAGCTGCATCCAACCAAGGTATAAATGTAAAGTTAGTTCGTTATTCTTGTATACTATATGGTGGAGCTATGTGCGGGCTTGCAGGTGCTTATTTATCAATGATCTATACTCCGCAATGGATTGAAAATATGACAGGTGGTAGAGGTTGGATTGCTTTAGCACTAGTTGTTTTTTCTACATGGAACCCAATTAAAATTTTAATAGGAGCAATGATTTTTGGTGGATTAACAATTATTCAATTTCATATGCAAGCGATAGGTGTGAGAATTCCTGTTCAATTCTTAACTGCCCTGCCCTATATTGTAACAATAATAGTATTAGTTGTAATTTCTCGTGATAGTAGAAAAATTAGGTTAAGTACTCCGAGTTCACTTGGAAAATCGTTTTATAAAGACAATTAATTATAAAATAATTATTTTTTTTTAATTTATTTAATTTAAGCTTCACGTAATTAAAAAATTAAATAGGGGAAATAAATTTATGCATAAATTATTTATTCGTTCTTTCGTCTCTTCTTTAGTTTTTTTGTTTACATTAACTGTAGCTGCAGTAGCAAAAGATGTTAAAGCAGCATTCGTTTATATTGGGCCAACTGGTGACCACGGATGGACGTATCAGCATGATGTAGGTAGAAAAGCTGTAGAAGCTGCCGGATTTAAAACAACTTACGTAGAGGGTGTTCCAGAAAGTGCTGATGCTGAAAGAGTACTTAGACAATTAGCAAATTCTGGTCATGATGTTATTTTTACAACTAGTTTTGGATACATGAATCCAACAAACAAAGTTGCAAAAGAGTTTCCAAACGTTAAATTTGAGCATGCAACAGGGTACAAAAGAGAGCATCCAAATGTTGCAACATATGCCGCGAGATTCTACGAAGGTAGAGCAATCTTGGGAACAATAGCCGGTTCAATGACAAAATCTAATGTTATCGGTTATGTAGCATCTTTTCCAATTCCAGAAGTAATAAGAGGAATTAATTCATTTACTTTAGCTGCTCAAAAAGTAAATCCAAATATCAAAACTAAGATTGTTTGGGCATTTACTTGGTATGATCCTGGTAAAGAGGCTGAGGCTGCTAAAGCTTTAATTGATCAAGGTGCAGATATTATTGCTCAGCATACTGACAGTACTGCAATTGTGCAGATCGCTGAAAAAGCAGGTGTATACGCATTTGGTCAAGCAAGTGATATGGATAAATTTGCTCCTAAAGCGGTATTGACTTCAGTTGAAAATAATTGGGGACCTTACTATGTAGAAAGAGTTAAAGCTGTAGCAAATGGAACATGGAATCAAAAAGATACATGGCATGGTATCGGTGACGGTATGGTTGTTATATCTGATCTTGACCCTTCTATTCCTAGTAATGTTCGATCCAAAGTTAAAAAACTTCAAGCTGATTTAGCATCAGGTAAAGTTCATGCTTTTACTGGACCTATTTACGACCAAAAAGGAAATTTAATGGTTGCCGAAGGTAAAACTGCTGATGATGGAATGCTTGCGGGAATGATGACTTATGTAAAAGGTGTTGAGGGCGATATACCTAAATAAGTTAAAAAATCTAAAAAATTTAAAAGGCCGGTTTCATAACTGGCCTTTTTTATTTATGGTGTCTTTTTTTTATCTCTTCAATCCTAAGCTCTTCGTAGATCTCAAAAGGTTGTACAATCCAAGGATCTCCTGAAAGTTTATTTGCACAAAAATCTGGTTCAAATGTTGATTTCTTTTTTTTAAATAAAGTTGCGGTTTTTATATCATCAATCTTATCTTTAATAGGTTCATATTTTCTTAACCAATCTATGCTTTTATTAAATGTAATTCCTGTATCTGACAAATCATCACATAAAAGTATTCTGCCACCCATATTAGGTGCAATGGAACTCATTTCTCTTGAGAACACTATATCACCTTGCTCATCCTCTACACCCTTACCACTATAAGACTCCACGGCTAAATAAGCGCATTTCAGTTTGAAAATTCTACTTAAAACATCTATCATTGGTGCTGCTCCTCGCATAATACCAACTAAGATTGTAGGTTCATATCCACTTTCATGGATTTGGATTGCTAGTTTTTCAACCGTCTGATTGTATTCATTCCAACTAACAATTAATTTTTCTGTCATAATTTTTATATTTAATTATTTAAATAATAAAACCAAAACTGCAAGAACGATAAGTGCGATTATTGAAGAAATTAAGAAATACAACTTATGAATGTTTCTTCCTCTTAAATTGAAATAATGTCTAGCGACTGCTGTAATTACTCCTATTGCAACTAAAATTAACCAGTTATACTTATGATAGACCAAAAAACTTGAATGCCCCGAAAGCATTATAAACAGAACCAGAAAAGTTGAGTAATTATTGTGAATGGATCTTTGTTTAGCTGCTAAAGATAAACTCATATCAAATTTTTCACCTCTCTCACTACTGCTAATAATATTCATTTGATTAGGTATAATTACTGTAAAAACATTTCCAAACATATTAGTACCTATAATCAATCCAACACTTAAAATTGCAAATTTTGGACCAAATAATTTAGTCAAACCAAAAGAAACAGCCGTCAGTAAAATAATTGCTATAGAAATAAATAATACATTATTTTCAATCAATTTAGATTTACACAAACGATCATAAATAAACCATGCAACAATCAATGATAGAAGTGAAATAATAATTGCATAACTAGGAGGCATTAATAAAACACGTTTATCAACCATTAATACACCAGCGTTATAATAATAAATTACAGCCAACAGCAACATTCCAGTTACAAAAGTTAAATAACTTTGCCATTTAAAGATTACCAGTCTATTTAAATAATCCTGTGGTGGTGATGTCTTTAACCTTGATAACTTATAAAAAAAACCAGAATGCATCAGATATCCTTCACCATCGACATCATCACTTGTTATATTTTTATTTAAATTATTGTCTAAGTAATTAAATAAAAAACTATTACCTACCCATAAAATAGCGAACACTACATGGCCCCATCTTAAAATTACTTCTAACCATTTAATAGTATAAGGTAAAAATTCCATCAGTATTTTATTTTATCTACTTTTTTATCCCAAATTTCAAATGCTTTTAGAGCATCATCTCTAAGCAATTGTGTCATTTTTATTTTTCTATCATCTATTTTTTTAGGAATCTCTAAATAAATAAATGAGTCATCAAAATCTATTTTTTTTGCATCTTCTCTTGTATTTGCATAATATATTTTATCTAATCTTGACCAATAAATTGCGGAAAGACACATTGGACAAGGTTCGCAAGATGTATAAATCTCACAACCTGATAGATCAAAAGTATTCAATTTTTTACAAGCTTCTCGAATTGCTACAACCTCACCATGAGCAGTAGGGTCATTTGAAGAAGTTACTTTATTAGAACCTTCTGCAATAATTTCATTATCCTTGACTATGACACTTCCAAAAGGCCCGCCAATAGTATTTGCACTATTTATGGAGAGTTCAATAGCTTTTGCCATAAATTTTTTTTTATCTTCCATTTAGATTTTTTAATTTTTGTTTAATTTTATTAATACTCATTAAAATTCTCTCAGGAGTTGCTGGCGCATTAAGTTCGGGTGCAATTTGGTAATTTCCAATTGAAGCAATTGCATCTTTAATTGCATAAAAAACACTCATTGCTAGCATCAGCGGTGGTTCACCAGTGGTCTTGGCTTTATTTACAACGTTTTCTTTATTTATACCTTCTTTGTAAATCTCCACATTAAATTTTTTTGGGATATCACTAACTGCTGGTATTTTGTATGTTGATGGAGAAAATGTTGTAATTTGTCCGTTTGATTTCCAATTGAGTTCCTCGATTGTCAACCAGCCTTGTCCTTGTACAAACCCACCTTCAATCTGACCTAATTCAAGTGCTGGATTTATTGGTTTTCCAGCATCATGCAAAATATCAACTCTTTCTAATACATTTTCACCAGTTAGTGTGTCTATAGTTACTTCTGAAACAGCTGCACCATAACAAAAATAGTAAAATGGCCTACCTCTAAATTTTTTTTTATCAAAATTAATTTTTGGTGTTGAATAAAAACCTGAAGATGAAAGAGAAATTCTATTTAAATATGCCTCTTGAATAATACTTTTAAATTCAAATTGCCTATTTCCAAATATTATATATTGATCTTTATAAACTGCTTCCTGATTATAAATTTTATATTTTTTCTTTATAAATTTTTCTAAATTTAATTTAATTTTTGCTACTGCATTTAGCGCTGCTGCTCCATTTAAATCAGTGGTTGATGAGGCTGCACTTGCTGATGTGTTTGGAACTTTAGATGTAGTGGTAGATGAAATATGAACTAAATCATAGGGCAATCCTAATGAATTTGCTACCAATTGAGCTATTTTCGTATGTGTTCCTTGACCCATTTCTATACCACCATGGTTCAAATATATACTTCCATCTGTATAAATATGGACAAGTGCTCCAGCTTGATTTAAGTGAATTGTTGTAAAAGAAATACCAAATTTTAATGGTGTAATGGCAATGCCTCTCTTTTTAAATTTATTTACTTCATTAAATTTTCTTATATCAGAATATCTTTTCTTATAATTTGATTTATTTTCTAAATTTTTGAATAATTCATTAATAACATTATCCTCAATAGTCATTCCATAATGAGTTACATTCTTTTTATCTTTTTGATAAAAATTTTTCTTTCTTACTTCAAGTGGATCTTTTTTTAAATACCTTGAAATATTATCTACAACATTCTCTATTGCCATCATTCCTTGGTTTCCACCAAAGCCTCTAAACGCAGTCGAGGTTGGGATATTTGTCTTACATAAATTGTTAATCACTTCAATATCTGAAATATAATATGCATTATCTATATGAAGCAAGGCTCGTTCATTAATTGCAGCTGATAAATCAGGCGACATTCCACAATTTGAGGATAAATTTATTTTTAATCCTTCTATAATTCCTTCATCATTAAAACCAACTTCATACTCAGAAAAAAACTCATGTCTTTTGCCAGTTAAAATTATATCATCATCTCTATCTAATCTTAATTTAACAGGTTGTCCTGATTTATTAGCCAATAAAGCGCAAATACAAGCCGTCATGAAATTTGTTTCTTTCCCACCGAATCCACCTCCTATTCTTCTTACTTCAACATTAATTGAATTACTTTTTTGATTAAACATTTTTGCAATTAATTGTTGTGTCTCTGAGGGGTGTTGTGTTGAGCTGTAAACTAAAAAATTATCATCCTCTTTAGGAATTACAAAAGCTGCCTGACCTTCTAAATAAAAGTGTTCTTGACTTCCTGTTGTAAAGCTACCTTTTAAAATATTTTTAGATATTTTTATTTTCTTTGAGGCATTACCTCTTTTTATTTTTCTTGGCTTGAATAGGAACTGTTTTTTATTTAAAGCTTCTTTTATTGTAATTATAGGTTTTAAATCTTTATAGGTAACCTTGGCTTTTAACACTGCTTTTCTAGCTAATTCTGTCGTTTCAGCTGCAACTGCAAACAAGGGTTGACCATAAAACTCAACTTTGTTTGTAGGAAAAATAGGGTCTCCATCAAAAACAGGCCCAACATCATTTCTACCAGGAATATCATTTTGTGTAACTACTGAAATAACACCTTTGCTATTTTTTACATCAGTTAAATCAATTTTTTTAATTATAGCGTGTGCTTTTTTACTTAAACCAATTGCACCATAAATTGTATTTTTTGGTTCTACAATATCATCAGTATACTCAGCATATCCACTTACATGTTTGTAAGCACTATCGTGTGGTCTTATATCTCCAATAATATTATCTTTACTCATTCAATTAACTCTAGTTAGCTTATTAGAATTTATTTCAATAAAACATTTCATTAACAAATTTTTAGCTATCTCTAACCTATATTCTTTACTTGCTCTCATATCTCCAATAGGACTTAGATCTTCCTCAAGATAATTTTTTGCATGGTCAAAAGTACTGATGTTAAGAGGCATATTTTTGAGAACTTTCTCACATGCCTTGGCTCTTTTTGGCACTGCAGCCATACCTCCATATGCAATATATGCCTCTTTAATTTGATTATTATTAATTTCAAAATTAAAAGAGCCACAAACAGAAGAAATATCATCATCAAATCTTTTTGAAATTTTAAAGGCTTTAAATATATTTTTTTTAAATAATGGGATTTTAATTGATCTTATAAATTCTGTTTTTTTTAGTTTAGTTTTCCTATAATCTAAGAAAAAATTATTTATTGGTATAACTTTTCTTTTATTAAAACTCTCAATTAAGATCTCTGCATTTAAAGACAATAAAATTGGTAATGAGTCTCCAATTGGAGATGCTGTAGCAATATTACCTCCTATCGTACCTACATTTCTAATTTGAACAGAACCATATCTCTTCAATACAGAATAAAAATCTGGATAATATTTTTTTATTTCATTTTCAAACTTAATTAAAGGAGTGGCTGCACCAATTTCTAAATAGTTTTTATTTACTTTAATAAAATCTAATTCTTTTATCTCTTTTAAATCTATTATAAACGGAATTTCTTTTCTTTCTTTTGTAACTGTTAAAGATAAATCTGTTCCACCTGCAAGAAAATTAAAATTAGAGTTATTTTTAATTATATTTTTTAATTCTTTGATATTTTTAGGAGAGAAGTAAACTTTATCATCTTTTTTAATAAAAATATTATTTGGTTTGATCGTTTTTAATAATTTTATAGTTTTATTTTTATTTTTACTAAACTCATCTGTCTTATTTATCTTATTTAAACTTTTTGCAGCATCAATAATAGGTCTATAGCCAGTGCAACGACATAAATTTCCTGAAATAGAGTCCGTTATTAATTCGCTATTGTAGCTTTTATTATTCTTAAACATTGAAAACAAAGACATAACAAACCCTGGAGTACAAAATCCACATTGTGAGCCGTGAAATTTCACCATTGCCTCTTGTACTGGATGAAGTTTCCCATCTTTAGAAACCAAATCCTCTACAATCAAAAGTTGTTTACCATT
Source organism: uncultured Pelagibacteraceae bacterium (assembly GCA_902629285.1). Lineage (GTDB taxonomy): Bacteria > Pseudomonadota > Alphaproteobacteria > Pelagibacterales > Pelagibacteraceae > Pelagibacter. The sequence goes on along the minus strand of CACOQN010000005.1, from coordinate 48,408 downwards.
CAAAGATGGTACAAAAGAAATACAAGAATTAATTGAACTATATTTTACGTCATTGCTTACTAGCTCACCTAAAACAATGGTACATGCACCACAGCCACCTTCGGAGCATCCCTCCTTAGTTCCAGTTTTTTTTAATTCAGTCCTAATATAATTCAGAATTGTTTGATTAGGATCTGGGTTTTTAATTTCTAAAATTTTATCGTTCAAAAGGAACTTTACTGAATTTGATATCACTTAACTGCCTCTATAAGTAGAATAGCTCCATGGAGATACTAATAAAGGTACATGATAATGTTGTGAAGGATCTGAAATACCAAATCTAATAATTACGTCATCCAAGAATGGTACATCACTTACTGATGACGTATTTTTAAAATAATCACCAATGTAAAAAACTAATTCATATTTACCCTTAACAAAAATATCTCCCTCTGCTAATGGAGAACTCGCTCTTCCATCATCATTGAGTTTTATTGAAGTTATTTTTTTTCTTTCTGAATTATTTAAATAAAACAACTCAACTAAGATACCTTTTCCAGGTTTGCCTGAATATACATCTAAAACATGAGTTGTGAGCTTTGTCATAAAATTATAGTATCATTTAAATTTCAAACTTAAATTATTTAAAATTATATGAGAACAATAGATAACATTAACGATCTTAACAAGTCTGATTTTTTGTCAATATTTGGTAATGTTTTTGAAAATACTGAATCTGTGGCTTTAGAGGCTTTTGAGTCTAAACCATTTAAAAATTTTGAAGATATTGTGCTTAAAATGTTAAATATTTATGAAAATTATGAAAAAAATAAAATTTTAGAAATTTTAAATGCACATCCAGAACTTGCAGTAGCAAAAAAAATGACTTCAGAATCTATATCAGAACAAGCTTCAGCAAAATTGAACCAATGTTCTAACGATGAATATGAGGAATTTAAAAAGCTAAATTTAGAATATAAAAAAAAGTTTAATTTTCCTTTTATAATTGCGGTAAAAGGTAAAGATAAAAATGAAATTTTGAATAATTTTAGACAAAGAATACAAAGTGATGTAGAAAGTGAATTCTTTGAGGCAAAAAAACAAGTAAAAAAAATTGCAACCTTTCGTTTAAATGAAATAAATAAAAAATGAAAAAATTTATAAGTGCGAAAATGATTAATTTAGCAGATCCTAGGATTGGATCTAAAATTATATACAAGACTGATGATTTTTTTGCAGCTGCTCATAGAATATTAAAAATTGATCCTCCAGTTTTCAAAGATGGATTATTCGACAAACATGGAAAATGGATGGATGGATGGGAAACTAGAAGAAGAAGATTAAAAGGTTTCGATTATTTAATTTTGAAACTAGGAAAGCCTGGAAAGATATTTGACATAGATATTGATACAACTCACTTCAATGGAAACCAACCTACCCATGCTTCAGTAGAGGGTTGTTTCAGTAATAATAAACCAAGCAAAAAAACAAAATGGCTTCACTTACTTGGAAAAAAAAGACTTGGGGCAAACAGAAACCATAGTTTTAAATCACAAAATAAATCAGTTTTTAATTATATAAAATTGAACATTTTTCCAGATGGTGGAGTTGCAAGACTTAGACTTTATGGAAAAATTGAAATGGAAAAAAACATTTTGAAAAATAAAAATATAAACCTCACATCTGTTTTAACTGGTGCTTCAATTGTTGGTTGTAATAATGAACACTTTGGCAGAGCTGAAAATGTCATAGCTCCTGGTAAAGGAAAAAATATGGGAGATGGTTGGGAAACACGAAGAAGTAGAGGAAAAAACTTTGATTGGCTTATAATTAAATTTGGAAAACCAGGCTTAATTAAAAAATTGGAGATAGATACTCATCATTTTAAAGGGAATTACCCCGATACTTGCTCAATTCAAACTGCAAATATTTCAAAAGATCTATCTAATAAATCAATTGTCAATAATTCAAAGAATTGGAAAATTATTTTAAATGAATCCAAACTATCTGCTCATAAAAAACATATTTTTAAAAAGTTCTTAATTAAAAGAAGTAAGGAAAATTATCTTAGAATAAATATCTTTCCTGATGGGGGAATTTCAAGAATAAGAGCATTCGGAAATTTTGTGAAATGAACATAATAAAAGCAAAAAAAATAACAAAAAAAAATTTTTCTAAATTTGGGCAATTAATAGATACGTCAAAAAAAAATCCTATAAATATTAATGATGGATATGCAAAGCGATTTAATGATTTGATAAATATAGATACCTCTAAAAAAAATGGAAAAGCAATCGTTAGTATTTTTAAAGCAAAAAAAAGAAGGTTTCCTATGAAAATTAATATGATGGAAAAACATCCTATAGGAAGCCAAGCCTTTATACCAATGGATGATACAAAATTTTTAGTATTCGTGGCACCGAGAGGAAATAAACCAAATATAAATAAAATCCAATCCTTTGTGGTCCCAAAACAAACTGGAATAAATTACAATGCTGGTATTTGGCACTTTCCACTAATTTCTATGAAAAATATGAATTTTCTTGTTGTTGATAGGAAAGGAAAAGGAAAGAATCTTGAAATTTATAAATTTAAAAAAGAGAAAATTATTTTAAAAAAATGAAAAAAAAATACCCAAGAGATTTAGTAGGATATGGATCTAAAAATATTAAAGTAAGGTGGCCTGGTAATGCTAGATTGGCTCTACAATTTGTATTAAATTATGAGGAAGGTGGAGAAAATTGCACTCTGCATGGTGATAAAACTTCAGAGGTATTTTTATCTGAAATTATAGGAGCAAAACCAATTAAAGGACGACACTTAAATATGGAGTCGATTTATGAATATGGATCAAGAAGAGGGTTTTGGAGAATTCACGATTTATTTAAAAAGAAAAAAATACCGCTTACTATTTTTGGTGTTGGGATGGCACTAGAAAGAAATAAAGAAGTTTGTTCGGCCATAAAAAAAGCAAATTATGAAATTGCATGCCATGGGTGGAGATGGATTGATTATCAAAATGTATCAAAGAAAAGAGAAGAAAGTGATATGAAACTAGCAATAAAATCCATTAAAAAAAATTTTGGCACTGAACCCACTGGTTGGTATACTGGAAGATGCAGTGTAAATACTCTAGATTTAGTAATTAAAAATGGAAATTTTTTATACAGTAGTGATACATATAGTGATGACCTTCCTTATTGGATAAAAAAAGGTAAAAAAAAACAATTAATGATTCCTTATACGCTTGATAACAATGATATGAGATTTGCAACTAATCAAGGGTTTAACTCTGGAGAACAGTTTTATAATTATTTAAAAGATAGTTTTGATGCTCTTTACGAAGAAGGAAAAACTTCACCAAAAATGATGTCCGTCGGTTTACATTGTAGATTAATTGGCAGACCTGGTAGAATACAATCACTTAAGAAATTTTTGGATTATGTTTTAAAATTTGAAAATATTTGGATTTGTAAAAGAGTAGATATAGCTAAACATTGGATAAAAAATTATAGTTAAATTTTTTTATTGTTCTGCGGCTATAGAAACATAATGAGCAACAGCCTCAATTTCCTCATCCGACAAAATCCCCTCCATTGCAGGCATTACCCCTATTCCATTTTTAACAGCCATAAGAATTGTTTGAACTTGAGGTCTAATTTGATTAAGATTTGGACCAATCTCAGCAATTGATCCTGCATCTGAGAGACTATGACATGCAGCACAATTACCAGCTTCAAGAAAGACCTCTTTTCCCTTACTAAATAATTCATCGGCATTGGCCTGAAAATTTGAAGCAAATATTAAAATTAATAAAATTCTTAATAAATTTAAAAATAATTTTCCCACCGAAATTTGGTATCATAATTAAAAAAAATTAAAAAGGAGAATTATGAAAGCATATTGGGTTGCAAACTATACTGAAATAAAAGACACCGAAAGACTTAAAAAATACGCAATTAAAGCAAAAGAAGCAGTTGAAAAATATTCAGGAAGATTATTAGCAAGGAGCGCAAATAATATTACCCTTCAAGGTAGAGAAATGGTTAGAGTTGCGCTAGCCGAATTTCCAGACATTGAAACAGCAAAAAATTGTTATAATTCTGACGAATATGTTGAGGCTAGAAAACATTTAGAAAATAATGCAACAAGAGATCATATAATTTTTGAAGGAATGTAACTTAATAAAAATTTAATACTGAATAGGTTCAGGATCTATACTTCTCCATAAATACCAAGTGGCAACAGAGCAGTATGGAGAAAATCTTTTATTTAATAATTTTACATATGAATCTGGTGGTAAATATTTTTTTTTATAATTTTTTGATATAGCTCTTAATAATCCAATATCTTGAATTGGCCAAATATTTGGCCTGTTATAGGTAAATAATAAAATCATTTCTGCAGACCATCTTCCAATCTGTCTTAATTTTGAGAGATATAAAATAGCCTCTTCATCATTCATTTTTTTTATAATTTTTGGATTAAAAGATTTATCTAGTATTTGTCTAGCAAGACTTTTAATACCTAAAGCTTTTAATCTGCTTAAACCACAGCTTTTTAATTGATTAATAGTTAATTTATTAACCGTTTTTGCGGTAATGTTGTTTTTACATTTTATTTTAAATTTTAAAAAAACTGAATTTGCAGCAGCAACACTTATTTGTTGGCCGATTATACTTTTACATAATGAAAAAAAAACATCTTTTCTAGATTTTAATATTATTTCAGAGGGTGAATGATATTGTTTAATTAATTTAGACATTACTTTATCTTTTTTGGATATATATTTTTTAGCATAATTCCAATATTTCGGAGTATTAGTCATGTCTAGCAACTGATAATTGTTTTTTCATAGTTAGTTCTCTTCTAAAGATTATAAATGAAGATAGTATTACCAATAAAGCTCCTATTAATGTTTTAATAGTTGGTATTTCATCCCAAATAAAGTATCCAAATACAATAGCAAACACTAATGCTAAATATTTTAAGGGACTTACTAAACTAACCTCAGAAAATTTATATGATTGTGATAACCATAAATTTGCGATCCCTCCAAGAATACCTATGGATGATAGTAAAATTAGATCTATCAAAGATGGCATAATCCATTTTTGGTACAAAGAGAAAAAACTAAATATTAGAATTGAAAATGAGAAAAAGAAACTAATTAACCAAACTGGTTCGGTTGAAGATAATTTTCGTATAGCTATTGCAACGTATGAAAGTCCTAAACAAAAAATTATTGGATAAATATAATAGATATTCAAGGAGCTAAAACCTGGTTCAGATATAATTATTATTCCTATAAATCCAACAAAAACTGCAAGCCATCTATAAAAACCAACTTTTTCATTCAGTAAAAATATAGAAAAAATTGTTGTAAATATCGGTGAGGCAAATGAAATACTTACTACTGTGGCTAGAGGTAAGTTTCTCAAAGCTACAAATATAGATACAATTGCAATTAACCCTGCTAGACATCTTTTTATATGAAGTATCGGTCTTTCAGTTTTATAAAAATCTAAAAATCTATCTTTTGGTATAAGGAATAAAATTGGAATAATTCCACAAAAACCCCTAAAAAATAATACCTGCCCAACTGGATAATCATCAGACCATTTTACAATCACGTCCATTAAAGAAAAAGCACATACAGATATGAACATGTAAAAAAAGCCTAATTGATTTTTCGAGAGCATGTGGTTAACTTTAGATTAATTAAGTAATTTATCAATGGAAATAGCAGTTTTAGCATTAGGATGTTTTTGGGGACCAGAAATTAAATTTAGTAAAATTGAAGGCGTAATAAAAACTGAAGTTGGATATTGTGGTGGCAATAGCGCTGTAACAAACTATAAAGATGTTTGTTCTGGAACCACAAATCATGCTGAAGTAGTTAAATTAGATTTTGATCCAAAAATAATTTCCTATGAAAAAGTTATTGAATATTTTTTTGAAATTCATGATCCTACAACACTAAATTCACAAGGTCCTGATTTTGGAACTCAATATAGAAGTGAAATTTTTTATTTAAATGACAAACAAAAGGAAATAGCTGAAAATATGATTAAAAAAGAAAATATCAAATTGTCAGGGAAAGTAGTCACGAAAATTTCTTTACTTAAAAACTATTGTCCAGCAGAAGAGTATCACCAGAGATATTTAGAAAAAAGATAAAATGTCTTTGATTGATACCACATGGTTAGAAAATAATATTAAGAATGTAAAAATTATTGATTGCTCATGGCATATGCCTCAAACTAAAAGAAATGGTTTTGAGGAGTATTGTAAAGAACATATACCAAATGCAATTTTTTTTGATTTAGATAAAAATTCAAAATTAGATACCGACTTACCTCATATGCTTACTGATCCTAAATCTTGGGAAAAAATAATGGGTAACATGGGGATAAAAAATAATGATAGAATAGTAGTTTACGATAACTCTGACGTAATTAGTTCTTGTAGATGTTGGTATAATTTAATTTATTACGGACATGATCCAGAACTAGTTCATGTATTAAATGGTGGACTAAAAAAATGGAAAAAAGAAAATAAAGCTACAGACAACAAAAAAGTGACCACTAAAACTTCTACATATTCATGTAATGAAAATAAAAAACTGGTTAAAAGTAAAAAACAAATTGATGAAAATATTGAAAAAAAAGAATTTAATGTGGTTGATGCAAGAAGCAGAGATAGGTTTGAAGGAATAGTTGCTGAACCAAGAAAAGGTTTAAGAAGTGGCTCAATTAAAAATTCTTTTTGCCTTCCCTTTTACGAATTAATTAATGAAGACCATACCTTTTTAAGTAAAAATAAAATTCGAGAAAAATTTGATACATTTAAATTTGACCTTAAAAAAAATATAGTATTTTCCTGCGGTTCAGGAGTAACCGCAAGTGTATTGGCTCTGGCTTATTCTTTAATAAATGATAAATATATGCCGACAATATACGATGGCTCATGGTCAGAGTATGGAAAGAGCTAATTAATGAAAACATCTACAAAAGTCACAAGTATAGTTATTATATTTTTTCTAATTATTGCGACTGTAATAATTGGAAGAACAATGATTGGAAATCATTTCAAAAAAAAATTTAGTAAAAGACCGCCTCCAGGAATAATAGTAACTACTACACAAGAAAGAGTTTTTGAAAATGTTATCAGCACTTATGGAACAGCAACACCTATTCAAACCCAATCATTTAAAATTGAAAAATATGAAATACTAAAACCAATAAATTTTAATCAAAAAGTTAAAAAAGGAGAAGTAATTGCTGACCTTAAAAATAGAAAAATAATTGCACAATTTGATGGAGTAATTGGAAAAAGAGAATTTTCAGAAGATATAGAGGTTTCAAAGTCTTCTCTATTAATTAATCTTGAGGACACTAGTTCAATATATTGTGATGTAGATATACCAGAAATCTTTGTTCCATTTATTAAGGTGGGATTACCAGTTGATATTAAATTCTCTGGTTACAAGAATAAAATTTACAATGGAGAGGTTGAATCTTTTGCAAGTAGAATAAGTGAGGATACAAGAGCTTTAGCAACGAGAATAAAAATGGATAATTCATCTGGTGAAATACTTCCAGGATCGTTTCTAGAAATTTCAATTAAGTACGATGTAAGAATTGGCTTAGGTGCACCTGATACAAGTACAGTAGTCGAAGGTGAGAATATTTTTATTTATAAAGTTGACGATAAAAATAAAGTAATGAAAACAAAAGTAACGATAGGTGATAGATATTTGGGATTTGTAGAAATATTAAATGGATTAAACGATGGAGATAAAATTGTTGCTGAAGGGACAAAAAAAGTAAGACCAAATTTAACAATTAGACCGATTGAAAAAGGTGCCAAAAATAAACAAGGAAATTCTAGCTGGGGTAAAAAAAATAAATCAAAAAAAGCTGAGGAAAAAAAAAGTAATTTTGATTGGTTAAAAAATTTATTTAAAAAATCTGAAAAAGAGAAGAAATAATTAAATGTTTATAACTGAAGTTAGTATTAAACGACCCGTTGTAGCTTGGGTCATGTCTTTAATTTTAATTATTTTTGGTATATTTGTTTTTTCAGAACTTCCAGTCCGAGAACTTCCGGATGGTATTCAGCCACCTGTTGTCCAAGTAAAAACTGATTACAAATCTGCTTCAGCAGAAATAATTGACGAAGAAATAACTCAAAAACTTGAAGATGTTATCGGTGGTGCAGAAGGGATTAAAAATATTGACTCAAATTCTTTAAATGGAACGAGTAGAATTGATATACAATTTTATACAGATATAGATTTGGATGATGCTGCTAATGACATTAGAGAAAGAGTGGCACGTGTTGTAGATAATTTACCAAGTGAAGCAAATGCACCACAAATTTTAAAACAAGCTGCGGGTTTTACAACTACAATGTGGGTAGGTCTTTCTTCTCCAACATGGAATGATCTAGATCTTGGAGATTATGCTGAAAGATATTTAATAGATGCATTTTCAAGTGTTCCAAATGTTGGTAGAATTTTAGTTGGTGGATTGAGAGAACTTAGCGTCAGAGTTTGGATAGACCCAATCAAGTTAGCAGCTAATGATCTTACCATACAAGAAGTTGAAAGAGCTCTAAGAGATGAAAATATTAACCTTCCTGCAGGTACATTAGAGGCCAATAATAAAGATTTAACTCTAAATATCGATAAATCCTACACTAACATAGAAACAATAAAACAGCTCCCTTTGAGAAAAAATAAAGAGAAAGTGATAATTCTTTCTGATGTTGCAAATGTTGAATTTGGACCTGTTTCAGAAAAAACTTTATTTACCGCACAAAGGAAAAATGCAGTAAACCTAAAAACTGTAGGAATTGGTATCTACGCTAAAAGTGGAGCCTCAACAGTAGAACTATCTAAACAAATAAAGGTAAAAATAAAAGAACTTAATAAATCTTTACCAGATGGATTAAAGTTGGAAATAGCATTTAACAGAGCAACTTATATTGGTGCTGCAATTGAAGAAGTTTATAAAAGTTTGGTTATTGCATTTATTTTAGTTGTTTTAATTATATATCTTTTTTTAGGTAATCTTAAAGCAGTTATAGTCCCTGCCGTAGCTTTACCAGTAAGTATTATTGGTTCATTTCTTGGGCTATATATTTTTGATTTATCGATTAATATTTTTGTTCTACTAAGTTTCATCCTTGCAATAGGAATAATAACTGATGACTCAGTGATTATGACAGACGCTATTTATACTAGAATTGAGAATGGAGAAACACCATTAGTTGCAGCTTACAAGGGTTCAAAACAAATTACCTTTGCAATTATTGCTACTACTTTAATTTTAATTGCTGTTTTCTTACCTTTAATTTTTATAAAAGGTATTTCAGGAACGTTATTTAAAGAAACAGCAATTGCGCTTTCTTTCTCTATTGTCGTTTCATCTTTTGTTGCATTAACTTTGTCGCCAATGCTTGGTAGTAAATTTTTAAATAAGAAAGAAAAAATTAATTTCTTAGTTAAAAAATTTAATAATGGATTTAAATCTTTTACTAAATTCTATATAAGTTCTCTTGGTTATTGGATTAATAAACAAAAAACGATTTCAATATTTATTATATTTGTTATTGCTATATCTGCATATCTTTTCAGTTTTTCAAAAAAAGAGTTGTTACCAATGGAAGATAGAGGTGCATACTTAATAATAGGATCAACAGATGAAGGAAGTTCATTTGAGTATACTCAAGAGAAAGCACAAATAATCGAAGGTAGAATTTTAAAGTTGTTACAATCTGAAAACAGTCCTTACGAAAGACTTATAATGAGAGTTCCAGGTTTTGGTAAATCAGCAACAACTTACAATACATTTATTATAATTGCTTTATTAGATGAATGGAAAAATAGGGAAAAAGATAGTCAAACAATATTAAGAGAGGCAATTGGACAGGTGGTTTCAGTGCCTGAGACTTTTGCTTTTCCAATTTCACCTCAATCAATAAGAGTATCTAGTTATAACAAACCGGTTCAAATGGTTATATATGGATCTAATTACGAGGAACTAGAGGAAATTCAAAACAATGTTTTGAGGGAATTGAGAAAAAATAGAAATATGTTCCGAATTGAAAGTGACTTTACGAAAAATAAACCAGAAGTTAAATTAGTCACAAACAAAAATAGAGCAAATGATCTAGGTGTCTCTACAGAAAATATAGGTAGAACTTTAGAAACTCTTTATGGAGGAAAAAAAGTAACAACTTTTAGTAAAGAAGGTAGAGAATACCCTATTATTTTACAACAATATTTAGCAGACAGAAGAGATAAAGATGGTTTATCAAAAATTTTTGTTAGATCTGAAACGACAGGTAAACTTGTATCTGTTGCAAGTTTAGTTGAGTTTAAAGAAAAAGGTACTGCTGAAGCACTTCCAAGATATAATCGTCAAAGAGCTGTTACAATTTCTGCTGCGCTGGCAGAAGATTATACTCTAACAGAGGCAATAAAATATTTGGAAGATATAATGATTAAAGTTGCTCCTCAAAATCAAGTCACTTGGAAAGGAAAATCTGAAGAGTTAAAAGAAACAACTAATGAAATATACTTAATTTTTGCCCTATCTTTACTAACTGCTTATTTAGTTATGGCAGCAACATTTAACTCATTTATTCATCCATTTATAATAATTCTGACTGTCCCCCTAGCCGTATTTGGTGGGCTAGTTTTCATATTATTTTTAAACAGTTCAGTAAATATATTTTCTCAAATAGCTTTGATTATACTCATTGGTATTTCTACGAAGAATAGTATTCTAATTGTGGATTATACAAATCAAATAAGAACAACAGGAGTTAAAATTCAGGATGCTATAATAAAAGCCTGTCAGCTTAGAATTCGGCCAATCATAATGACATCTCTGAGCACTATGATAGCAATGCTACCATTGGTTATAGGAAATATTGGCCCAGGCGCAGGTGAAGGCTCTAGATTAGCTGTAGGTTCTACAATTTTAGGAGGAATGATAATTTCAACTTTCTTTACTTTATATGTAACTCCAACAATGTATTTAGCTCTTGCCAAAAATACTAAACGTATTGATGCAGTAGATATTGAGCTTAAAAAACAATTAAACTAAAAAATAATATATTTTGAAGTAGATAAAGAATTTTTACATTTAAATAATTGTGACTTATAAATATTAGATTGCTTTTCTACTCTCTTAGCTAAATTAATTACTCTTTTATTATTTTTATAATTTTTATAATTACCCCAACCCTCATGGTAAGCAATATATTGTTTGAAGGCATCCTCTTTTGAAATTTTTAAAATTTTTTCAGTTTTATTTGTATACCAACCAATAAAATCAACACTATCTTTAAATCTGCTTCTTGTTGCAAATTTATTTCCAGTTTCGTCCTTATATTGTTTCCATGTTCCTTTTACTGCTTGAGAATATCCAAAAGAGCTTGAAAGTCTCTTATAAGGCACAACTTTAAATAGTTTTTGTCTTGGTGGCTTTGCAAACCTATTAAAACTAGATTCCATCTTTATAATAGCAAGTTGTAAATAAACTGGTGTACCCCATTTTTTTTCGGTCTTTTTTGCATGTTTATACCAAAGATACCTCTCTTCAAAAATTGAACAGCTATTTGATGTATTTTTTGGAACTGACGAGCATCCTGAAATAAAAATTATTAAAATAAGTAAATAATTAATTTTTAAAATTTTCATTTTTTTTTAATAGAAAACTTAAAATTATAATTATTATTACACCAACAAAATTTCCAAACAAATCAGCAAACTCAAATCCTCTTTGAGGAATAAATATATGCATTATTTCAAGTATTAAAGATAAAAAGATCAAATAAAAACTCAAATAAAAATATGTTTTTCGTTTGTAACTTAAAAAGCCAACTAAGCTAAGAATTAAAAAAGCATAAACATGATTTGTGGAAACATAAAAATCAGGAGAGATTTGTGGTTGTAAATTTTTGTCATTATAAACAACCCAGCCTAATATACTACCTGGAAACAAATATAATAAAATTAAAATAAAATTGAAAAAATAAAAAATAAATTTATATTTTAAAAAAAAATTATTCATTAATAATATAGTTTTATTTATCAAATTGATCTAAAAGATAAACAAATGAGTTATTTAATTTTAATAAGACACGGCCAAAGTATCTGGAATCTTGAAAAAAAATTTACTGGATGGGTAGATGTAGATTTAACAGAAAATGGGCAATTAGAGGCAAAAAAAGCCGGCCAACTAATAAAACAAGAAAATATTGAAATTAATCTTTATTATTCATCTTTTCAATTAAGGGCAAAAAATACTTTAAAAATAATACAAGAAGAATTGAAAGATTTTAAAAAAGTTACAAGTGCCTGGGAATTAAACGAAAGACATTATGGTGCTCTTACTGGATTAAATAAGGATGAAATGAAAGTAAAACTTGGAGAAGAGAAAGTTCATCAGTTTAGACGTTCTTGGGATCTTAGACCTGACCCTTTAGATAAAAAAAATCCATATCATCCACTAAATATTGAAACTTACAAAGAAATTCCTTTAGAAAAAATTCCTGACACTGAATCACTAAAAGATACATATGAAAGAGTATTAAAATTTTATAGCAAAGAGATAAAATACAAAAAAAGTGAAAATATTCTCATTTCTGCTCATGGAAACTCCATTAGAGCTCTTTGCAAACATTTATTCAATTTAGATAACAATGAGATCTCTAAACTTGAAATTCCTACAGGAAACCCACTTTTAATTGAACTAAAAAACGGCAAAATTACTAAGTGTAAATATCTTGATCAAGAAAGAGCTAAAGATCTTTTAGTTTTTTAAAAATATTCAGATCAGTTAAATGATAAAAGTCGTGTTGGCTTTCATAACCAAATAACTTTTTTTGATCTAATAAATTATTCCAAATTTCCAAAATTGAGTAATTTTCTATTTTCTCTTTAATAAATAATTTTTTTTTAATTATTTGACACCCAATGTAAATAAATTCTTTCTCAGCCCCTTTGTTAATTAAATTATTTTTTAAATTGAAATCTCCTTTTAGCCTTTTATCAAAACTTAATTTTTTATTTGCTAAGAGAAGAATATTTTCTGATTTTTCAGAAAAATACAATTTTTCCATTTTTAATATCTCGTCTTTATAGTCATTACTCCAGATTGTATCAGGATTAAAAATTAAAAAATCCTTTTCATTAGAGTCTTGGATCATATTTTGAACACCTCCCCCTGTATCTAAAATATGCTCACCGTCCTCAATTATTTTAATATCAATATTGAAATTTTTACTGTTTAAAAAAACTGAAAATTGATCCTTTAAATAATAAGTATTTATTAAGATTTTTTGAATACCTAGTTTTTCGATTAAATTAATGCATCTCTCCAGCATACTTACATCTTTAATTTCTAGTAGAGGCTTTGGGGTATTTAAAGTAATTGGATTTAATCTTTTACCAAAACCTGCACATAAAATTAAAGCTGTATTTATTCTCACAACTCTACCTTATATGTTTTGGAAAATTATTTTTTAATAAAAATATCAAGCCCTTGAATTCTTTTTGCTCTTTAATTCTATGATTAATCATTTCCCAAGCATAGGGAATTAGTTTGATATATTTTTTTTTATTATCTCTAATAGCTAAACGCATAAATATACCAATTATTTTTAAATTTCTTAAAACTGATAATATTTCAAAATCTTTTTTAAATTTTTCCAAATCAATTTTTTTATTTGTTTTGATATAGAATCTAAATATTTTCTCTTTTAATTCATTAGATGTTTTTAATCTTACATCGTCAATTAACGATGCTAAATCGTAAGCTCTATTGCCAATTAGTGCGTCTTGACTATCTATTACTGCAATTTTGTTATTATAATAAATCAAATTTGAAACATGAAAATCTCTATGAACAAATGTAACATTTTTATAATTTAATTTTGATAATAAGTTTTTTATTTCTAGGCTAAATTTTTTTTTAAATTTAATACTTTTGAATTTAGACAATATCTTTGGTGCATACCAGTCACAAAAAAGTTGAGTTTCATCAAACAAAATTTTGTTATTATAATTTTTAACTTTATATAATTTATTTTTAAAATTTTTTACTTTTTTATTTTTTATTAATTGTATTTTATTTAAAATTTTTATTATTTTTTTAAAAATGATATATTTATCATTCTTTTTGTTTTTCAAAATTTGAAATAAAGTTAAATCTCCAAAGTCATTTATTTCTATATAATTTTTAATGTAATTTTCGCTTAGTAAATTTGGTGCTAAAATTTTATTTTTAATTAAAATTTTATTTATTGCATCATAAATTAAAAGATTTTTTAACTTTTCTTTCTTGGATACTACTACAATTGATTTATTTTCTTTGTTTCTGTAAAATTCTCTAAAAGATGCGTCACCTTTTATTTTTTTCAATTTTTTTAAGATTTTCATCAAAATAAGTTTTAATTTAAACTTTTATATCTACACTTCTATCATTTAAATCATTTAAATAATTAAAAGTTAAAGCTATAAATTTTATATCTTGTGTATCAGCTATCAATTGTGGCCATTCTATAAGTGTTATTAATTTATTATCTTTTTCAAAAATATCTAAATTATAGATGTCTTCTTTCCTGTTAATTCTAAATAAATCATAATGTTTTATTCTTATGTTTTTAACCTGATATTCATTTAATAAACTAAAAGTAGGGCTTGTAATTTCTGTTTGTGTTAAATTATTTATTTTTTGATACTCATTTATAAAATATTTAACAAAGGTAGTTTTACCAACACCCATCTCTCCATATAAAAAAACAAAATCCCCACCTTTAAGATATTTTGTAAATTTTTTAGCTAATTCTTTTGTTAACTTCTCTGAAGTGATATCTATTTTGCTATCTTTAATAGCGATAGGCATCTGGTTTGAAAGGACCATCTGTTCCAACACTTATGTAATCTGCTTGTTCTTTTGACAATTTTGTTAGTTTTGCACCAACTTTTTTCAAATGCAAAGTTGCTACTTTTTCATCTAAATGTTTTGGAAGTACATAAACTTTATTTTCATAATTTTTATGATTATGCCAAAGTTCTATTTGAGCAATAACTTGATTAGTAAATGACGCACTCATTACAAAACTTGGGTGTCCAGTTGCACAACCAAGATTAACTAATCTTCCTTCAGCTAAAAGAATAATTCTTTTACCACTCGGCAGCTCTATTTCATGCACTTGAGGTTTTACTTCATTCCACTTATAATTTCTAAGAGCTTCAACTTGTATTTCATTGTCAAAGTGACCAATATTACATAAAATTGCTCTATCCTTCATATCTCTCATATTGTCTGCAGTAACAATATCTTTGTTACCTGTTGCTGTTACAATGATATCCGCTCTACTTATAGCCTCATCCATTAATACCACTTCATAACCTTCCATTGCAGCTTGAAGAGCACAAATAGGATCTGCCTCTGTAACTAAAACTCTAGCTCCACTTTGTCTTAAGGATGCAGCACTTCCTTTTCCAACATCTCCAAAACCAGCAACAATAGCAATTTTTCCAGACATCATTACATCAGTAGCTCTTCTTATGCCGTCTACTAAACTTTCTCTACATCCATATAAGTTGTCAAATTTTGATTTTGTAACAGAATCGTTAACATTTATTGCCGGAACCAAAAGCGATTTATCTTTTTCCATTTTATTTAGTGCTTTAATTCCAGTGGTAGTCTCTTCTGATACACCCTTAATATCTTTCATTAAATCCTGATATTCGTTATGCATGATAGCTGTTAAGTCTCCACCGTCATCTAACAACATGTTAGGCTTCCAATCTGGTTTTCCAATTATAGTTTGCTTAATACACCATAAATATTCCTCTTCAGTTTCGCCTTTCCAAGCATAAACAGGAATCCCAACCTTTGCAATGGCAGCAGCTGCATGATCTTGAGTTGAAAAAATATTACAAGAGGACCATCTAACTTCAGCACCTAATACAACTAAAGTTTCAATTAATACAGCTGTTTGAATTGTCATATGAAGACATCCGATAATTCTTGCACCTTTCAGTGGTTTTTCTTTAGAATATTCTTCTCTTAAAGCCATTAGACCAGGCATTTCACTTTCGGCTATTGAAATTTCTTTCCTACCAAAATCTGCTTGAGAAATGTCTTTTACTTTATAATCTTCCATGGCAAGCTTTATACATCTAGTATTTTATTTATCAACATAAGATTAAGCATTGGGAAATCTTATCTCAATCATTGCTCCTTCTTTATCAATGCGATTAGATGCTACAATTTCACCATCGTGGAGTTCAACCAAATTTTTTACAATATTTAAACCTAGACCTGAGTGTTCTCCAAATTTTTCAGGTCTATTACTATAAAATCTTTTAAATATTCTTGATGTGTCTTTTTCTTTAAATCCTTGCCCTTCATCAAAAATTTTAATTGATATTTTATTTTTTTCATTAATTGAAACATCAACAAAAACATTACCACCATCTTTACTAAACGATATTGAATTATCTAATAAATTTGCAATGATTTGTTCAATCCTGTTTTCTATACCATTTATAAAATATTTTTCTTTTCCGTCATTTTTGTATTCAATTTTAATTCCTTTTTTCACTTGATGAATATTATTATAATCATCAACAACAGATTGAATAATAGGTTCAATATCAATTTTTTTCATTTTTTCTTTACTTAAAGCAACTTCATCCTTTAACATTTGTGAATAATCAGTAATTAATCTTTCTATTCTTTGAACGTCATGACTAAGAATATTCAATAATCTATTTCTTTGTTCACTATTATTTGTGTCTTGTAAGATTTCTGATGCACTTTTTAAAGATGCTAGTGGATTTCTTATCTCATGAACCAAATCTGTTGAAAAATTTTCTGCATGTGTGACTCTATTTTGAAGCTCATTTGTCATATCATCTAAAGAATTTGACAAAAGTCCCAATTCATCATTCCTTTTTTTTAGATTTTCAATTCCTGGTTTAGCTTGACTTTTTTCTTTAATACGAATTGTATATCCAACAAGATTTTGTATTGGTTTAATAAAATATCTGCTTAACACAAAAGAAAAAATTAATATTACAAATCCTACAGATATGGCTGTTCTTATTACAAATGCTTTTCTCTCATCTATCGCTGTTTTTATTTCATTTGCATTTTCTGTAATAGCTACATAACCAAGATTAATTTCATTCTTTATAACATTCTTAATTGTTGTTACATTAAATTGATTAAAATCTTCTTGCGTAAATGTGTAAGGAGCTCCTAAATTTTCAGAACTAGAATAATTTTTTAATATATCTTTAAATGAAACAGGTTTTTTTTCATCAATTTTTATATTTTTTTCCTCAATAGTTTTTTCTATTTCCTCATTATCTAAACTTTCAAATTCAATTTTATCAAGTCTTGTAGAGAATGATCTTGGATCAAGATCTAAAGTATCAGTATCTCCAATAAGGTTAAGTTGATCATCAAAAAATATTACTCTATCTAAATTTTGAAAAATAAATCTTGTAGAGAATAAAAATCTTCTAATATCGTCGGATTGGAATTTTACATCTAGCCTTAAAATATTATCAATGGTGTTGTTAATAATGTTTGTATGATTTTGAGATTTTTTTTTTATTAAACTTGGTTGAATATTATTTAGATAAATAAATGTAAATAATCCAATAATTGTAAAAATTACAAAGTTAATAAACAAAAATTTTTTTAATATAGAAAGTGTTTTTAAATATTTACTAAACATTAGCTAACATTCCATCTATATCCACTACCATACCTAGTTTCAATAGCTGAAAAATCAGGATCTACTTTTTTAAATTTTTTTCTAATTCTTTTTACGTGACTATCAATTGTTCTATCCTCAATATCTGTATCCTCTCTATAAGCAATATCCATAAGCTGACCTCTCTCTTTTATAATTCCTGGTCTTTTTGCTAATTCCTTAACAATTAAAAACTCCGTTGTAGTCAATTTGTCTGGTAGTTGTTTCCCATTCCACTCACACTCAAGTTGTGATGGATCTAATTTTAATCTACCATGAGATATTAAGCTTCTATTATCTTCTAAAGTATTATTTGTATCTTTTTTTCTTAATTGTACTCTAATTCTTTCTATCAATACTTTGATAGAGAAACCTCCTGATTTTTTTACAAAGTCATCTGCACCTAACTTTAAACCTAAAAGTTCATCAATTTCATCATCTTTTGATGTTAAAAAAATTACAGGTAAAGAAGTTTTTTTTCGGAGTTTTTTTAACAATTCTTCTCCATCCATCTTTGGCATTTTAATATCAATCACAGCTAAATCAGGAGGCATTCTAGTTAAACCAATTAGTGCGCTTTCACCATCAATGTACGTTTGAACTTTAAAACCCTCTTTTTCTAATGCGATACTTAAACTTGTTAAAATATTTCTATCATCATCTATCAAAGCTATTGTTTGTTTTTGCATAAAGTACTTTAAAAATACTAAATTGTCATAATTTGGGCAATGTTATAAATTTAATGGAGCATTCCCCAATTATCTCCAATATTAATATCGACTGTTAAAGAGGTAGAAAAAGAATGATAATCACTTTCAGCTACACTAGTCATCTCTTTCTCAATTAGTTTAGTCATTACTTTTTCATCTTTTTTTGGAATTTCAAAAATTAATTCATCATGAATTTGCAATAGCATTTTTGAATTAGAATTTTTTTGCTCTGAAAGTTTTTTGTCTAATCTTATCATGGCTAATCTCATTACTTCAGAAGCAGAACCTTGTATGGGAGCATTAATTGCAGCACGTTCTTGAAAATTTCTGACATTAAAGTTTTTGTCATTTATTCCATTAAAGTGAGATCTTCGTCCAAAAATGTTATTAACATATCCACTTTTCCTACAAAATTTTATTGTATTATCCATATAAACTTTAATTTCTGGGAACTTAGCAAAATATGAATTCAAAAATTCCTCTGCCTCATAATTAGAAACGTTTATTTGCTTAGCTAATCCATATTGCGAAATTCCATAAATAATTCCAAAATTAATAGCCTTAGCCTTTCGTCTGTGATCTTGATTAACTTTTTTAATATCAATATTAAATATTTGGCTAGCTGTTAAAGAGTGAATATCTTCTTTATTTTTAAAAGCTTTTTTCAATTCTTTTACATCTGCCAAGTCTGCTAAAATTCTCATCTCAATTTGATTGTAATCCGCAGAAATTAATAGGTGCCCTTTTTTTGCAGTGAATGCTTTTCTTATATCTTTACCATCTTCTGATTTAATTGGTATGTTTTGTAAGTTGGGATCACTAGATGCAAGTCTTCCAGTCGTTGTAGCAGCCAGCAAAAACGAAGTATGAACTCTTTTTGTATCTGGGTTCAAATGTTCAGGTAAAGCATCTGAATAGGTATTTTTTAATTTTGAAACTTGTCTCCAGTCTAAAATTAATTTTGGAAACTCATGACCTTTGAAAGCTAAATCCTCTAAAACACTTGCACTTGTAGCAAAACTTCCTTTTTTAGTTTTTTTTAATCCAGCTATTTTCAGGTCATTATAAATTATTTCACCTAATTGCTTTGGGGATGCGATATTGAACTCTTTTTTGGAAATTTTAAATATTTCTTTTTCAAGTTTTTTGATTTTTTTTTCAAATTTAGATGAAAGAGATTTTAAAAACTTACTATCAATTTCAACTCCCTCTATTTCCATAAATGCTAGAATTTTAATTAATGGCTTTTCAAAAATTTCATAAATATTTATCATTTTTTCTGATTTTAAATTTTTGATAAATTTCTTATATAATCTAAAAGTAACATCGGCATCTTCAGCAGCGTAATCTTTTGCTTTATCTAATTCTACTTCGCTAAAATTAATTTCTTTCTTACCTGTGCCTACCATCTCCTTAAAAGAAATAGTTTTATGTCCCAAATGAATTTCTGATAAAGTATCCATATTATGTCTATTTTTTCCTGCATCTAACACATAAGACATCAACATTGTATCTTCCATTGATGAAAGCGTTATTCCACACTTATAAAATACGATAAAATCAAATTTTATATTTTGACCTATTTTTTTTATACTGGGATCTTCTAATATTTTTTTTAGTTTTTTAATTACTGAGTCTTTTTTAAGACACTTGGGTGACTTATGACCAACTGGTATGTAACATGCTTTTCCTATTTTAGAACAGAGAGAAATGCCCACTAAATCTGCTTGATGAGGATCTAATGAAGTAGTTTCTGTATCTACAGCAACTTCACCAACTTCTTCTGCTTCCTCTATCCATTTATCAATTTCATCTAAACTGTTAATCAAAAAATAATTTTTATTATTTATCGTTTGTTGTTTTTCTAAATTTTGAGTTTCAATCTTTTTAGTTTCTAGTTCAGGTTCTCCATAAGCAGAAATTGCAGAGCTTAACAACCTGTTAAATTCCATTTCCCTTAAAAATTTATATAATTTATCTTTATCTATATTTTGCAATTTAAATTCACTTAACTCTATATTTACAGGAGAGTTATGATCTAATGTTACAAGTTTTTTACTTATTAATGCTTTATCCTTGTTCTCTATTAATGTTTCTCTTCTTTTATTTTGCTTAATCTCATGAGCAGATTTTAGTAAATTTTCTAAAGTACCATATTTATTAATTAGCTCTGAAGCTGTCTTAACACCTATCCCTGGAACACCAGGAACATTATCACTACTATCTCCCGCTAAAGATTGCACATCAATAACTTTTGAGGCAACTACTCCAAATTTTTTTAAGACATCATCATCAGTTATAAATTTATTTTTCATAGGGTCAAAAATTCGAACCCCTTTTTTGTAAAGCTGCATTAAATCTTTATCTGATGATACAATTGTAACCTTTGCGCCCTTTTTAAGGATTTGATCAACATATGTAGCAATTAAATCATCTGCTTCATAATTAGGCAGATCTACAGAGGGTAAATTGAACGCTAGAACTGACTTTCTTATATATTCAAATTGGGGGGCCAAATCATCAGGCGCCTCTGACCTATTAGCTTTGTAATCACTATAAATTTCATTTCTGAAAGTTTTTCTTGCAGAGTCGAATATTACTGCAAAATGAGTTGGTTTTTGCAAGTTTTGATTAGATTTTGAGTCCTCTAATAATTTAAATAACATACTGCAAAAACCACTTACAGCACCTGTTGGAAGTCCATCACTTTTTCTAGTCAACGGAGGCAAAGCATAATAAGCTCTAAAAATATAACCAGAGCCATCAATTAAATAAAAGTGATCTGTTTTTTGAATTTTATTCATGAAATATAATTAAATATTACAATGCTAACATATTCTGTATATAAAAAAATTTACTTTAAATTATAATAACAATTATAAGTAGATTATTTTTTATATTTTTAGTATTATTTAATAATGGAATTAACTAAAAATTTCACGCAAGCTAAACTAATTAAATCTCTGGTTGTTGTTGTTCTTGGTACAATAGCACTAACCATATCAGCAAAAATCAAAATTCCTTTTTATCCAGTTCCTATGACTATGCAAACATTTGTTGTATTGTTTTTAGGAATAAGTTTAGGGCCTAAGATTGCACTAGCTACAATTGGACTTTATTTAATTGAAGGAATTTTAGGACTTCCTGTATTTTCAAATTCTCCTGAAAAAGGTGTTGGATTAGTTTACTTTACAGGACCAACTATGGGTTACTTAATTGGTTTTTTAACTGCTTGTTACTTAGCTTCCAAAATAAATTATTATGATAATTTTTTTGTTGTTATATTTAAATTAGTTATTGCAACTTCAACAATATATATTTTAGGTCTACTTTGGCTTGGAACATTAATTGGATGGGACAAACCAATTTTTGCTTTAGGTGCAAAACCATTCCTATTAGCTGAGATTTTTAAAATTTTACTCTTAGCTCTTTTAACTAAGCAAATAATTAAAGTTAAAAAATTTATCTAGGTGATCTCTTAGAAAGAATTCTTTGAAGAGTTCTTCTGTGCATTTTAAGTCTTCTCGCGGTTTCTGATACGTTTCTATTGCATAGCTCAAAAACTCTATGTATATGTTCCCACTTGACTCTGTCAGCAGACATTGGGTTTTCCGGTGGCGCTGCTTTTTTTGCGGGATCTGCTAATAACGCTTTCTCAACATCTTCTGCGTCTGCTGGTTTAGCTAAATAATCGATAGCACCTTCTTTAATTGCAGCTACTGCGGTTGGAATATTTCCATAACCAGTTAACATTATTATTCTACTATCACTATTTGAAGATTGAATTTCTTTTACAACCTCAAGTCCATTACCATCTCCAAGTCTTAAATCTACAACAGCGAAACCAGGTTTTTTAGTTTTTACTGATTCAACTCCCTTTTGCACACTCTCAGCTTGAAAAACATCAAACCCCTTTTTTTCCATAGCTCTCGCTAAACGCTCACGAAAAGGGTTGTCGTCATCCACGATCAATAATGACTTATTCTCAAAATCACTGAGATTCTGTAGTTTTGCTTCTTCCTTCATGACCATTATATGGGGTCCTTACAAAATATTTCAATACATGAATTTTACCTTATTCTAACTTGAATTATTTGCTTTACTTTAGTGCTGTTTACTTTATATGCCAAAAAATATTAAAGTTTTTTTTAAAAAGACTTTTTTTTATTAAATTTTTTTTGGAGGCATTTAATATGCAAAAATTTAAATCAGTTGAGGATTTAGTTAATCAGCTGAAACCTGAAAAACCAGTTTACTGTATAAGAAAGAATTCTATAAAATCTGCTGTTAAATTTTTCTTAAACAAATTTCCAGGTAAAATTTTATATGCGGTCAAAACCAATCCACACCCTGAAGTGATTAAAACAATTATCGATTGTGGAGTTGAACAATTCGATGTCGCTTCAATTGAGGAAATTAGAAATATTAAAATTTTTAACAGTAAAGCAAAATGTTCATATATGCATACTGTTAAAAGTAGAGAAAGTATAAAAGAAGCGTATTTTAATTATGGTGTTAAAACTTTTTCATTAGATACAAAAGATGAACTTATTAAAATAATTGAAAGTACAAATAGTGCAAAAGACTTAGAATTGTTTGTAAGAGTTGCTGTTTCGAATGAACATGCAGAAATTGATTTGTCAAAGAAATTTGGAGCTTTAACTTCTGAAGCAATAGGTTTGTTGAGACTCGTAAAACAACATGCAAAAAAGATTGGTTTAAGTTTTCATGTTGGTTCACAATGTATGCATCCAATTTCTTATTCAAAAGGAATTAGTGAAATTGGAAATATAATTAAAAAAACAAAAATTATTCCAGATTATATTAATGTAGGAGGGGGTTTCCCTACAATCTATCCTGACTTAATTCCACAATCTCTAGATAGTTATTTTAATGAGATAAAAAAAAGTTTAGAAAATTTAAAATTTGAAAAACTCCCAGAAATTATATGTGAACCTGGTAGAGCTCTAGTAGCTGAAAGTGGTTCAACCGTTGTAAGAGTTAATTTGAGAAAAAAACAAAAGCTTTATATAAATGATGGAACATATGGAACTCTTTTTGATGCAGGTACACCAAATATTGTATTTCCATCTAAAATGATTAAAGAAAATTCAAACAAAATAATTTCAAAAAAACTAACTGCTTTTGATTTCTTTGGACCAACATGTGATAGCATGGATTATATGAAGGGTCCCTTTTTGCTTCCAAACAATATAAAAGAAAATGATTATATTGAACTTGGGCAACTTGGGGCATACGGATTAACATTTAGAACTCAGTTTAATGGTTATTACTCAAATGAAATTTACGAAGTTGAAGATAAACCAATAATGACAATGTATGATAAAGACATTAACAAAGCTAACTTGGTAGCTTAATGTCAGGTCAAAAAAATCCAGGTCATAACAGTAAAAGAGATTTCTTAAAAAATCCTGTTGAGCACATCGATATAACTTCTTTTGATAGTAGAAAAATTGTTTCCTCTATGGAAAAAATGTCGTTTGTTTCTAGAGAAACAGCTAATGCTGCTAATATTTATAACGAGATGCTTAAAGATAAAGATTGTACAATTTTCCTTACTTTAGCGGGCTCTACTTCGGCAGCTGGATGTATGAATATTTATAAAGATTTAGTTAAATTTAATATGGTAGATGCGATTGTTGCAACTGGCGCCTCAATAGTAGATATGGATTTTTTTGAAGCTCTTGGATTCAAACATTATCAAGGTTCACAATTTCAAGATGACACTGAGTTGAGGGACAACTATATAGATAGAATTTACGATACCTACATAGATGAAGAAGAACTTCAAATGTGTGATAAAATCATATGTGAAATAGCAAATAACTTAGAGGCGAGAAGCTATACTTCAAGAGAGTTCATTTATGAAATGGGAAAATATTTAAAAAATAACTCAAAGAAAAAAGACTCTTTAATTGAGACGGCTTTTGACAATAATGTTCCTATCTTCTGCCCTGCTTTTACTGACTCGAGTGCAGGTTTCGGGTTAGTTATGCATCAAGAACAAAATCCAAAAAAACATATGACAATAGACTCAGTTAGAGAATTTAGAGAACTAACAGAAATTAAAATCAAATCCAAAGGTTCTGGATTATTTATGATTGGTGGTGGTGTGCCTAAAAACTTTATTCAAGATACTGTTATTTGTGCTGAGCTATTAGGAAAAGATGTAGATATGCATAAATATGCTGTTCAAATTACTGTTGCAGATAGTAGAGATGGCGCCTGTAGCAGTTCTACTTTAAAAGAAGCAAGTTCATGGGGCAAAGTAGATATTACGAAAGAACAGATGGTATTTGCAGAAGCTACTAGTGTTTTACCATTGATAGCTAGTGATGCTTATCATAAAGGTGAGTGGAAAAATAGAACAAGAAAAAATTTTACAAAAATTTTTGAATAAAATTGAAATATCTCTCAAATAAAAACGGTTTTTTAGGAATTGATAATAAATTTAGCTTTAAAGAAAAAGCTGTAATTGTTCCATTTGGTTTAGAAAAAACTGTAAGTTATGGGGCAGGAACAAGAAATGGACCTAAAGAAATCATAAAAGCATCTCATCAAGTAGAGCTATATGATGAAGAACTTAACTGCGAACCTTATCGGAAAATAGGAATTAAAACTTTAAAACCATTTAAAATAGACAAAAATATTAAAAAAGCTCTGAATAAAATTTCAAAAGTTAACAAAGAGATTTTAGATAAAAAACTTTTCCCAATGACTTTAGGTGGAGAACATTCAATAACTCCTGGATGTATTGTTCCTTTTACTAAAAAATATAAAAATATTTGCCTTTTGCATTTTGATGCCCATGCAGATTTACGTCAAAGTTATAATGGAGAAAAATTTTCACATGCTTCAGCAATTAGAAGATGTTTGGATTATCAAAATATTTCTTTAATTTCATTTGGGATAAGAAATATCTCAGAAAGTGAAATCCCATTTTTAAAAAAGAATTCTTCAAGAATAAATATTTTTTGGGCAAAAGATAAAAAGAAATGGAACTTATCTAAATTTAAAAAATTAATTAAAAACAAGACTGTATATCTTACATTTGATGTAGATGGATTAGATTCAAGTATTATGCCTGCAACTGGTACACCTGAACCAGGAGGACTTTTGTGGGATGAAACATTAGATATAATTAGAATTGCAGCAAAGAACTCTAAAATTGTTGGTGCAGATATTAATGAATTGTCTCCAATTAAAGGATTTAATTCTTATAATTTTCTTGTTGCAAAATTGGCTTATAAAATTTTATCTTATAAATTTTTGTATTAAACTTTAATTGGTTTAATAATTTTCAATAACATTCTGAATGGTATCAACATTATTAAAGCAACTAAAATTTTTACTGCTAAATCTCCAAGAGATAAAGTAACCCAAGGTACTCCTGTTGCATAAAATGATATTGAGAAAAATAAAAATGTGTCGACTGTCGATCCAATCAAAGATGAAGTAAGTGGGGCAACAAACCACTGTTTTTTTCTTAATCGATCAAAAATTTGAATATCTAACAATTGGGCAGTAATAAAAGCTACCCCTGATCCTATTGCAATTCTAACAGAGATTAAATCTGCAAAATCAGTTGAGAATAACAATGTAAATATAATTCCTATTAAAAAGCCCAAATATACAATTTGCCTTGCTAGTAATTTTCCATAGGACCTATTTGCTAAATCTGTTATTAAAAAAGCTATTGGGTAACTAAAAGCTCCATAAGTTAGAATTTCATTTAATCCAAAATAGTTTATTGGGAACTGAACTAAATAATTAGAAGATAGTACAACAACCCCCATCATTACAGAAAGGGTGATAAATAATTTGTTCATTAAGCTGATTTAGCTACAGGTTTCTTTTTAAAAGGGGATTTAATTAAAACTACTTTTTTTAACTTTTTTAATCTAGGAGATAAATTTTTATTTTTAACGGTTTTTAAAAATTCATCAAAACTACCTTTTTTGTCAACTGACCTTACACCTGAATTACTCACAGTAAGTTTTAAACTTCTTCCAGTAAGCTCACTTGTAAATTTTACTTTTTTAAGATTTGGTAGAAATCTTCTTTTAGTCTTGTTGTTAGCATGGCTAACGTTATGACCTTTCATAGGAATTTTACCGGTAAGTTCGCATTTTTTTGACATAATAACAGTGCCTATATAAGGGGAGATATTGAAGGCGTCAAGTTTAATACATTTAAGAAATAGTTTTATTTCCAACAATTTCTGTGAAATTTTTGACACCATCTCTTATTAGTAATTCTTTTAGGTCTTTTTTAATCATGCCAGCAATATTGGGTCCTTGAAATACCATGCCTGTATATAACTGAACATAATCTGCTCCTAATAAAAACTTATCATAAGCTGCTTTACCTGAGTCAACGCCGCCCACTCCAATTATTTTAATTTTACCTTTAATTAAATTGTAGAACTTACTTATTAAAAGATTTGATTTTTTTTCAATAGGTTTTCCAGACAAACCACCTTTTTGATGTCTCTGTATATCTTGAAGTGTTTCCCGAGAAGCTTCAGAAGTATTTGAAATTATTATTGCGCTTATTTCATTTTCTAAAAGTATTTCTGAAATTAAGTCAATTTGATTTTCATTTATATCTGGTGAAATCTTTACAGCCACAGGAATTTCAGATTTTAATTGTTTTTTTTTCTCTGAGACAGATTTTAATAACTCTTTCAATTTATTCTCTTCATGAAAATTTCTTAGATTTTCAGTATTTGGTGAAGAAATATTAATTGTAATATAATCTGCAACTTCAGAAAATTTTTCTAATCCAATTAGATAATCATTCAATCTATCATTAGAATCTTTGTTTGGACCTACGTTTATACCTAGTACACCTAGTTTTTTATTAGATTTTATTCTGTTTAATATTGTATCTGATCCATGGTTGTTAAAACCTAACCTATTAATTAATGCTTGATCTTCAACCAATCTAAACACTCTTGGTTTTTCATTCCCATATTGTTTTAATGGAGTAACCGTGCCTACTTCAACAAATCCAAAACCCAACCTAAATAAAGGGTTGTATACCTCAGCATTCTTATCGAAACCTGCTGCAATCCCTATGGGATTATCAAGATTTTGATTAAATAGTTTTGTTTTTAAAATAGGATCATTTTTGTTTTCATCAAATATATTTGAAACTAAATTAAGTTTGAGCGATTGAATTGCTAAAAAATGTGCTCTTTCAGGATCAATTTTAAATATTAATGATCTTAAATTTGAATACATTATTTCAATTTACTAATTATCAACTCTTTTGTTTCGTTAACACCGAAAAAACTTATAAAAAAACCCATTCTAGGTCCATTTTCATCTCCAAATACCACTTCATAAATTAATTTAAACCAATCTCTTAGGTTTTGTGCATACCCATTTTCTTTACCTGTTGAATATATTAATGTTTGTATATCCTCAGGAGACATCTGATCATTACATTGTTCTAAAGTTTTAACTAAAGCTTGTAGAGCTAATTTTTCATTTTCAGATGGATTTTTATATTTTTTTTGAGCCTTAATAACATCATTAAAATACTTAATTGCATAAGCAACTAGTCCATCAAAAATTGGAAAGTTTTTTTCATGAATGTTAGATTTATATTTTTTAACAAACTTCCATAATAAATCTTTATTATCAGCGTTGCTTGTCTCAACTAAATTCAACAACATAGAAAAAGACATAATCATTTCTTCTTTTGGAATATTGCCATTATGAACATGCCAAGCAGGATTCATTACCAATTGTTGTTCTGTTTGTTTTTTTGATTTTTCAATATTATCAAGGTACTCATCTACAGCTTTTGGCACTATTTCATTATAAAGTTTTTTAGCTCTTTTTGGATTTTGGTACATGTATAAAGATAAGCTTTCAGGTGAGGCATATTTTAACCACTGGTCGATGGTAATACCATTTCCTTTAGATTTTGAAATTTTTTCACCCTTTTCATCAAGAAATAATTCGTAAGCAAATCCAGATGGATGTTTTTTACCAATTAAATTTATAATTTTAGTTGATAAAATTGCACTCTCAATAAGGTCTTTTCCATACATTTCAAAATCTATATCTAGAGCATACCATCTCATTGCCCAATCAACTTTCCATTGTAATTTACAATTTCCATCCAAAATACTAGATTCTAATTTTTTACCCTTATTATCAAAAATTATTTTAGAATTTTTTTTATCAATTTCTATAACTGGAATTTCGAGAACATGACCTGTATCTGGACAAATTGGTAAAAAAGGACAGTAAGTTTGTTGACGTTCTTTGCCTAAAGTTGGAAGTATAATATTCATTATACCATCATAATATTCTAAAATAATTTTTAAAGTTGGGTTGAAAAAACCACCTTTGTATAAAGATGTTGAGCTTTTAAAACTGTATTTAAAATTAAAACTATTTAAAAAATCTTTTAACATTTCATTATTATGTTCTCCAAAACTTGCAAATTTTTTAAATGGATCTGGAACTTGTGTTAATGGTTTATGTAAGTTTTTATTTAGCAATTCCTGATTAGGAACATTATCAGGAACTTTTCTTAGACCATCCATATCATCAGAGAAAGTAATTATTTCTGCTGGTAAATCTGTAAGTTGCTTTAAAGCATTAACCATCATTGAGGTCCTTGCAACTTCTCCAAATGTTCCAATATGAGGAAGGCCACTTGGGCCATATCCTGTTTGAAGAGTAATTTTACCTTTTTTATCAATAAATGATTTTCTCTCACGAAGCATTTTTTTTGCTTCAACGAAAGGCCAAGCACTTGTTTTGTCTAAAATTTCTTTTTTAATCACGAATATATCTTTTATAAAAATCTTAAATTGGCGATTTTATTAATTCTTATAGAGTTGAAATTTATTTACCATAAAATAATGTTCTTTCAAAATGTCTAATTATAAAACTGTTTTTTTTACACTAGGAATTTTGCAAATAATTTTAGGGATCTCAATGTTCATCCCAATAATTGCTCAATTTATTTATTCAGAAATAGATTCATCATTTTTTGGTGCATCTATTGTTACTATAATTTTTGGATCATTATTTTTTCTTTCAAATCTAAACCACGACAAAAAATTAAATTTGCAACAAGCATTTTTATTAACTGCCTTATCATGGTTAAGTATTGCTATTTTTGGATCTTTACCATTTATATTTTCGACTATTGAACTTTCAATTACTGATGCTTTTTTTGAAAGTATGTCTGGTATTACAACAACTGGATCAACAATTATTTCTGACTTAGAGAATACACCAAAAGGTATTCTATTATGGAGAGCAATACTTCAATGGTTGGGAGGTATTGGTATAATTGTTATGGCAATTACCCTGATGCCTATAATGAATGTTGGTGGTATGCAATTATTTAAAATTTCTAGCAACGACTCATCTGAAAAAATTCTTCCTAAATCAAAAGAAATAGCTTTAAGACTTATTTATATTTATTCAGGCCTAACTGCTATTTGTGCATTATCATATTGGGTATTTGGAATGGGAAAATTTGATAGTTTAACTCATTCTATGACTACCATAGCTACAGGTGGATTTTCTAATTATAATCAATCTATCGGATATTTTGACAGTGTACTTATAGAAATATCATCGATGATTTTTATAATTTTAGGAAGTATTCCATTTATTGCATATATTAAATTTATTAGTGGTAATAAAAAAATATTTTTAAACGATATTCAAATCAGAACATTTATTAAAATAATAATTATAAGCATTATTATTTTATCAATTTATTTATTATTTAATAATAACGAAAACTTTAGTTTAAGATCTATTTTTTTTAATACAATTTCAATATTGACTGGAACAGGTTATGTAAATGCCAAATTTGATGGTTGGGGAAGTTTTCCTATAACAATATTTCTTGCATTAATGTTTATTGGGGGGTGTGCTGGATCAACTACTTGTGGTGTTAAAATTTTTAGAATTCAAATTCTATATTTATTTATATTAAATCAATTAAAAAAAATTATATATCCCAAGGGAATATTTGTAATTAAATACGATCAAGGATCTGTTGATGATAAATTTATTGCATCAATAATTTCATTTATTTATTTTTATTTTGTTATTTTTTTTATTTTAGCTGCATTATTATCATTAACTGGTCTTGATTTTATAACTGCTATCTCTGGAGCGGCAACATCAATATCAAATGTTGGTCCAGGTTTAGGACCTATTATCGGGCCTAATGGAGATTTTTCATCTTTGCCTGATATTTCTAAATGGATCTTAACTGTAGGTATGATTTTAGGTAGACTTGAGTTGTTTGCAATATTAGTATTGTTCTTACCATCTTTTTGGAGAAATTAATTATGTCTGAAACAAAGAAACAAACATGGCTTGATTCTCTTGCAGTTTATAAAGATATTCGAATGGTAAGAATTCTTTTATTAGGTGCAATAAGTGGATTTCCATGGGTATTAATTGCAAGTAGCTTAAGTCTTTGGCTTAAAGAAGAAGGTCTAAGTAGATCAACAATTGGATGGGCAGGTTTAATTTTTGGAGTATACGCTTTCAATTATTTGTGGGCTCCCATTATAGATAGAATTCAAATTCCAATACTAACAAAAAAATTAGGTCATAGAAGAGGATGGATAGTTTTGATGCAATTAATTATTTTGTTAAGTCTTGTTGTTTGGAGTGTGATTAATCCAACTGAAAATTTGGCTTTATTAATTACTGTAGGTTTAATTATTGCTATCGCGTCAGCAACCCAAGATATAACTGTGGATGCATTAAGAATTGAACAGATAAATGAAAATGAAGGAAAATCAATGGCTGCAGGCGCAGCCATGGCTGTTGTTGGTTGGTGGACAGGTTATAAATTAGGTGGAGTTGTTGCTTTATTTACGGCAGAATTTTTTGAAAACCTAGGGGTAGCTGACTACTGGCAAGCTACTTTTTTAATTTTAGGTATTTTAATAATTTTAATGAATATTGGATTAATGTTTGTTCATGAACCTATAGAGACAAACAGAGAAGTAAAACAGAGAGAAACAGACAAATTAATTGAAGGAAAACTTGGATCTAGCAATATTATTACAAACTTTATCGCTTATATTACAGGAACTATAGGCGGACCTATTATTAGTTTTTTTAGAAAAAATGGTTTTGCCATTGCAGCTGGAATTTTAGGATTTGTTTTCTTGTTTAAGATAGGTGAGGCATTTATGGGAAGAATGTCTATTGTTTTTTATAAAGAAATTGGTTTCTCCAAAGGTCAAATTGCAATTTATTCAAAAGGTCTTGGTTGGATAACTACAGTTGTATTTACTTTATTGGGTGGAGTAATGGCCATGAGAGCTGGAACAATTAAAACTATGTTCTTTGCTGGTGGTTTAATGGCTGTAACCAATCTTTTATTTGCAGTTTTAGCATGGACTGGAAAATCAGAAATTTTATTTGCAATTGCGGTTATAGCTGATGATATCACAGCAGCTTTTGCAACTGTAGCATTTGTTGCATTTATATCATTACTAGTTGATAGAACTTATACAGCCACACAATATGCATTACTTGCTTCAATTGGTACTGCTGGTCGTACTACTTTAGCTTCATCCTCAGGAGCTTTAGTTGACTGGTTAAATGGAGATTGGGGAACATTTTTTGTTCTAACAACTATTATGGTGATACCTTCATTGATTTGTTTGTGGTTAATTAAAAACAAAATTAAAATTGGTGCAAAATAATTTTTACTTCATAGGTAATTTTTCGAATATTTACAAAAATCCTTCCAGAAAATCTGAAATAACTTCACAAATTATATATGGTGAAAAATTCAAAATATTAGCAAAAAATAAAAATTGGATAAAAATTAAAACTTTATTTGATAATTATAAGGGGTTTATAAAAAATTCAAAATATATAGAAAAATTTAGCTCCAATTATAAAGTCAGTTCGCTAAAAGCAAAGATTTATAAGAAACCTGGAATTGGAACAAGCAGTTGGCTTCCACTTGCATCCAAATTATCTGTATTTGAACAAAATAAGAATTACGTAAAAATTGAGAAAAATAAGTGGATTAAAAAAGTAGATATTAAAAAAATAAACCATAAAGAAAATAATTTTACAAAAGTATTTAAAAAATTTCTCGATGTAAAATATGTTTGGGGTGGAAAAACATTTAAAGGTATTGATTGTTCAGCCTTATTGCAAATATTTTATTGTTATAATAATTCGTTTTATCCAAGAGATACAAAAGATCAGATCAAATATACAAAAAAGAATTTAAAAAAAAAACTATTTAAAAAAGGAGATATTATTTTTTGGAAGGGTCATGTTGCAATTTGTTTAAATTCTAAACAACTAATTCATTCTTATGGTCCAGAAAGAAAAGTAATTATTATGCCAATTATAGAAACAATTAATAGAATTGAAAAAACTGCCAAGCTAAAGGTAAAAAAAGTATCTAGAATAAAATATTAATTTCTTCCAAAGTCAGGCTTGTCTATATCTTGTTTTAATTTGATGATTTTTGACCTTACTTTTTTAGTCTGAATAAGTTTCTTTACGATAGAATTATTATTTTTTGAATTAATATCTTTTTTAAATTGATTTAAATTTTTAATAAATAAATCAATCGCTTTTGAAATATTATTTTTATTGTTAAAAAAAATATCTCTCCACATGATTTCATTTGATGCTGCAATCCTAGAAAAATCTCGTAATCCACCAGCGCTATATTTGATTAGATCATAATTTTGTTTTTTCTCAAAATCTTGTGCAGATTTCACCAGATTATATGCAATTAAGTGTGGTAAATGACTAGTAATAGAAAAAATTTTGTCATGTTTTTGAGCGCTCATAACAACTACTTTTGATCCAATTTTTTTCCAAAACTTAGTTAGAATATTTATATTATTTCTTTTAATATTTTTTTCTTTAATTAATATACACCACCTATCAGTAAACATATTTTCTTTACCATGCTCTGGTCCACTGACCTCTGATCCAGCTATCGGGTGACTTTGAATCCAATGAATACCTTTCTTTAAAAATTTATTTATAATTTTAGAAGTTTCAATTTTTGAAGAACCAATATCTGTAATCAATGTTTTCGATGATATAAACTTATTAATTTTTAAAATAATATTTTTGTATTCACTCATTGGTGTACAAAAGATGATTAAATCGGAATTACTTGTACCTTCTTTTAATGATTTAACAATTGTTCCAGGTAATTTTAATCTTTTTATCTTAGCAATATTTGATTTTGATTTTTCATAAATAAATATTTTTTTCGCTAGTTTTTTTTTGCTAATACGCCTTAATAAGGATGAACCTAATAATCCACAGCCAATAATTAAAATATTTTTCATTTTTTCAATACTTGCTTAATAACACTCATAAATTTTAAGTTTTCTTTTTTAGATCCAATAGTTAACCTTAATTTATTCTTTATATGATAACCATCTTCTGTTGATCTTAAAATAATTCCCTTATTTTTAAGTTTTTCATAAAGAAATTTTGCTGAATATCTGCATTTTTCAAAATTAAGTAACAAAAAATTTGCTGAAACTGAATTTGAAAAAATATTATATGTCTCAAGAAATTTCTTAATTTTTTTAGAATATAATAAATTATGTCTAATCGATTTATTTATGAAAGCTTTATCCTTCAGAGACTCGGTGGCAGCTAATTGAGCAATACCATTTACATTAAATGGTGGTTTTATAACATTTAGCGCATCAACTATTTTTTTTGATCCATATCCCCAACCTACTCTCAGAGAAGCTAATCCAAACATTTTAGAAAAAGTTCTAAGGATGAAAACATTGTCTTTATTTTTAAACAAATCTAACCCAGATGAATAATCATTGTTTTTCATATATTCCGCATAGGCATCATCTATAACTAGTAAAATTTTTTTATTTAACCTTTTTCTTAATTCTAAAACTTCTTTTTTCGTTAAGTAGGTTCCTGTAGGATTGTTTGGGTTAGCTATAAACACAATTTTAGTTTTTTTTGTTATTTTTTTTAAAATTTCATTTACTGAAACCGTAAAATTAATTTCTTTTGCAAACACAACTTTTGCACCTACAATTTTTGAGTAAATTCTGTACATTAAAAAACTGTACTCTGGTACCACAACCTCATCTTTTGGGTTTAAAAACAACTGACAGAGCATTTGAATAACTTCATCTGAACCAGCTCCACAAATAATTTTCTCAGAATTACATTTATAAGCTTTAGATATTGCTTTTCTTAAATTTTGAGATTTTCCATCTGGATATTTATCTAAATTCAGATTTTTATTTGATATTATTTTCTTTACTTTAGGGCTCATACCTAATGCAGACTCATTTGCAGAAAGCTTAATTACGTTCTTAAGCTTCTTAACTTTTGATTTACCAGGCTTATAAGCCTCAATATGAAATTTTTTGAAATTTGGAGTAGTCATTTTTTTTAATTTATGTGCTCTTTATAGATAAAATTTCAAAATTTTATAGAGAATAAGAGGATTTTTTAAAAAATTGACATAATAAATAAGTTCTAGTAAAAAAATTATGCGCTGATTTAACTGAATTGCGAGCGCTTAAAAAAAACCGCTAAAATAGTTTTTTTTCTCACAATTCGAAACAGTCAAAAACTATGAATACTGAGAAAAACATAAAAACTTTAATTGTAAAGAAACCATTAAAATTAGACTGTGGAAATACCATAAAAGATTTTCCTATAGCCTATGAAACTTACGGTTCACTTAATTCAAAAAA
Organism: uncultured Pelagibacteraceae bacterium; assembly: GCA_902629285.1. GTDB lineage: Bacteria > Pseudomonadota > Alphaproteobacteria > Pelagibacterales > Pelagibacteraceae > Pelagibacter. The sequence goes on along the minus strand of CACOQN010000005.1, from coordinate 13,161 downwards.
AGATAATGCAATATTAGTTTTTCATGCTCTAACGGGAGATCAATTTGTAACTGGGATAAATCCTGTAACTAAAAAAGAAGGTTGGTGGAGTTATGCAGTAGGTCCTGATAAGGCTATCGATACAAATAAATATTTTGTAATTTGCTCTAACGTAATTGGTGGATGTATGGGATCATACGGACCAAGTCACAAAGATACTGATCAAAAAATTTTTGGAACAAATTTTCCAGTTATCACTATTAATGATATGGTAAATGCTCAATATAATTTACTTGATCATTTTGGTATTGATAAACTATTTTCTATAACTGGAGGTTCAATGGGAGGTATGCAGGTCCTTCAGTTTATTAGCAACTTTCCTGATAAATCTAAAACAGTGATACCAATAGCAACGACATCTAGTCATTCAGCACAAAATATTGCTTTTAACGAACTAGGCAGACAAGCTATTACAGCTGATACTAACTGGAAAGATGGAAACTATACATCAAACGAAACTAATCCTGGTAAGGGGTTGGCAGTAGCTAGAATGGCAGCTCACATAACTTATTTATCTAAAAAAGGTTTGCAGGAAAAATTTGGAAGAAAGTTACAAGAAAGAGAGGATTTTAAATTTGGATTTGACGCTGACTTTCAAATAGAAAGTTATTTGAGATATCAGGGCTCAGTTTTTGTAGATAGGTTTGATGCAAATAGTTATCTTTATATTACTAGAGCTATGGATTATTTTGATTTAGCTAAGCAATTCAAAGGTAATCTTTCAGAAGCATTTATAAATACAAAAGCGAAATTTTTTATAATCTCATTTACTTCAGATTGGCTTTATCCAACCCAGGAAAACAAAGATATTGTGATTGCTTTAAACTCAATTGGGGCTGATGTTGGATTTGTGGAAATTAAGTCGGATAAGGGTCACGATTCCTTTTTGCTAGATGTTCCTGATTTCTTAAATGCACTTAAAAACTTTTTAGATAAATCTTATGAAGAAAATTAAATATGAAAAATGAATTTCAAGTAATAGCGGATTTAATTGAAAAAGATAAGAAAGTCTTAGATGTAGGTTGCGCTGATGGAACTTTAATGAAATTTTTAAAAGATAATAAAAATATAAATATAAGAGGATTAGAAATTTCAAAAGAAAAAGTACAAGAATGTATTGCAAAAGGTTTAACTGTAATTGAGGGAAATGCTGAAAAAGATTTAAAACAATTTCCAGATAAATCGTTTGATTATGTTGTTTTAAGTCAAACACTTCAAGCTTTTCTTAATCCTGAATTAGTTTTAGATGAACTTTTAAGAGTTGGAAAAAAAGCAATAGTTACTATTCCTAATTTTGGATATTGGAAAGTAAGGTTTCATTTATTATTTAAAGGTACAATGCCGATTACAAAAACATTACCAGATGAATGGTATAATACTCCAAATATACACATGTGCACTATCAAAGATTTTTTTCATTTTGTAAAATCAAAAGATATAAAAATTTTTAAATCACTCGCTTTAAACAATCTTAACACAACGATAATAAATGAGAGCAATTTGGGTGTTAAAAATTTGTTTGCAAATCTTGGTATATTTTTGATAGAAAAATAAAATGCGTATTGAAATTATACCTTGTCTACAAGACAACTATAGCTATTTAATAATAGATGAAAGTAGCTACTCTGCGTGTGTTGTAGATCCTAGTGAGTCTAAACCAATAATAAGTTTCCTAGAAAATAAAAATATAAAATTAAAATATATTCTTAATACCCATCATCATTATGATCATATCGGAGGAAATCAAGAATTAAAAAAAAAATATGGATCAATTGTTGTTGGTTTTAAAGGAGACTCGAAAAGAATTCCTGGGATAGACATATTGTTAGAAGATAATCAGATATGGAAAGCTGAAAACTTTGAAGCTAAAATTATGCATATACCTGGACACACTTCAGGCCATATTTGTTTCAATTTTTTTAAAGAAAAATTAGTTTTTGTTGGAGATACTCTTTTCTCACTCGGTTGTGGAAGAATATTTGAAGGATCTTATGAAGAAATGTTTGAGTCTTTGAATAAAATTAAGTCATTACCAGAAGATACAAAAATTTATTGTGGTCATGAATACACTCTTAGTAATGCAAAATTTTGTAAAAAATATGATTCTGAAAACAAAGATCTGCAAAAAAAAATAGAAAAAATTGAAAAATTAAGAGAAAATGGAATTCCTACCATACCCACAAGTTTAAAAGAGGAATTAGAATGTAATATATTTTTAAGAGCAAAAGATATTAAAACCTTTTCAAAATTAAGACATTTTAAAGATAATTTCTGATTAATTCAGCTTGACTAAAAGCTGACTACAACTATATTGCGTTAAATTTAAATTAAATCATACTATGTCATACGCAGTAATAAAAACAGGTGGAAAACAGTATAAAGTAAAATCTGGAGAAATTCTAAAGATTGAAAAATTACCAGACTCTAAACCTGAGACAAAGATAGAGTTTAACGAAATTTTGGCATACGGTGATAACAAAACAATTGAAATTGGAACTCCAAATGTTGAGGGTGCAAAAGTAGAAGCTGATTTAATTAAAAATAGCAAAAATAGAACTATTTTAATTTTTAAAAAAAGAAGAAGACAAAATTCAAGACGAAAAAATGGGCATAGACAGGAATATTCCATGATAAGAATTAACAAAATTTTTTCAAAAGATGGTAAGGTGTTATCAGAAGCTGAAAAAATTTCTAAAACTTCAAAAAAAGAAGAAGTTAAGGAAGTAAAAAACAAATAGTTATTAGGTAAATTATGGCAACAAAAAAAGCAGGTGGATCATCACGAAACGGAAGAGATAGTGCCGGTAGAAGACTTGGTGTAAAAAAGTATGGTGGTGAAACAGTAATTCCTGGAAACATAATTGTTAGACAAAGAGGAACTAAGATTTTTCCAGGTGAAAATGTTGGTATGGGTAAAGACCATTCAATATTCTCAATTGTTAAAGGAAAAGTTGTTTTCAAAAAATCTAAATCAGATAGAACTTTTGTTTCTGTAAAGCCCAATTAATAGTACAACCAATTAAAATAGATGTTGTATTATGAAATTTCTCGATCAAGTTAAAATATATATTAAAGCTGGAAACGGTGGAGATGGATCTCCTAGTTTTAGAAGAGAGAAATATGTTGAATTTGGTGGACCAGATGGTGGAGATGGTGGAAAAGGTGGATCAATTATTTTAAAGTCAGAAGAAAATTTAAATACTCTTATTGATTATCGATATCAACAACACCACAAAGCCGAACGTGGAGAAAATGGTTCTGGTCAAAACCGGACAGGAAAAGGTGGTAAAGATTTAATTTTAAAAGTGCCTATAGGTACACAGGTATTAGAAGAAGATAACAAAACTCTTCTTTTTGATTTTAATAAAAAAGGTGAAGAGTATGTTGCAGCTGGTGGTGGAAAGGGAGGTTTGGGAAACACAAGATTTAAAAGTTCTACAAATAGAGCTCCAAGAAAATTTACTAAAGGTTCTATCGGAGAAGAATTTACAGTATGGCTTCAATTAAAAACAATTGCTGATATCGGTATTATTGGATTACCAAATGCTGGAAAATCAAGTTTGTTAGCAGCGTTAACAAACGCAAATCCAAAAATTGCAAATTATAAATTTACAACTATTAATCCAAACCTTGGCGTGGCATCTTACGATGATAAAGAGATTACTATTGCAGATATTCCAGGATTAGTTGAAGGAGCCCACGAAGGTATAGGTTTAGGGATACAATTTTTAAAACATATAGAGAGATGTAAGTCTTTACTACACTTAATTGATGTTACCAACTTAGATTTGAATGAGTCTTATAATCAGGTAAAAAATGAATTAAAAAGTTACAGTTCAAAGTTATTAGAAAAAAAAGAACTAATTGTGCTTAATAAAATTGATTTGATTGATGAAGAAACAGCAAATGAAGTTATAGATCATTTTTCAAAGGGTAAAGATTGTGAAATTATGACAATGACAACTCTGAAAAAAAAATCTGTATCAAAAATTAAAGCAAAACTTTTGTCTTATGTATCTTAAAAACTCTAAAATAATTGTTGTCAAAATTGGATCATCTCTCCTAGTTGATCAAAACAAAAAAATTAGGAAACAATGGTTATCTAGTTTTGCAAAAGATATTAAAAAATTAAGAGATAAAAATCAAAAAGTAGTTATTGTTAGTTCTGGTGCGATAGCTTTGGGTTGCAAGAAAATGAATTATAAGAAAAAAAATATCAAATTAGATAAGAGTCAAGCTATTGCTTCTATTGGTCAAATAGAGCTAATGAATTTATTTACACAAACTTTTGCAAAATATAAATTAAATATTTCTCAGATTCTACTTACGTTGGAAGATACTGAAGAAAGAAGAAGATCTCTCAATGCAAAACGAACTTTTGATAATCTTTTTGAACTTGGTTTTATTCCTGTAGTCAATGAAAATGACACTATTGCAACGAGTGAAATAAAATATGGAGATAATGATAGATTGGCATCTAGGGTTGCGCAAATTACAAACGCAGATGCCTTAATTTTATTATCTGATGTTGACGGTTTATATACAAAAAATCCTAAAATATTTGAGGATGCTAAACTAATAAAAAAAATTGATGATCTAAAAAAAGATCTAAAAAAAATTTATATTAAAGGTGTAAATGAATACGGAAGTGGCGGTATGCATACAAAAATTGAAGCAGCAAAGATATGTCAGCTTGCTGGCACTAGTATGGTTATTGCGAATGGACTATATTCAAATCCGATCTCAAAAATAATTGAAAAAAATAACTGTACCTGGTTTAGTCCAAAAATTTCAAAGTTAGACGCTAGAAAAAAATGGATAATAAGTTCTGTAGCACCTAAAGGAGCTTTAATAATTGATGATGGTGCTAAAAAAGCATTAAAATCTGGAAAAAGTTTGTTAGCAGCAGGAATTAAAAAAGTTTCGGGAAAATTTAACAAAGGTGATCATATTAAAGTATTAGATAAAAAAAATAATGAATGTGCTAGAGGGTTAAGTTCCTTTACTTCTGATGAAGTAACTAAAATTATGGGTCATCACTCTAATGAAATTGAAAAATTATTAGGCTATGTTGCAAAATCAGAAGTTATTCATAAAGATGATATGGTGGAAATTTAAATGATTAAATATATGAATTTAATTGGAATAAAAGCTCGAAAAGCAAGTGAGTATAAAGTTACAACCGAAGTAAAAAATAAAGTCTTAAATGATTACGCGAAATTAATTAAGAATGAAAAAAAATTTATTATTAATCAAAATTCAAAAGATATTAATTACGCAAGAAAAAAAGGGTTAAAGGAGAACTTAATCAATAGACTTCATTTAAATGAAAATAAATTAAATGGAATTATAAATTCTATTTTAAAAATATCTAAATTAAAGGACCCAATAGACAACACTTTAGACAAATGGAAAAGACCAAATGGTTTGAATATAAAAAGAGTATCAATACCAATTGGAGTTATTGGTGTTATTTATGAAAGTAGACCAAATGTAACTTCGGATGTTGCTAGTCTTTGTTTTAAATCAGGAAATGCAGTTATTTTGAGAGGAGGCTCTGAGGCCATACATTCAAATAAAGCTTTAGCTAAGTTGTTTAGAAAAGCACTTAAAAAAAATAAAGTTGATGAAAACTTTATACAATTTATTGAATCAAAACAAAGAAGGCTTGTAGATATTATGCTTTCTAAAATGAAAAAATATATCGATGTAATTATACCTCGTGGTGGCAAAAATTTAGTTAAAAAAGTTTTAGAATTTTCCAAAGTACCTATAATTGGACACTTAGAGGGGCTTTGTCATACTTATATAGATAAAGATGCAGAATTAAAAATGGCTAAAGAAGTTGTCTATAACGCTAAATTAAGAAATACAAGTATTTGTGGTGCGACTGAAACTATTCTTATCCATAAAAATATAGTCAAAAAATTTAGTAATCCTATTTTGCAGGCACTTGAAAATAGTGGTTGTAAAATAATTGGCGATAAGATTTTGAAGAGTTATTACAAAGGTCAAGTGTATACTGCAAAAGAAAAAGATTGGTCAACTGAATATTTGGCATCAATTGTATCTGTTAAAGTTGTAAAAAATTCTGAGGAGGCAATTAAACATATTAACAAATATGGTACTATGCATACTGACTCCATCATTACTAAAAATAAAAAGACAGCAAAATATTTCTTTAAAAATGTTAAAAGCTCAATTGCAATGCACAATACCTCAACTCAATTTGCTGATGGTAGCGAATTTGGATTTGGTGGAGAAGTTGGAATTTCTACTAATACACTACCCCCAAGAGGCCCCGTAGGTTTAAATCAATTGATTTCATACAAATATGAAATCACTAGCAATGGTAAAATTAGAAATTAAATTGAATAATAAAAAAATAAAAATTGGTGTATTAGGCGGGTCATTTGATCCTGCTCATAAAGGACATTTAGCTATTTCAAAAGAAGCAAAAAAAAGATTCAAACTCAAAAAAGTTATTTGGGCAATTACAAAAAAAAATCCATTTAAAATAAAGAGCAAAACATCTGTTGATGACAGAATTAAATATTGTAAAAAAATAATTGGTACAAGTTCATTTATTAAGGTTAAATTTTATGAAAAAATTATTAAATCAAATAAAACTATAAGTTTAATCAATCATTTAAAAAAAAATAAAATGATTGAAATTTATTTTTTAATGGGCGCAGATAACCTTATTAATTTTCATAAGTGGCATAAATCAAAATTAATTTCAAAGAAATGTAATATTCTAGTTTTTGATAGACATGGGTATAAAAAAAATTCTTTAAAATCAAAGACATTTAAGCAGCTTAGCAAGACAAATCTTGAATTTATCGAATTTAATAAAGTCAACATTTCATCTTCTCAATTAAGAAAAATTTGATAATCTAAAAGCAATTAATGGATAAAATTTCAGACCTAAAAGAAATTGTAATTAACACACTAGATATCAATAAAGCTCAAGACATTGTAACTATTGATCTTAAAGACAAAAGTTCTATGGCTGATTATATGATCATAGCAAGTGGTACTTCGTCTAGACATATTCAATCTTTATCAGAACAAGTTTTGGAAAAACTCAAAAATAATGGTGTGAAAGACTCCAAAATCGAGGGCAAAGAAAGTATGGATTGGAAACTTGTTGATGGGATCGATTTGATTGTTCATATTTTTCATCCAGAAAAAAGAAAATTTTATGAGTTAGAAAAAATTTGGTCAGAGCTAATTCCAAAAGAAAAAATTATGATATGAAAAAAATTCAATTTTCTTTGATAATTTTTTTCTGGATTTTTTGTTTGTCAAAAATAGTAAACTCAGCTGAATATGATATTTATAAGAAAATTGATCTTTTTGGTGAAGTTTTAGAAAAAATTAATAAAGAATATGTTGATGAGATCAATCAATCTGAAAGTATGGATTCGGCGATAAATGGTCTTTTGCAATCCTTAGATCCTTATTCATCTTACATGTCTCCCAAGACATTTACTGAAATGCAAACAGAAACTAGCGGTGAGTTTGGTGGATTAGGAATTGAGGTTAGCATGGAGGCTGGTGTGGTAAAGGTGATTTCACCTATAGATGATACACCTGCTGCAAGAGCGGGATTAAAAGCAGGTGATTACATTGTTAAAATTAACAATATACAAGTCCAAGGAAAATCACTAAGTGAAGCAGTTGACCTAATGAGGGGGCCTGTGGGTTCCGGTATAGAACTATTAGTTAGACGTAGAGGTGAAAAAAAAGCGTTAACTTTCAATATAATCAGAGAAATAATTCAGGTCCAATCAGTTAAATCTGAAATTTTAAAAGAAAACATTGGATACATCAGACTTACATCATTCAATGATAATAGTAGCGATCAAATTGAGAAACAAATTAAAAAAATAAGAAAAGACAAAAAAGTAGATGCATTTATATTAGACCTTAGAAATAATCCAGGTGGACTTTTGTCTCAAGCAATTAAAATATCTGATTTTTTTTTAGATAATGGTGAAATTGTCTCAACAAAAGCAAGAAAGAAAAATGAAAATAGAAAGTGGTTTGCAAAAAAAGGAGATATCACTGATGGAAAAACATTATTAGTTTTAATTAATTATGGATCAGCATCTGCGTCTGAAATTGTAGCCGGAGCTTTAAAAGATCATAAAAGAGCAATCATTCTTGGTGAAAATAGTTTTGGTAAAGGATCGGTTCAGTCGATAATTCCGTTAAAAAACCGTGGTGCAATACGTCTAACTGTAGCAAAATATTATCTACCGTCTGGAAAATCTATATCTGAGGTTGGAGTTAGTCCAGACATTGAAGTTAATGAAGAAGGTGATAATTTTAAAATAAAAACCGATACTGACAATCAATTAAATTACGCTATTAAATTACTTAACGGATAATATGAATAAAAATTTTAAAGACCTACCACTCAGAAGTGGGGTTGGAATAGTACTATTAAACAAAGACAATAAAGTTTTCGTTGCAAAGAGGATTGATAACCCTAAAAATTTTTGGCAAATGCCCCAAGGTGGTGTTGATGAGGGAGAGGATTACTTAAAAGCTGCATTTAGGGAATTAGAGGAAGAAACAAGCATTAAAAGCGTTGAACTTATAAAAGAATTAGATGGTACATTAACTTATGATTTACCTGATAGATTACTGGGAATTATTTGGAAAGGTAAGTACAAAGGTCAAAAACAAAAATGGTTTTTAATGCGATTTATTGGAAATGATAAAGAAATAAATATCAACACATATAATCCAGAGTTTTTAGATTGGAAGTGGATTGACTTAGATTTAATTACTGATGTTGTGGTTGATTTTAAACATCATGTTTACAAAGAACTTAAAGAAAAAGTGAAAAAATTAATTTAGAGTTTTTAAAACTTCAACTTTTTGATCTGCTAAATATTTAGATTGATCATTAATATCAGTTTTATTAGCCTCTTCTTCTGCCTGTTTAAGTAAATCTTGTTGCTTTGATTTATCCATCTCAGCAAGATTAAAAATTGTACTTGTTAAAATAGATAAATTGTTATTTTTGAACTCAACAATACCATCTTCAACATAATAATTTTCATCACCTGATTTTGATAAAATCTTAATTATCCCAGGTTTCAAAAAAGAAATAATAGAAATATGATCCTTCAATATTCCCATCTCTCCTTCAAAAGCAGGAACCACAACTTCTGAAACATCATCTTTTACTAAAAAAGATTTTTCAGGATTTACTATTTCAACTTTAAACTCTTCGCTCATTAAGCAGCAGCTTCTTGTTCCATTTTCTTAGCTTTTTCAATAGCTTCTTCAATTGTTCCAACCATATAAAAAGCAGCTTCAGGTAAGTGATCATACTCACCCTTACAAATTGCATCAAAACCTTTGATAGTTGATTCAAGATCAACAAGTTTTCCTGGAGAACCAGTAAATACTTCTGCAACAAAAAATGGTTGAGATAAAAATCTCTGGATTTTTCTTGCTCTTGCTACAACTAGTTTATCTTCTTCAGATAACTCGTCCATACCAAGAATAGCTATAATATCTTGCAGTGATTTATATGATTGTAGTATTCTTTGAACATCTCTTGCTACTCTATAATGCTCATCTCCAACAATTCTTGGATCCAAAATTCTTGATGTAGAATCAAGCGGATCTACTGCAGGATAAATACCAATTTCAGCAATTTGTCTTGAAAGTACAGTCGTTGCATCTAAGTGAGCAAACGATGTCGCCGGAGCAGGATCTGTTAGATCATCAGCAGGGACATAAATTGCTTGTACAGATGTAATTGACCCTTTGTTTGTAGTCGTAATTCTTTCTTGTAGGTTACCCATGTCAGTAGCTAATGTCGGTTGATATCCAACAGCAGACGGAATTCTTCCTAATAAAGCTGAAACCTCTGATCCTGCCTGAGTGAATCTAAAAATATTATCTACGAAAAAAAGTACGTCCTGACCTTCCTGATCTCTAAAATATTCAGCTACAGTTAATCCTGTAAGCGCAACTCTAGCTCTTGCTCCTGGAGGTTCATTCATTTGTCCATAAACTAGAGCAGCTTTTGAACCAGCACCTTCTTTTTTAATTACTCCTGACTCAATCATTTCATGATAAAGGTCATTTCCCTCTCTAGTTCTCTCTCCAACTCCCGCGAAAACTGAAAAACCACCATGAGCTTTTGCAACGTTATTAATTAATTCCATAATTAAAACTGTTTTTCCTACTCCTGCTCCACCAAATAATCCAATCTTTCCACCTTTTGCATAAGGCGCAAGCAAATCGATTACTTTAATACCTGTTACAAGTATTTCAGTCTCAGTTGATTGGTCATTAAATTCAGGTGCAGCTCTATGAATTGGCCAACATTCTTTGGTTTTTACTTCACCTCTTTCATCAATTGGTTCACCAATTACATTGATAATTCTTCCAAGAGTTTCGGGTCCAACTGGAACTTGAATAGGGGCATTCGTGTTAACAACTTCATCACCTCTTTTAAGTCCTTCAGTAGCATCCATCGCAATTGTTCTGACAGTAGTTTCACCTAAGTGTTGTGCTACTTCTAAAACCAGTCTGTTATCTCCGTTTTTACATTCCAGTGCTGTTAAAATTTCTGGTAGTTCACCATCAAATTTTACATCTACTACCGCTCCAATAACTTGTGTGATTATTCCTTTGCTCATAATTATAAACTTTCTGCTCCTGATATTATTTCTATTAGTTCTTTTGTAATTGCTGCCTGACGACTTCTATTATATTCGATAGTAAGTTTGTCAACCATTTCACCTGCGTTTCGGGTTGCATTATCCATTGCACTCATTCTAGACCCTTGCTCGCTAGCTGAATTCTCTAACATTGCTTTGAATATTTGCGTAGAAATATTCTTTGGCAATAAATTGCTTAAAATTTCATCTTCATCTGGTTCAAATTCGTAACTTTCTTCTGAGCTACTTTCTTCTCCCTCATTATTTAAAGGGATAATTTGCTGTGCTTGAGGAATTTGAGTAATTACATTTTTAAATTGGTTATAAAAAATTGTACAAACATCAAATTCACCTGCTTCAAATTTTTCAATTACCATTTTCCCAACTTTGTCAGCATCGAAATAATTTGCATTCTTAGACTCTTTGAAAGAAATATTTTCAATTATTTTGTCGCCATAAACTCTTTTTAGTTGATCATTTCCCTTTGAGCCTACAGTAATAATTTTAAGTCCCTTACCTTCATCTAAAATTTTTGCAAAATAATTTTTAGCTTTTTTAATAATATTAGAATTAAATCCACCACATAAACCTCTATCAGAAGTCATCACCACACAAAGATGAGTTTGTTCCTGACCAGTACCTGACAATAACTTTGGTGCGTTTTCTTTATCAGATATACCATTTGATAAATTTAAAATAACATTATTCATTTTTTCGGAATAAGGTCTTCCCTTCTCTGCACTTTCTTGGGCTCTTCTTAATTTAGCTGCAGCAACCATTTTCATAGCTTTAGTAATTTTTTGTGTAGACTTTACACTAGCTATTCTTTTTTTTAAGTCGTCTAAACTTGCCATAAATTATTAAGATTTAAAATTTCCTTTTAATTGGGTGATTACCTCAACAAGTAATTTTTCTTTATCTTCCTCAAGTTTTCCTGAACTTAAAATTGACTCGATAATTTCAGGCTTATTTGATTTACATTTTTCAATAATCTTGTTCTCAAATTCAGCAACGTCTTTTAAATCAATATCATCCAGATAACCTTTTACTCCACAGAATACTGAAATAACTTGTTCTGCAACAGTCATGGGTGAATATTGTTTTTGTTTTAAGAGTTCAGTTAACTTAGAGCCTCTATTCAAAAGTTGCTGGGTAGATGCATCTAAATCAGATCCAAATTGCGCAAAAGCTGCCATTTCTCTGTATTGTGCTAGCTCTAATTTCATTGAACCAGAAACTTTTTTCATCGCTTTTGTTTGAGCTGATGAACCAACCCTAGATACTGATAAACCTACGTTAATTGCAGGTCTTATACCTTGGTTAAATAGTTCTGTTTCAAGGAAAATTTGTCCGTCTGTAATTGAAATAACGTTAGTTGGAATGAACGCAGATACGTCCCCACCTTGTGTTTCAATAATTGGCAGTGCAGTAAGTGATCCACCGCCATGTTCATCACTTAGTTTAGCTGCTCTTTCAAGTAATCTACTATGAAGATAAAATACATCTCCAGGATAAGCCTCACGTCCTGGGGGTCTTCTTAATAGCAACGACATTTGTCTGTAAGCAACTGCTTGTTTAGACAAATCATCATAAATTATTAACGCATGCATTCCATTGTCTCTAAAATACTCGCCCATAGTGCAACCTGTATATGGTGCTAAAAATTGCAAAGGAGCAGAGTCAGATGCAGTAGCTGCAACGATTGTTGTGTACTCCATAGCTCCAGCTTCTTCTAATGTTTTTTGAATTTGTCTTACTGTTGATCTTTTTTGTCCAACTGCAACGTATATACAATACAGTTTTTGTTTTTCATCACCAGATTCATTGATTTTTTTTTGATTAATAATTGCATCTACTGCAACTGCCGTTTTACCAGTTTGTCTATCACCAATAATTAATTCTCTTTGCCCTCTTCCAATTGGAACTAGACTATCAATAGATTTAAGACCAGTTTGCATTGGTTCACTCACTGATTGTCGTGGAATAATACCAGGAGCTTTTACTTCAACCCTGCTTTTTTTAATTCCTTTATCAAATGGTCCTTTTCCATCAATAGGGTTTCCTAAACCATCCACTACTCTTCCTAATAATTCTTTTCCAACAGGAGTATCAACAATATTACCAGTTCTTTTTACTACATCCCCTTCTTTAACATTTCTGTCATCACCAAAGATTACTACACCAACGTTTTCACTTTCTAAGTTCAGAGCCATTCCTTTTGAACCATCTGCAAACTCTACCATTTCACCAGCTTGAACATTATCCAAACCATAAATCCTAGCAATACCATCTCCAACTGATAAAACTTGACCAACTTCTGTGACTTCTGCTTTATCACCAAAATTTTTAATTTGTTCTTTTAATATTTTCGTAACTTCTGAAGGATTTATTTCCATTTATGCCTCTATCATTCTATTTTCGATTTGTT
>CACOQN010000004.1 GCA_902629285.1 uncultured Pelagibacteraceae bacterium | reverse complement strand
GATCTCAAATAGTGGGAATGGGAAAAGAGTTTTATGATAAATTTAATTTAGTAAAAGAGCTCTTTAGGCAGGCAGATGATGTACTAAATTTTTCTATCTCTAAGCTTATTTTAGAAGGACCAAAGGAAGAATTAGATTTAACAGCAAATACACAACCGGCAATATTTTTAATAAGTTACTCAATATTTAATGTTGCAAAAAATGAATTCAAATTAGACTTAAATAAAGCAAAATACTTTGCAGGACACTCTTTAGGCGAATATTCAGCTTTATCATGCGCAGGATATTTAGATTTTTCAGATACTTTAAAAATATTAAGAATTCGAGGAGATGCTATGCAAAACTCTGTGCCTAAAGGGCAGGGAGGAATGGTTGCGGTGTTAGGTTCAACTGTTGATGTTATTGAAAAGATTTTGAGAGAAAATAAAGACAAGTTAAAAGCGCAAATTGCAAATGATAATTCTGAAGGTCAAATCGTTTTAAGTGGAAAAACAGAGGATTTAGAAAAGTTAGCTGAAATTTTAAAGAATAATTCAATTAAAAATATCAAACTTCCAGTTAGTGCGCCCTTCCATTGCGATTTAATGAATAAAGCAACAAAAATTATGACAAAAGAATTAAATAAACTTAATTTTAAAAGTGGAAAAAATAAACTAATTTCAAATGTAACCGCCAATGAAATTAAAGACCCAGAGGAGCTTAAAAATCTCTTAATTAAACAAATAGAAAATAGAGTAAGATGGAGAGAAAGTGTGATTAATATGGTAGAAAATGATATAAACCACTTTATAGAAATTGGACCTGGGAAAGTTTTGTCAGGTTTGGTAAAAAGAATTAATAGAAATGTAAAAATTGACACCATTAATTGTCAGAGTGATATTGAAGATCTAAAAATATGATAGATTTAAAAGATAAAAATATTATCGTTACAGGTGCTTCGGGAGGAATTGGAAATTCAATAATTGGAAAATTAAATCAAGCAGGTGCAAATATTTTAGCTTCAGGTACAAGAATAGCAAAACTCGATGAGCTAAAAGTTAAATATAATAATATTAAAATATTAAAATTTGATATTTCTCAAAGTGACAAAATTGAGGAATTTGTTGAAAACGCAACTAAAGAACTAGGAGGCAATTTAGATTGCATAGTTAATAATGCAGGTGTCACACAAGATAATCTAGCAATAAGAATGAGTTTAGAGGAATGGCAAAAAGTAATTGATATTAATTTGACATCAACTTTTTTAATGAGCAAGTCAGCAATAAAAAAAATGCTTAAAAATAAATCTGGAAAGATTGTTAATATTACATCAGTAGTTGGTCATACAGGTAACTTAGGACAAGCCAATTACACTGCTTCCAAAGCAGCAATAATTGCGATGTCAAAAAGTCTGGCGATAGAATATGCAAAGAAGAATATAAATATAAATTGTATTTCTCCAGGTTTCATTAAAACCGCTATGACTGATAAAATAGATAATAAGTTTAAAGAGGCTATAATATCTAAAATTCCCTCAGCACGCTTAGGAGAGCCAGATGATATTGCAAATGCTGTACTTTTCCTATGCTCTGATCAATCAAATTATATAAATGGAGAAACCTTACATGTTAATGGGGGCATGTATATGGCTTGACAAAACAGGTTTTTAAACTATTAAGAATTTATAACAAAAAGGATCATTATGTCAGAAGACGTTTCAAGCAAAGTAAAAAAAATTGTAGCTGATCACTTAGGTATCGATGAAGCTAAAATTACAGATGAGTCCAGTTTTATAGATGATTTAGGAGCTGATAGTTTAGATACTGTAGAATTAGTTATGGCATTTGAGGAAGAATTTGGATCTGAAATTTCAGACAGTGAAGCAGAGAAAATTTTAACTGTCGGTGATGCAGTTAAATTTATCGAAGGAAAAGCTAATTAGAAGTTTTAATGCCATCAGAAAAAGATGGGGTAATGATAATACTGTCTTCTCCTTCGGGAGCAGGAAAAACTACCCTTGTTAAAAAATTATCTGAAAGAGATAACTTCGAAATATCAATCTCACATACAACAAGACAACCAAGACCGGGTGAAAATCAAAATAAAGATTATTTTTTTATTAGTGAAATTGAATTTCAAAGATTAATTAAAAATGAAGAGTTATTAGAATATGCAAAAGTTTTTAATAATTTATATGGTACAACTAGAACTCCTGTCATAAATAAATTGAATGACGGTAAAAATGTTCTTTTTGACATTGATTGGCAAGGAGCTGATCAAATTAAAAATAAAAAATTAGATTACAAATTAATTACTTTTTTTATTCTGCCACCCAGTAAAGAAGTTTTATTTGATAGACTATCAAAACGACATGCAAGTGATAAATTGATAGCCGAAGAGAGAATGAAACAATTTGAAAGAGATGTTTTACATTGGATCAATTATGATTATGTAGTAATTAATAATGATCTAAATGAATGTTATTTAAAAATAACAAATTTAATTAGTGCAGTAATTAACAATGGCTCTAAAGATTATGACCCAGACTATATAAGGGCTCATGTAGATAAACTAACTACTTAAGCTTTCATATTCACAAGCCAGTTTATAATAAATATCTAAATCAATATTTTGAGGCCTTAAATTTGAATCAATTTTTAATTTATTTAGAATTCTTTCATCTCCATTAAATAATTGATTAAAAGGTTTTTTTATCATTTTTCTTCTTTGGTTAAAAAAAATTCTTGTAATTGTTTCTAGGTTTTTTACATCTTTAATTTTGTAATAGTCATTTTTTGGTGAAAAAATAAGTATAGAGCTTTGAATCTTTGGTTTTGGAAAAAAAGCACTTGGCTTAACATCGCAAATTTTTTTTACATTTAATTTCCAATTACTTAAAATAGTTAATCTTCCATATTCAGAAGTGTTGGGTTTTGCAATTATTCTGTCAGCAACCTCTTTTTGAAACATTAAAACTAGGTTTTCAAACCAGAAATTATCTTTTAGGTCCTTTATCCATTTTTTTAAAATTTCAGTTGAAATATTATAAGGCAAATTTCCAAAAACAATAACTTTTTGATCAAACATTTTGATTTCATCTATTTTTAAAATATCTTCATTAATAATAAATAATTTATCTTTAAATTTTGAAGAGAGCTCTTTAACTAAATCACTATCTTTTTCTATTACATAAAATTTTTTAGGTTTCTTATTGAGGATATATGCTGTCAAGTTTCCAGTTCCAGGTCCGACTTCCATTATTATTTTATCAGTAATGCTTACTGTGTTAACAATTTTTTCTAAAATATTTTTATCGTTAAGAAAATTTTGACCTAAACTTTTTTTAGCTTTAATCAATTTTTATCCAAAAATATAAGAGCACGAATTAAACTTAACGGATTTGATTTATTTTTGCCAAACATTTGAACGTTTGGACCATGATCAGGAGAAATTCTTAAAAATGGCAAACCTAGTGTTAAGTTAATTGCATCATATTCATATAAAGTTTTCATAGGTGTTAAAACTTGATCATGATACATACCAATAATTACATTAAATTTTTTTCTATTTTTTTTTAAAAATATGGTGTCTGCAGAGAAAGGACCAGCAATTTTCAGACCTCTTTTAATTAATTTTTTTATTGCAGGTTTTATAATTTTTTCATCTTCATTAAATTTATGAATACTTTCACAATGTGGGTTAAGCCCAAGAACTGCTATTTTAGGTTTTTTACTTAACTTTTTTTTATAAAATTGATTAATCAAGTTTGCTTTTTCATAAAGTTTTTGCTCTGTGATTTTTTTTGCAACATTTTTTATAGGAACATGAGTTGTTAGAGGACATACAGATAAACTTTTGTTATAAATTAACATTGCACAATTATTTATTTTAAAATTTGTAGCTATATATTCAGTCATACCTGGAAATTTTTTGTTAAGAAAAGTTTTTTTAGATATAGGCCCATTTATGAATTTATAAGATTTATTTTTCTTAATTAAATCTAAACCAATATTAAAGCAATTTTTTATAAATAAATTAGAATAATTTGTAATTTTTTTGGAGTTTAAGTTTATATTTAAATCCACATTTATTAAATTAATTGATTTTTTATTCAACTTATTTTCATTAAAATTATTTTGATCAATTAAATTAATATTTCGTTTAAATTTAAACTTTTGCATTTGGTTTTTAAGCAATTTTAAAGAAGTAATTAAAATTATTGGTGATCTGTATGTTTTGTATTTTAAAGCTTTAAAAAAAATTTCTAAAAAAACACTTTTTGGCTCTCCACAAACGATTATGATTGCATTATTTTTCACTAATTTTTATATCCTTTTTAATTTTATTAAAATATATATTTGAATATTGATTTAATTGCTGATTTTGAGAATTTTTAATTCTCAAAGATAATTCTTCCTCAATATTATAAGCTTGTTCAATTTTTTTTTTATCTTTTAAACTTAGTATTAAAAATCCAGCTGGAGTTTGAATTGGGTTTGTGTATTCACCAACATTTAATTTTAACAATTTTTTTAAAATTTCTTTATTTATAGAGCTTTCATTAATCCAACCTATTTTACCACCGGTTCTCGAACTATCAGAAACGCTAAATAATGATGCAGTGTTTTCGAAACCATTTGTTTTTATACTTTCTTCAATTTTTTTAAAAATTTTTTTTTGATTTTCTTTTTTTTCAACAATATATAAAATTTCATTTAAATTATATGAAACAGAAAATTTTTTGACCGACTCAATTTCTTTTTTTATATCTTCTTTATTAATTTTTATTTTGTTATGAAATTTTTGAAAAATTAATTGATTCCATAGAGCTTCGTTAGAAAGTTTTTTTTCTACAACATTAATATCAATATTGTATTCGTTTAAATAATTTAAAAATTCCTTTTTATTTTCCATTCCAAGATTTTTGTATATGTTTCTAATTATACTATCTAAATACTCTTTATTAACATCTACCTCTGAATATTTTGAAATTTCTATTTCTTTGATTTTTTCTCTTATAAGAGATGTTTTTGCAAGTTTCATTATCTCTATGTTGTTTATATTATTTAAGTTTATATTTAATGCTTTTAAATATTTTGCTTCATTAAAAACATCAACAGTTGTAATAATTTTGTTATTGATTTTTAAAAGTATTTTATTTTCAATTGCAAAAGATATCTTTTCAAAACAAATTATTAAAATTAAAATGAATAAATAAAATTTAATTGATTTAAATTTATTTACTCTCATTTTATTAATTATTTACTGATTGTTCGATACTAGTTAAAGGATAAAAACTAATTTTAAACATTATATTTTCTGAGGGTTTTAAATCCCTATCCTCGTAGTAAGTTTTATTAAATTGAACACCGGCTGTTAGGCAGTCATTTTTATATTCATAAACCAGATCATAATATTCTGTGAGATTAATTTTTCTATTTCTTCTTGTTTTGAAATAAAGAGAATTTCGATCATTAATATTAAATGTTGTCTTATTTTCTAAAAAATTAGCATTTCCTAATTCATTTTTTTCTTCTAAGAAATTAAATGTAGTTACAAAATTGTTAATTGATAAATCAACTCCAAATGAATTATATTCAAAAATCTCATAGTTATTATCTACTGCAAAGTCATAATCAATATTTATTAATTCTGAAATTTTATAATCCATTGATCCAAATAGATTGGAATTTTTTTTATTTAACGATGTTTGTGTGGGAATTTTATTTTCATTATTATCTCTAATTACTGTAGCTAATTTTAATTCAATGTAATTTTGATCATCACTTAAATTTTTCGTATTATAATCAATTCCAAATGTTGCTGAATATCCACTCTCAAAACTATCATCAATACCAAATCTATTTAGATCAAAAATATTACTCGTATTAATTCGTCTTTCATCACTAGAGTGATCTTTCATATCACTTGGATTTGCACGTATTGATAGTTTTGGAATTAATGTGTGACTTTTGTTTTCTGATAATTTTATAAGTGGTAAATCTGACCTCAATTCCAATAATGATTGCAATTCTAATTGTGGACTTGACTTGTATTTTTCATCATTCTTACCAAGACTGTTTAAATTTTTTAAATGTAACCCTAAATTATTTTTTAAACCTATATTTTCAAAGATTTTATCATTAAAATTGAAAGAAAAATCATTAATGATTCTTGATTTTATATTATTTGTATTATCTAAAATATTATTTCCTTTAGAGGTAAAATTGTATGTGCCTAATGATGTAGATTGGCTATTAAATGAGTAATCGTAATAAGGAAATACAAATTGATACCTATCACTTTGGAGCTTAGTTAAATCCTCAAATATATCAGCACCTGCATTTATAGAATAATTTTTGTGTTCTAATAAAAAATTGAAACCAGAGTTCAAAATATCAGAATTTTGAGGTTTTATCATACTTTTCGCAAGACTGTCTGAAAATATTTTAAGATATGTATCTTTGTTAGTTCGCTGAACAAGTAGTTTAAAATCGCTAGTGATAAAATTTTTTAGATTTAGTTTTTTTTTGAATTCAGCAAATATATGATTAATATTTTTTTCTTCTCCTGCAGCAGTTGATTTATAACCATTTGTAATTCCAAAATCCATAATAAAAGAAGATCTTTCATTTTCTTGTCTATATTCATTTTGAATAAGTTTTATATCTTTTGAAAATAAAATTGGATTTATTGTTAGGTCTTTATTTTTTGAAATTACATGAAAATAAGGCATACTCAAGGATGTTCCTAGTACATTAGAATTGTTTAGTTTTGGAGTTAAAAATCCAGATTGTCTTTCCACTGTTGGGTCAGGATGAAAAAATTTTGGAAAATAAAATACTGGTAAATCATATACTTTAAGGATTGTATTTTCATAAATTATTTTTTTTTTATTTTTATCATGTTGAATTTTAGAGGCTTCCAATCTCCATGGTGGACATTTATCTGTTGCTTTGCAACTAGTAAATACAGCCTTGTTTATAGTAGTAATTTTATTTTTGTGAGTTGAAGAAGCCCCATATATTCTTGGATCATTTTCTGATCTATCAAATAAATTTTTTTTTAAGTGCATTTTTGTCATACCAGTCGTAAATTCTTCATTTTTTAAATCGAAAAAACCATTATCAAAATAAAATTTATTCCTTTTATGTGAGGGTAAATTAGAATTTTCAATAATTGTTATTTCTGTACCTTTTAAATACTCATCTTTAATATTATAATTAAAACTTCCGAGTTCAAATAAAGTATTATTTAAATCTTTAATCAATGTTCTTTCTGATGAATAAAGTTTCATTTCATCTTGCAGAAAAAAAATATTTTTAGATTTAAATTCGTATTTTGAGTTTATGTCAGCAAGGGTGTTGCCTTGTGTAAAAAATTTACTCTCATTTTTTAGGTATGTAATTTCATCTGCATTGATTTTTATTTTTTTATTTAGATTATTTAATTCTACATTAGATTTTGCAAATAATTTTTGTTGTTCATTAAAATATGTAATTTCTTCTGCAGTTACCAATATATTTTTAGTCCCATCTAAATATTTAACATCTTCAATAGCACTAATTTGATTTTCATTCTTATAGTATATTATTTTATTTGCTTTAATATTTATTTTTAGATTTTGATCTGTAATTGAAACTTTCCCAGTAGCTATTATTTCTTCATTATTTTTATTATATAAAATCTCATCTGCAGTTATAATTATTTTTTTAATTTCATCATTAAAAACAACATTCTTATCAGCTTTTAGAATATTTGAGGTTTTGTTATACTCAAAATTTTCAGCCTTTATAGATATCCCATCTTCAGTAACTGCCTCACCACCATTAAATCCTTTAAATAAATTTCCTTCCTCGGTTATTTGTAATTCAGAAATATTAAAAATAAAAATTTCCTCAGAATTTAGTTTTGTGAGAAACAAAATACTAATTAAAAATATTATTAATAATTTATAAATTTTATTTTTCATTTATTTTTAATGAAGCTAACATACTTATTGATGTTAAAAATATTAAAGGTATCCATACTGAGAGAATATGATTTATTTTTCCAGTTGAACCAAGAACATTAAACAAATTATTAAAATAATAAATTATTACACATAAAAATAACCCTACAGAAATTTTCAGTGTATTACTTTTATATTTTTTACTGTTTAACATAACAATACTAGATAAAATTGTCATAACTAGCAGATATAGAGGGTATGACATAATTTTATGGATTTGTACGTCAATATCTATTGTAGAGTAATTTAGCATTTTATAATTATTTTTTAGTTCAATTAGTTCCAAAAAAGATAGTGAAGAAAGATTTGAAAACAGACTATTAATTCTCTTGTCATTAAAATTTGAGTAGATAGAAATTTGATCACTTTCTTGTTTGCTATTTTTTTTATATATTTTTGGCTTATAAATTATCCACTCGTTAGTTTGAATATTAATTTTTTCACTTTTTATATTTCTTATTACTTCATAATTAGTATTAAATTCTGTTATAAAAGTATCTACTAAGAAATTTTCATCAATTTTTGAGGAATTAACTATCAAAATTTTATCACCAACTTTATCTCTTATCCACAATCCATTTTTATTAATAACAGCGAGATATTTTCCATCCTCTGTGTAGTTTGATTTCAATTCTAAATAAAAGTTTTTTAAGTTTGAAGATGCATTATAGAAAATACTGATTGTAGCCGCACCAATTATTAATGTAAACAGACTTATTATAATTAATATTTTAGAATTTTTTAATCCAGAATATTTAAATATTTTAATTTCGTCATTATTAAATAATTTTATATAAAATAATTGAGCAGTAATGAGTAAAATGAATGGAAATATTTCAAATATCATAGATGGTGAATTAATTAAGGATAAATATAAAGTTAAGAAAATCCCAACCTCAATATCTCTAAAAAACTCTAATTCAGTAAGTAGATTAATTATAAATACTAAACTAAAGACCACAAATACGACGTATAAAAAAGATTTAAAAAAAATATTCATTAAGAATTTTATATAAGTTTTCATGCAATCCTCTTAATTCTTAATTTTAGTAAAAAATAATTGTATAAAAATAAACATAAAATTAGCGGTATTAAAATTATAATTAAATTATTATTAATTGAATTATTCACAAATCTTAATGTTAATTCAGAAAAAATTATTACTAAAAGACCTATAAGAAATATTTTAAGCCTATACTTTGAATAATTAATTTTTTCTTTCGAATGAACAATTAGTAACAAAGCGATCAACATTAAAGATGGCAAATATAAAGGTATAATTAATCTTTTATAAACTTCTGAAATAATATTATCTAAATTTACTTTTTCACAATTTCTAACTCTTTGTTTTATATCTTTCAAATTTTTTTTATCCCGAATTAAAGTATTTATACATTCAACAAGTTCAGCTGTTTTGTGTTCTTGTGTTTTCTTTACTAAAATTATGTTAGTTGAGAAAGAAGATAGATTAAACTCAGATTTTGAAAAACTAAAACTAGTAATTTTTCCATTAACAACTGTAGTATTTTCTCCATCAAATAATACTAATTTAGCATTGTTTTCATTTTTAATAATTCCTTTTTTCGCATAAATAATTTGAAAATTTTTATCGTTAGTATTTTTTTTAATATATATATTGTTATAATTTCCAAACTTATCTTTACTTTCTGTATAAATTGTCAAATCATTAACAGCAGCATTAAATTTTTTAATCTTAATAAAGTGGTCAACAAAGTTATAATCTGCTGTTCTAACTATTGATCTGGCTAATGTTTGCGAACTAGGTACTATAAAAGCAGTTAATATTAGCTGCATCAATAAAAGTAAAATTGAAAAACCGAAAAAAAAATTAACAAAACTTATTTTATTTACCCCAAAATTCCAAAAAATTATTAATTCATTATTAATTTCATATTTGGCAATTACATATGAAAAACTGAAAAAAAACGCGAAAGGTAAAATTTTACTAATTATTTTTGGAAAATTTAGCAGGGTATAATTTAAATAAACAATATAATCACGTCCATCTTCAATTATAATATCCAAATAATTGACTGCTTGAAAAACCCAAATAATTACGCTTGCAGCCAATAGTGAGATTAAAAAAAAAATGGAACAGTCAGCTAAAAACTTTCTAAATATTATTTTTTTCATTGAAATTAAGTATTTTTACTCCTATATAGCATTATCTCGCTGAGATTGTATTGAAAATTTATGACCGTTCAAATTAAATATAAAAACAGTTTATTAAAAACAAACAGTTCCAATCTTGTTTTATTTGTTGATGAAAAGTTTAATATTTCATCACAAAAAAAACATATTTCTAGCTCGGAATATTCATTTATTTCAGACTTATTGAAAACAACAAGTTTAAAGAAAAAAATAGTATCTTTTGATATAAGTTCAAAGAAAAAGATAATCTTAATATCTATTACAAAAAATATCAAAAGTTTTAACTTAGAAAATTTAGGTGCTAAATTTTTTGACATTATTAAAGAATTTAAATTAAATGAATATCAATTAAAATCAGATACATTACCATATAATATAAAAAACTTAGTTGGTTATTTCCTACATGGAGTAATTTTAAAATCGTACAATTTTGATAAATATAAATCAAAAAAAATTAAAAAAAATATAACTTTATTTGTTACTGGAAAAAATAAACCTAGCCTTAAGGAACAGATAAAATTTAAAGCTATAGAGGAAGGTTCTTTTTATACTAGAGATTTAGTTTCTGAACCTGGAAATATACTGCACCCAGACGAATATGCAAAAAGAATAAAAACATTAAAAAAACATGGATTAAAGATCACAGTTTATGACGAAATAAAATTAAAAAAGCTTGGTATGAATACACTACTTGGTGTTGGTCAAGGAAGTATAAGGGGTTCTTATCTTGTGACAATGGAATGGAATGGATTAAAAAATAATTCTAAACCTTTGGCATTTGTAGGCAAAGGTGTTTGTTTTGATACTGGAGGTATCTCTTTAAAACCTGCAAAGTTTATGGAGGATATGACTTATGATATGGCAGGTTCAGCCGTTGTGGTTGGGTTGATGAAAACTTTAGCATTAAGGAAAGCAAAAATAAATGCTGTTGGTGTGGTTGGACTTGTTGAAAATATGCCTGGTGGTAACGCATTAAGACCAGGTGATATTTTAAAGTCATATAGTGGAAAAACGGTTGAAGTTTTAAATACAGATGCTGAAGGAAGATTAGTTCTTGCCGATGCTCTCACATATACTGAAAAAAAGTTTAAACCAAAATTTATTGTTGATTTAGCAACTTTGACAGGTGCAATAATAGTTTCATTAGGATCTGAATATGCGGGTCTCTTTTCAAATAATGATAAGCTATCAGATCAATTAATCAAAACTGGTGAAGATGTTGAGGAAAAAGTTTGGAGGATGCCTTTAAACAAAAATTTTGACAAACTAATTGATTCTAAAAATGCAGACATGCAAAATATAAATTATATTGGTGGTGCTGGTTCAACAACTGCTGCCCAGTTTTTACAGAGATTTATTTTAAATAAAACGCCATGGGCACATTTAGATATTGCAGGTATGGCTTTTTCAAAATATGGAGGAGCATTAAATTCTAGTGGTGCAACTGGTTATGGTGTTAGATTATTAAACAAGCTTATAGAGGATCATTATGAGTAATTTAGAAAAAACTTTATCAATTATTAAGCCTGACGCAGTAGAAAGGCATCTAGAAGATAAAATTAAAGAAATGTTTAAAACTAATGGCTTTTCAATATTAAAAGAGAAAAAAATTCAGGTTGAAAAATCAGAAGCAGAAAATTTTTATAAAGTTCATGAAACAAAGCCATTTTACAATGATTTGTGCGATTATCTTTCTTCAGGTCCAATAGTTGTTATGGTTCTCGAAAAAGATAATGCAGTGTTAGAAAATAGAAAGTTAATGGGTGCAACAAATCCAAAAGATGCAGAAGAGGGTACTATTAGAAAAAAATATGGAATTTCAATTGATAAAAATTCAGTGCATGGATCTGATAGTGTTGAAAATGCTAAAATTGAAATTGATTTTTTCTTTAAAGATTAAATACTTTTATTAAAGCTTTTGGATATAGCTTGTGTTCTTGAGTTAAAATTTTTTTAGCAAGAGAAACTTCAGTATCTTTTTTTGATATTTTGACTTTCTTTTGAATTATAATCTTACCTGAGTCTAACTTAGCATTTACAAAGTGAACAGTACATCCTGAGTATTTTTCTTTATTATTTAAAACTCTTTTATGTGTATTTAATCCTTTATATTTAGGAAGTAAAGATGGATGAATATTTAATATTTTACCTTTAAATTTTTTAATAAAATTTTTTGACAAAATTTGCATAAACCCTGCAAGACAAATTATTTCAATATTATTTGTTTTTAAAATACTAAGTAAATTATTTTCAGTTAAATTTTTTTTTTTAAAATTTAGAACTTTTTTTTTTATTTTATATTTTTTGGCAATATACAAACCTTTTGCTTTAGAATTATCTGAAATGACTAACTCAATTAATATTGGAGATTTTTCGGTTTTTGAAAATTTTATTAGAGATTTTAAATTAGTTCCTGTACCAGAGATAAATACAGCTGTTTTAATTTTATTATAACCAACTGATTGAACCATTTATTTTAATTTTGTTTTTACCTTCAGTAATTTTTCCAATTACATATGGTTTGTATTCCTTTGAAAAAAATCTATTTATTTTTTTTAGATTTTTACTTTCTATAATAAGGCAAAAACCAACTCCACAATTAAATGTTGTGAGCATTTCTTTATCAGAAATTCCATTGTTTTTAAGCCAATTAAATATTTTAGAAGTTTTAATTTGATCTAAATTAATATTTGCAGAAAGTTTATCTGGTATAATTCTTTTAATATTATCAGATAAACCCCCACCAGTAATATTTGCACAACCATTAATTAATTTATTATTTATTAAATTCATGATTTCTTTAACATATATTTTAGTTGGTTTTAAAAGTTCAGATTTTAAAAATTTATTTTTTCTAATATTTATTTTTTTTTGTTGTAATAAATATCTTACAAGAGAAAACCCATTAGAATGTAAACCATTGGAAGGAACAGCTATAATAAGATTATTTTTTTTTATTTTATTTTTAGTCAAAATGTTATTTTTTCCAACAACTCCCACAGCAAAACCTGCAATATCAAATTTCCCTTTTTCATAAGTGCCAGGCATTTCAGCCGTTTCTCCACCAACGAGTTGACATTCTGATTGATCACAGCCTTTTTGGATTCCTTTTATTATTTCTTTAAGTTTTTTAAGATTAATTTTATTTATAGATATATAATCTAAAAAAAGTAAAGGCCTAGCCCCTTGTACAATTAAATCATTCACACTCATAGCAACTAAGTCAATTCCAATAGTGTCAAATCTATTTAAGGTATTGGCAATTTCGATTTTAGTTCCAACACCATCGGTACAAGCTACAATTTTAGGTTTTTTAATATTATTTGGTATATTTGTAATTGAACCAAAGCCACCTATATCAGAAAACTTTTTTTTGCCTCTTTTTTTTGATGTAACAGTAGAAATAAAGTCAACAAATTTGTCAGCTGCTTTGATGTTAACTCCACTTTTTTTATAGGTAAATTTTTTTTTATTCATTAATATGTTTTATGAAATTTATTTTTCAAAATAATAATTTTAATTATTTATATAATTTTTTTTTATTTCTTGCTTTAATAAATATTTTCTTTT
This sequence comes from uncultured Pelagibacteraceae bacterium, assembly GCA_902629285.1. GTDB lineage: Bacteria > Pseudomonadota > Alphaproteobacteria > Pelagibacterales > Pelagibacteraceae > Pelagibacter. The sequence continues at coordinate 93,299 of CACOQN010000004.1, read as the reverse complement.
CCACAGGAAAAAGTTTTGCAAAGACATTTTCAATAAATGACATCGAAATATCAACACCTTTTGAAATAAATTTTGATAAAAATAAAATTATAGATGAAGGATTTGTAGAGGCGTTTAATGAACTTGTTTTGTCAATTGTGCAAAGCAAAGATCAAATAAAATTAAAAAACACCCCCATTAATCAAATAAAGGGGATGATAGAAACTTTTTCTATCAAAGAGGAAAAATTTATTGATGAGATTTATTATCTTACTTTGAATGTTTCATTTAATAAAAAAAATATATTTGATTTGCTAGAGTCGAAAAATATATTTCCATCTTTACCTTTAAAAAAAAATTTTTTATTTATTCCTATTTTTGTTGATCAAAATAAAAACCAAGTTTTATTGTTCTCAGAGAATAAATTATTTACAACTTGGAATTTAAATAATAAAAAATATAGTCTTTTAAATTATATTTTACCTACCCAAGATCTTGATGATTTTAATTTAATTAAAAAAAATATTAATAATTTAGAAACCTACGAGTTCAATGAAATTATTAATAAATACAACATAAATGATCATATAATTATGATTGTTTTTAAAAATAATAATAAAATAAGAGTATTTAATAAAATTTTTTTTAATCAAAAATATAATTTGAAAAATTTAAATTATATGGAAGTTAACTTTGATAATGATAGTGAGATATTAAAATTTATTGATAACTTAAAATTACTATATGAAGATTTTTGGAAATCACAAAATGAAATTAATACCTCGGTTAAGTTAACTTTAAATATTTCTATAAATAATACTAATAATATAAAAATTAATAAGTTTCAAAAAATTCTTTCTGATATGGATTTGATATATAATTTTTATATTTATAAATTTGATAATAAAAATAATTTTTATAAAGTCATTTTTAATGGAACACCTGATAAATTTTTAGAGGTTATGAGTGATAAAAATTATAATTTTGAAATAAAAAACAAAATTTGGGTTTTAAATGAAAACTCTTAATCAGCAAATACTCAAATTTGATTATGATCAAAATTTTAAAGATCAGGATTTTTATGTTTCAAATAGCAATGAAAATTCTTTTTCACTTTTAAACAGTAGGCCAAAATGGAATAAAAATTTTATAAACTTAATAGGTGAAAAGTTTTCAGGGAAAACTCATTTAATAAATATATTTTTAGAAAAGTATAAAGGAATTAAAATTAATTCGGAGAATATTAATAATGATTTTCTTAAAAAAATTAAAATTTATGAAAATATTGTTGTTGAGGATTTAACTGAAAAAATAAATGAAGAATTATTATTTACACTTATTAATATAATAGACCAGGAAAATAAGTATTTGATTGTGACTTCAAAAATACCAATAGTTGACTTGAAATTTAAACTAAATGATCTTAATTCAAGATCTACAAATTTTATTTTGTCTCAAATTGAAAAACCTGGTGACGATTTAATCTATGCACTAATACTTAAAAATCTTTCTGATCGTCAAATATTAATAGACCAAAAACTTGTTGAATTTATAATTAAGAGAATTGATAGAACTTATGGCAAAATTTCTGAATTCATATATAAAATCGACGAAATTAGTTTAAAAAGAAAGAAACCGATCGATTTTAAAATTATTAAAGAAGCATTAGAGGATTAATTGAATAAGTACAGAACACACCAGTGTAATGAATTAAGAAAAGAGGATGTAGATAAAAAAATTTCTCTTTCTGGTTGGATAAATAAAAAAAGAGATCATGGAAATTTGTTATTTATCGATTTAAGAGATAATTACGGAATAACCCAATGCATAATTAATAAAGATAATAAATATTTTTCTGATTTAGAAAAAATGCAATTAGAAACAGTAATTAAAGTTGAAGGAAAAGTTGTTAATAGATCCAAAGATACAATCAATTCTGAAATAGATACAGGTGAAATAGAGATTGTGATTGAGAAACATGAAGTTTTGGGTACTTGTAAAGAGTTGCCTATGCCAGTTTTTAGTGATCAAGAATATTCCGAAGAAATAAGATTGAAGTATAGATTTTTAGATTTAAGAAGAAAAAAAATTCATGAAAATATTATTTTAAGATCTAAAGTTATTTCATATATACGAAATGAAATGAATAAATTAGGTTTTTTAGAATTTCAAACACCAATTTTAACCTCATCTAGTCCAGAAGGTGCAAGAGATTTTTTAGTACCTAGTCGTTTAAATCCAGGAAAATTTTATGCCTTACCTCAAGCTCCTCAACAATTTAAACAGCTAATAATGGTTTCAGGGTTTGATAGATATTTTCAAATTGCGCCGTGTTTTAGGGATGAAGATGCAAGAGCAGACAGAAGTCCTGGAGAGTTTTATCAACTAGATTTAGAAATGTCATTTGTTGAGCAGGAAGATGTATTTAATGTTGTTGAAAAATTAATGGTCAATACATTTAAAAATTTTTCAAAAAAAAAACTGATGTTTGATAAATTTCCAAAAATTTCATACAAGGATGCAATGCTTAAATATGGTACTGATAAACCTGATCTAAGAAATCCTCTTATTGTACATGATATTACAGAAATTTTTACTAGAGAAGATGTTTCATTTGATATATTTAAAAAATTAGTAAAATCTGGATCTAAAGTAAGATGTATTTTTACCAAAAATACGAAGGATAAGCCTAGAAGTTTCTTTGACAATATTGATAAATGGGCCAAGGGCGAAGGTGCTTCTGGTTTAGCATATTTTACTTTTGAAAAAGATAATGATATTTTAGCAAAAGGTCCTGTAGGCAAATTTTTTTCTCAAGATGCTTTACTTGAAATAATGAAAAAAACAAACTGTGAAATAGGAGACAGTATTTTTATGGCTTGCGGTAAACAAGATGAATTAGAAAAAATTACCGCTTTAGCAAGAGATAAAATTGCAAAAGATCTAGATTTAATTGATGAAAATGTTTTTGCATTTTGTTGGATTGTAGATTACCCAATGTTTGAAAAAGATGAATTAAACAATAAAATTAAATTTAGTCACAATCCATTTTCAATGCCACAAGTTGATATAAGTGAAAAAGATTTTGAAAACCCACTTGATATACTGGCATATCAATACGACATAGTTTGCAATGGAATAGAATTATCGTCAGGAGCAATTAGAAATCATAAACCGGAACTTATGTATAAACTATTCTCAATAGCAGGATATAATAAGAAACAAGTAGATGAAAAGTTTAGTGGAATGATCAATGCACTTAGCTATGGAGCCCCACCACATGGAGGAATTGCACCCGGAATAGATAGAATAGTGATGTTGCTCGCAAATGAGAGAAATATAAGAGAGGTCACAATGTTCCCAATGAATCAAAATGCGCAAGATTTAATGATGAACGCTCCATCAGAAATAAATTCAGATCAATTAAAAGAATTAAATCTTGTTTTAAAAAATAAGAAATAAAGTTATTTTTTGCCTTTTAAACTTATTTTAACATCAGAAAGATCAACTAAATTTTTTTTATAGTTATTTCTGACAAAACCTTTGCTGGTAATATCTTTTACAATTTTTAATAATTGATTTTGATCTTCAGAGTTTTGGTCTTCAGAATTTAAATTGTCATTTCCTCCAATAGCTGGTGTATGAGCTAAGTCTTCTCTATTTTGATATGATATTGCTAGTTCTCTAAAAATATAATCTAAAATTGATGTAGCACTCAATATTCTGTCATTACCAAGAACTTTTCCTGAAGGTTCAAATTTTGTACCAACAAATGCACTAATAAATTCATCAAGTGGTACTCCGTATTGAAGTCCAAGAGATATCGCAATTGCAAAATTGTTCATCAAAGCTTTTACAAGCTCTCCTTCCTTGCTCGTATCTATAAATATTTCACCAATTTTACCATCTTCATATTCACCTGTATGAAGATAAACTTTATGATCCCCAATAGTAGCTTTTTGAATATAACCTTTTCTTCTATCTGGCATGCTAAACCGCTTATCTGCCTTCTCATTGTTCTGATTTAATTTATTTAGCACATTATCTTTGATAATTTTGTCACTGCTGTTTTTTTCAGAAACAATCTCTACATTTCTATTTTCAACAATTTTATTGTTTTTTGGGTCTAAGCTTTTAGTTTTTCTATTATCAAGTTTAACATCTAAAACTTCGAATTTTCCATCATCTCTTTTTTCTAAATTTTTTAATTCTTCCTCATTTATATCATCCAAGTAATGATTTACTTTGAAGGTACAAGTGTAATAAGTTTCAACTAAATATTTTGACATTTAACCTCAATTTATTTTAAATTAATTTGATTGAATCAATTAATTTATATACATATTCATATTTTAGTCTAATTTAAATTTTACAATTTTTAATTGAAAAAATAAAAAAAATATATGTTGACAGTTTTAAAAAAAATTTTCACTTGGTGGAATCAAGATACATTTGGAACTAGATTAAAAACTATTTTTTTTGGCAAACTTGTTGGAACTGATGAACTAGGTAACAAATATTACGAGAGTAAAAATGGAAAAAGATGGGTCATCTATTATGATACAATTGATGCATCTAAAATTCCTGTAGAATGGTACTCTTGGATACATTTCACACCAAATAAAATTGAAAAAAAACATAATTTGGAAAAATATGGTTGGCAAAAACCACATCAATCTAATTTAACTGGAACTGATTCAGCATATTATCCCAATAAAAATAAAGATGGCGTTAAAAAGAAATACTCTAGCTGGAAAGAATAAGTTAAAATTAATTTTATTTTCAATTTTATTTTATTTTAGTCTTGTATTATGTTTGCAATCACAAAATAATTTAGAGGGCAATTATACCGATATAAAAATTCTAGATAAAATAAGTTCAAAAAATACTCTGATTAAATTAAAAAATGGAGAAATAAAAAAATTTCAAGATTTATCTTTTAAAAGTCTTAAATGTAAAAATTCTGAATTTGATGATAATCCTGAAATAACAGCCTATATACAAGTGAGAGATTTAACTTATAAAAGTAACAATGAAGTATTCGTTTTTAATGGATGGATGTTTTCATCTAGTCCATCTATAGAACCTTTTGATCATCCTGTTTACGATGTATGGTTAATTAATTGTTATTAAATAATTTGATCTTTGTCTAACCAACTCACATTAAAGTCAGAGTTGATAAACTTTTTATGATTTAGTAATTTTTTGTGAAGAGGTATAGTAGTTGTTATACCTTCAATAACAAATTCGTCTAAAGATCTATTCATTCTTTGTATAGCTTCAGTTCTATTTCTTCCATGGCAAATTAATTTGCATACCATACTGTCATAATAGGGTGTAACCTTATAACCCTGAAAAATAGAGCCATCTACTCTAGTTCTAAATCCAGATGGTTGATGGCACATTGTGATTATACCTGGAGACGGTTGAAAATTTTTACTTGCATCTTCAGCATTAATTCTGCATTCAATTGCGTGCCCCCTAGGATTTATGTCGCTTTGTTTCAATGCTGTCTCACTTGAAAAAGCAATCCAAATTTGTTCTTTAATTATATCTATACCAGTAACCATTTCAGTCACAGGATGCTCTACTTGAACTCTCGTATTCATTTCAAGGAAATAAAATTTTCCATCTTCATATATAAATTCAACTGTTCCAGCGCCCATATAACCAATTTTTTCAACCATATTTACTGTTTTTTCAAAAAGATCTTTTCTTATATCATCGTTTAAAACTGGGCTAGGTGTTTCTTCTATTAATTTTTGATGTCTTCTTTGAACTGAACAATCTCTTTCATAAAGATGTACTACTCTATTTTTTCCTGCCAATATTTGTACCTCAATATGTCTTGGATTTTGGAAAAATTTCTCAATATAAACTTCGTCGTTTCCAAAATATTTTTGAGCTTCAGATTTTGCAGTTGAAAATAGTGTTTCAAATTCTTCTTCTCTATAAACAATTTTCATACCTTTTCCTCCTCCTCCACCTGAGGCTTTTATTAAGATAGGAAAACCGATTTTTTTACAAAGATTTTTTGCTTCTATTAAATTCTTTACGCCACCTTCAGATCCCTCAATAACAGGTAAACCATTTTCTTTTGCAATTTTTTTTGCTTGAATCTTATCTCCCATCATTTCAATATGTTTGGAAGAGGCTCCAATAAAATTAATTTTATTTTCCTCTAAAATTCTAGCAAAATTTGAATTTTCAGAGAGAAAACCATATCCAGGATGAACAGCATCAGCATTTGTAAGTTCAATTGCCGACATTAATGCAGGAATATTTAAATAACTATTTGATGGTTGGTGAGAACCAATACAGACGCTTTCATCTGCCATTCTAACATGCATACTTTCCCTATCTACGTCTGAATGAACAGCTACTGTTGGTATTCCCCATTCTTTACAAGCTCTAATGATTCTAACCGCAATTTCCCCACGGTTTGCAATTAGTATTTTTTTAAACATTTTTAATCTAAGATAATAATAGTTTGACCAAATTCGACAGGTTGTCCGTCCTCTACACAAATCTCTTTTACTACACCATCAGATGTCGAAGGAACATGATTCATTGTTTTCATAGCTTCAACAATCATAATTGTATCACCTTTTTTAATTTTTTTTCCTATTTCAACAAATTTTTTAGCTCCTGGCTCTGGCGCATGATATGCCGTTCCAATAATAGGTGAAGTTATTTCAATTCCTGAATTTAAATTTTTATTTGCAATTGAGGATTCTTTTTTTGTTGTTAAAGATGGAGATATTACCTGTGGTTGATTATTTATTGATACATTATTTTTTGATACTTTAATTTTAGTATCTTTTTCTGTAATCTCTATCTCTGTAAGATTAAATTCCTGCAAATAGTCACTTAATTCTTTTATTATTTTTTTATCAATTTTCATTCTGCAAAAGCTTTTGTATTGAAATTATGGCCAAAATATAACCTTCAGCTCCAAGTCCAAAAATTCCTCCAGTGACAACACCACTTATGAGAGATTTATGTCTAAATTCTTCTCTTTTATAAATATTTGTTAAATGAAGCTCAATAATTGGCTTTTTAAAAATCTCAAGAGCATCTCTAATCGCTACAGAGGTGTGAGTAAAACCAGCAGCATTTATAATCATTGCATCATATGCATTTCTAGCATCTTGAATTGCATTTACCAATTCTCCCTCAATATTGGATTGTAAAAATTCAAGCTCGAGACCTATTTCTTTCCCTTTTTTTAAACAATTTCTTTTAAGCTCTTGAAAACTAGTAGATCCATATTGTGATTGTTCTCTTTCACCTAATAGATTAAGATTTGGACCATTAATAATAATTATTTTATTATTCATTTAGCATTTATATACGATGAAAAAAATAAAAAAAATAAAAATAAAAGTAAATGGTAAAGTAAAATATTTAATGAAAGATTATCAACTATCAGATTTATTAAAAATACTAAAAATTCCTTTAAAAAAAGTAGCAATTGAGCTTAATGAAGAGATAATAGATAAAAAAAATATTAATAAAATAAAAATCAAAAAAAATGATAAAATTGAAATAGTTCATTTTATTGGAGGTGGCTAGTTTGAAAAAAGATAATTTAATTATTGCTAATAAAAGTTTCAATTCAAGATTAATTGTTGGCACTGGAAAATATAAAAGTATGTCTGAATGCGCAAAAGCTATAAAATTATCAGGAGCTGAAATTGTTACTGTTGCAGTTAGGAGGGTAAATATTGTTGATAAAAACAAACCATTATTAATGGATTATATAGATCCAAAAAAAATTACATATTTACCAAATACTGCGGGGTGCTTTAATTCAAAAGAAGCACTACGAACACTTAGACTGGCAAGAGAAATTGGAGGATGGAAATTAGTGAAACTTGAAGTTTTAGGTGACAAAAAAAACTTGTTTCCTGAAATGATTGAAACTTTAAAATCAACTGAAGTTTTAGCAAAAGAAGGATTTAAAGTAATGGTCTATTGTAATGATGATCCATTAATGGCAAAACGTTTAGAAAATTCAGGTGCTGAAGCCATAATGCCGCTTGCAGCTCCAATTGGCTCAGGTTTAGGAATTCAAAATAAAATTAATATTCAGATAATAAGAAAACAAACTAAACTTCCATTAATAATTGATGCTGGTTTAGGTCAAGCTTCTGATGCAACAATTGCAATGGAATTGGGATGCGACGGTGTACTTGTTAATACAGCTATTGCAAAAGCAAAAAAACCTTTTGATATGGCACTTGCTTTTAAAAATGCAGTTATTGCAGGAAGACAATCTTATAAATCTGGAAGAATTAATAAAATTTTAATGGGCAAACCATCTTCTCCATTAAAAGGAGTTATTTAGTTTTTTTATAAAATCTTTTTTTTTTATAAGTTTTTTTATTAGTTTTACTTTTACTTTTTTTTTCAATAAATTTACTCTCTTTAATTTGAATATCTAAATTTTTTAGTTTTTCTTGATATTCTATAAGTTCAATAGTTTTTTTTGATTTATTTTTAACATCTATTATATATTCAGGTATAATTAATGAGTTATCGCTGATAATATCTATTGTTATTTTATTTTTTTTTTCAAAATAAGTTAAGTCATTAACAAAATTCTCTTTGAGAAAATCTGAAATTTTTCCACAAACTTTTAATTCAACAAATTTAGCTTTATTTATAACAGCTTTTAACTCAACAATCTTAAGAAGTTTTTGGGCGAAAGACTCATCGGTCAATGTAACTTTCCATTTTATAGCACTTTCTCTTAACCTTTGTCTGGACATTTCTAAAAGACCAAAATTACTTATTCTACCGATTTGAATTCTTGCTCTATCTGCCCTGCATTTTTCTTTAAGTTTTTTTTCTACTAATCTTCTATTCCCGTAACTGAGCATATCAATAAAATCTATGATAATTAAACCTGATAAATCTCTTATTTTTATTTGTCTTGCTATTTCTTCAGCAGCTTCAATATTTGTATCTAAGGCAGTACTTTCTACATTTTTCCCTTTTATTGAACTACCAGAATTTATATCTATTGATACTAAAGCTTCAGTTGGGTTAATCACTAAATATCCCCCTGATTTTAGTTTAATTTCAGATTCAAATATTTGATTTAATTTTTGCTCAATACTTTCTTGTATAAATAATGGAATTTTACCTCTATATTTTTTTACTTTTTTAACACTCGATGGCATCATGGTTTTCATAAATAATTGTGCTTTTTTATATCCTTCGTTTCCTTCCACAAATACATTTTGAGTATTGTCATCAAACATATCTCTTAACGTTCTTTTTATAATTTCACTTTCTTGATGTATTAATGAAGGTGCTATTGAGTTAATTGCATTTTCTTTTATCTGACCCCAAGTATTAATCAAAGTGATTAAATCATTATTAATTTCATTTTTTGTTTTATTACTTCCTGCAGTTCTAACTATTAGACCCATTTCTTTAGGTATCTGTATTTCATTTAAAATAGTTCTGATTTTTTTTCTATCTGCTGGATTAAAAATTTTTCTTGAAATTCCACCTCCTTTAGGAGTGTTAGGCATTAAAACTATATATTTTCCAGCAATTGAAATGAAAGTACTTAAAGCAGCACCTTTTTGACCTCTTTCATCTTTTATAACCTGAACAAGAATAACTTGATTAGGTTTAATCACTTCCTGAATTTTATATCTCTTAAATTTAAATTTATTCTCTTTTTTTTTAACTTTATCAACTTCTGAATTGTATTTATTAATAACAGCATCCTTATTATTTACGTCTTCATCTATTTGTTCTTGAACTTCTTTTTCAATAGGATCATCTATTTCTAATTTTCCTTCTAAAATATTTTCTTCCTCTTTAGCCTCAACCTCTTTTGAGAGCTCCTCCCTTGCTTTTTCTTCTTCTTCTTTTATTTTTTCTAAATCTGCTTTTGGAATTTGATAATAATCAGATTGAATATCATTAAATGACAGAAAACCATGTCTTTCTCTTCCAAAATCAATAAAAGCTGCCTGTAATGAAGGCTCAATTCTACTTACTTTACCTAAATAAATATTATTTTTTATTAAGTTATTTTTTAAACCTTCGTATTCGTAATCTTCAATATTATCACCTGATTTAAGAACCACTCTAGTTTCATTAGGATGCGATGCATCAATATATAAATTTTTCTCCATAGTATTTTGATTGTTTTTTTCATTAATTTTCTAAATTTTATTAAATTTTGTTTAATTGTTTTGCCACATCTTTAACAAATTCCAAGATATAATGATATTAAAATGCATAGATTTATAAAGAATATCTTTATTTTAGCTTCATCTTCTTTAATTTTATCAGGTGTTTTGATAATTGGTATATTATGGACATATTCTAATGATCTTCCTGATTATAAATTTTTAAAAAATTATAAACCTTCTGTTTCCAGCAAGGTTTATTCAGGTAATGGTGAGTTAGTTTCAGACTTTTCTCAAGAAAAAAGAATATTTGTACCTTTCAATTCTATCCCAAAAAATGTGATCAATTCTTTTTTATCTGCAGAGGATAAAAATTTTTTTTCACACCCTGGAGTAGATGCTAAAGGTGTGATTAGGGCGGTTATAAATAATATTTCTAATATTATATCTTCAAAGAGACTGGAAGGGGCATCTACAATAACTCAGCAAGTTGCTAAAAATTTTTTACTGACGAACGAAGTAAGTTTGAATAGAAAAATTAAGGAGGCAATTTTAGCCTTTAGAATTGAGAGAGCCTTATCTAAAGAGAGAATTTTAGAACTCTATCTTAATCAAATCTATCTCGGAAGTGGAGCTTATGGAGTAGCAGCTGCTAGTTTAGAATATTTTGATAAATCAATTAGAGATTTAAATTATTCAGAAGCTGCTTTGTTGGCAGCACTACCAAAAGCACCAAGCAGATATAATCCCTATAGAGATTTACAGGTTGCAAAATTTAGAAGAAATTTGGTATTAAAAAATTTATTAGAAAATAACTACATCACTCAGGAATGGTATCAAATACTTAAAGATGAAGATATTAAATTAAAGAAAGCCAAAAAAATTTATTTAGAAGATGCTCAATATTATATTGAAGATGTAAGAAAAAGCGTTATTGAAACTCTTAGTTATGATAAGGTATATAAACAAGGTTTTAATATAAACACTCCTATTGACCTTAAGTTACAAAAAATAGCAACAAACTCACTTAGAAATGGATTAATCTCTTACGATAAAAGAAAAGGATGGAGAGGAGCCTTAACTAATAAAATTTACAATTCAGAATGGAGTCAAAATTTAGAAGATTTTTATTTAGAAAAATCAATTCAGTGGAAACTTGCAATAGTAAAAAAGATAAATAAATTTTCTGTAAACATAGAAACACAAGATAAAATTAATGGAGTGATTGAATATCAAGATATTTCCTGGACAAAAAAAGATTTCAATAAATTGTTAAAAAAAGGCGATGTTATTTATGTAAAAAATATTAAAGACAATCTCTTTAGTTTAAAACAACTACCAAAGGTTAATGGTGGAATTGTTGTTATGGATCCATACACAGGAAGAGTTTTAGCTCTTAGTGGTGGCTTTAGTTTTAAAGAGAGCGAATTTAATAGAGCAACGCAAGCAAAGAGACAGCCAGGATCTGCTTTTAAACCATTTGTTTATGCTTTAGCTTTAGAGAATAATTTCACACCTATTTCATTAATATTAGATGCTCCATTAGTTTTAGATCAGGGGGATGATTTAAAAATGTGGAAACCAGAAAATTATGGAAAAAAGTTTTATGGACCATCAACTCTTAGAGTGGGTTTAGAAAAATCTAGAAATTTGATGACGGTGAGAATAGCACAAAGTTTAGGTTTGGAAAAAATTATAAATTTTTCTAAAGAATTAAAAATTTATGAAAATCCTGAAGAACTTTTATCTATATCTTTAGGTTCTGCTGAAACTACATTGTTAAAACTTACATCAGCATATTCAGTGTTTGTTAATGGAGGAAAACTTGTCGATCCTATTATGATAGATAGAATTCAAGATAGTGAAGGAAATACAATTTACAATAATGAACAAAGAAAATGTGTTAATTGTAATCAAATTTCTTATTTAAGCAGCGATTATCCTGAGATTAAAAATAATTATGAGCAAATTTTTTCACCTGAAACCGCTTCTCAAATGACATCTATTTTGGAAGGAGTTGTTAAAAGAGGTACAGCTAAAAAATTAAAAGATTTAGAATTAAATATTGCGGGAAAAACTGGTACTACAAATAAAAATACTGATACCTGGTTTATTGGTTTCACCTCAAATTTATTAGTAGGTGTTTATGTTGGCTATGACAACCCAACTCCATTAGGTAAATATGAGACAGGATCTAAAACTGCTTTACCAATTTTTAAAAGCTTTATTGGTGATACTGTAAAAAAATCTGAAGCTAGACCGTTTAAAGCTGCCAAAGGAACGGTAATGATGGTAGTAGATCCAACAACTGGTCAAAAAGCAAATTTTACATCAAAAAATACAATTATAGAGGTATTTAAAAAAGAAAATGTAGTTGAGGGCAAAGTTCTTTATTCAAATTCAGATAGATTAGACTCTAATAATATATTAAAGTTCTACTAATGGATAATAATTTTCAAAATTTTAAAGATGAAGTTTTAAAAATTAATCAAAAAATACAGGAGTATCTTTGAAAAAAATAAAATTCACTCAAAACTACAATCTTTAAATTCACAAATGCTTAATGCCGATTTTTGGCAAGATAAAAATAATTCTCAGAGAGTAGTCAAAGAAAAGAAGCTTTATGAGGATTTAATTAATTCTTTAAATATCACTGTTGCAAAACTGAAAGATTTAGATGATTTAAATGAATTAGCTAAACAGGAAGAAAATTTAACTGTTCAAAAAGAAGTTTTACAAAATATTAAAGATTTAAGACGCAATGTAAAAAAAAATGAAATTAAGTGTTTTTTATCCAGTGAAGCCGATTCTTTAAATTGTTATATTGAAATACACGCTGGTGCTGGAGGAACAGAAAGTCAAGATTGGGCTGATATGCTAAGACGAATGTATTTAAAATGGTCAGACAAAAAAAATTTTAAGTCAAGTTTAATTAGTGAACATAGAGGCGATGAAGCTGGAATAAAATCAGCAACAATAAAAATTGATGGAGATTATGTTTTTGGTTGGTTAAAAAAAGAGTCAGGAATACATAGGTTAATTAGAATATCTCCATTCGATTCTGGAGCTAGACGACATACGAGTTTTGCAAGTGTTTGGATTTATCCTGTTGTGGACGAAAATATTAAAATAGATATTTTAGAAAAAGATTTAAGAATAGATACTTATCGCTCTAGTGGAGCAGGAGGCCAGCATGTCAATACAACAGATAGTGCTGTTAGAATAACACATATTCCCACAAAAATTGTTGTTCAATGTCAAAATGAAAGATCTCAACATAAAAATAAAGAAACATGCATGAATATGCTGAAAGCAAGATTGTATGATTATGAGATTAAAAAAAGAGAACAAGAAAACCAAAACGTAGCAAGTTCAAAATCTGAAATAGGTTGGGGCCATCAAATCAGATCATATATATTACAACCATACAGACTTGTTAAAGATAATAGAACTAATTTTGAAAGTTCAAGTCCCGAAAAAGTATTAGATGGAGAAATTGATGAATTTTTGGAACAATCACTTTATAAAATTAAATGAAATATAATATTTTAAAATATTTTATACTACTTCTGTCAGTGTTAGTTATTTTTACGGTTTACCTTAGTACTATGGGCATAGAGACAGATAAATTTAACGATCAAATTAAAAATAGAATTTTTGAAATCAATAAAAACATAGATGTTGATTTAAAAAAAATTAAATTAACTCTAGATCCTTTTAAACTAAAAATTTATGCAAAAACAGTTGGTACCACAGTATATTTTTCAAAAAAACCTTTAGCATTAGAAAGCATAAAAACTCAAGTTTCGCTGAGTTCTTTATTTCAACAGAAAATTTCATCATCAAATATAGAGGTAAAAACTAAGTCGATATTATTAAACGATCTAATCAAATTTATTCGTACTACAACCTACAAACCTGAATTACTTATATTAGAAAAAATCGTAAAAAAAGGTTATATTATTTTAGATCTGAGCCTGAACATTGACGAAAATGGTAAAATTAAAAATGATTATGAAATCGAAGGTTTGATTAAAGATGCAAGTATTAATTTTTTAAACAAGGCTAATTTTAAGAATATAAATTTTAAATTCAATTTTCAAAAAGATAATTATTTTTTTAATGAAATAAATTTCAAAGCAGAAGAGGTAAAATTTTTTTCAAAAAAAATAAACATAAAAAAGAAAAATAAAAGCTTTCTAATTGATGCTATTGTCGAAAACGATCAATCAAGTTTAAATTCAAATATATTAAAATTATTAAATTTAAGTTTAGAAAATATAATTATTAATGATGCTAAATTTAAATCAAATAATCAATTTTCTTTCGAAATAAATGAAAAATTAAAAGTTAAAAATATTATATTAAGTTCTGAAATAAATATTACTCAGCTAAAATATAAAAAATTAAAAATAATTAATAATTATTTTCCTGAGGTAGATGACTTAATTTTACTTGATAATCATAAAATAAATTTAAATTATAAAGACAAGAATTTATCAATTAGTGGTGAAGGTCAAATTCAGTTAAATACTGAAGAAGTAAATGAAATAAAATATTTAATAAATAAAAAAAATAAGAATTTAATTATAGACTCACAATTATTTTTAAAAAATATAGTTTTAAAGCAAAAAGAATTTTTAAAACCGTTCTTCCCTCAAACTAATAAAAATATTTATTTTCAGAATCAAAAAATAAAAATTAATTTTAAAAATAATAACCTAGCTTTTTCAGGTGCTGGACAATTTAAAATCGATAAAGATTTTGAAGAAATTGATTATTTTATTAAGAAAAAAGAAAATAAAATAAGTTTTAACACTAATTTAAATTTAAAAAATACAAAATTTAAAATTGATAATATTAATTATAAAAAAAAAGATAAAAGTAAAATGAGACTTCTTATTAATGGAGAATTAAAAAATAATAAAAATCTAAATATAAATAAATTTTTTATCAACGAAGAAAATAATACAATTAAAATTAAAAATCTTTCTCTCAACGATTCTAATCAAATAATAAAAATTGATCAGGCAAATTTTAATTATTTAGACACAGAAAATAAAAAAAATAATTACTTTATAAAAAAAGTAGAAGGTCAAAATTATTTAATTGATGGTATTTCATTTAATGCAAATTCTTTAATTTCGAGTCTACTGGATGCCGATGATAAAAAGGAAAACAATCTTTTTGAAAATAACCTAACTATTGACTTAAATTTTGAGGAAGTTTACTTTGACAAAATAAACTTTGTTAAGGATTTAAATGGAAAGGTAAGTATTATTAATAATAAAGTGGAAGAAGCAGATATTTTAGCCTTTTATAACAATTCACAAAATATAAAATTTACAATTAAAACAAATGATCAAGGTGAAAAAATTACTACTCTTTTCTCATCTAAGGCAAAACCTCTAGTAGATAGATATAAATTCATTAAAGGATTTAAAGATGATAGAGAGGGATATTTAGATTTTTACTCTTTAAAAAAAGATGGAGTCTCAAACTCTAAATTAGTAATTGATAATTTTAAAGTTCAAGAAATTCCAGCACTAGCCAAGTTGTTGGCTTTGGCATCTCTCAAAGGAATAGCAGACTTACTTACTGGAGAAGGGATTAGATTTACAGATTTTGAGATGAATTTCACTAATCAAGATAAGCTTATGAGAATTCAAGAGTTATACGCAATTGGCCCGGCAATATCTATTTTATTAGAAGGTTACATTGAGGAAGATAAATTAATTAGCTTAAGAGGAACCTTAGTTCCCGCAACAACAGTCAACAGATCTATTGCTTCAATACCTATACTTGGAGATTTATTAATTGGAAAGAAAGTAGGCGATGGTGTTTTTGGAGTTAGCTTTAAAATTAAAGGTCCCCCTAAAGATTTACAGACTACTGTAAACCCTATAAAAACTTTAACACCAAGATTTATAACAAGAACTTTAGAAAAAATAAAAAAAAATTAATCTAATATTATTTTAATATGCCTTTTTTTTCCAAGGGAAAGTTTTAGATAATCATCTTTAAATAACTCTTTATTGATTTTAAATTTTTCATCTGAAATAACACTGTCATTTATTTTTACAGCCTTCCCCTTGACAAGTCTTCTGATTTCACTTTTTGAGTTTTCTAATTGAGATAACAAAACAAGGTCTACTATATTAATTTTTTCCTCAATTTTTTTAGAATGAATATTTACTTTTGGCAAGTTTTCACCAAGAGATTTTCCTGAAAAAGCTTCTTTTGCCGCTTGTTCAGAATTTTTAGCAGCTTCTTTTCCATGTAACATTTCTGTAGTTTTATTAGCAAGTAGTATTTTTAATTCGTTTATATCTTTATCTCTAATCGTTTCTATTTCCTTAATTTCAATTTCAGTAAACATTTTTAAAAATTTAATTACATCTCTATCATCTACGTTTCTCCAAAACTGCCAATAATCATAAGCTGATAAGTATTTTTCATCCAACCAAATAGCCCCACTTTCAGTTTTTCCCATTTTAGCACCAGTTGCTAATGTAATTAAGGGAGTTGTTAAACCAAAGGTTTGATTATTAGAATATCTTTTTATAAGCTCAACACCATTAACAATATTTCCCCATTGATCTGAACCACCAATTTGTAAGACACAATTTTCTTTCTTATTTAATTCAAGAAAATCATATGCTTGTAAAATCATATAATTAAACTCCATGTAGCTAAGCGACTGTTCTCTATCCAGTCGAAGTTTTACACTATCAAATGTTAACATTCTATTTATTGTGAAATGTTTTCCTATATCTCTCAAAAACGAAATATAATTTAAATCTTTAAGCCAACTATAATTATTTACAAATATCGGTTTTGTATTTGGATTATCATTATCTAAAAATTTTTTTAAAATATTTTCGATATTTTTAATATTGTTTTCAATCTCTTCTTCACTTAATATTTTTCTAGTTTTATCCTTACCAGATGGATCCCCAATTCTTGTGGTTCCTCCACCAAGCAAAACTATTGGTCGATGTCCATTTTTTTGAAGTAGTCGCAAACACATTATTTGCAATAAGCTACCCACATGTAAGCTTTCAGCTGTGCAATCAAAACCTATGTAACCTTTAATCTTTTTATCATCTAATTGTTTAGATAATTCATCTTCACTTGTGCATTGATAGAAAAATCCTCTATCTTTAAATTCTTTCAAAAATTTATTCATAAGTTTATAGTTACAATATACAAATTTTTTTTAAAAAACATATCAATGAAAAAAAAATTATATACTGCAATTGGACTAATGAGTGGAACATCCATGGATGGTATTGATTTATCTATAATTAGTTCAGATGGGTACGATGAATTTTCAAACATTTTAGATGATTATTATGAGTATGATAAAAATCTGCATGATCAATTAGTTCGATTAAGAGATGTAATTTTAACAAAGAAAGATCTTTTGCAAAATTCAGAAAAATTAAGAGAATTAGAGCGTAATTTAACTCTTTTTCATGCTGATGCAGTTAATCAATCATTAAAAAAATATAGAAATCCTGTTGATCTAATAGGTTTTCATGGTCAAACAATTTTTCATAATCCACATGAAAAAACTTCTAATCAATTAGGAGATGGTAAATTGTTATCTCAAATAGTGAAAAAAAAAGTCATATATGATTTTAGACAAGCGGATATTCAAAATAATGGTCAAGGTGCACCTTTAACACCAATCTTTCATTATATTTTATCAAAAAAAATTAATCAAAATTTTAATATTAAATTTCCAATAGGTTTCTTAAATATTGGTGGTGTTGCAAATGTTACAAAAGTTATCAATGACTCAGATAATTTTCAAAATAACCTCTCTGCTTTTGATATAGGTCCTGGTAATTGTTTAATTGATGAATGGGTTAGAAATAATTCGAAAAAAAAATATGATAATAATGGAGAGCTAGCAAAATCAGGAAAAATTAATCAACTTATTTTAGATCAGGCAATAGATAATTTTAAAATCAATTCATACTCTCAATCATTGGATATTAAAAATTTTGATGTTTCTTTTGCAAGAGGTTTATCTTTAGAAGATGGTTGCTCTACTATCACAAATTTTACAGCATATTTAATTGCACAAGGGTTAGAGTATATTGCTAAAAAAAATACTATCAAATTTTTAGTTTGTGGTGGAGGAAGAAAAAATAGTTATTTAATTAATTCTGTCAGAAATTATTTAACAAATAGAAATAGAATTAATTTAGAAATTATAGACAATTATAATTTTAATGGTGATTATATAGAGTCCCAAGCATTTGGATTTTTAGCAATAAGATCTTTTTTAAACTTACCAATATCTTTTCACAATACTACAGGATGTGATGAATTTTCAGTTGGAGGAAAGTTAGTAGAAAATTTTTAGTAAAGTGCAGTTTCTTTTTTTATATATTTATTCAATTGTTTGATTAAAGATTCACCTGTTTTTGAAAAAAAGTGATTTGCTTCAGATATTGTATTAAACTCAACTTTTATACCTTTTTGTGCGCTTAATCTTTTATCTAGCTCTGAAATATATTCAAACGGTACTAATTCATCTTTTTTACCATGGACAATTAAACCGGAAGTTGGACAAGGAGATAAAAAAGAAAAATCATAAACGTTGGGTTGCGGTGAAATAGCAATAAATCTATTTATCTCGGGTCTTCTCATCAATAATTGCATTGCAATTAATGATCCAAATGAAAATCCTGAAACCCAACATTGAGAATTGTCAAAATTTTCTCTTTCCAACCAATCTAAGGCTGCTGCAGCATCAGCAAGTTCGCCTTGACCATTATCAAATTCACCATCACTTTTACCAACACCTCGAAAATTTACTCTACATACAGAAAAATCGTTCTCCATAAAAGTATGAAATGTATCTACTACAACTTTATTATTCATTGTTCCTCCATATTGAGGATGTGGCTGTAATACTAAAGCAATTGGTGATGTATTCTTTTTACTCTTATAATATTTAGCTTCTAGTCTTCCTGCAGGACCGGGTATGAAAATTTCTAAAATTTTATTATCCATTATTGATATTGATAATTATTCTCAAAAAAAATGTAGCTTTATCATAAGTCAGCGACAATATGTGAATTTTTTTTTTTATTCTAAACTTGACCAATTTAGTCAGGTATGATTAAAAACTCCCATTTTAAGGGTAAAATATGAAATTAACATCTAAAGGTAGATATGCAGTAATGGCTCTTGTTGACTTAGCAAGGTTTGATAACATCAATCCAGTATCGCTAAGAGATATATCGTTAAGACAAGGTATTTCATTAGATTATTTAGAACAAATTTTTTCAAAATTAAAAAAGAACCATATTGTAAAAAGTATTAGAGGCAATCAAGGAGGTTATGTTTTAAGCAAAAATCCAAATGATATAAAACTAACAAATATTTTTAATGCTGTAGATGAAAAAGTAAAAACAGTTCAATGTAAAAAAGATTCTAAGAAAGGATGCAACGGAAGAGCAACAAAATGTATTACCCATAATTTGTGGGATGAACTAGAAAATCATATTAATAGTTTTTTTGAAAAAAAAAGTTTAGAGGATTTAATACAAAATAATAAAGAAAATAGATTATAAATGGATAATAGGCAAAAAGAGATAGATAATTTAAAAGATTATAAATATGGATTTTCAACTGACATTGAAAACATCAAGGCCCCAAAAGGATTAAACGAGGAAGTTATTAAATTTATTTCGAAAATTAAAAAAGAACCAGAATGGATGTTAAATTTTAGACTTAAAGCATTTGAAAGGTTTAAACTTTTAAAAGAGCCAAATTGGCAAAAACCGAAATATCCTAAGATTGATTATCAAGATCTATATTATTATTCAGCACCTAAAAGTATGAAGAATAAACCAAAAAGTCTTGATGAAATTGATCCGAAACTTTTAGAAACTTATAAAAAATTAGGTATTCCTTTACAAGAACAAGCAAGATTAAATGGTATCGCTGTAGATGCAGTATTTGATTCAGTTTCAGTTGCAACAACATTTAGAGAAGAACTAACAAAACATGGAATTATATTTTGTCCAATATCTGAAGCAATTCAAAAACATCCAGAGTTAGTAAAAAAATATCTAGGTTCAGTTATACCAACAACAGATCACTTCTTTGCAACATTAAACTCCGCAGTTTTTACAGATGGATCTTTTGCATATATTCCTGAAGGTGTGAGATGTCCGATGGAGTTATCCACATATTTTAGAATTAACGCATCTAACACAGGTCAATTTGAAAGAACACTAATTATTGCTGATAAAGGTAGCTATGTGAGTTACTTAGAAGGTTGCACAGCACCAATGAGAGATGAAAATCAATTGCATGCAGCCAATGTAGAGTTAATTGCTCTAGATGATGCAGAAATAAAATATTCTACAGTTCAAAATTGGTACCCTGGAGACAAAGATGGAAAAGGTGGGATTTATAATTTTGTTACCAAGCGTGGTTTGTGCAAAGGAAAAAACTCAAAGATTTCTTGGACACAAGTTGAGACTGGTTCAGCAATTACCTGGAAATATCCAAGTTGCATTCTTAAAGGAGATAACTCAGTTGGTGAATTTTACTCAATTGCTATAACTAATAATTTCCAAAAAGCAGATACAGGTACAAAAATGATCCATCTTGGAAAAAATACAAAAAGTAAAATAATATCAAAAGGAATTTCAGCTGGTAATTCTGATATGACTTATAGGGGGTTAGTAGACATATCCTCCAAAGCACAAAATTCAAACAACTATACACAATGTGACTCCTTACTAATGGGAAATAAATGTGGAGCTCATACGGTGCCATACATCAGAAACAAAAATTCAGAGTCAAATATTGCCCATGAGGCAACTACATCAAAGATAAGTGAAGAACAATTACATTATTGTCAACAAAGAGGATTAAACCCAGAAGAGGCAGTAGGATTAATTGTAAATGGTTTTTGTAAAGAAGTTTTGCAACAATTACCTATGGAATTTGCTGTAGAGGCACAAAAACTTGTAGGAATTAGTTTAGAGGGAAGTGTTGGATAATGTTAAAAATAAATCAATTAAATGCAAAAATTGATAATAAAGAAATTTTAAAAGGATTTTCTCTAAATATAAATCCTGGAGAAGTGCATGCTATAATGGGACCAAATGGGTCTGGAAAAAGCACACTGTCAAATATTTTATCAGGAAAAAAAGGATATGAAGTTTCTGGTGAGGTACTTTTTGAGGAAAAAGATTTATTTGAATTAGAAACAGAGGAAAGAGCCCATAAAGGTATTTTTTTAGCATTTCAGTATCCATTAGAAATACCCGGTGTTAATACAAATATTTTCTTAAAAACATCTTTAAACGCTATTAGAAAAGCAAGAGGTGAAAAAGAGCTGGATGCAATAGAATTTTTAAAACTAGTTAAAGAAAAATCGAAGCAACTAAAATTTGATGAAGAAAAATTAAATAGACAATTAAATGTTGGATTTTCAGGTGGTGAAAAAAAGAAAAACGAAATTTTACAAATGTCATTGTTATCTCCAAAATTGTCAATTTTAGATGAAACAGACTCAGGTCTAGATATTGATGCTTTAAAGATCGTTGCAGATGGAGTTAACACATTAAGAAATCAAAATAATTCTTTTTTAATTATTACACACTACCAGAGATTACTAGATTATATTAAGCCAGATTTTGTTCATGTTTTGATGGATGGTAAAATTATAAAATCTGGAGGTCCAGAATTAGCTTTAGAATTAGAAAAAAAAGGTTATGAAAATTTTAATTAAATGAAAGAACAACTACAAAAAGACTTTAAAAATATCATCAAAAATTTAAATTTATCTCAAAAAGATATTGAGATTAAAAAATTTAGTCTTAACAACTTTATTGATAAAGGTTTTCCAAACAGAAAAGAAGAGGATTGGAAATTTTCAGATCTTAATCAAATAATAAAAAAAAATATTGGTGAACTAAGTTTTTATTGTGATTACACTTCAACTAATAAAGTGGATACCTCTGTATTTGTAGATGGATTAGAACATAATAAAATAGTCTTCATAAACGGAAGGATTGAAAAAATTGATTTTGAATATGAAAAGAAAAATCAAATAGAAATAATTGATCAATCTGAAACTATTAATAAATTTAGTAATAACAATTCTTTATCAGATTTAAATAATGCTTTTACTAGTAAATGTTTTAAAATATTGGTTAAAAAAGGTTATCAATTATCAAAACCATTAATTATTTATCATACATGTAATTCAAAAATATGGTCAAAAAATATCAATCTTAGATTAGATTTCGAGCTAAATAAAGATAGTTCTTTACGTATTATAGATTTATTCAACGAAGCTTCTGAAAAAAATTTTTTGAATATATTTTATAACTTTGACTTGAAAGAAAACGCAGTTTTAAAAAATTATAAAGTAGATAGATCTGAAAATAAAAATGTAAAATATTCTTTTAATAATATTGAACAAGAGAAAAATAGTATATCAGAAACATTTATTTTATCATCGGGATCAAATTTTTATAAGAATGAGGTTAATTGTAATTTAAAAGGTAAATATTCATCAGCTTTTGTTAATGGCATATTTTCACTGAAAAATGATAAGCACCACGAAATTAGAACAATTATAAATCATTTGACCGAAAATACAAAAAGTTATCAATTAATCAAAAGTGTATTAGAAGATAGTTCTAAAGCAGTGTATCAAGGAAAAATATTTGTGAACTCACAAGCTCAGAAAACAGATGGCTATCAACTAAGTAAAGCAATATTATTAAATAAAGAGTCAGAATTTAATGCAAAGCCTGAATTGGAAATTTATGCTGACGATGTGAAATGCTCTCATGGTTCAGCTTCAGGCAGTTTAAATGATGCGTCTATATTTTATTTAATGTCTAGAGGATTAAGTTATCAGCAATCAAGAGAGCTACTTATTAATGGATTTTTATTAGATGTAGTAGAAAAAATAACAGACTCAGAAATCAAAAACTTAATTAAAAATATGATTGGAATCAAAGAATGAACATTAATCATATAAAAAAAGAATTTCCAATTTTTGACGAAAAAATCCAAAATAATGATTTAGTATATTTAGATAGTGCAAATTCATCTCAAAAACCAAAAGTTGTAGTAGATAGAATTAACGAATTTTATACTAAACAATTTTCAAACGTAGGAAGAAGTGTTCATTATCTTGCTGTAGCTGCTACCAACTTATACGAAAATACTAGGACCTCTGTTCAAAGGTATATCAATGCAAAAGACCAAAATGAGATTGTATTTACAAAAGGGGCTACAGAAGCTCTTAATTTAGTAGCAAATACTCTAGGTCAAAATTTTTTCAGGGAAGGAGACGAAATTTTAATTACTGAACTAGAACATCATTCTAATTATGTGCCTTGGCATTTTTTAAGAAAGTCAAAAAATATAAAAATTAATTTTGCTGAGATTAATGAGGCAGGAGAAATTACTTTAGAGGAAATTGAAAAAAAAATAACACCAAACACTAAATTAATTGCCATTACTCATTTATCAAATGTGACTGGGGCGATTTTACCAGTTAAAGAAATAACTGATTTAGCGCACTCCAAAGGTATTATAGTCGTAGTTGATGGATGCCAAGGCGCACCACATTTAAAGCTTGATGTGCAAGATTTAGATTGTGATTTTTATGCTATTTCTTGTCATAAAATGTATGGACCAACCGGCTTAGGAGTTTTGTATGGAAAGAAAAAATGGTTAGAGGAATTGCCCCCATATCAAGGTGGTGGAGGAATGATAAACGAGGTTAATAAAGATAGTATTTCCTATGGAGATTTACCTAATAAGTATGAGGCAGGGACTATGGCTACTGCTCAAGTAATTGCTTTTGATTACTCAATAAAATTTTTAGAAAGTATTGGTATAGATAATATTATGAAGCATGAGGCTGAATTAGTTGAGTACGGTCAAGAGTTATTAAAAAAAAATAATTCAGTAAAACTTATCGGCAATCCAAGAAATAAAGGCGGGGTGTTATCTTTTACTTTAGAGGGAGTTCACCCACATGATATAGCAACCATATTAGATGAAGATGGC
Source organism: uncultured Pelagibacteraceae bacterium (assembly GCA_902629285.1). Lineage (GTDB taxonomy): Bacteria > Pseudomonadota > Alphaproteobacteria > Pelagibacterales > Pelagibacteraceae > Pelagibacter. The sequence goes on along the minus strand of CACOQN010000004.1, from coordinate 69,090 downwards.
GTAGCAATTAGAGCAGGACATCATTGTTGTCAAATCTTACATGATAAATTGAATATTCCTGCAAGTGCTCGAGCATCAGTTGGAATATATAATACTAAGGATGATTTAGATCAATTAAACGAATCAATAAATAATTGTAAAAAAATATTTAATATAGAATGAACTTAAAAGAACTTTACCAAGAAATTATATTAGAGCATGGTAAGAATCCTAGAAATCTTAGAAAAACAGAGGGCTTTAATAAAGACGCAAAAGGTAACAATCCTCTATGTGGTGACAATGTTCATGTTTATTTAAAATTAAATGGACAAAGAATAGTCGAAGATGCCTCTTTTGAAGGAAGTGGGTGCGCTATATCAATGGCATCTGCTTCTATTATGACTGATTTAATTAAAGGAAAAAATGAACATGAAGCCAAGGAGATAGTAGAAGATTTTCTAGGAATGATTAAAGAAAATCCAGATTTAAAATCTGAAAATTTAAACGAGGATGAAAAAACAAAGTTGATGTGCTTATCTGGGGTAAAGCAATACCCAATGAGAGTTAAATGTGCGACATTATCCTGGCATACATTAGTATCTGCTTTTGATGAAAAACAAGAAGAAGTTAAAACAGAAAATTAGAAAAAATGTCTAAAAAAGAGAAAATAATTGAGGAGATTAGAAAAATTTATGATCCTGAACTACCTGTGAATATTTATGATTTAGGTTTAATTTACGATATTCAAATTAAAGATGAAAATTTTGCAATAATTAAAATGACTTTAACTACACCAAATTGTCCAGTAGCAGAAAGTTTACCAAAAGAGGTAAAAGATGGTGTGATGCAAGTTGAAGGAATTAAAGATGTTGATCTTGAATTAGTTTGGGATCCACCATGGAATAAAGATATGATGTCAGAAGCAGCTAAATTAGAAATGAACTTATAATGAACCCAATAATTAAATTAACTGATAATGCAGCATTAAGAATTAAAAAAATAATGTCTACTGCTGAAAAGGATTCTTTAGGTTTAAGAGTTTCAGTTAAGTCAGGAGGTTGTGCGGGAATGTCTTATGTAATGGAATATGCAAAAGAGTTAAATCCGAATGATGAAGTAATTGAGGATAAAGGTGTAAAAGTATTTGTTGATCCAGCTGCAGTTATGTACCTAATTGGAACTGAGATGGATTATAAAGAAGAGGAATTATCATCATCATTTGTTTTTAATAATCCTAATGAAACTGAAAGATGTGGCTGTGGAGAATCTTTTAAAATTTAAAAATGCTACATATCTCTGATAGAAAAAATATTGACTACGATAATTTTTTAGATTTAGCACGTAACCAAGGTATATATGTAAATGAAAGTTTATTTTTAAAAAAAATTGAAGAAAATAATTATGGCGTTTTCGTAAGAGAAGAAATTAATAATAATAGTAAAATTATTTCAATACCAAAAAAATTTTTAATTTCACAAAATTTATTAAAAAATTTTATTCAAGAAAATAAAATAGATTACCCAGATCATGATTTTTTGAAATTATATTTTTCATCTTTTCCAGATTTTGAATACCTTAAAAAAAGTCATATAGCACTTTTAAGTGAAGAGAAAAAAAATAAAATACTAAATTTTTTTATAGAGCAATCTCCTACCAGAAGAAAAATTAAATCCTTTTTCGATCATATTAATAAACTTGATAATCTTGAAAAATATTTGTTTTTAATTTTTAGATCAAAAGGTTTTATTTTCAATAATGTTGCTTACCTTGCCCCTGTTCTTGATATGGTGAATTATAAATTTGGAGAGGTCAGAGCTCAAACGGATAAGCAAGAAATATATTTTAAAAATAATAGAATTTTAAAAACAGACAATCAATTTTTTCAAGGTTATGAGATGCATAGTGATATAGTTTCTTTTTTTTTACAATTTAATTTTATTCCAGAAAATTTTGATTTAATTTCAATTCCACCAAATTTTTTTTCAATGAAATTACCAGAAAATAATGAAGAACAAATAAATGAAAATTATTGGAATATTAAGGATGGAATATTTTCAAATAAATATTTTATAGTTTTTGAAAACTTAAAATTACCATTAGATTTTAAATTAGAAATAAATAAAATTATAAAAAATCCTTTAGTATTAAATAATATTTTGAAAACAGTATTAAAGTTACTTAAAAATGAAATTAATTATGATAATTTAAGCAATTTTCTTAAAAAGGAATCTGATGAGCAACATGTTGCTGATTTTGCAAAAGTCGTAGAGATGAATTACTTAAAAATAGAAGATGCTATTAAAAACCTCAATAATTAAGGCTATTTAGATATTTGCTTATAACATATCTGAATTGCATAAAATGCATATCTAATATATGTTTAAGTTATGAATAAATTTGAGTTTAAAAATCTTGTTAAAAACTTAAAAAATTCTTTAAAAGAAAAAACGTTCTTTAAGGAGCTACGTAAAGAGGTTGAAACTGGTGCTAACGGTACACAAGACTATGTAGTAAAAAAAGGTGTTAACAAAGATACCATTGCAACCACAAGACAGTAATAAAGTTTATTAACTGCTGTAATACATCTCGAACTCTACCGGATGAGGTGAATGCTCAAATTTATGAATTTCCTCAAACTTCAAAGCAATATAAGCATCAATTTGATCATCAGTAAAGACATCACCTTGAGTTAAAAAATCTCTATCTTTATCTAAACTTTCCATTGCCTCTCTTAAAGAACCACAAACAGTTGGTATAGCTTTTACTTCTTCGGGTGGTAATTCATATAAATCTTTATCAAAAGACTCACCTGGATGAATTTTATTTTTAATTCCATCAAGTCCTGCCATAAGCATAGCAGCAAAAGTTAAATAGGGGTTCCCAGAAGCATCTGGAAATCTAATTTCACATCTTGCACCTTTTTTACTTAGAGTAATTGGTATTCTACATGACGCGGACCTATTTCTTGCTGAATATGCAAGAAGAACAGGAGCTTCAAAACCTGGAATTAATCTTTTATAACTATTCGTTGTTGAATTGGCAAAAGCGTTAATTGCTTTTGCATGTTTTAATATTCCACCAATATAATGTAAGGCAGTTTCAGATAGGCCAGCATAAGCATCTCCAGAAAATACTGGTGTATCACCTTTCCAAATAGATTGATGAATGTGCATACCAGAACCATTATCTCCAGCAACAGGTTTCGGCATAAAGGTTGCCGTTTTACCAAATGAATGTGTAACCATTTGTACAACATATTTATACAATTGAACATTATCAGCTTGATCTACTAAAGTTCCAAAATACATGCCAAGTTCATGTTGGCTTGGCGCAACTTCATGGTGATGTTTCTCAACTTTAATTCCAACTTCTTTTAAATTTTTTAGATATTCACCACGCATGTCTTGTTCACTATCAACAGGTGGAACAGGAAAATAACCACCTTTTACTGCTGGTCTATGAGCCATATTTCCGTTCTCATATTCTCTTCCTGAGTTATATGGACCCTCTTTACTGTCTATTTTGAATCCACATTCATTCATATCATTTTTAATTCTTACATCATCAAATACAAAAAATTCTGGTTCTGGACCGAAGAAGGCTTTATCACCAATACCAGATGCTTTTAAATACGCTTCTGCTTTTTTAGCTACACCTCTAGGATCTCTCTCGTAAGGATTTCTTTTAATAGCATCAAGAATATCACAAAATAAAACTACAGTATTATGAGAAGTGAAAGGATCCATAAACATCCTTGCAGTATCAGGTTTAAGAATCATGTCAGACTCATTAATAGCTTTCCATCCTGCGATAGATGAACCATCAAAGAATACACCATCGTTTAACATTTCTTCATCAACAATTGATGCATCCATAGTTAGATGTTGAAGCTTTCCTCTAGGATCTGTAAATCTTAAGTCTACAAATTCTGCCTCTTTTTCTTTTATGAACTTCAGAACGTTTGTCACACTCATTATATCTTCATATCTCCTAAATAATTTTTAATGCGCTTAAATAGCAAAAAAATACTTAAAAATATTGCTTATTTAATAAATAACACCTATGCAATTTTTACATAAGTAGTGTATTTAAACACTAAAAATATAAACTAATTAAATCAGTGAATTCAATATTATTGAAAGAACCAGTTAAAAGAGCTGAAAAATCAATTAAGGAATTTGACTCTAATCTTAAAGTATTAGTTTTGGATCAAACTGCGAGAACAGCAAATGAAGCTGCTACAGCTTTAGGTTGTAAAGTTGGTGCCATTATAAAAAGCTTACTTTTTAAAGCGGGCGAAGATTTTGTTCTTTGTTTGGTTTCAGGAGATAAAAGATGTTCTCTAAATAAATTAAAAAATATTTTGAAAGAAAAAGATGTATTTATGGCAAATCCAGAAGATGTAAAAAAAATTACTGGTTATACAATAGGAGGAGTTTCTCCAGTTGGACACTTAATAAAAACAAAAATATTTATAGATGAAAATTTAAAAAATTTTGAATCAATTTTTGCAGCTGCAGGGCATCCTAATGCAGTTTTTGAAATAGACTTTGAAAACTTAAAAAAATTAACTTTAGGGGAAACAAAAGAGATATCAGAATGAGAAAACCACAATTAGTCGATTACTTATTGTTAACATTGTTATCATTAATTTGGGCATCAGCTTTTTTTAATATTAAAATAGCAACATATTCATTTGGGCCAATTACAATTGGATTTTTAAGATCTTTTTTAGGGGCAATACCAGTTTTAATTTTATGTTTTTATAACAATATAAAAATAGAAGCGTTTTCAAAAGATTGGAAATGGTTTGCGATAATTGGATTAGTAAATTTAGTTATCCCATTTATATTAATATCCTATGGAGTAAATTTTGTTCAAAGCAATTTAGCAGCTATTTTAATGTCTACAACACCACTTACATCAACCGTTTTAGCTCATTTTTTTCTAAAAGGAGAGAGATTTAATTATTTAAAAACAATTGGTTTATTAATTGGTTTTTCGGGAATTGTATTTTTATTTTCAGATAATTTTTTAATAAATGAAAATAACTTTATCGCAGCACTACTAATTTTACTTGGTTCGACTTGTTATGTTATTGGAGGAGTCATGACTTTGAAAATAAGTAGTAAAAAAAATGAAAATGTTACAGGTTCTATTTTAATTTGGTCATCTATAATACTTTTTCCCTTAACGTTAATTTTTGAAAAACCATGGATGTTAAATCCATCAATGGACTCTATTATATCTGTAATTTATTTAGGAATTTTTCCAACAGGAATTGCATGGTTACTAAGGTTTAAAATTTTAAAAACTAATGGACTTATTTTTCACTCTCAAGTGTCATATATAATTCCAATTTTTGGAATTATTTTAGGGTATATATTTCTTGATGAAATAATTACTTCAAAAATTTTAGTTGCATTAGTTGCTGTATTTATTGGAATATATTTAGCAAGAAAAGCTGATTATAAAAATGTTACTTAATTTTTGCAATTGCCTCTATATGTGATGGACCTGTTTCGCAACAACCTCCAATAATTGTAGCACCAGAATCTTTAAATTTTTTTGCTATTTTTGCCATTTTATCTGGAGTTAAATCTTGCCTTTTTCCTAACATTTCATTTGGATTTGATTTTTTATTTAAAAACACTGAAGTGTACCCATTTTTAATTTTAGTTGTAACAAAACCATTTAATTTGAAACCAAAGGGGATGTTTAAACTTTTAAGCTCAGTAAGATTTTTTTCAAAATTTTCTGGCGATACACATGCAAGCATAACACCTAGTGTTTGATCGTTAATTAAATTTTTTAAATTTGAAATATTTTCTCCGCTTGGTAATTTTACTCCTTCAGAAATATGGATTCCTATTAAATGTGGTTTTTCAAATTGTTTAATTGCTTCTATACCGCACTTAACTTCTTTTATACTACTCCATACATCAAAGTAAAAAAAATCCACATAGGGATTTAATATTTTTGCCTGACTACTGAAATTATTAATAATTTCTCTCTCATTTCTTTCATCTGCTTCATATGTTAAATGTTGAGGAGGAAGGCCACCAGCAATATATACATGTGGATATTTTTGCTTAGCATTAACAGCTATTTCGCCAGCTTTTTTATTTAAATATTCAAATTTATCTTGAAGATTATTTTCTTTTAATCTTTTTTGTCGTGTTGCAAATGTAGTTGTTACTATTACTTCTGCTCCTGCTTTTATAAAATCTATGTGAGTATTTAATACTAATGGATGATATTTTTCATTTAAAATTGCATTAGCACTCCATAATGTTGAATTTGATGGCATTCCCCTTGCTAAAAGTTCTTGACCCATTCCACCATCTAATATCCGAGTTTTTTTAAAAAAATTTGTATTTATCATTTTAAAATAATATTCTTAATCCCATTCTTATCGCTACAAAAATAATTAGTAAAGACGTTAATAATGCTAAAGCTTTGTTAGACAAAAATTTTATATTTAAATAATTACCTATTTGACCACCGATTAGTACAGCTAAAAAAAGTGGCCAGTAATTTAAAAATTCATTTAAGACAATTTCTTTAGTTAATTGACCTGCTACTCCAAAAATTGAGTTAATTAAAATAAATAAAGAAGCTGAACTTGTTATGTGTTTAGGGTAACCAGCTTTTAATAAAAATAATATTGGGCTCAAAAATATTCCACCCCCAATTCCAACCAAACCTGATACAAATCCAATTAATGATCCTATAAAAATTGAAAAAATAGTTGATATAGAATTTATTTTTAAGTCTTTTTTATTAAAAGTGTTGCTTTCTAATAATAAAAAAAAACCAGCTATTATTAAAACTAAGAATAATAATATTTCGAAAATTTCTTTTTCTAGTGAAATAGAAGCACCTATAAAAGCAAAAGGCACAGATCCAACTAGGTAAGGCAGTATTAATTTTAAATTGATATTACCAGATCTAATAAAATTAATAGAATTTCCAGAAACAACTATGATGTTACAAAATAGAGCTATTATTGGAAAAATATAATATGGGATCTCCCATATTAACATTAATGCAAGATATGTTGATCCTCCACCAAAGCCAATACTAGCATATAAAATAGCTGTTATAAAAAAAAATATTGTTAGTATAATCATTTAAATAATTATTATGATTGTTAATATTGCTTTATTGACTGTAACAGATACCAGAACGTTTGATAATGATAAATCTGGAAAAATTTTAGTTGATAAAATAAAAAATGCAAAACACAATTTAGTAGATAGAAAAATTTGCAAAGATAATAAAGAAGATATTTTATTAATTTTAAAAGATTGGATTACTCAAAAAGAAGTTGATGTCATAATTACAACAGGGGGGACTGGTTTAACTGGAAGAGATATTACACCAGAAGCATTAGATGAAATCGCTGATAAACATATTCCTGGTTTTGGGGAAGTTTTTAGAACAATTAGTTTAAAGACAGTAGGCACATCCTCAATACAATCAAGAGCATGTGCAGTTTTATCAAATGGAAAATATATTTTTGCATTACCAGGATCATCAGGTGGTGTAACAGACGCTTGGGATGGTATTTTAAAACATCAATTAGACATCAATCATAAACCCTGTAATTTTGTTGAATTATTTCCAAGATTAAAAGAAAAATAATTATTTTTGATATTTTGTTTTCCATTCAGAGTAGGGCATTCCATAAACATGTTCTCTTGCTTGCGCATCTGAAATTAAAATTCCTCTTTTTTCACCTTCTTCTCTAAACCACCTTGATAAACAATTTCTACAAAAACCAGCTAAATTCATTAGATCAATATTTTGAACATCTTTTCTTTCGTCTAAATGTTTTATTAATCTTTCAAAAGCTGCTGATTGAAGAGTTTTTTTTTCATTTTCATTCATAATGAAACTATTAACTGTATAATAAATAATCACAAGATTATGATAATTATCAAAATTAATTAAATTTAACTATTTCCTATATTTTTCCAAAACAAGTTGAGCAATAATAGATATAGCTATTTCAGAAGGAGATTTACCACCCAACTTTATACCAATTGGCCCATTGATTGTTTCTACCTCTTCTTTTTTGAAGCCAGATTCCATCAATCTTAAGCATCTTTTTTCGTGTGTTTTTTTACTTCCAAGAGCACCAATATAAAAAAATTTATTTTTCAATGCATATTGTAAAGCGGGGTCATCAATTTTTGGATCATGAGTTAATGCAACTAAAGCTGTTTTTGAATTTGTTTCAATTTCTTTAAAAGCTTCATTAGGCCATTTTTTAATAATATTTGTATTTGGGAATCTTTCTTTTGATGCAAAATATCCTCTAGGATCAACAATAATAATCTCAAAATCTAAATTTTTTGCTAAATCAATTAAATATGTTGTTATATGAACTGCACCTACAATTATTACTTTAATAGGATTTTTAAAAGTTTGAACAAATATATCTGAATTTTCTATCAAACTATTTTTATTTAAATGAAATATTTTTTTAATATCATTTCTATATTTTGAAAAAAATCCAGTTAGATTTGTATCAGGGAAAAATATTTCACTATCACCATTTTTTAAATTTGTAATAATCGCAAATTCTTTTTTTAAAGATTTATTTTTTAAAGTTTCTTGTATTGTCTTTAATTTCATTAAATAATTTCTTCAATATAAATTGAAATATCACCACCACAGGCTAATCCCACTTCCCATGCATTTTCATTTGAAACCTTAAAATCTATTTTCTTACAATTTTCTTTACTATTGAGTAAAGATATACACTCCTCAATAACTTTAGCCTCTACGCAACCTCCAGACACAGATCCTAAAAAATTTCCATTTTCGTTTACTATCATTCTACTACCAATTCCTAATGGTGAAGAGCCCCATGTTTGAATGACAGTTGCGAGGACGACCTTTTTATTTGATTTTATCCAATTATCAGCTTCTTCAAATATTTTTTTTTCAGTGAAATTATTCATCTATTAAATATATTTTTAAAATTAACTCTTAATATTAGTAAAATAGTTATTATTATAAAATAAATCAAAGGTTTAAAATATATAGTTTTAGATAACCAAATGAAATGTAGAGAACCTAAAATTGCTATTGCATAAATTAATCTATGTAATCTTTTCCAATTTTGTTTAAGAAGTGTTATCATTTTTTGTGAAGAAGTTATTGCAAGTGGTATTAATAATAACCATGCAGCAAAACCTACGAATACATATTTTTTTTTTATTACATCGTCAGTTATTTGATTCCAATCAAGCCTATAGTCAATTACAACATACGTTAATAAGTGAAGTGTCGCGTAAAAAAAAACAAATAATCCTAACATTCTTCGAATTTTTATCCAAAATATAAAGCTGGTAAAACGTTTAAGTGGACTCATTGATAAAGTTAAGCAGATAAAAATCAATGTCCACTCTCCAGTAAAATGAGTTATTTCTTTTACAGGCTCAGGTCCTAGTTTATTGAAAAAGATTTTGTAGGTTATTAGTAAAAATGGAGCTGCAGATAATACAAAAATACTTGGCTTTAAAAGGCTTTTCATTAAAAATATTTTTTTAAATCCATGCCATCGTATAAACTAGCAACTTCATCTCCGTATCCATTGAACATAGTTGTAGGGATTCTTGGACTAATTATACCTTCACCAATTACTCTTTCTGTAGCTTGAGACCATCTTGGGTGACTTACCCCAGGGTTTACATTTGAATAAAAACCATATTCATTAGGGGAAGCTTTCATCCATGAGGATATGGGCATTTTTTCTACTAATTTTATATTTACGATTGCTTTAGAACTTTTAAATCCATATTTCCATGGAACCATTAATCTTAAAGGAGCTCCATTTTGATTTGGTAATTTCTTCCCATATAGTCCAGTTACTAAAATAGTTAAATCATGCATAGCTTCATCAATTCTTAAACCTTCTTTGTAGGGCCAATCCAAAATTGGAAATCTTTGTCCTATCATTTGCTCTGGATCTAGAATAGATGTGAACTTAACAAACTTAGCTTTATTTGTAGGAGAAACTTTTTTTAAAAGTTTATTTAATGGAAATCCAAGCCAAGGTATAATCATTGACCACCCCTCAACACATCTTAATTTATAAATTCTTTCCTCCGACGGAAACATTTGTGTTATTTCCTCCATAGAAATTGTTATTGGATTTTCAACTTCTCCATCAATAATAATATCCCAAGGCTTAGTTTCAAATTTTTGTGATCTTTCTACTGGATCAGATTTACCAGTTCCAAATTCATAATAATTATTATAAGTTGTGACATATCTGTATTCAGTGAGTTTCATATTTTCTTTTTTTGTATTTGCATTTGCTGAGGTAATTAAATTTTGACCGAAAAAAAGAGAGCTAGCTGAAAGACCTAAATTTTTAATAAATTTTCGTCTATTTTTAAAAATACTCTCAGGGGTAATTTCTGAATATTTAAATTTTTTCATTTACTAATGGGTTTCCTTTTAACCAATCGCTTTGATTATTTGTATAGTGTTCTTTTTTCCAAATAGGAGATCTTTTCTTGATTTCCTCAATTATGTATCTAGACAAAATATATGCTTCATCTCTATGCTTGCATGCTACAGCTACGATTATACTAATTTCTTTAAGGTTTAAATAACCTTTGGCATGCTCAATAAAAACAGCTTTATTTTTAATATTGAGCTTTTTTTCTATTTCATAATAAATTTCACTAAAACTTTTTAAGACAAGAACATCATGGCTATCATAGGTAACGCCTATAACATTTTTGTTATTATTTTGATTTCTGACTGTTCCTGTGAAAATAATTGATGCACCATACTTAGATGATGAAATAAATTTTTCAGCGTCATTAATTGATAATTTTTTTTGTTTAATATCTAATATATCTGTATGAAGCATTAACCTCCTCCAATAGGAGGTATAATACCAATTTTTTCATTTTCTGTTATTTTATAATTGTCGCTTACAATATTATTTTCTTCAGAGCAAAAAGCAGATGATTTAACAATTTTTTTATAAACTTCATTTCCATTAAAATTTTGATCAAGATATTTTATCAATTCCTGTCTAATATCTTTTATTTTTGAGTCATTATTTACATTAAATTCAATAGCGTAATCTTTGCTAAATTCTCTACTTGCACCAAAGAGTTCAACTTTAATTTTCATTTAAAACAATTCTTTTAAAAACTCTGGGATACCCTCTGGGTTTTTCCATAAACCACTCTTTCCACCTTCTTTTATCAACAACCTAATATTATCAATTTTAAGATTTGGGTTTATTATTTTACTTAAATCATAAATTGTAATTAGAGCAGCATTTACACCCATTATAGCTTCCATTTCTACACCAGTTTTAGAATAAGTAGATACTACACAAAACACCTCTAAAGAATTATCCTCTTCATTCATTATAATTTTGCAAGCGGTATGATCAATAGCTATAGGGTGGCACAGAGGTATTAATTCGCTAGTTTTTTTTACTCCCAATACAGCTGCTACCTCAGCTAAAGTTAAAGGATCTCCTTTAGGCATTGTCTTATTTTTTATTAAATTAAAAACCTTTTCCCCAACAAAAATTTTACCTGAAGCTAAAGCTCTTCTAAATGTTTCTTTTTTTGAAGAAACATCAATCATATGAAAAGAATTATCCTTAAAGATTTCTTTAGCCCAATCCTTTAATGAATTTTGATTAATAACTTTTAATTTCAATTTATCCTCCTGTTTTTGATAAATTTTTTGTTGATCCAGTATCGCCTAATTCTAAATAATGAGACTCTTTTTTAAATTGCATTTGACTTAATATTAAGTCTTTCAATTCATTGAGTTGATCATCTCTTTGTAAAAGGTGCCTTAAATTTATACCTGTATTTCCAAACAAGCAAAGTCTCAAGTCTGCTCTTGATGTAATACGTAATCTATTACAAGATTTACAAAAATCTTTTGAGTAAGGAGCTATAATACCAAATCTACCTTTAAACTTTGGGTTTATATAATTTAACGAAGGTCCGGCATCTTTACCAAAAGTTTGATATATCCATTTATTATGAATCAAGTATTCTTTAAATATTTTTGATGAAACATGATATTTATTAAAATATTCTAGATTGTCACCAGTTCTCATTAATTCTATATATCTAAAATCTACTTTGTTTTTTTCAATAAATTTTGACCATTCATTAAAATCTTTATAGGATGAATTAATTCCATTTAATAGTACAGCATTAATTTTAATATTTTCAAAATCAATATCTTGTAATATTTTAATTCCTCTTAAAATTTCTGGAAGTCTATCATGACCAGTTATATTTTTGAAAATTTCTTGATTTAAGCTATCTATACTTATATTTATTCCAGTCAACCCACTGCTAGATAGTAATTTTGCTTTCTTGTCTAAATGATAACCATTAGTTGTTATAGCTATATTATCAATTCCTGAGTCAAACTTTAAAACTTTAATTATATCAAAAAAATCTTTTCTTACAGTAGGTTCTCCCCCAGTGATTCTAATTTTATTAACACCCAAAAGAGAAAAGCATTTTGACAACCTCCTGATTTCCTCTAAATGGAGAAATTTTCGAGTATCGTTTTTATCGACTTGATAGCCATTCGGTAAGCAATAACCACATTTAAAATTACAAACATCTGTTATTGACATTCTAATATAAGGAAACGTTCTGCCGAACTTATCTTTAAGAATGTTCATATATCAATTTTATATAATATATTTATAACTAGGTGAATAAAATATAAAAAATTTTTTACTGCAGTAAAAATTTAGAGGTTAAATTATTTTATCTAAGCGAGTAAAGTATTGTTTCATTAAAAAAGGGTAAAAGTAGTGAAAATGATAACAATTTAGTTATTTATTCTTCCCATTTCTTTAAGTTCTACTTCAAGTTTACTCAATTCTTCACCACCTGCCATCATTCCAAGAAGATCTTCTCTTGAAATATCTTTTTTATCAAAAGTTCCAAGACTTTTTCCTCGATTTAAAACTGTAAAACTATTTCCTACAGGGTAGGCATGATGAACATTGTGAGTAATTAATATTACTGCTAATCCCTCTGATGCTGCTTTTACAACATATTTTAATACCATCGATGCTTGGTGCACACCTAAAGCAGAGGTTGGTTCATCTAAAACTAGAACTTTAGCACCAAAATAAATTGCTCTTGAAATTGCCAAACATTGCCTTTCACCTCCTGACATCGTTCCAACAGCTTGAGACGGATCTCTGACATCTATTCCAATTTGCCCCATTCTTTCAGCTGCAATTTGATTTGCTTTTTCAATATCAAATGTCTTTAATAAAGGGGGTCCTTTAAGCGGTTCTCTTCCCATGAAAAAGTTTCTAGTAACGCTCATTAAAGGTACTAATGCTAAATCTTGGTAAACTGTGCCAATACCCATATCTAAAGCATCCTTAGGAGAGTCAAAAATTGTTTTTTTACCTTCAATTAAAATTTCACCCTCATCAGGTTTGTAAACACCTGCAAGCGTTTTAATTAAAGTAGATTTACCTGCACCATTATCTCCAAGTAAACACATTATTTCACCTTCTTTTAATTTCATAGTAACATCTTTAAGAGCAATAACTTTTCCAAAAAATTTACTTATATTATTAAATTCAATTAAATTTTCTGACATTACTTACTTTCTGTTACTCTTCTTCTGACATAATTATTGAAAACTACTGCAATTAGCATCATAGCGCCTAAAAAAACTTTGAACCAATCAGTATCTACATCTGTATAAAATATTCCCATAGATACTGTTCCAAATATTAATGCCCCAAAAGCTGCACCTATTGCAGATCCATACCCACCAGTTAATAAGCAACCACCAACAACCGCTGCTGCAATTGCTTCCAATTCTTTTAAGTTACCTCTCATTGTATCTGCTGAACCAGCGTCTAAAACTTGAATTGTAGCAAAGATTGTTGCCGCGACTGCAGTTCCAATAAATAAACTAATTTTAACTCTTCCAACTGGTACTCCTACATTTGTTGCTCCATTTTTATCTCCACCTGAAGCAAAAATCCAATTTCCATATCTAGTTTTCATTAAAATCCAAGTCGCAAATAAAGTTGCTGCAATAAACCAAATTACTGATGGAGGGATACCTGTAGCTAAAGGAGTTCCATCAGTTCTGAGTGCTATCAGGTTCATTGAACCTAACCAAGTGAACAACCATTTAAAAGTATCCGTTGCGAACATCCATGCTATAGGATCATTTTCTATTAGAACTCTTAGTCCTGGAACTTGAGTTCTTCCAGTAATCAATCTTGTAATTGCTAAAGTTGCCCCTCTTAAAATAAACAACATTGCTAGAGTGACTATAAAAGAAGGCAGACCTGTTCTTACAACAAGTATACCATTAAAATATCCAACAAGTACGGCCATTGCAAAAGCAAAAACTATACTTATCCATAATGGCCAACCCCAGTATATTGCTGGAATAGCTATACAAATACCAGCAAAACCAATCATTGATCCGATAGATAAATCAAATTCTCCACCAATCATTAGCATCGCTGCTGCAATTGCAATTATACCCAAATTAGCTGATACATCTAAAAAGTTTAGCATACCATATGCACTAAACATTCCAGTATCGCCAGCAACTATTCCAAAAAATATAAATACTAAAATTGCACCACCAAGGGCACCTAATTCTGGTCTGTTTAAAAGCAATTTTAATTTTGAAACATTTTGAAGTCTTTCATCTTGACCTGAGCTTTTTTTTGAAGCGATACTTTTTGCTTTTTCAGACATACAGATTTGAATTTTATTAAAAAAAGGCCTAACTAAAAAATTAGTTAGGCCTTTTTAAAGTATTTTTATCTATAACCTTGAGCTGCCCATTTAATAACTTTAGCAGCATTATCTGGAGTTACGAAACCAGGGCCAGTCATAACTACACCAGCTGGCATAGTTCCATATCTCATATACTGACCAAAAATTGCGATTGGCAAGTATCCTTGTAGATATTGTTGTTGGTCAATTAAAAACTCTACTTTACCTGCAGCAGCAGCTTTTAACATTCCTGGTGACATATCAAATGTACCAAGTCTAACTTTACCAACTTTTCCTGCAGCTTCCAAAGCTTTAAGAGCAGCTTCACCTGCAAGACCAGCACCTAAAGTAAGGATAGTGTCATATCCACCACCTAATTTAGCAGCAACAGCTTTTTGAATTTCTGTTGGGTCATTAGAAGTTCCTAAGATGTCTACTGATCCGCCAAAACCTTTTTTGAATCCTGCACATCTTCTGTCTAGCGCAACGTTTCCAACTTCGTGGTTAACGCATAGTGCTTTTTTTCCACCAGCAGCTTTCATTTTTTGTCCGCCACCGACACCAGCTTCAAACTCAGTTTGTCCAACGTGAGCACTGATACCTAGTGATGCAAAGTCATCTGAACCAGAGTTCATTGAAATTACTGGAATTCCAGCTGCAATTGCAGCTTTAACTGATTTTCCTAAAGCAGCAGCATCTGGAAGAGTAATCACAATACCTTTTGGTTTTTGTGAAACTGCGTTGTCAATTAATTTAGCCATTTCAACCATATCGAAAGTACCAGGTGCAGTGTACTTGCAAGATATTCCCATATCAGCACATCCTTTATCTACACCGTTCTTAGCAACAGACCAAAACGGGTCATTAGCTTGTCCGTGCGATACAACAATCACGTCTACTGCAAAAGCAGACACTGAAAGCATAACCCAAGCAACAAAAGCTAATAATGATTTGTATAATGTTTTCATTATTTCCCTTCTTGTTATTAAAAGTTTACTTTTAAAGTTGAAAAGTTAACATATAAAAAAGCAGAATGTAAAGAAGACAACTTAAAAATTTAAAAAAGTTTTTGAAAATAAATTTACAATTTTAAGTTGTATTTAAAATTTTATTTTAATTTGTTTTTTTTGTTTCAAAGAATTTGCTGCAGCATTAGCAATTATAAGAGCTCTTCTTCCATCCTCAAAACTAGATATAGGTTTGTATTTCTTTAATGTGTATCTGGCCAACTCATTAAGCTGAAGCTTGTAAGCATCAACATATCTATCAATAAAAAAATTAAGAAGAGGTTTTTTTTGAAAAGTATTGTTTTTAGTGAATGTTTCTGTCTCGTTTTCTTTTTTATTTCCAGATATTAACATTCCTTTAGATCCAAATAATTCTACCCTCTGATCATACCCAAAACTACAATGTCTAGAATTTGTAATTATACATTGAACACCTTTTTTTGATCTTAAAATACAAGAGGCAAGTTCGTAGTCTTTTATTTTATCAAATTTTCTATTAGAAATATTACTTCCTGTTGAAAAAATTGAGTCTACCTCATCTTTTTCTAAATAAAATCTTACTAAATCAAAGTCATGTATCATCATGTCTTTAAAAATGCCTCCAGAAACTTTTAAATAATTTAAAGAAGGAGGCGCAGGATCTCTGCTGGTAATTATAATTTTTTCTAGTGTTCCTATTTTTCCTTTTTGAAGTTCTTTTTTTAAAGAGCTATGACCAGGGTCATATCTTCTGTTAAATCCTAACTGTATTTTTGGATTTAGTTTTTTAATTTTTCGAAGACATTTGTTAACTTTATCAATATTTAAATCTAAAGGTTTTTCACAAAAAATTACTTTTTTATATTTGGCAGCTTCCTCAATTAATTTGGTATGTGTCGGTGTGCTTGACGCAATAAATATAATATCAATATTTTTATCCTTAAATGCAATAGAGGGATTACTAATTTTAGTAGCTTTAAATTTTTTAGAAAATTTATTATTTAATTTATTATTTAAATCAAAAACATATTTTAGCCTAAAACTTTTATGAGAAACTATATTCTCCCCATGCATTTGACCAATTCTCCCAAGTCCAATTAATGCTACATTTTTCATTAGTTTACTTATATATATAAGACTAAAATATGTCAGTAAAATTAGGTATTTCTCCTATCGCATGGAGCAATGATGATATGCCTGAATTGGGAGGCGATACATCTCTTGAACAATGTTTATCAGAAGCAAGTCAGGCAGGATATATTGGTGTTGAAGCTGGAGGAAAATTTCCAAAAAAGTCAGAAGATTTAATACCTAAATTAAAACAATTTAAACTTAATCTTTGCTCTGGCTGGTATGCAGCAAACTTAAGAAGAAATTCTGTAAGTGAAGAAAAAAATAACATTCAAGAACAATTGAAACTATTTAAAAACTGTAATTCACCTTGTATGGTCTTTGCTGAAGTTTCTGACTCTATTCAAGGCAATCCGAATAAAAAATTATCTAGTAGACCAAGAATGGAGTCAGAAGAAGCAAAAAAATTTTACAGTAAAATATCAGAAATAGGAAAATATTTAGAGGATGAAGAAATGCCACTTGCGTATCATCATCACATGGGAACTGTAATTGAGACGGAAGAAGATACTATTAGGTTATTAGAAAATACACATGATAGTGTAAAACTTACCTTAGATACTGGTCACATGCTTTTTGCACAAGGTAATTCCCTAAATATATTAAAAAATTTTTATAAAAGAATTATTCATGTTCATTGTAAAGATATAAGAGAACATGTTTTAGAAAAGACTTTAAAAGAAGATTTAAGTTTTAGAGATGCATTTTTAGAGGGTGCCTTTACCGTACCTGGAGATGGATGCATAGATTACAAACCTATTTTCGATGTTTTAAAAGAAAAAGATTATTCTGGATGGCTCGTAGTTGAAGCTGAACAAGATCCAGCAAAAGCTAATCCATTTGAATACGCAAAAATTGGATATCAATATTTAACACAAACTTTAAAAAGTAGTGGCATAGAAGTTTTTAAAGAATAGTTATCTATAAATTGAAGTTAACTCGTTATTCCCAGCAGCAACACATGGTGATTTAAAACAAGTACCAACTATCCATTCTGATCCCGGTTCAGGTAAGAAGTTTGATGACATTACAAATATTACTCCCATCTCAACAGCTTGACCAGCTTTACCTTCAGCCTTAATTCTTGGATCTGGATCAGTTTTTACTGTATTATCATTTGAAAATGGGTTTTCAATTTTAAGATTATTATTAATATAATTTACTACTTTTTCTGCAATCCACTCTTCATTACAAGCATCTCCCCAAACTGTAAACTTTCCTTCTTCATTATTTCCACAATTATTTATTTCATTATTTATTAAATCTACTACTTTGTTATGATTTTCTTTTACTAAATTTGCTTTAGCTTCAACTGCAGGTCTCGTACTAGCTGTCCAAATTAACATACCAACAACAAAAATTGCAGAACTAATAACTAGTAGCTCTAGAAATCCAAAATTTTTAAAACTTATTCTCATATTATAACTTTATTTTTTTTGATTCTTCTAACTTTCCATCAAAAAAATCAATAATATTTTGTACAGTCTCTATGCCCATTCTAGTCATACATTCTTCCGTAAAAGCTGCTGTATGGGGGCTTAGAAATACTTTATTATTCTTAAGTAATGGATTTTCTAAATTAGGTGGTTCAACCTCAAATACATCCAAACCTGCACCAAATATTAAATCTTCATTTAAAGCTCTATCTAAATCAATTTCATTTATAATACCACCTCTTGCGGCATTGATTATGATACAGTTTTTTTTCATAGTTTTAAGTAATTCATAATTAATTAAATTTTTAGTATTTTCATTTAAAGGAACATGAAGTGAGATTGCATCAATATTTTTACAAACTTCATTAATATTATCAATTTTAATACCACCAAATTTTTCAATGACCTCTTTTGATACAAAGGGGTCATAAACAAAAACTTTCATCTCAAAACCAAGACACCTTTTTATTAATGCCTGTCCAATTCTACCAAAACCAGCAATTAAAATATTTTTATTCCAAATTTCTATTGTTTTTGGAAGTTTATTTCTGTCATCAAAATTTCCTTCTTTAACTGTATTGTCATACATATTTTTGCCTTTTGATATGCTGAGCAACATAAACATTACATGCTCAGCAACGGCGACAGCATTTGCTGTGGCTGTAATTGCTAGAGTAATATTCTTTTCCTTTGAACTTTTGAGGTCAATATTGTCGTAGCCAACTCCGTGTCTTGAAATAATTTTTAGTTTGCTAGCAGCATGGATTATATCTCCAGAAAGTTTAGATGTTCTAATTGTAACACCGTCACAATCTTTTATTTTAGATTTAAGAAAGTTGATTTCTGTATTTTTTATAATCTCAAATTCATAATTTGAATTTTTTTCTAATAAATCTATCCCAGCATGATGAATAGGTTGAATAATTAAAATTTTTTTTTTATTACTCATATTTTTGTTAAAGGACTTTTTAATACGAATATAAATTAAAAATGTAAATTAACATTTACATTCCCCATCTCATCGCAGCTGTATGTACAGGCGCATCCCAATTTTTTAAAATTTCCTCATCACATTTTAGGAGTGTTATTGATGCTCCTTGCATTTCAAGAGATGTACAATAATTACCAACTAAACTTTTTGTAATTTCAATTCCTTTTGATTTTAAAATTTCACAAGCATTATCATACACTAAATATAATTCAGTAAGAGGAGTTCCACCCATACCATTTACAAAAAGGAGTGTCTTTTCATTTTTTTGTGGCTTTAAATCGTCAAGTATGGCTTCCAACATATTATTTACTATTGTTTTTGAAGATTGAATTTTCTCTCGCTTTCTTCCTGGTTCACCATGTATACCTACTCCAAATTCCATTTCATCATTTCCAATATCAAAAGTTGGTTTGCCTGCAGCAGGAACTGTGCAACTGGTAAAAGCTACCCCCATAGTTCCAGAGTTTTTGTTTACTTTTTCACCAAGTTTTTTACATTCTTCTAACGAACCACCATTCTCAGCAAGTGATCCAACAATCTTTTCAACTAAAACTGTTGCAGCTACACCTCTTCTACCTGTTGTAAACGTAGAGTCTTCAACAGCCACATCGTCGTTAGTAATGATACTATCATTTTTACCTGAATACATTTCTGCACCCATTTGAAAATTCATAATATCTCCAGAGTAATTTTTAACTATAAATAAAACACCTGCACCACTATCAACATGTTCAGCTGCTGCTTGCATTTGATCTGGAGTAGGTGCTGAAAAAACAAAACCTGGACATGCCGCATCCAGCATACCATGTCCAACAAAACCACCGTGCATCGGTTCATGTCCACTTCCTCCACCCGAAATTAAAGATACTTTTCCTTCTTTAGTTTTTGATTTTCTAGAAATAAAATTTGGTTCAAAATTTACTTTGATTATATCAGCATGCGCTTTGCCAAATCCATTAAGACTTTCTTTTAAAAAATCATCAACATTATTTATAAATTTTTTCATTTTTCCTCCTATTGATTTATTACTGATTTACATATCGTGTCAATTATAAGTTGTGAAGAACGGGCCCCTGGATCTATATGACCTTTTGCGCGTTCTCCTAAAAACGAAGCTCTACCTTTAGTAGCAAGCATGTCTTTTGTAGCTAGCATTCTCTCTTCTGCAATTTTTATTATCTCACTTAATCCTTCTTTCATATCTTTATTGCCACTTTTTAGTTCATTAAGTTTTTCTGATACTGGAATTAAGACATCCATCATTGTTTTTTCACCAACATCAGCTTTCCCTCTTTCCTTCATTGCATTAATTCCTGTGATAATCATTTCACATGCTTTGCTAAAATTTACATTTTTATCTAGATCTGGTGTTTTAGCCATAGACATAAAGAAAGTTCCAAATAAAGCTCCTGAGGAGCCACCAATGCCTGACAAGACTTTCATAGCAATCATATTTAAACTTTTTTGCAAAGGCAGGTTCTTAATGTCTTTTTCAAGTTCAACAACTAATTTAAGACCTCTTTGCACATTAAATATATGATCTCCATCTCCAATATTTTGATCTAGTGCCTCAATTTCTGAAGCATTTTCATCAATGACTATTTGAATATTTTTTGCCTGAGAAATTAAAAAATTAACGCTCATATATCCTTTGATCTCCGTTATCAAATTTTAAAACTTTATTTCTATTAATGTCAAAATTAATTTTTTCATTAACTGAAGATTTATAGCTACCCTGAATTGAAGCTAATATTTCATTGTCTTGAAAATTAATAGCCACAACAGTTTCTGAACCTAAATTTTCTATAGAAATAACCTTTCCTTCATATGGCCCATTACCTAACTCTATATTTTCTGGTCTAAGTCCAATTTTTGGTATGTTGTTATCAAGTTTAAACAATGAACCAGACAAAATATTTATTTTTGGTGAACCTAATCTTTGAGATACATAAATAGAATTTGGATTTTCATAAATGTCCTCAGGAGTTCCTATTTGAACTATTTTACCTTCTTTTAATACACCAATTTTATCAGCTAATGTTGTTGCTTCGGCTTGATCATGTGTAACATATAGAATAGTTGCATTTAGATTTAATTGTATATTTTTTAATTCAACACGAAGAGTCTCTCTAAGTTTAGCATCTAATGAAGAAAGTGGTTCATCCATCAAATAAATATTTGGTTCACGAACAAGAGCTCTACCTATAGCTACTCTTTGCATTTCTCCACCAGAAAGTTCAGTCGCTTTATTTTTTAATTTATTTGTAATTTTGAGCATTTCAGCAATTTTCTCTACTTTATTTTTTATTTCTTCCCCAGGAAGTTTTCTCATTGGTGACCTCAAAGGAAAAGCAAGATTTTCATAAACAGTGTAATGAGGATAAAGAGAATATTGTTGAAAAACAAAAGACACATCTCTTGAAGCAGGTTGATCATGAGTTATATTTTCATCATTAAATAATACATCTCCAGAATCAATTTTTTCTAAACCGGCTATACATCTAAGTGTTGTAGTTTTTCCAGCACCAGATGGACCTAGTAATACAAAAAATTGACCATCTTCAATTGTAAGATTTATGTCCTCCAAAGCTTTAATTTTTTGATTATAAGTTTTAAATAATTTTTTTAATTCTACTTTTGCCATTATTGTATAAACTCACTGTTCAAAGATTTATCTGTTTCACCATCAAAAATAATAATATTATTATTTAGAGGTTTAACCTGGACATTTTCCTTCAATTTAATATTAACTGAAATATCTGTTTTAACTTTAATTTCACCTAAACTTGTTTTAATTGTAATTATTTTTCTTGATCCTAAATACTCCACTCCATAAACCGAACCTTTAAGACCCTCATTATTACTAAGAGTTAAGTTTTCTGGACGTATACCAAAGAAATTTTTATTTCCTTTTGATTCCTCAAGTTGTTTAGGAATATTAAATTTAGTACCCTCGATATTCACGAAAGATTGATCTTTTGAAATTCCTTCATCAATCTCAAAAAAGTTCATACCTGGAGATCCTATAAATGAGGCTACAAATTTTGTTTTAGGTTTATTGTAAATAATATTAGGCTCATCAGCTTGTAAAATTTCACCACCATCCATAACTGCAATTCGATCAGCTAAAGACATTGCCTCTAATTGATCATGTGTTACATAAACAGTAGTTGCTCCTATATCTAAATGAAGTTTTTTTAATTCTAGACACATTAATTCTCTAAATTCAGCATCTAAAGTGCCCAATGGTTCATCCATTAAAAATGCTTTTGGTCTTCTAACTAGCGCTCTACCTAAAGCTACCCGTTGTCTATCTCCACCTGAAAGAGAGGAAATATTAGAATTTAAAATATGATCAATTCTTAAAAGTTTAGCTGCTTCTTCAACTCGTAACTTGATATCACTTCTTTTATAGCCCTGCATTTTTAGTGGAAATGACAAGTTGTTCCTTACATTCATATGTGGGTAAAGAGCAAATAATTGAAAAACAAAAGCAATATCTCTTTCAGATGCTCTTAACATCCCAACTTCTTCTTCTCCTAAATATATTTCACCGGATGTAGGTAATTCTAATCCTGCTATCATTCTAAGTGTTGTAGTTTTTCCACAACCAGAAGGACCAAGCAAAACAAAGAACTCCTTATCATTAATTGTTAAATTAGAATTTTTTACTGCAGTAAAATCACCAAATGATTTTTGCAAATTTGTTATTTTAATTTGAGACATATTAATCTGGAAAATGGCTAGTTATTACGAAACCTATGGTTCCGACTAAAATTACAATAAATGAATAAGTAAACATCCACATAGCAAATGGTTGTAGTAACATGAAAACTCCAATTAAAATTAATATTGTTGATAAGTTTTCCCAATAAACTCGTCTAAATATTTTTCTCATTAATGACTTTTCTTCTTGCATTATTTTCTCACTGCTCCAAAGGTAATACCTCTTAAAAGATGTTTTCTTAAAATGATTGTGAAAATCATTACTGGTAATAAAAATAAAGTTGTACCTGCACCGATTGCTGGCCAGTCAAGCCCCCCCTCACCAATGATTGTTGGAATAAAAGGTGGGGCTGTTTGAGCGTTGAACTGTGTTAGCAGAACAGCAAAAGCATATTCATTCCATGAAAATATCATACAAAATATTGCAGTTGCAGCTATACCTGTCATTGCTTGTGGTAGAACAACTTTAAAGAAAGCTTGAAGTCTAGAATATCCGTCAATCATTGCTGCCTCTTCGTATTCTTTAGGAATTTCATCCATAAATCCTTTTAACAACCATACTGCTAAACTTAAATTTACAACTGTATACAATATGATCATTCCAAGATGAGTATCTCCTAGCCCTAATTTTCTGTACATAATAAATATTGGAACTGCTACTGCTATTGGTGGAAACATTCTGGTAGATAGAATAAAAAATAATAAATCATCTTTTAATGGAACTCTAAATCTTGAAAAAGCATATGCAGCTAATGCACCCAAAAATACTGATGCAAAAGTTGAACCAAAGCCAATTATCATAGAGTTTGAATATCTTCCTAAAAATTTTGATGGTCCAGTGATTACCATCTCTCTACTTCTAACAAGCTCTTCATACCAATTTTTTGGTGGGGGTAATGAGTCAAGATATTCCGGTGATTGTCTTGATCTATTAGTAAATAAATTAACATAACCTTCTAATGATGGCTCAAATAATACCTCAGGTGGGTATGAAATTGCACTGTCTACATTTTTAAAACTTGTCATGACCATCCAAGATATGGGTATTAAAGTTATAACCGTGTAAATTATAATAATCGCAGCTGCAATTTTTTTTGAAAAGGATGAAGGTTCTAAATATGATCTTGAGGTATCCATCAGCGCTCCTTTATCTTGTTCATAACTTTTACATAAACATTTCCAAAACCAAAAATGGTCACAAAAAGAATAACTGCGAATGCTGAACTGTATCCAGTTTTCCATTTTTCAAATGCTTCCCTCTTTAAATTAATAGAGGCAAGTTCAGTTGCTGAACCTGGTCCACCCGATGTCAGTTCAACTACCATGTCAAACATTTTAAAATTTTCAATGCCCCTAAATAGTAGAGCTAATAATAAAAACGGCAAAACAGAGGGTAAAGTAATGTAAATAAATTGTTGCCACTTACTCGCTCTATCAACTTCTGCTGCTTCATATAAATAGTTTGGAACAGATCTTAAACCTGCTAAACAAATCAACATTGTGAAAGGTGTCCACATCCAAGTATCAACAATAACGATTGACCATGGTGCTAGTATACTCGACCCAATCATATCAAAGCTTCCAAAATCATAGAAAAAATTGACTACATAATTAAACAGACCTACTTGAGGGTTGTATAGATAAGTCCAAAAAACTCCAACAACAGCAGGCGATAACATCATTGGCAAAACAATTAATGTAGTTAATAATTCATTTCCTTTAAATTTTCTGTTTAGAAGTAGAGCCAAACCTAAACCAATTATTGCTTGTAGCAACAAAGTCCAAAACATAAAGCTTGCAGTGACTTGCATTTTTTCCCAAATAGCTTCTTTATTGAGAACTTTAATGTAGTTTTTTAAACCAATAAATTGGGGCTCTCTTCCAATTTTATTTGCGTAAAAATTTGTAAAAGACATTTTGATCGCATAGACCAATGGATAGATATTTATAGCTAATAGAAGAAGTACAGTAGGCCCAATAAAAAGCCAACCCACAGCTTTATCAGAAAGTCCTTTGAATTTTTTTTTTACGCTCATATGAATTTTTATAAAAAAAGGGGAGGTGGTACCCCCCCAATTTTAATTTTTTTAAAGTATTAATGTTAAAGTTTTCCGTCTGCTTCGAATACTTCAACCCATTCTCCGATAATTTTATCGAGAGCTTCTTTAGCAGTTCCTTTACCATTAACAACATAGTCATGAATTGCTTCTTGCATAGGAAGCATCAACTCAACAAAAGTTGGTTCTTGCCAAAAATCTTTGACAATTCCCATTGAGTCTAAGAACCCTTGCGCGTAAACAGTAGACGTTGGAAATGAAGGCGAATTTAAAACATCATTATGACACGAGTATCCACCTAGATCCCACCATTTTTGTTGTACATCTGGTCTCGCAAACCATTTAATGTATTCAAGAGCAAGATCTTGTTTGTCAGAATATTTAACAACAGATATCCCTTGTCCACCTAAAGTTGCAGCTGCAACATTCTGTTTTGGATTTGCAAAGAAACCACTTACTCTTCCACCGCTATCTTCTTTAGAAACACCAGGCCAGAAAGCATACCAGTTCATTTGGAATGCAACTTGTCCCGATTTGTAAGCATCTAAGTTTGCAACCATGTAAGCATCAGAGTGTCCTGGAGGTGCGCAGTCCTCATACAATTTTCTGTAAAACTCAACTGCTTCTACAGCTTGTGGAGAATTAAAATATCCTTCCATATCGTATGGCTTGTTAGGATTTTCATATTCCATACCCCACGCATACATAGCAGCCGTAACACCCATTGTTATACCTTCTGATCCACGTTCTGTGTTAATTGCAGCCCCATATCTTTTTTGACCATCAATTTCTCTTCCTTGGAAGAACTTACACATATCATGTAATTGATTCCAGTTTGCTGGTACTCCTAGATCATATCCATGTTTCTTTTTAAACTCAGATCTAAGTTCTGGTCTATCAAACCAATCTTTTCTATATGCCCAAGCCAACGCATCTCCCATAGCTGGTAATGCATAATAGTTTTCACTTCCTTTAGGCCAAGTAGAATAAGCATAAACTGTAGCGGGTGAGAAATCACTCATTGAAATTCCTTCTTTATTAAAGAAGTCATTCAGCTTTACGTAATGTCCATATACAGCTCCAGCACCAATCCATTGTGAGTCTCCGATTAAAAGGTCAAATGTTTTACCTTTGTTGTTAAGCTCATTTAACATACGGTCAGCAAAATTTGGCCACGGTACAAACTCAAAGTTTACTTCTATTCCTGTTTCTGCAGTAAATTCTTTAGTTAACTCTTGCAAAGCATTAGCAGGGTCCCAAGCGGCCCAACCTAATGTGATAGATTTAGCGTTTGAATTAACAGAAAAAGAAAATAGAGAAACAAACAATAAAATCATTATTTTTTTCATTATATCTCCTCTTAGTTTATTTATTCTTAAGAATAGTCTATCCAAGAAGAGTTGTGCCTGCTAGTATTTTTTTTGTAGAAAATAAATTGTTGATAAATTTTAGGGGAGGGGAACATTATGAACAATATTAAAGGTCCTGCAATTTTTCTAGCACAATTTGTAGGTGAAGATGAGCCGTTTAATTCTTTAGATAAAATTTGTAAGTGGGCTTCTTCTTTAGGTTACAAAGGCGTACAAATTCCAAGTTGGGATGCTAGATTAATTGATCTTAAGAAAGCATCTGAGAGCAAAGATTATTGTGATGAAATAAAAGGTATAACAAAAAAATATAATCTCGAAATAACAGAACTATCAACACATCTACAAGGACAGTTAGTTGCCGTTCACCCAGCGTATGACAAAGCTTTTGATGGTTTTGCAGCACCTGAAGTCAGAGGAAATCCAAAAGCTAGACAAGAATGGGCTGTAAACCAATTGATGATGGCAGCTAAGGCCTCAAAAAATCTTGGAATAGATAGGCATGTCACCTTTTCAGGAGCATTAGCTTGGCCTTATGTTTATCCTTGGCCACAAAGACCTGAGGGATTGATTGAAAACGCATTTAATGAATTATCGAATAGGTGGAAACCAATACTTGATCAATTTGACCAAAATGGAGTCGATCTCTGTTATGAAATACATCCAGGTGAAGATCTTCACGATGGAATTACATTTGAAATGTTTCTTGAAAAAGTTGGCAATCACAAAAGGTGCAATATGCTTTATGATCCTAGCCATTATGTTTTACAGAATTTAGATTATTTGGCTCATATTGATATCTATCATGAAAAAATAAAAATGTTTCATGTCAAAGATGCTGAATTAAACCCCACTGGGAAACAGGGTGTATATGGTGGTTTCCAACCATGGATTAAAAGAGCTGGTAGATTTAGATCTCTTGGTGATGGACAAGTAGATTTTAAATCAATTTTTTCAAAATTTACAACATATGGTTTTGATGGTTGGGCAGTTCTAGAATGGGAGTGCTGCTTGAAACATCCTGAAGATGGAGCAAGAGAGGGAGCTGAGTTTATCAAAAATCATATTATTAATACTACGGAAAAAGCATTTGATGATTTTGCAGGAAGTGGCGCCGATATTGAAGCTAATAAAAAAATGTTAGGTATAAATTAGTGCAGAGAAAAATCCGTGTAGGAATGGTAGGTGGAGGAGAGGGTGCTTTCATTGGAGGTGTTCATAGAATAGCTTTGAGACTTGATGGTCATTATGAATTAGTAGCGGGATGCTTTTCATCTAATTTTAAAAATACAAAAGAAACTGGTAGCAAACTTGGAATATCAGATGAACGAGTATATGAAACTTTTCAAGTAATGGCCGAAAAGGAGTCTGTTCGTTCCGATGGTATAGATGTTGTTTCAATAGTAACTCCTAATCATCTTCATGTGCCAGTAGCAAAAATTTTTGCTGAAAAAGGTATTCACATTATATGTGATAAGCCTCTTGCTTTTTCCAGTGAGGAAGCAAATTCTCTTAAAGACATTATCGAAAATAAAAAGATAATTTTTGCTTTAACTCATAATTACACTGGTTATCCAATGGTGAGGCATGCAAGATCTCTTATTAAAGAGGGAGATCTTGGAGACATAAGAGTTATACAGGCTGAATACCCTCAAGATTGGTTAACCACAAAAGCTGAGGATAAAGGTTTAAAACAAGCAGAGTGGAGAACTGATCCTAAAAGGTCAGGAGGAGGAGGGTGTATAGGAGATATCGGTACTCACGCATTTAATCTTATTAGGTTTATTACCGGATTAGAATTAGATGAATTATCAGCTGATATTCATACCTTTGTGAAGGGTAGAAAATTAGATGATAATGCTCAAATCATGTTGAGATTTAAAGGTGGTGCAAAAGGTTCAATTTGGTCTAGTCAAGTTGCAGTAGGTAATGAAAATAATCTTAAAATAAGAGTTTATGGCGAAAAGGGAGGTTTAGAGTGGAAACAAGAAGACCCTAATTATTTGTATTTCACTAAATTTGGTAAACCTACTGAAAAAATAACACGAGGTAGCGGGAGCGCAAATAAAGAAGCTAATAATGTTACAAGAATTCCTCCAGGTCATCCCGAAGGATATTTAGAAGGATTTGCAAATATTTATACTGATGTTTCAAAAAGATTAAATGCTCAAATAAATAATGAAAAATATAATGAGTTGAATGACTGTTACCCAACTATTTATGATGGGGTTGAAGGAATGAAGTTTATCGAGACAGTTTTAGAATCCAGTAAAAATAATAGTAAATGGACACAGTTTAAAAATTAGACTAGTAAGCTTTAGAATCCTCTTTTTTGGAAGCACCTTTCATTTTCTCTACCACTGCCTTAGCGCCAGCACTTAGTGCTCTTTGGTCAGCTCCAATAGTTACAAAATTAAAACCTTTATCTATCATTTTTTGTGAATACTCAGGCGTACCATTGTGAATTCCAGCAAAAATATTATTCTTTTTTGCGTGTTCTAATATTCTTAATATTTCTGAATATGCCTTTGTGTTTTCTGCTTTATCAAAGCCAGGTTCTTCACCTATTGCTAAACTCAAATCAGCTGGACCAATATATATTCCATCAACACCGGGAGTTGACATAATCTCATCTAATTTTTCTAAAGACTCTTCTGTTTCGATCATAGCTAATTTTAGCATTTCATCATTCGCATGTTTTGCATAATCTGAGCCACCATAGATTAATCCTCTAACAGGACCAAAACTTCTATAACCAAGTGGAGGGTACATACAAGCTTGAACAAATCTTTCCGCATCTTCTTTATTACTTACCATTGGGCATATAATTCCATAACAACCTGCATCAAGAATTTTCATTATTTGACCTGGTTCATTCCAGTTTACCCTAGCTAAAGGTGTAACATTTGTTGTAGATATTGTTTGCAACATTGGAAGTGCATTTGTGTAATCAACTAAACCATGCTGCATATCAATTGTAAGCGAGTCCCAACCTTGATGAGCCATAACTTCTGCAGAAACAGTACTGGGTATTTGAAGCCAACCATTTACAACAGGTTTTCCTGATTTCATCATTTCTTTAATCTTATTTTTTCTCATATTTAAATTTTAAGACCCATGTGGGTATATTTAACGTTTAAGTAATCTTTAATTGCACCTGAACCACCTTCACGTCCATAACCTGTTTGTTTAATTCCTCCAAATGGAGCCTCTGCAATTGCAACTACTCCAGTGTTTACTGCAACACAACCAGTCTCTAATTTTTCAGACCCTATCTGAGCTTTTTCCATCGAATTAGTATATAAATAGCTACACAATCCTAAATCATTGTCATTTGCTCTTTTGATTACATCATCAAAAGTTTTAAAAGTTAAAATTGGTACTAGAGGGCCAAATGGTTCTTCTCTCATAATTGTGAAATTATCTTTTACGTCATCAAAAACCGTTGGCTCATAATAGTATCCTTTGTTAAATCCAGACGGTCGTTTTCCACCCATTAATACTTTGGCACCTTCTTTTTTAGTAGTATCAACTAACTTTTCTATTTCTTCTAATCTTTTTGCAGTAGTTAAAGGCCCTAACTCAACACCCTTATCCATACCATTACCGATTTTTAATTTTTTTGCTCTCTCAATAAAAGCATCAACAAATTCATTTTTTCTATTCTCTTGGATATAAAATCTGTTAGGGGAAATACAAACTTGTCCATTATTTCTAAATTTGGCTGATATAGCTATATCAGCAACTTTATTAATATCTACATCTTCACATACTATAAATGGAGAGTGACCACTCAGTTCCATTGTTACTCTTTGCACTTTTTCTGCAGCTTTTTTTAAAATTATTTTACCAACTCTTGTAGAACCAGTAATTGAAATTTTTTTAACTATATCTGACTCCATTAGCTCGTTAGAAATTTCAGCTGGATCACCTGATAAAAGATTTACCACACCATCTG
The DNA here is from genome assembly GCA_902629285.1 of uncultured Pelagibacteraceae bacterium. Taxonomy (GTDB): domain Bacteria; phylum Pseudomonadota; class Alphaproteobacteria; order Pelagibacterales; family Pelagibacteraceae; genus Pelagibacter. The sequence continues at coordinate 38,664 of CACOQN010000004.1, read as the reverse complement.
GAACACCTGCCTCTTTACAAATATCAACTAATTGCATCACTGCACCAGGTGTAATCACATCTGGTTTACAAATAACAGAACAACCAGCTGCTAATGCAGTAGAAATTTTTCTAGAAGCTAAAACGATTGGGAAATTCCATGGAACTAGTGCAGCAACTACACCTACTGGCTGATAATAAACATGAACTCTAGTATCTGGAAATCTGCTTTGTTGTGTTTGACCATAAATTCTTTTTGTTTCCTCAGCATTCCATTCGAAAATATCTGCAGCGCCACCAACTTCTCCTACACCTTCAGCTAGAGGTTTACCCACCTCAAGTGTTAACCACTTTGCAAGTACATCTTTATTTTCTCTCATGAGATCTGCAATTTTTCTCAATGTATAAGCTCTTTGCCATGGTGCAGTATTTTTCCAAACTTCCAAACCTTTTTGAGCTGACTTCAAAGCTTTTTGTACATCTAAAGAAGATGCTTTTGATGCTTTTCCAATTAATTCCTCTGTGGCAGGATTGATAACGTCATACGTTTCTTTTTTTTCTGCTAGTTGCCATTTACCATTAATGAATTGTCCAAATTTATCGTACATAGATTTATTTTAAGCTTACTTATTAAGAATTTATAATTTATGATTAACTATATATAAACATTATATACAATTAAAGTTAAACTTAATTTATGAAAAAAATTACTCTCACATGTGCACACGCTATAATTAAATATTTGATTGCCCAAAAAATATTAATTAATGGTAAAAAGGAACCTCTGTTTCCTGGCGTATTTGGAATATTTGGTCACGGAAATGTTGCTTGTTTAGGACAGGCTCTTGAAGAAAATCAAAAAGAGCTACCTACTTTCAGAGGTCATCATGAACAAAATATGTCTCTAACCGGCATTGCATATGCAAGAGCAAAAAGAAGACAGCAGATTTTTGTGGCAACATCCTCAGTTGGTCCAGGTGCAACAAATATGGTTACGGCTGCTGCTGTTGCAATGAGTAATAGATTACCAATTTTATTTTTACCAGGTGATACTTATGCAAATAGAATGCCTGATCCAGTATTACAACAAGTAGAGCATTTTAATAATCCCACTATCACTGCAAATGATGCATTTAAACCAGTTACAAGATATTTTGATAGAATCACTAGGCCAGAGCAAATAATTCAATCGTTTCCTACTGCTGTTCAAACAATGTTAGATCCTGCAGATTGTGGACCTGCATGCATATCTTTAAGTCAAGATATACAAGGTCAAACATTTGATTATCCTGAAGTATTTTTTAAAGAAAAAATTCACACAATTAGAAGGCCAAGACCTGATGATTTTCAAATTAAAGAAGCAGCTGAGGTTATTAAATCTTCAAAAAATCCTATAATAATTTCTGGCGGAGGAGTTTTTTATTCAGATGCTATGGAGGAATTAAGCGACTTTGCAACTAAGCATAATATTCCAGTTACCCAAACAGTAATGGGATATTCAACAATGAAAAGAGATCACCCACATTATGCAGGGCAAATTGGTGCTTTAGGTGGAAAAAATACAAATCTTATTGCAAAGCAAACAGATCTTGCAATTGCAATAGGAACAAAATTGGGAGACTTTACTACAGGATCTTGGGCCAATTTTGAAAATGAAAATTTTAAACTTGTCACAATTAATGTATCAAGATTTGATGCAAATAAACATTTAGCACAAGCAATTGTTGGAGATGCAAAAATTTCTCTAAAAGATTTATCAATTGCTTTGGGTGACTGGAAAGCTAATGACGAATGGAATAAAAAATCCCAAACAGAGTTAGCAGTATGGAATGAGCAAATAGAAAAAGAGAGTGCACCTTCAAATCAAGAAATTCCAAGTTACGTTCAGGCAATCGGTGCAATATACAAAAACTCAGATCCATCTGATATAGCAGTCACAGCCGCAGGTGGTTTAGTTGGAGAGGTTGTTCAAGTTTGGAGACCTAGAGAACTTAATACTCATGAAACTGAGTGGGGTTTTAGTTGTATGGGTTATGAAATTTCTGGAGCTTTAGGAATTAAAATGGCAAATCCAAATAAAGAAGTAATTTCTTTTGTTGGTGATGGATCCTACCTGTTAAATAATACAGATATATATTCGTCAGTTATTACCAAAAACAAACTGATTATTATCGTATGTGATAATGGAGGTTTTGCAGTTATCAACAGATTACAATTATTCAAAGGTGGGAATGAATATAATAATTTATTAAAAAGTTCTAACACTCCAGGACTTGTTGATGTTGATTTTGCAAAGCATGCAGAAAGCATGGGTGCTAAATCAGAGCATGTGAACTCAATATCAGATTTAGAAGAAGCATTTAAAAGAGCAAAAAAATCAGATGTAACATATGTAATCTCAATTAAAACACATGCATATCAATGGCTGGAGGGTTCTGCTTTTTGGGATAGTCCAACCTTAGAAATTCCTACAACTGATGAAAATAAAGAGGCCTTAAAACTTTATAAAGAAGGAAAGAATAAGCAAAGACAAGGCGTATAATTCTTTATGAACAAAGTATTTAAAGTAGGTTTAATTGGTTGTGGACATATTTCTGAAACTTATTTTAGAGCAGAAAAATATTTTAATAATATAAAAATAATCAAATGTGCAGATATTATTCATCAAAATGCTTTAAAATGTGCCAAAATATACAATATAAAAGCTTTATCTGTTAATGATCTTTTAAAGGATGAAGAAGTTGAAATTATTTTAAATTTAACTATTCCAAAGGCACATTATCAAGTTGCTAGAAAATCTTTGATAAATGGAAAGCATGTTTACTCTGAAAAACCGCTAGCAATTAACTTTAGTGATGGAAAAGAACTTATTAAAATAGCAAAGAGGAAAAAACTTTATATTGGTAATGCACCAGATACATTTTTAGGAGGAGGAATTCAAACATCAATAGAATTACTTAAAAAAAAAATTATTGGTAAAATAAATTTAGGTAATGCAATTTTTGCTTTCCCTGGAGTTCAATCATATCATCCTAATCCCGAACCATGGTTTGCAAAAAAAGAGGGAGGGCCAGTAATTGATATGGGTCCATACTACATAACAGCTCTAGTCAACTTACTTGGACCAGCAAAAAAAGTAAGCGGAAGTATAGTGCGCGGTGTTAAAAGAAGAACTATAGGAATTGGACCAAGAAAAAATAAAACTTTTAAAGTAGAATGCCCAACAACTTATTTATCAACAATTATGTTTAAAAATGGAACAATTATTAGACTTACACTCTCTTTTGATGTTATTGCTCATCAGCGAAATCATATTGAGCTATATGGTAACAAGGGTTCAATGATTGTTCCTGATCCAAACATGTTTGGTGGCTCAGTATATGTATGTAAAAAACTAGGAGATAAGTGGAAAGAATATAAAACAAATAAAATGCCACTTGGAAAAATTAATATTAGATCTCAAAGTTCTAGAGCTAATGAGACTCCAACTAATGCTAATTACCGAGGTGTTGGATTATCAGAAATGGCTTATTCAATTCAAAAAAATAAAAATAACAAATGCAATGGAGAGTTATCTCTTCACGTTTTGGATATTATACAGTCAACTATGAAAGCATGTACATCAGGCAAAGCTCAGATAATTAAAACAAGTTGCAAAATACCAACACCATTCTCACTAAATGAAATTAAAAAAATTTTAAGATAATTTTATTTTATTCGATAATATTAAAATCAGATTTATATTTATCTGTAATTTTTAAACCAAGCCCTGGCTTATTATCATCAAGATCAATAAAACCATCTTTTGGAGCAGGATCTCCCTCAAATATATAGTAAAAAAGTTCATTTCCAATTTCAACATCATGAACTGGAAAATATTCAGATATGGGACAATTAAAATTAGACATTGTTAAATGATAATTGTGCATTTGACCTGCATGTGGAACAACAGGAACCTGATGTGCTTCAGCTAAAGAATTTATTTTCTGAGCAATTGTAAAACCTCCAACTCTATTATTATCATATTGAATATAGCTTACAGCTTTGAGATCTAATAGTTGCTTGAAACCAAATAAGTTAAATTCATGCTCACCACCAGAAATAGGTATCATATTCATATTATTTAGTTCCGAATAGCCTTGTATATCATCTGCAATTACAGGTTCTTCCAACCATCTTGGATTAAACTTTATTAGTTTAGGTATCATTCTTTTTGTATAGTCTAAATTCCATCCCATATAACATTCCATCATGAGATCAGTATCTTCACCGATTACCTCCCTCACTGCTTCTGCAAGTGCAATATTTTTTTTCATTCCATCAGGACCATCTTTAGGACCCCAACCAAATCTCATTTTAAACATTTTAAAACCCTGTTTTACGTAACTTTCAGCCTCTTTTTGAAGTTCTTTAATTGGTTGGCTATAAAGTTTAGATGCATAAACAGGTATTTTTTCCTTAGTTCTTCCACCTAATAATTTAAAAATAGGTTTTTTTGTAACTTTCCCCATTATATCCCATAGCGCTATATCAATTGCTGATATTGCAACCATGCCAACTCCTCTACGACCCCATGCTTGAGTTCTCCTGTACATTTTTTCCCAAAGATAGGCATAGTCAAATGGATCTTCTCCAATTACTAAAGGTTTTAAATATGTATCAATAATTTTTTTTGTAACTTGAGGAGCTAAAGCTGCATTACCTATTCCAATAAATCCATCATCAGTTTCAATCTCACAAATTAACCATTCATGAAATCTAAAAGAACTCATAGCATCAGACTTTTCATATAAAATATCAGATGCATTAGTGCAGAAATTATTTTGAGGTGGAACAGTTTTACCATTCCATTGATAAACTTTAGTTTTAATATTTTTTATTTTTGTCATTGATTATTAACATTCTCAGCCATTGTTAATGCAATTTTAAAAGAATTTAAAGTTGGTTCTAAATTTGCTTTATTTTGACCAGCAATATCAAAAGCTGTTCCGTGAGCAGGAGTAGTTATTGGGAGAGGTAAACCTCCTTGCACAGTTACTCCTCGATCGAAACCAAAAGCTTTTAAACCAGATTGTAAAGCATCATGATACATACCAACAATACAGTCATGATTTTTATTTTTATAAGCTGTGATAAAAGATGTGTCGCACGGTAATGGACCCTCTGCATTAATACCTATTTGTTTTGCTTCTTTAATTGCTGGTATAATTTCATCTTTTTCCTCTGTACCAAATTCTCCGTGGGGATTTAAGGCTTGGACAGCAACTCTTGGTTGTTTAATGCCATTTAATTTCATTGCTTCATTTATTAATTTTATTGGTCTAATAATTTTATCTTTTTTAATTTGATTAGGAACTTCTCTAATAGGTATATGAGAAGTTACTCTTGCCGTCCAAAAATTATCAATTACATTAAATTCACAAAAAAAATTTTTTACATTTAATTTTTCAGCCATTAAATGTAATTCATCAGAATACTTATTGCCACCAAGTTTTAAGCTTGTTTTATTAAATGGACCAAAATTTATAGCATGTATCTTTTTTTGATTTGCCAATTCGAGTGCTAGATTTAATGCCGAAAGTACACTTTCACCCGATTCTTTTGAGCATTCAGATAATTTATAATCGTGATTTTTTCCATTTGATATATCTAAAAAAAATTTATTTCCGTTATTAAAATTAATTTGTTCAAAATTCTCAACATAATCAAGATCAGTATTTTTTCCAGAAATTTTATGTCCGTTTTCTAAAATATTCTTCTCACCAATTACAATAACATTTGCTTTATTTGTTACTTCCTCATTTAATAATTTAGATACGAGCTCTGGACCAATGCCCGAGGGATCTCCAAGAAGTAGGGCTATATTAATTTTATTTTGAGACATTTTTTACTTTACGATTTGTATTAGATTATGCTTATATCTTTATTTATAAATTAACTAAAGAGGGAAATAATGAAAAAAAGCTTTAAACTATTTTTAGCGGCAGCTTTCCTAGTAACTGAATTTTTTGTTGTAGCTCTTCCATTAATGATTACTTCAGCTAAGGCTGACGGACATCCAATTCAAGCTATTACTCACGCTGGTTTTGGTGGTGGAACTGATGTTACTACTAGAATGATGTTGTTAAGAGCACGAAGAGTTCTTAAGCAGGATATGCAATTAGTAAACAAAAAGGGTGGTGGTGGAGCAGCATCTATGGATTACATGATGTCTTTACCAGCTGATGGAAATCACACACTAACTTGGACTACAGGTCATGCTGTATCAATGGCTTTAGGTAAAACTAAAGTTAAGTTAAGTGATATGCAGCCACTTGCAAGAGGAACAGATGATCCTCAATTATTTGTTGTTAGCTGTAAAAATGACATTAAAGATGCAAAGAAATTTATTAGCACACAAAAATCAAAATCACTAAAATATGGAACAACTCATACTGGTGGTATTGATGATGTAAGTGCAATAGCATTTACAAAAAAAGGTGGATTAAAAGATCCAACTATTGTTGCTTACAAAGGTGTTGCGCCAATTAAAACAAACTTGATCAAGGGAGATATTGATGTAGGTGTTTTAAATTTAGGTGAAGCACTAACAGAAATTAACGAAGGTAAACTTTGTGTTTCTGTTGTACTAGCAAATAATAGAATGGCTAAAATTGGAGATTCTCCAACAGCTAAAGAATTAGGTATACCTGTTTCTTTATCGACTGTTAGAGGTTTTGTAACTAAAAAAGGTGCACCAGCAGATAGAGTAAAACAATTAGAAGCTGGAATGATGAAAGCTATGAGCCACAATTACTACAAAAATTTCTTAACAGAAATTGGTCTTGACGATACTAGTGTTGTTGGTGCTGACGAATGGGGTAAGCAAATGGAAGAAATGCTTGCTGAAATGACTGCACAGCTTAAAGCTTTAGGTTACATTAATTAATCTAATTTATACGTACATTTGAATATGAAAAATGTACAAAAATCAAAAAGGGCAAACAAAGGTTTGCCCTTTTTTTTTAAAGATGAATTTAAAGTTTCATTTGTAATTATTTTAGTATCTATAATTTTATTAATCACCACTTTTACTTTTGATGTTGTTCCTCCTATTTTAAATAGAGGTATTCAACCAGCAACATTTCCAAAAGCATTATTAATTTTTATAATTTTAATGACTTTATTAACTTTTTATTTAGCAATTAAAAACCCTTGGAAAAATGAAAAAAAATTACCAAAAACATTTTTTTTAACTCTATTTAGTTTTATTATTTTTGTAATTGTTTCCAAAACATTAGATTTCTTTTTAGCTATTTCAGCTTTATCAATTTTTGTATCTTACTGCTGGGGTGAAAAAAGATTATTTTATTTGATACTAGTTGGAATTATTTTTCCAGTTATTGTATTTATTTTTTTTGAAACAATTTTAGGTTTAAGATTTCCTCCAGGAATAATTACCAATATTTACTATAGTTAAATGGATAATTTATTTTTAATGCTGGCACCTCTTTTTAGTTCTAAGCTATTATTGGTTTTATTTTTTGGAACCTTATTTGGTTTAATTTTAGGTGTATTGCCAGGATTGGGGCCAACAACTGGTGGTGCATTAATCTTACCATTTACTATGACACTTGATCCTTTATCAGCAATTGTGTTATTAACTTCTATTTATTGTGCGGGTACATACGGTGGAGCAATAACAGCAGTTCTAATAAATACCCCCGGAACACCAGCAGCAGCAGCAACTTGTTTGGATGGTTACCCTTTAGCTCAAAAAGGTGAAGCAGGAAGAGCTCTAGGAATGGCAACAGTTTCAAGTACAGTTGGAGGAATATTTAGTGTTATTATTTTGGTCTTTTTTGCCCCAATACTAGCTCAGCTTGCATATGAGTTTGGACAACCAGAATATTTTGCTTTAGCTATTTTTGGTTTAACAATGCTAGCCTCTATAGGTGAAGGAAGCCCAATAAAAAATTTAATTGCTGGTGCTTTTGGAATTTTAATTTCAACAGTGGGTAAAGATTTTATGACTTCGATAGATCGTTTTACCTTTGGAATAAATGAATTAACAGAAGGCATCGGTTTTATTCCAGTTGTTGTTGGTTTATTTGCAATGAGTGAAATGTTAACTCAATCTACCTTAATCAATCAAGTATTTAATAGAATTGCTTTAAAAGCAATAAAATTACCATCAAAAAATGATTATAAAAAAACATGGAAAACAATTTTAAGATCAAGTGGTATTGGATCTTTTATTGGAGTTTTGCCAGCAGAAGGTGGTACAGTAGCATCCTTAATTGGTTACTCAGAGGCTAAAAGATTTTCTAAAAGTCCTGAAGAGTTTGGAAAAGGATCTATAGAAGGAATTGCAGGTGCAGAGGCAGCAAATAATGCGGCAACAGGTGGTGCAATGGTTCCTACTCTTGCGCTTGGAATTCCTGGTAGCGCTACGACAGCTGTAATATTGACGGGGTTAATAATTCATGGAGTGAGACCAGGTCCAGATTTGTTTAGAGAGCAACCAGATTTTTTATATGGAATATTTGGGGCAATGTTAATTGCAAACATTCTATTTTTTATTTTCGGTTTTTTTGGTGCTAAAATATTCGCTAGGATTACTTTAGTTCCAAATAAAATTTTATGGCCAATGATATTTGCAGTTTCTGTTTGTGGAACTTATTCTTTGAACCAGTCTATAATTGATGTTTGGATAATGTTGTTTTTTGGAATACTTGGTTTTTTTATGAGACGTTATGGTTTCTCTGTAGTTCCTGTCATAATTGGATTAATCTTAGGTGAGTTAGTGGAAGGTACTTTGCGACAATCACTTGTAATATTTGATGGAAATTGGCTGATGTTTTTTACAAGACCTATTGCTTTAACATTTTTTATTTTGTCTTTAATTGCTTTAGCTTTTCCTTTAATAAGATCTAAACAAAATAAAAAGAAATTATGATAAAGTACGACTTAAAAGATAGAGTTGCAATTGTAACTGGTGGTGCCCAAGGTTTTGGTTTAGCGATAACTGAAAGGTTTATTGAGGCAGGTGCAAAAGTAATTATTTGGGATGTAGATGAAAATGCAGCCAAAAAAGCAGTTACAAAAATAAAATCAGAAAAAGTAAGTTATCAAATTGTAGATGTTACAAATTTTGAAATAATTAATAAAAATTTATTAGACACTGAAAAAAGTCATAAAAAAATAGACATCTTTATTAACAACGCCGGAATGGCTGGACTGAACACTACTGTTGCTGATTACCCATTAGATGAATGGAAAAAAATAATGGATTTAAATCTAAATTCAGTATTTTATTGTTGTAAAGCTGTGGTTCCATTTATGATAAAAAATGACTATGGAAGAATAGTTAATATTGCTTCTATAGCAGGAAAAGAAGGAAATCCGAATGCAAGCGCTTATAGTACTTCAAAAGCTGGTGTTATTGGTTTAACCAAGTCTTTAGGTAAAGAACTTGCTCAAAATAATATTGCTGTAAATTGTGTAACTCCGGCAGCTGCAAAAACAAGAATTTTCGATCAAATGACAAAAGAGCATATTAATTATATGTTATCAAAAATTCCTAGAAACAAGTTTGCGAAAGTAGAGGAGCTTGCTTCATTAGTTACTTGGTTGGCCAGTGAAGAAAATTCATTTTCAACCGCAGCTGTTTTCGATTTAAGTGGCGGTAGAGCCACATATTAACATGTATATTGGAATAGATCTTGGTGGAACTAAAACTGAGTCTATAATTCTCGATGAAAATGGTAAAGAAATTGACAGACTAAGAAAAGATACTCCTCAAAATTATAATGGAACTTTAGATACATTATGTGGGCTAGTAAATTATTTAGAGGATAAATATCAAAAAAAATGTACTGTTGGTATAGGAACTCCTGGTGCACTGTCTAAAGAATCTAATTGTATTAAAGGGGGTAACTCCACTTGGCTCAATGGGAGACCTTTAAAAAATGATATTGAACTGAGATTGAACAGAAAAGTCATTTTAGAGAATGATGCAAACTGTTTTGCTTTATCAGAGGCATACGATGGTGCTGGATCTAAACACGAAATTGTTTTTGGGGTAATACTTGGAACTGGCGTAGGAGGGGGCTTAGTTATAAATAAAAAAATTATCAATGGATTCAACAATATTGCAGGCGAATGGGGGCATAACCAAATGCCTATGGGATCTAACGATAAATGGAATAGGCATGATTGTTATTGTGGTAAAAAGGGATGCATAGAAACTTTTCTATCTGGACCAGGTTTTTCTAATCATTACTTTGATATTTACAAAGTTAAATTGGACGCAAAAATAATTCAGGAAAATGCTAACAAGGGTGACGAACAAGCTTTAGAATTTATTTTTCAATATTTGGATTACTTAGCCAGAGGATTGGCACAAGTAATTAATATTATTGATCCAGGAGCAATTGTATTAGGTGGCGGGGTATCAAATATGAAACAAATTTATGGAAATATAAATCCAAAATTAAAAAAATATGTTTTTAGTGATACAGTAAATACTGAAATAGTAAAAAATAATTTTGGAGATTCAAGTGGTGTTAGAGGGGCAGCTGATCTTGGAAGACAAAATATTTTATGAAAGTTAAATATTCAGATTTAAAAAATAAAAGAATTTTCATTACCGGTGGTGGATCAGGAATAGGGGCTTCAATTGTTGAACATTTTTGTGAGCAAGGTAGTGAGGTATATTTTGTAGATATAAACCTAAAAGAAACAAAAAAATTATTTAATAAAATAAAAAAGAAAAACTTTAGATTACCAAAATTTATTGAGTGTGATTTATTAAATATAAATAAATTAGAAAAGATAATTAAAAAAATAATATCTACAAAAGGTCCTATACATGCATTAATTAATAATGCAGCTAACGATGATAGACATACTGCAGAACAAGTTAATGAAAAATATTGGCAAAATAGAATGGATGTAAATTTAAAGCATTACTTTTTTGCAGCTAAAGCAGTTATTAAAGGGATGAAAAAAATAAAAGCAGGATCTATTATAAATTTAAGCTCAATATCATGGGTACTAGGCGAGGGCGATAAGGTAGTTTACGAAACAGCAAAGTCTGCAGTTGTAGGGTTAACAAGATCTTTTGCTCAAGAGTATGGTAAATACAATATACGATCAAATTTAATCATACCTGGATCCATTAAAACTGAAAGACAAATAAAAAATTGGTTAACACCAAAATATAAAAAGTTTATATTAGATAGCCAAGCTCTTAAAAGACAATTAAAACCAAACGATGTAGCTCAATTAGTATTATTTTTAGCTTCAGAACAGTCTTCTGGATGCACAAAGCAAAGTTTTATTGTTGATGGTGGTATAACTTAATTTAAGTGAAAGTTAAAAGTTCAATAATTCAAAATAAATTTCTTAGAGTTCAAACTCTTAATTATGGAGCTAGTCTTTTTGAAATTTATCACAAGAAGAAAAAAATTAATTTAATTTTAAATTTAGGATCAAAAAAAAATTATTGTTTTAAGCATGCAAGTGTTGGATCAACTTGTGGAAGGTATGCAGGCAGAATTGCTAATTCTAAATTTAAAATTGCTAATAAAAAATTTATTTTAAACGCAAATGAAGGAAAACATATTCTTCATGGTGGAAAAATTGGTTTTGCTGCTCTTCCATGGAAAAAAATTAACCATTTAAAAGAAAAAATTATTTATCAACTTCACTCCAGAGATAATGATCAAGGTTTTCCTGGACATTTAGTTGTAAATTGTACTTATAAAATTAAAGGTAAATTTTTAATAATAAAGTATGAATATAAATCAAATAAAAGCACTCATGTGAATTTAACAAATCATAGCTATTGGAATTTAGAAAAAAATAAAAATAATATGATTTATAATCATGAATTAAAATTAAACTCAAATAAATATCTTTTGGTAAACAAGAATTTAATTCCAACAGGTAAGTTTAAAAATGTTAAAAATTCAATTTATAATTTTTTAAAATTTGAAAATATTGGCAATAAATTAAATTATTTTAAAAGTAAAAATCTTGACATTAAATTTAAAGGTTTTGATACTACATTTGTCATAAAGAAAAATTCTAGAAATTTAGTTGCATCTTTGAAAAGTAAAGTGAGTAATATTCAAGTAGATTTTTTTTCTAATTTACCTGGAATTCAACTTTATTCAGCCCAAAATCTTAATTATAAAAAAAAATTGTTTCCCTACCAGGGAATTTGTTTAGAAACACAATATTTTCCAAATAGTCCTAATAAAAAAAATTTTCCAAGTACCTTAATCAGACCTAATAAAAGTTATTCATCTACTACAAAAATTAGAATTAATTAATGATTTAAAAAAAGTATACCTAAATTTTTGAACAATATTAATGTATTAGTCATATTTTAAGATATTTGAAAAGTATATAAATCATCAATTAATAACATATATTATTATCACTTTTAAATTTTACATAATAATATTTATTATGATTTAATTCATCCATTGTTTTGACATAATTTATTTGTTAAATTTTCGTATGAAAAAAATAATCTTAATTATGTTTTTAAGTTTATTATTTTTTACAAATTCAAATGCTGCATGTGATGATCCACTCACTGATGGAGTAGATTATTCTAATTGTAGGTTCTCCGATGCTCAAGATTTACAAGGAAGTTATCTTCCCAATTCGAATCTGTCATTTGCAAGTTTTATCCAAGTAAATTTTGATAAAAGCATTATGATGAATTCTAATCTATCATTTGGAACTTTTCCTGAATCAACATTTGTTAGAGCAAATCTTTACGAGACAATATCGATCGGCGCTAATTTTGAAAAAACTAATTTTACTGGAGCCAACCTAACTAGAGTTGATTTTATGGGAGCAACATTAATAGAAGCAAATTTTCAAAACTCTAATTTAATGGAAGCTAATTTTACATCCTCAAACACAACCAATGCTAATTTTGATGGAGCTAATTTAACTGGTGCTACATGGACCAATGGCCAGACTTGTGGACCAGAATCTATTGGAACTTGTAATCAATAATCAATGAATACATCAGTTAATACTGACGACGTCATTTTTAATTTTTTTAAACAAATTTGTGATGAAAAGAATGATGAAAAATGCGTTCAGCTTGGAAACGAGTGGATAAAGGCAATGGAAACAAATTTGGCTGAAATGGAAAAAAACCTTAACGGAGCTGACAAGTTAAAGCATAAAGATGATATTCAAAGTAATCGTGATCATTTAAATAGCTTAAAAAATAAAAACTCTTCTGAATGGAGACAATATGCAACCCAATGTATGATTGAAATAATGAATCATAAAAGTCAAAAATAATAAAAACATATTAAAATAAAATAACTAGCTATTTTAAACAATATAATATAAACGTTAGTTACAGGGGTGTCTTAACAGACTGAGATTATACCCAAAGAACCTGTCCGGTAATTCAGAAAGGGATAAAATGGAAAAAACATTCTTTTTAAATCAATCAACATCTTTAACATTATTAATTTTAATAAGTTTTATATTTGCAGTACTAGGGCTTTATCATTCAAAAAAATTTCCAGGGATAAACAATTATCTCACCGCGAACAGAAATATAAAATTATTTTCTTTGACTACAAGTCTAGTTGCTTCAGCTTTAGGTGCTTGGATCCTTTTTGGTCCAGTTGCTGCAGCTACTTGGGGAGGAATAGGTGCAGTAATTGGTTATGCATTAGGAACAGCTTTTCCAATGATATTCTTAATTTATTTGGGAAAGAAAATAAGAAGTGATTTTCCTAAAGGTTCATCATTAATTGAATATATGAGAAAAAAGTTTGGCAAAAGCTTATTTAAATTAGTTCTCTTAATGACAATATTTTATATGTTTATATTTCTTTGTGCAGAGGTTACTGCAATAGCTGTACTAATTAATTATCTATCAGGAACTGAACTTTGGATTACAGCTTTAGTTGTATTGATATCTACTTTAACTTATACGCTCTATGGTGGTTTGAGAGCATCAATATTTACCGACAATATTCAAATGATTGTAATTGGAGTATTATTATTAATTCTAATTTCAATAATCAGTTCATCAACTGAAAGTAATTTTTCATTTGAATTTATTAAAAGTAAAAATCCACAACTTTTAAGTTTATCATATATTCCAAGTTATACCGCAGGACTAACCTTTTTTATAGCTGTAGCAGCAACAAATTTATTTCATCAAGGAAATTGGCAAAGAGTATATGCAGCAAAAAATTATCAAACTTTAAAATTAGGTTTGATCATGTCTTTTTTTATAATTGTACCAATAGTTTGTTTAATGGGTTTTATTGGTATGGTTTCATTCTCTTTAGATTCAAGCACTAGACCTGATTTAGGTTTTTTTACATTATTATTAAAAGAGCAAACCGAATTATTATCCTTAATGATTATCGTGCTAGGATTATCACTTACAATTTCAACTATTGATACCTTAGTAAATGCTATCTCAAGCTTGTTTATTGTTGATGGTAAAGCAACCTTTAAACTAAACAAAAAAACAAATTATCTAAAAATTTCTAAATATTTTATAATCCTCCTATCAATAATTGCTTTTGGCATAGCTTCTAAAGGATTTGATATTTTATATTTATTTTTATTAGCTGATTTATTTTGTTGTGCGTTTGTAATAACTGTTTTTTTCAGTTTTTATAAAAAAATAGATGAAAAAACCGCCTATATTTCAATTATAATAGGTTTAGGGGCAGGATTTTTAATGTTCCCATTTCCTGATTTTTCTAAAAGTTTGTTAGTAGGAGTATTTTTTTCTAAAGAATTATTTTACCCATTTATAGCTCAGTCTTTATTGTTCTTATCTTTTCTCATTGCAACTTTCTTACCTGCAATAATTTTAAAAATAAAAAATAATTAAGACTTTAGAGAAGATTTTATAGCTTTATAAATGAGATCTTTTGAAGTTTCACCAATGCTTCTATAAACTTCATTACCTTCTTTAAAAATTAAAAGAGTTGTCTGGTATTGCACATTAAATGAATTTGCTATCTCTTTATTAGTTACTTCAAATGCGAAATATTCAATATTATCAAATTCATTAACAGCTTTATTAAGAACTTTCATCTGACTTGCGCATGATGTGCAATATTTTATCCACGAACTTACAATTACTACCTTACCCTCTGACAATGCTTTATCAAAATCTGCTTTATTATAAGTCGTTTCTTTTGCTACTACATTTAAACTAAAAGCAAAAATACAAAAAACTAAAGTTAGAATTTTTTTCATATTTTTGTATTTAACGTTAATTTATATACATTGTAATCTACTAAATTGTCTCTATATACGATGTATCTATAATGTCTAATAATCAAATAAGTATTAATAATTTATCTAAAATATATGATAATGGATTTGAAGCTCTAAAGAATATAAATCTAGATATAAAAAAAGGTGAAATCTTTGCAATGCTTGGACCAAATGGTGCAGGTAAGACAACTTTAATTAGTATTGTTTGTGGAATTGTAAAGCCGTCATCAGGAAAAGTTTCAGTTGAAAATTTTGATATCATCAAGGATTACAGAGAAACGCGATCAAGAATAGGTTTAGTGCCACAAGAACTAACTTTGGAACAATTTGAAACAGTATTTAATAATGTTTCTTATTCCAGAGGTCTTTACGGTAAAAAACCTGATCCATTGTATATTGAAAAGGTTTTAAAACAGTTAAGCCTTTGGGATAAAAAAGATTTAGGATTAAGACAATTATCTGGCGGTATGAAAAGAAGGGTGCTTATTGCAAAAGCATTATCACATGAGCCCTCTATTCTGTTCCTAGACGAACCAACAGCAGGGGTGGATGTTGAATTAAGAAAAGAAATGTGGAAAGTAGTTGAGGATTTAAGAGAAACAGGTGTTACGATTATTTTAACTACCCATTATATTGAGGAAGCTGAGGCAATTGCAGATAGAGTAGGAGTTATAAATCAAGGTGAACTTATAATTGTAGAACAAAAAAAAGAATTATTAAAAAAAATGGGGAACAAAACATTAACTGTAGAATTACAAGAAGAAATTAAAAATATTCCTAATGAATTAAGTAAATACAAATTAACCCTTGGAGACAATAATATTTCACTTAATTATAAATATGATTTAAGAGAAAAACAAACAGGAATAACTAATCTTTTGCAAGATATAAAAGATGCTGGCTTAAAATTAAGAGATTTAAAAACAGAACAAAGTAATTTAGAGAAAATTTTTGTTACATTGGTAAAGGAAAATAATGAAATTTAATTATCATGCGTTAAAAGCAATTTATCTTCATGAAATGGATCGTTTCAGAAGAACTTTAGCTCAGTCTTTGTTATCTCCTGTTTTATCTACTTCTCTTTATTTCATAGTATTTGGATCAGTAATTGGAGGTTATGTACAAAAAATAGATGGGATCAGTTATGGCTCATATATTGTTCCAGGATTATTAATGCTTACATTGTTAACACAATCAATTAGTAATACTTCATTTGGAATTTTTTTTCCTAAATTTAATGGAACTGTATATGAAATTCTTGCAGCTCCAATTTCAACATTAGAAATTGTGCTGGCGTTTGTTGGTGCTGGAGCTACTAAGACATTAATAGTTGGAGCTATGATTTTTGTAACAGCAACATTTTTTGTAGAAGTAGAGGTAAAATATCCAATCTTAATGATCTTTTTATTAGTTCTAGTGTCTTTTACTTTTGCTTTATTTGGTTTCTTAATAGGTTTAATGAGCTCAAATTTTGAGCAAATGTCAATAATTCCCTCTTTAGTAATAACACCGATGGTATTTTTGGGTGGTAGTTTATATTCACTAGATATGTTGCCTGAGTTTTGGCAAATTGTTACTTATTTTAATCCTGTGGTTTATTTAATTAATGGGCTGAGATATGCATTTTATGGAGTTTCAGATTTTAACATATGGATAAGTGTAGGGTTAATGTTGTCATTTCTAGTAATTTGCATTCTGCTTGTGACCAATCTTCTTAAAAGAGGTTATAATATTAAAGCTTAATTGAAAAAATAGCCCAATTAAGGGCTATAAAAAATGGAGAGGGATATATTTTTTAAAATTGTTCTGACTCTGTTGAACCTGACATTGCAGTGGTAGAACTTTGTCCACTGCTAATAGTGTTTGATACAGCATCAAAATATGATGTACCAACTTCCCTTTGGTGTTTAACACTTGTATAACCGTCTTTTTCTCTAGAAAATTCTTGTTGTTGAATTCTAGAATATGCTGCCATACCTTCTTTTTTATATTTTTCGGCAAGTTCAAAAATAGCAATATTTTGAGTGTGAAATCCTGCTAGCGTAATAAATTGAAATTTATAACCCATTTTTGCAATCTCTTGCTGAAAAGATGCTATTTCGTCATCGTTTAAATGTTTTTTCCAATTGAAAGAAGGGGAACAATTATAAGCTAAAAGTTTTCCAGGGAATTTTTCGTGTATAGCATCAGCGAATTTTTTAGCTTCAGCTAGATTAGGAGTAGCTGTTTCACACCAAATTAAGTCTGCATAGGGTGCATAAGCTAAACCTCTAGATATTGCTTGTTCAATTCCATCTTTAACATAAAAGAAACCCTCTGGAGATCTTTCACCAGTTAGAAATGGTTTGTCATTTTTATCAAAATCATTTGTAATCAATTTTGCTGCATTAGCATCTGTTCTTGCTAGTATTATTAATGGAACTTCAGCTATATCAGCAGCTAGTCTTGCAGCTTTTAAATTTTTCACCATTGTTCCAGTTGGTACTAAAACTTTGCCTCCCATGTGGCCACATTTCTTCTCACTTGCTAATTGATCTTCAAAATGAACACCAGCAGCTCCTGCTCGAATAAATTTTTTAGTTAATTCAAAGACATTTAGTGGTCCACCAAAACCTGCTTCACCATCTGCAATTATTGGTAGCATATAGTCAACTTTATTTTCTTTATTCATTTCACCATCTTGAATTTCCATGTGTTGAATTTGATCAGCTCTAACTAACGAGTTATTCATTGTTTCAACTAATTTAGGTGCACTATCATAAGGATATAATGATTGATCAGGATACATTTCTCCAGCTGTATTTGCGTCAGCTGCAACTTGCCATCCACTTAAATATATTGCTTTTAAACCAGCTTTAGCATGTTGAACAGCCTGATTGCCCGATAATGATCCAAGAGTATTTATATAATTTTCAGTATTTAATAATTTCCATAATTTTTGTGATTGTAATTTACATAAAGAGTGTTCTATTTTTATAGAACCTTTTAATCTCTCTACTTCTTCAGGTGTATAGTCTCTTTTTATTCCTGCAAATCTTTTTAAATCGTATGAGATATTTTCAGCACTCATTATGTAATCCTTTTTTTAATTTTATGAAAAATGACTTTAGTGGTGGGAATTAATTATTATCGTTAGACTTTTCGATAAGATCATTCATTCCACTAGATCCCCAATCACAATGATCATCTCTCATATAGATACCTCTACTATTATGATGATCTAAATCTTCTTTTTTGATGATTTGAGCTTCATTTTCTGTATTTTTAAGTTTTGTATTCATGTTTATTTTATAATTTACAAGATTTACAAAATCTACAAAAAACCTCAATTTTACTTGTAAATTTAGTTAATTTTTTGTAAATTAAAATTTACAAAATTTACAAATTTTTTAAATTATGCAGATTAATAGCCATATCGGAGCAAATATAAAAAAGTTTAGAAAACAACTTGGGCTTCAAGCTAATAAGTTAGCTGAGCAATTACAAATTTCTCCAAGTTATTTAAATCTAATTGAAAGTGGAAAACGAAAAATTGATGCTGATTTATTATTAAAAATTTGTCAAGAACTAAGAATCGAGATATCAGACTTAAAAACGGATAAATTTATTGATTTAAATAATTCAAAAAAAGCAATATCAAAATTTTCTAAAGGTAAAAATTTAAATAAATTAGATTTAAAAATTGGACCAAAAATAAAGGCGTTTAGAAGACAATTAGGTTTACAGGCAAATAAATTTTCAGAACAAATAGGTATATCTCCTACATATTTAAATTTAATAGAAGGAGGAAAACGAAAAATAGATGGGGATTTATTAATCAAAATAAGCAAAGAATTAAGAGTAGATTTATCAGACTTAACAAGTAAAAGCGATATAAACTTAGAAAATAATATTTCTGAGCTTTTAGATGACCAGTTATTCGAAGATTTAGATATACTTGGACCTGAAGTAAAAGACCTTGTCAGCACAAACCCAAAAATAGCAAGAGCATTAATAAAATTAGGAGATAACTTTAAACAAAAAGATCACGAAATAGTTAATAAGGTTGAAAATATTTCAGGTAAAATAATTGATAGTAGGAAGGCAGCTTTTCCTGGAGAGGTAATTTCAGATTTTCTTCAAGAAAATAAAAATTATTTTCCAAGATTAGAAGAATTTGCAAATAGTATATTTGATAAAGTTCAGAAAAATAATAGAACAAGATACATTGCTCTTTGTGATTATTTAAAAAAAGAACATTCGATAATTGTAAAAGATGTAATCCCAGAAGAAGGAAAACCATTTTCAAAGATATTTAGTGAGACAAAAAAGGAACTCCTTTTGAGCGATTACAATTCATTAGAAACAAAAAAATTACATGCAGCCGCCCAAATTGCACAAGAAGGAGCAATAGATATAATTGCAGAATATTTATCAAATTTTAAATTTCCATCAGATGAATCAAAGCGATTAACTCAAGTAGCACTTTTGAATTATTGTGGAGCAGCAATTTTGATGCCATATAAACTTTTTCACAATGAATGTAAAAAATTAAAATATGATTTAGAGCTTTTGCAGAATACATTTGCTACATCATTTGAACAGGTAGCTCATAGAGTTACGTGTTTACAAGATCCTAAATTACCAGGAATACCATTCCATATGCTAAGAACAGACATTGCAGGCAACATATCGAAGAGATTTTCTTTATCTGGAATTGAAATTCCCCGTTATGGAGGTGCATGTCCTAGATGGAATGTTTATTCTGCGTTTACAAGACCTGGCGTTATTCAAGCTGCTGTAAGTAAAATGACAAATGGTGAAAAATATGTCTGTATTGCCAGAACTGTTGAAAAAGGTGTTGGCAGGTATGGTCAATCAAAAAGTATTTTGTCTATTGGTCTTGGATGTGAAGCTAAATATGCTAAAGAGTTTGTATATACAGAAAACCTTGATATTTCAGATAAAAAAACTGAAATTCCAATTGGAGTATCTTGTAGAACGTGTGACAGGTTAGATTGTTCTCAAAGAGCATTTCCGCCATTACATAAGAAATTTGATGTAGATATTAATACAAGAGGAGTGTCTGTGTATGTTAACGATAATAATTAAATAATGATTAAATATATTCTTCCAGCAATTATCATTTTTTTAATCGTTTTATTTTGGGAAAATATTACTGAGTTTGTGGAAAAAAAATTCAATATTAGACTTAACTATATTGTTGTAGGTACAATTATCGCACTAATTGCGCTTATTCTTTTGCTCCTAAATTACTAGAATCTTAATTATTAAATTCATTAAATAAATGGAAATAAACTTATTATTTTTTTTCACGGTTGTTCCAGCCATAATTCTATATGGAATTGCAAAGTCAGGATTAGGGGGTTCTATGACTTTGATATCTGTTCCTTTAATGACATTAGTGATGCCGTTAAATCAAGCTTTAGGAATTATTTTACCGATTTTAATATTTTCAGATTTTATTGCTATTTATAAATATAGAAAAGAATTTGATTTAGGAACTTTAAAATTAATGGTTCCTTTTGCTGCAACTGGTATAATTATAGGGTCCTTAACATTTTCATATTTTTCAGAGGAATTATTAAAATTTATAATTGGAGTAATGGGATTCTTATTCGCAGGTCATTATTTTTTTTTAAAAAAAAATAAAGAAAAAAAATCAGAGAAAAACTTTTTCAAAGGTGGTGTTTGTTCTGTAGTAGCAGGGTTTACAAGTTTTTGTGTTCATGCCGGTGGAACTCCGGTAAGTCTTTATTTATTACCTCTCAGAATGAAAAAAGAAATCTATGTTGGTACAAGAATATTTTTTTTCACTTGTATAAATTTAATTAAACTCCCCTTGTATATTAATTTATCAATGATCAATCTTGAGTCTTTTAAGCATTCGGCAATTTTATTTCCTGTTGCGTTATTAGGGATATTGATTGGATATAAATTACTTAAAATTATTGAAGAAAAATTATTTTATAATTTTATATATGCTCTAATTTTTATAACAAGCTCAAAGCTTTTATATGATTATCTAATATGATTTTTTTACACATACTAAATTTTTAATAAATGTTTAAATATATACTTTAAATTATGATAAAAAAGTTCAATCCAAGAATTAAAGCTAGACTAAGAAAAAACAGACAAGTTTTGAGTAAAAATATTGGTAATTTTTTTGGTTGGGTTAAAGGTGCAAAACTTGTTGAGCTAAAAGAATGCAATACTGATGAAGATCCTGTAAGACCAGAACTGGACAACAAGTTCAGAACCGGATATGGAAGAAAAATTTTTGGAGTTGAATACAAAGGAGAAATTCATGCTGTTATGTGTTTTGCTTACACAAATGAAATTCCAAAAAGTGTTGAGGAGTTAGAAAAACTTAGTACTGATGCATTTCTACAAACTGCTATGAGAGACCAGGCTGGTGGTCAAATAGCTATCGCTTATACTGTTTGGTCTAAAAAAAAGGGTGGGGGAAAATTAATAGTAAAAGAAGTATTTAAAAAAATCAAAAAATCTAATCATTTAAATAGATTAGTAACTCTTTCGCCTCTGACAGAAATGGCAACTAATTTTCATGAAAGAAATGGTGCTAAATTGGTTCAAATTAATGAAACTACACAAAATTTTGAATATAAAGTCATGTAACAATGAAAATTATTAAACTTTATTTTTTAGTTTTTTGTACTTTATTTATTTTACCCTATTCTACAGTTATGGCTTACGAGGAAGCAAATTATGAAGTTGTCACTAAAAACGAAGTATATGAGATTAGAAAATACTCTGATCGTTTAGCGGTGGAAACAATGACATCTGGAATAGATAGTAATTTTAGAAAATTATTTAATTACATTTCAGGTAGAAACGACACTCAAGAGAAAATTAAAATGACAACCCCAGTTACTCAGGTTGAGAAAAATGGAAATATGAGTATGCAATTTTATTTGCCCTCGAAATTTAACTTAGAAAATGCACCAAATCCCAGTAGGAATGATATTAAAATAATTAATATTGAAGGAGGATACTATGCAGTGTTGAGATATTCTGGACGAGCTTCAGATAGAAATTTTTATAAACATAAAGAAATTTTAGAAAAAGAGTTACAAAAAAATAATATATCAATTATAAGCCCACCTATTAGGGCCACATATGATAGTCCATTTACCCTACCAATGAATAGAAGAAATGAGGCTATGTTTAAAGTGGAATTAAATTGAAAAAATCGAAATTTAAAGCAATGGTATTATCTTGTATGGATCCTAGATTTCAACATTTAGTTCATAATCATTTAAAGAAAAAAAAATTAATAGGAAAATATAGTGCTTTTACAATTGCAGGTGCAGCTGTTGGGGTTACACATGATAAATTTAAACAATGGCATAAAACGTTTTATGACAATTTAGGAACCTCTATTAAATTACATAAAATAGAAAAATTAATTGTTATTAATCATAAAGATTGTGGTGCAGCTAAAATAGCTAATGGAAAAAAAGAATTTAGCCCAACGAATGAAAAAAAAATTCATAAAGAGTCATTCTCTAAAATTAAAAAACAAATAAAAAAAAAATTTCCAAAAATAAAAGTAGAATTAAATCTAATTTCTTTAGATAGTAAAATTACTAAATTCTAATTATTGATTTCTCAATAGAGGATAAACTTTAGGATTTAAATATTTAAAGTTTGTTAGCAATATTAAAATTAAAGTAACGAAGCCAATTGAAAATCCTAAATAAATTAAAACCTTAAAGTCAAACATCCAAACTAGCTCAAAAATATTTTCCATAATAAATTTTGAACCAATCACTGCAAAAAATATTGCAATTAAAATTACAGATTTAAAAATAATGATGAATTCAATTAAAGATGAAAAAACAATTTGTTTTTTTGAAAAACCTAAAATTTTAAAGACTAAATTTTGATATTCTTTTACTTTCCCTTGAACCATAATTGCACTTGAAATTACGATTAACCCTATAACAATAGTAACTGCAGAGATTAAGGTAACTGCAATAAATACTTTATTTAAAACAGCTGTAACTTTAGATAAATAATCTGAAATTTTTATCATTGATAAACTTGGCATGATTTCAAGCATTTCAGTTTCATCAAATTTATTTGAATTAAATTTTGCAGTAGCTAAATATTCATGAGGTATGTTTTTTGCAAATTGAGGATTAAATAACATTGCAAAGTTGATGCTTAAATCTCGATAATCCACTTCTCTGAAATTAATTACTTTTCCTTCAATTTCACGCCCATAAACATTTAAAGTAAAAATATCACCTAACTTGATGTTAAAATCTTTAGCAACTTTTGCATCAAGAGATATTTGAAGTTGATTAGGGTTTGATAAATCCCACCATTCACCCTCTAAAATTGGATTGTCTTCAGGTACATTTTCTACCCATGAAGATCTTCGTTCACTACCAATTACCCAGTAACTATCATTATCTGGTTTAATATAAGTGTTGGGATCTACACCATTAATTTTTACAATTCCAGAGGATACCATTGGTACAATTTCGATAGATGCATTTGGATCCATATTTAAAATTCCCTGTTCAAATTTCTCTCTTTCTCCTTTTTGAATACCGACAAAGAAATAATCAGGTGCTATATCAGGAATAGATTTAGCTATTTCTCTTTGAAAATTTGTACCAACTAAAGCTAATGTTAATAACAAAGTAACTCCTAAGCCAAGAGACATAACTGTAATGGGAGTTATACTTTTTGTTTGGGTAATATTTTTAATTGAAACTTTTAAAGAAATTATTGAACTAGATTTGAATTTTTTTAGGAAAAAAATGATTAATTTCGAAAGTAAGAAAAATACAATTAAACACACAAAAAAAGCAGCAAAGTAACCCAAGCTATAAGAAGGTTGTTCAGATCCAACCGTGAATATCAAAATTAAGATAGATAATAAAACAAAGCTTAGAACAACTGATCTCTTGGAATAATAAAATTGAAGGTTTTGAAATACGTTTCTAAATAAATTAGACGCTTTTACTTGATCAATAGAACTGATTGTTGGAATAGAAAAAATTACAAGAACCAATAAACCTACTAAAAATATTTTTAAAAAATTGAGTAATGAAAATACCGGATAAACATTTAATCCTAATCCATCAGATAAATATTTATCTGCTATTGGTACAATTAAAAAACTTGATCCATAAGCTATAACAGTGATGATAAATAAAAGTATAAATAACTGAAGGTAATATAGTGTTTTAATATTGCCTGAATAAAAGCCAACTGCCTTTCTAACAGCTATCGACATGTTGTTTTGATTAATAAAAGAAAGCAAAGTATTTGCTATTCCAATACCTGCTATTAACATTGCACTAATAGAAACAAGTGACAAAAATTGTGAAAAATTATTAATAATTCTCTTTATTCCACTTGCAGAATTTTCAGGATATCTAAGTTTTACTTTTTGATCGTCTTTAAAGATTTCTTCAATTCGTTTTTCGATTTCTTCAGTCTTATCATTTTCATTAAACTTTACTTTGTATTCATAGTTTAAAAAACTTCCAATTCCGTTAAGTTTTAAAATTTCTAAAGTTTGTTTTCCTGCCAAAGCCCAATCGCCAAATGCAACAAATCCACTTACATCTGGTACAGATTTAATAATTCCAATTATTGTAAAATTTTGATCTTGAACTTTTACTATTTCATTAATTTTAATATTTAGGGTTTTTGACAAACTTTCATTGACAAGGATAGTGTTAGGTTCTTTTTGCATTCTTTCATAAGCACCAATTGGCTCATAGACAACATTTCCATATAAAGGATATTTTTCATCTACAGTTTTAATTCTAGTAAATAATGATTTATTTTTTTCTCTTCCAGTAGTTGAAAGCATAGTGCTGAACTCAATCATTTGAGAAACAGTTGCAAATTCTTTTACTTTGTTAACTAGATCTAAATTTCCTTGATTACGATTGTAATCAATTTCTAAATCTCCACCTAAAAGTGCTTTGGCATTATCATTAAGTTCTTTTTTAAGACTATCTTCAATTGTGAAAATAGCACTTAAGATAAAAAGACTTATAAATAGTGTAATAATGATACTAGAAATTTTATTATAATTTCTGCTTAAGTCTTTTAAAGCGTATTTAAATATCAAATTAAATTCTGAAGGATTATTTAATTTTTCCATCTTTAATTTTTATTTTTCTTTTAGCTTTGTCGGCAAGTTTAGGGTCATGAGTTACCATGATTAAAGAAGAACCTTCTTCTTTAACATATTTAAATAAAATATTTGCAATCATGATAGAATTTTCTGTATCTAAGTTTCCTGTTGGTTCATCTGCTAAGATTAGTTCTGGTTTCATCGCAATTGCTCTAGCTATAGCAACACGTTGCTGTTCACCACCTGATAATTGACTTGGTAGATTATTAAAACGATGTTTCAAACCAAAACGATCTAATAAAATCTTTGCTTCTTTTTCTGGATTTTTAAAATTATTAAGTTCAAGGGTAAGAGCAACATTTTCAACCGCTGTATAATTAGGAATTAAATAAAAAGATTGAAATATTATTCCAATATTTTTCTTTCTTATTTCTGATACCTCATCTTCACTAAGGCCTGTTATTTCTTGATTATTAAAATTTATTTTACCAGAGGTTGGTTTTTCTAATCCCCCAATTAACATTATTAAACTTGTTTTCCCTGAGCCACTTTCTCCAACTACTGAAACAGTTTCTTTTTTCTTAATATTTAAATCAATATTCTTTAAAACACTGATATTATCTTTACCAGTTTGGTATTTGAGATTTATTTTTTTTAATTTAAGAAGAGCACTCATGAATAAAACTATATTTATTAAAATTTTGATAACCTTTCTAGTGCACATAAACGCAAGTGCAATAGAAAAGGTAGTTTTATTCGGTGATAGTTTGATGGCTGGATATGGATTACCTAAAGAACATCATTTATCAATAGTTTTAGAAAATAATCTTAAGCAAGCTGGTTTAAACATTAAAGTCATTAATGGAAGCGTTTCTGGAAGTACATCATCTGGTGGATTGAATAGAGCTGATTGGAGTTTATCTGAACCAGGAATAGATTTAATTATTTTAGGATTAGGAGCTAATGATATGCTTAGAGGAATTCAACCAGAAGAAACTGAAAAAAATTTAGAAAAAATAATAAATATTGCAAAAGATAAAAAGATTAAAATTATTTTAGCTGGTATGATTGCACCAACTACACATGGATTTATTTATAAAAAAAACTTTGATGCAATTTATCCGAAATTATCAAAAAAGTATAATTTGCCGTTAATTTCATTTCTTCTTGATGGTGTGGCACTAAATCCAAGTTTAAATCAACAAGACGGTATACACCCCAATAAAGATGGAACAATTAAAATAAGTGAAACAATAAAAAAAAGTATTATTAATATAATTAAATGAAAATTTTTACTTTTATATTTAGTTATTTATTTTGTTTTAGTATAGCTCAAGCCCAAAATATAAATATTACTCTGAGCTCTAACTTGAATTTAAATTGTAAATTTGAAAAAGTAATTTTAAAAAATCCAAACCATAATTTTGAATCTTTCACCAAAGATCAAATTAAAAGAAAAGATATAAATAAGCTAATAATCGAGTCTAAAACACCAGACGTTCTAAATGTTAAAAATCTATCAGAATTTTTTAATAAAATTGATTTAGAGGTTAAAATTTCGAATAAGGATATATTCTTAATTCAAGCATTCGATAAAGAGAGGAATTATTCTGAGTCTGCAGTCTATACTAGAAAAACAGGAGAACTTATTCACGAAATCACAACCAATATAAAACAAGAGGAAAAAGAAAAAGATATTTCTTTTTATAGTTGTAAAAATAACAACAAAGACACTTAAGACCAAAGACTCTAATTCTAATATTTGATAATATCTAATTATGAAAAAGGTATTCCTAGTAATTTTGTTTTATTTATTTTCGCAGGCTATCTTATTAGCAAATGAAAGGGATATTAGACTGAACCAATTATTTAGTGAGTTAAAAGCAAATAAATCGAAAGTAGCTTTTATAATTGAACAAGAAATTTGGGCTTTATGGAGCACTCATCCAACAGATGAAAAACTTACCGCAAGATTAGAAGAGGGCTCTCAATTTGTGAGAGATCAAAATTATATTAAAGCAAAAGATATTTTTACTGAAGTTATTAATCTTGATCAAAATTGGGCTGAAGCTTGGAATAAAAGGGCGACTGTACTTTATATGCTAGGAGAATTTCAAAAATCTCAAGATGATATAGATCAGGTATTAGCCTTAGAACAAAGACACTTTGGAGCTTTAGCAGGGCAGGGTTTAGTAAATATTCAACTCAAGAATTATGAAAAAGCAATAAGAAGCTATGAACAAGCGCAAGAAATTTTTCCTGCTATGAGATCTCCAAAAATAATGATCAAGCAAATAGAAGAATTAATGAAACAGCAAACAATATAATGTGTGGAAGATACGTAGTTAAAAACCCGATAACAAAAACAAATAAACTCGTTAAATCTGCAATTCAGGTTGAAGATGCTGAAAACTATAATGCTCATCCATATCAAAAACTGCCAGTAATAAAAAAATATAAAAATGGAAATACTTTAGAAAATCTCCAATGGGGTTTAGTTCCAGGATGGGCTAAAGATAAAGATTTTAAAGCTTTGATTAATGCAAGGTTAGAGACCATTGATGAAAAAGTCTCATTTAAAAAATTAATAAAAAACAATCGATGTGTTGCAGTTGCAGATGGTTTTTATGAATGGAAAAGAGAAGAGAAAGAAAAAACTCCCCATTATTTTACTCGTGAAGACACAAACCCTATTTTTTTTGCTGGTATCTTTGAAAATGATAAATTCTGTTTAATTACAGAAGAAGCAAAAGAAAACATAAATGAAATTCACCATAGACAACCAGTTATTTTAAATCAAGCTGATATTAATCGTTATTTAAATTTAGAATTACAAGGTTCAGCTTTCTTAAATGAGCGTAAAGTTCCTGATCTTATTTTTCATGAAGTATCAAAAGATGTTAATAAACCCACAAATAATAGCGCTTCTCTAATTCAAAAAGTATAATTTTATTTTCGTTTATTCTTCTTAAATTTAAAATTTTTTGGTCTTTTTCTATTTTTAAATTTTCTTTTATTATTTTTCTTTTCAAATGATTTAAATTTATTTTTTTTATTGTATTTTTTTTTTTGAAATTTCTTCTTAAATTTATTTTTTTTATTAAACTTCTTTCCTTTAAGATTATTTGGTTTTGCTTCTTCTTTAACTTTAAAGTCAGGATCAATTAGTTTTTGAATTGATCTCCACATATTTCTGTCGTTGTTAGTTAAAAAGGTTAAAGCCGAACCATCTTTTCCAGCTCTACCAGTTCTTCCTATTCGATGAATATAATCTTCTGGTATCTGTGGAAGATCATAATTAATTACATGTTTTATAACTGGTATATCTAATCCACGTGCGGCTACATCAGTTGCAACTAAAATTCGACTATTACCATTTCTAAAACCTCTAATTACACGATCTCTTTTACTTTGTCTTAGATTTCCATGAATAGCATCAGCTTTATGTCCATCATATCTTAATCGCTTAACTATTTTATCTGCACCATGTTTAGTTTTAACAAAAACCAAAATAGAACCACTTCTTTCAACCAACTGATTAATTAGTTCATGATATTTTTTATCAGGTGTAATTTGAAACGTTTCTTGTTTAATTTTTTCAATTGGTGTTGATAAAGATCCAACTGAAACTCTTTCAGGATTATTAAGATATTTTTGTGAAATTTTTAAAATATTTTCAGGTAAAGTAGCTGAGAATAATAATGTCTGATGATTTTTTGGTACAAATTTTAAAATAAATTCTATTTGAGGGGTAAAACCCATGTCTAGCATTCGATCAGTTTCATCTAAAACTAGATAATTTACTTTTGATAGATTTAGACTTTTTCGCTCAATGTGATCATTAATTCTTCCTGGTGTTCCAACTATAATTCGTGCTCTTTTCTTTAATTGTCTAAGTTGTTTTTGCATGCTCTCGCCACCAATTAAAAGAGCATTGCCAATTCCTATTTCTCTAACATTAAGTTTTAAAACTGTTTCCATTACTTGTGTCGCGAGTTCTCTAGTTGGGCAAATAATTAATGCCATCGCCTGTTTGTCTTTAAGCAATTTATTAATCATTGGGATAGTAAAAGCTAAAGTTTTACCAGTTCCTGTTTGTGCAGTTCCCAAAACATCTTTTCCTTCTAAACTGATTGGTAGGGATTGACTTTGAATAGGAGTCAAAACTTTAAAATCAGCTAAATCAATTGATTTTTTTAGTTTGTTTTCAATATTGAGATCAGAGAAATTCATTATATAGGGAAAGATATATATTTAAGTAATTGAATGTCTCCTTATATCTTTTTCTACCAAATACAACAAATACTTTGAGAGGATTAATCTCTAAAGTTTACAAAGTCAATTGGGAGACCAATATCAATTGCTTTGATCGCAGCCATAGCTTCTTGAAGATCATCTTTCTTTTTGCCATCAACTCTTAATTCATCGCCTTGAATTTTAATTTGAATTTTAATTTTAAGTTTTTTGATTTCAGCAATAACATTTTTGGCATTTTCTTGGCTAATACCTTCTTTTAATTCACTTACTTGTCTAATGGATCCACCAGAGGCTCCTTCAGAGCTTTTAACTTGTAATACTCTTGGATCTACTTTTCTTCTAACCAAATGAGTTTGTAACAATTCATTTACTTGCTTTAATTTTAATTCGTCAGTGGCATTGGTTGTGACCATTTTATCTTTTCGCTCAATCGATATATGAAGGCCTTTAAAATCATATCGATTGCTAATTTCTCTTACACAATTAGCTAAAGCATTATCAAATTCTTGATAATTAATTTTACTAATTACATCAAAAGATGGCATATAATTATTATATAGTATTAATGATCGAAAATTAAACTAAAATAAGGTATTTATTAAGGCAATTTAGCTTATTGAGTAAATCTATAATTTAAATATATTTAAATTATGTTTAGTTATATAATTCCATTTTTAGTTCTTATCCTAGTAGTTGTATTTATTCATGAATATGGACATTATTATTTTGCTAGAAGATATGGAGTAGGGGTTACTGACTTTTCAATTGGTTTTGGTAAAGAATTATTTGGTTGGAATGACAAACATGGTACTAGATGGAAAGTATGCGCCATTCCTTTAGGTGGTTATGTCAAATTTTTTGGAGATCGAAATGTATATTCACAAGCAGATCACGAAGAAATATTAAGGAAATATAATGAAGAGGATAGAGAAAAATTATTTACTTTAAAACCATTATATCAAAGAGCATTAATCATCTTTGGGGGCCCTTTTGCTAATTTTTTATTAGCTTTGATTATATTTTTTTGTCTTTATATGTTTGTTGGTAAAGATTTTACTCCTGCTGTAATCAGCGAAGTTCAAAAAGACAGTCCTGCAATGATTGGTGGACTTAAAGATCAAGATATAATTTTAGAAATTGATGGAAATGAAGTTAAAAGTATTATGGAAGTTTCTAAATTTATAACATTGTCTACTGGTGATTTTATAGATTTTAAAGTTAAGCGTTCCTATGATGAATTAATATTA
Organism: uncultured Pelagibacteraceae bacterium; assembly: GCA_902629285.1. Taxonomy (GTDB): domain Bacteria; phylum Pseudomonadota; class Alphaproteobacteria; order Pelagibacterales; family Pelagibacteraceae; genus Pelagibacter. Next base: position 7,774 of record CACOQN010000004.1, on the reverse strand, counting down.
AAAGTAAAACCTAATGTTGTTGAAGGTGATGATGGATTAGGTAACAAAATAAACAAAAGAATGGTTGGTATTAAATTATCTGCTTATAATGATAAGATTAATCATGTTAAATTAGGACCTGCAAAAGCACTATATCATGCAGCAAATGAAGTTTATTTTGTAACTGTTTCATCACTAAAATACATCGGAGGAATGATTTTAGGTAAAGCAGATACTTCTCAATTAGGAGGTCCAATTAGGATTGCTAAAATTTCTGGACAAGTTGCAACGTTTGGAGTGTTAGCATTTATAAGTATGATGGCTTATATTTCAATAAGTCTAGGGCTTATTAATCTATTTCCAATTCCAATGTTAGATGGAGGACATTTAATGTTTTATGCTTTTGAGAAAGTTTTAGGACGACCTTTATCTCAAAAAACCCAAGAAGGTTTTTTTCGAATCGGACTGTTTTTGTTGTTATCATTGATGTTTTTCACAACATTTAATGATCTAAAAGACCTGGGTTTATTTAGATAGTTTACATTTTAAAAAGTCTAAAAAAGTCAATAAAACCAACGTTTTTTTATAATTTTACAAGATATTGTGTGTTTTAAAAAACTATATACTAAAAAAAAGCTTGATTTATCAAGGTTTATGACAAGTATAAATATTAACCAACAAAACCGGAGCTAAAATGAACAAAAAACAACTAATTGCAAAGCTTTCTGGCTCATTAAATTTGAGTAAAGCAGATGCTGAGCGAACTTTCGATACAATTACAAACACTATTTTAGATGCTCTAAAAGGTGATGACTCAGTAAAAATTGCTGGGTTTGGCACATATAAAGTTGCTAAGCGAAAAGCAAGAGTTGGAAGAAACCCAAGAACAGGTGAGCAAATTCAAATTGCTGCTTCTCAGAAGGTAAAATTCTTACCAGCTAAAGCTTTAAAAGAAGTATTCAATAGATAAAATATTTCAACAGCCCTAACGATTTCAAAAAACTCGTCTAGGGCTGTTTCTATATGCAAAAACTGCATAGCCAATTTTCCGTATAAACGTTTCTAAAAAAAATTTTAAAAAATATAAACTCTATTTAACGGAGGAGATTATGAACAAATTTTTTAAAAAAATAAATTTAATTCTATTATCATTTATCGCTATGATCAGTTTTACAACTGTGGTGAATGCTGAGACCACTATTTCACCAGAGGGTCAATATATTTTCAATACACTTGGATTTTATATAGGTGGTGTTTTAGTAGCTTTTATGGCTGCTGGATTTTGTATGTTAGAGAGCGGACTTGTAACAACAAAAAGTGTTTCTACTATTGCAGCAAAAAATATAGGTAAATTTGCTATTTGCTCACTTGTGTTTTTCTTTTTTGGGTACAATATGGCTTATGGAATACCTGAAGGAGGATATATTGGATCCTTTTTAATGTGGGGTGACTCTTTAAGTCTGGATACAGGATATTCAGACCATTCTGATTGGTTTTTTCAAACAATGTTTGTTTGTGCAACTGTTTCGATCGTATCAGGCGCGGTGGCAGAAAGAATTAAGATTTGGCCATTTTTCATCTTTGCATTTTTAATGTCTGGTTTCATTTACCCAATTTCAATGGGTTGGCAATGGGGTGGAGGTTGGTTAGCAACTTCAGGTTTCTCTGACTTTGCTGGTTCTACTCTAGTACATGCTTGTGGTGGTGCAGCAGCTTTAGCTGGAGTAATGGTTTTAGGTGCTAGAGAGGGAAGATTTACTAAATCAGGTGAACCTAAAACTTTAGAGCCATTTGCTGCTTCAAGTATACCGCTTGTAACACTTGGAACATTTTTGCTTTGGTTTGGATGGTTTGGTTTTAATGGTTTTAGTCAATTAGCAATGGGTACTTTTGATGATGTAAATGCAATTAGTAGGATTGCAGTTAACACTCACTTAGCTGGTGCAGCTGGTACAGTATCTGCTGCAGTAGTATCAAGATTGTTAGGTGGAAAGACAGATATAATAATGATGTTGAATGGAGCTCTTGCAGGTCTTGTTGCAATAACTGCTGAGCCTTTAACTCCATCACCTTTACTTGCAATTGTTATAGGTGCTATTGGATCTATTATTATGTATTTTGGTACAAAATTTTTAGAAGCAAGACATCTCGATGACGTCGTTGGTGCAATACCAGTCCATATGTTTGCAGGAATTTTTGGAACACTTATAGTTCCAATAAGTAATCCAGATACAAATTTTGGAACTCAATTTACAGGAGTAATTTCAGTATGTTTATTTAGTTTTGTTCTGTCTTATATAATTTTTAAAGTAATGAAGACAACAATAGGTTTGAGAATTAGTTCTGGAGCAGAAAAACTTGGAACTGATGTTGCTGAAATAGGTGTAAGAGCTTACGCAATAAGAGATTAAATTAAATTCTTTCTCTCATTAGTTAAAAGCCCCTTAGAAATAAGGGGCTTTTTTTTATTTCTTTAAAATATTTTTTAGAGTTTCTAACACTTCTTTTGCATGATCTTTTACTTTTACATTATTCCAAACTTTCAAAATTTTACCTCTTCTATCAATTAAAATTGAGCTTCGAATAACCCCCATAAATTCACGTCCCATAAAATTTTTTTTACCCCAAACTTTGTATTTTTTAAGAACTTCTAGTTTTTCATCTGCCAGTAAATCAAATTTAATTTTATATTTATCTCTAAATTTATCATGACTTTTAAGACTATCTTTTGAAACACCTAATAGCTCACAATTTAATTTTTTAAATTTTGGTAGTAATTTATTGAAATCATTGGTTTCAATAGTGCATCCAGGTGTATCATCTTTTGGATAAAAATAAATAACTACATATTTTCCTAAAGAATCTTTCAAAGAATAACTTTTTTTATTTGTAGATGGTAATTTAAATATTGGTGCTTTTATATTTTCCTTAATCATTTATTTTGTTTTCCTCCCAAAGTTTTTTATAATCGATGAATGGTGATAAACCGTAACTTGAATTTATATTAGTAAGATGTAGTGACAAACTCTTTATTGGAGAAATACAAATTTCATTTAAATAAATTTCATTTAAATACTTTTCAAAAGGGTCATGTCTATCTTGACAATTTTTATAAAAGTTTTTCCAATATTTATTTAATAGGTTTTTAGTTGTCATAAAAGTACAAAGCGTTCTATCAACAGTTCTCCAATGACGTTTACTACCAATCAAAATATTAGTTTTTAAATTATTCATATACAAATAAGGATAGTCAGATGGACACATAAAAATATCTTTTTTAACTTGTGAAGCAATTCTTTCATAAGACGTCACCATTTCCTCAAGCATTGGTTCGAAATGTAAATAATCATCTTCAACAAAATAAATTAAATCATCACCAAATTCTTTTCCAATTTCAAAACTTTGAAGCAAACTCGCAAGATTTGCAAAGGTTTCTCTATTTTTTTGTTTTGATATTTTGTCTTGAAATTTAGAATAATCTAAGTTGATTATCTCAACATTATTTCCCACAACTATCTTTTTAATCATTTCAAGGTTTTTTATATTTGAATTATCATCAACAATAATTGTTTTGATATTTATATTTGAATATTTTTTTTTAAAAAAATTAATTGATCTTATGAGCGAATTAAGTGATCTTTTGGTATATTCCACTTTAGGATATTCGAATAATCTCTTCCTATTTTGGTCCCAAATTTGAATATCTGTATTCATTCTCAATATAATTAATATTGAACTAATTTTTTTTGTAATTTTAACTTCCCCCAAGGGTAAAATTATTGATTTTTCATTGATTACCGAAAGATCTTCATTTAATTTTTTTTCTAGTGTTGGTGATGAAAAATTATTTTGATCTAAAATTTCGAAACCAAATAATTTGCAAAATTTGATAAAAAATTTTTTCATAATATGTTATAAGTCTTATAATATTATGGCTATTAAATCATTACAAACTCTAGTTAGTGAAACTTCAAAACAAATTAAAACAATTAATGTTGATGAAGCATATACAATGTTTCAAGATAAAAGTTGCAATCTAATTGATATAAGAGAAAGCAATGAATTAGAAAATTCAGGTAGCGTTGAGGGAGCAAGTCACATCCCAAGAGGTATGCTAGAAGTTTATTTAGATCCATCTAGTCCAGTATTTCAAAACAGTAAATTAGATGAAAATAAAGAATTTGTTTTATTCTGTGCGGGAGGTGTAAGATCTGCTCTAGCTGTTAAATCATTAAAAGATATGGGATATCAAAAAATATCTCATATTGATGGTGGCTTTTCCTCTATTGTGAGAAGTAAATTTAAAATAGTTTAACTGTAGAATTCTTCAATAGCGTAATCAAGCCTGTCTTGCCCCCAAAAAATTTTATTATTAATTACAAAAGTTGGAGTTCCAAAAACTTCTTTTTTAAAAGCATCAGTAGTTAATTTAATTAATTTATCTTTAACCGATTGTTCTTTTATAGACTTAAAAAATACTTCACTTTCAATTTTTAAATCACTTAATAATTTAGAAATGTTTTCAATATTTGACAAGTCTTGATTATCTTTCCAATAAGCATCAAAAAAACAATTTAAATAATCATTTTGCTTATCATTACTAATACTAATATATCCCCTCATTATATTTAAAGAATTTATTGGAAAATTAGAATTCCATTTAAATTCAATATTATTTTTTTCAGATACTAAATTGCAATCATTAATATTATTTCTCAATTTATATTTGTTAAATGCAGGAGAATCAATTCCAGCTAGTTTATGAAGGCCACCTAAATAAATTGGTTTATAATTAAATATGATATTTTTTTGTTTAAGAATTTTTTTATGTGCAATGTAGGCGTAAGGGCTAATTATATCAAAATAAAAATCTATATGATTACTCATATAAACTAATTCTTTTTGCATAAAAAATTCTAATTATCCAATACAAAAATAAACCTAGTGGTCCAATTAAATAAGTTAATATTAATGGTAAAGCCAACAAAACTTTATTAATTGAAAATTTTTGAGAATCTTTAACAATCCAACCACCAATAAATAAGTTTATAGCAATAAAATGAGTCCAAAATATCATTATGTATAAATGATCCTCAAATAATCTAGATAATTCAGTAAGACCAAGATAGAGAGTGAAATTATCAGTAAAATCGTAACCAATTAAATAAGATTTATATAAAATGAAGATATAGACACCGCTTAATATGAGAATAGGAAAAATGGATGTTAAAAAAATTCTACTTAAATGTGATTGTGGAAACACTATTAAGATAAACCAAAAAGGCAGAACACCAAGGTTGATCCACATATAAAGTGTCTCAATAGTAAAATAAGTATAAATTTGTTCAATCATTTAATTATATTATATTAATTCTAACAATGATTCCTATAAGAAATAGAAAAAAATCTCTTCAAGTAACTGTAGATGAGATGCGTAATTTTGCCTTTGCATATGTTGAAAAGTATGCACCTTCAAAACAACAATTAAAAACTTATTTATTAAAAAAATACATGAAACTATCCGCAACAGATGTAAGAAAGAAAGATGTAAATAAGCTGATAGACATTGTTTTATCTGATATGGAAAAAAATAAATTTATAAATGATCAATTTTATTCTGAAAGTAAAGCTAAAAGTATGATTCAAAGAGGTAATTCAATTAATAAAATCCGAAATTATTTAATAGGAAAAGGGATAAATGAAATTTTCATTAAAGATACAGTTGATAAAATCAAAGAGGATAATTCTGATCAAGATTTTTTTTCGGCAATAAAATTATGTAAAAAAAAAAGAATTGGTCCAGCTAGAGCAGAGGATAATAGAACTTTATTTTATAAAAAAGATATTTCATTACTTGCAAGAAATGGTTTTGATTTTGAAACATCAAAAAAGGTAATGGATATAGAAAAGGACGAATATTTAAAAATAATAAATTTACTTTAATTTTTTATTTTTTTCTTCTTTTACAAGCTGATTGATTTTATTTTTTATATAATTTTTTACGAAAACGAACAATAACAATCCAAAAATTGAAACAGAAACAATAATTATTAGTATTATTCTTAATTGTTCATCCATTATAAAATATTTTTATTTTTTAAAATAATACTTGGATTTCTTAAATCTTTTTTTCCATACAAAATTTCATTTCCATCAAAATCAGTTACAGTTCCACCTGCATGTTCTAAAATTGCATGACCAGCAGCGATATCCCATTCATATGCCCTTGGCTCTGCAACATAACCGTCATACTCACCCGTAGCAACGGCACAAAATTTAAGTGAACTCTTCATTCGTACCTTTTCTTTTACTCCTAAATCATCATAAATTTTTTGTATTTCAGGTTTAATTTTATTTGAGTATGTAACAAATTTTAAATTTTTAGATTTTTTAGAAGGTATTTTATTCAAATTTTTTGTTTTACCGTTACTAAATTCATAAGCATTACCTTTTTCATACGAATAAAACATTCTTTTTTTTGCAGGAGCATTTATTAATCCAGCAACAGGCTTGTTGTTAATAATTAAACCAGCGTTGATTGTAAATTCCTCTAGATTATTAATATAATCATAGGTCCCATCAATTGGATCGACAAGCCAGAAATTTTTTAAATTTGAAATATCTTTATTTTCACTAGATTCCTCTGAAATTATTGGTAATTCTGGAGTGATTTCAGAAATTTTACTTAAAATTAATTGATTAACCTCAAGGTCACCATTACTCACAGGAGTGTTGTCAGGTTTTATTTTATTTATTAATCCTTTTTCCCTTAATTGAAGTGCCAAATCCCCAGCAGCTAAAAAACTTTCTATTAAATGTTCTATTACGTGTTTAAAATCCACTTTTATTTTCCTACTTTTATTAATTCAACATTTTTTGCGTTAATCACTTTTTTTCCAACATTTTCAAAGTTTACAGTCACTTTATCATTAATTATTGATTGAACTTGACCAATTCCCCATTCTTTTTTAAGTGGATTTGTGACTTTGTCGCCTGGTTCATAATCTAAAATCATTATATTTAACTTATATTGTAAATAAGTATAAATACCACCTTATGAATAAAAATTTAAATTCACTTGGGATAGATAAAAAGCCATCAGATACTACTGTAGTTGTAGCAATGTCAGGTGGTGTTGATTCATCAACTGTCGCAGGTATCATGAAAAAAGAAGGCTACAAGGTTATTGGCATAACTTTAAAACTTTATGATGATAATAAGGAAGTATCTAACTCAAAACAATGTTGTTCAGGTCAAGATGTAATGGACGCAAAACGTGTTGCACATAAATTGGGCATAGAGCATAAAATTTTGTATTATCAAGATAAATTCAAACAAGGTGTAATTGATAATTTTGTTGATAGTTATTTAAAAGGCGAAACACCAATTCCATGTGTTCAATGTAATCAAACAGTAAAATTTAAAGATTTATTTGAGGTTTCAAAAGAACTCAAAGCAGATGCTTTAGTAACTGGTCATTATGTAAAAAGTATAACACAAAATAAAACAACAAATATGTATAGAGCAATTGATGAAAATAGAGATCAGAGTTATTTTCTATTTAATACAACTAGAGAACAATTAAATTATTTAAGATTTCCTTTAGGAAGTATGCTTAAGGATAAAACTAGAGAAATTGCTAAAAATTTAGAGCTGAATGTAGCTGATAAACCTGATAGCCAGGATATTTGTTTTGTACCAAGTGGTGATTACGCATCTGTAATTCAAAAATTTAGACCAGACTCTTTTAAAAAAGGAAATATAAAAAACTTGAACGGTGAAGTGGTTGGTGTTC
>CACOQN010000003.1 GCA_902629285.1 uncultured Pelagibacteraceae bacterium | reverse complement strand
TACAAATATTAAGATATCTTTTTTTTTATTTATTTTATTTTCTAGCAATAATGGAATATCTAAAATTATAATTTTTTGATTTTTATTTTTTTTTATGAAAATATTCATTCTTTTTCTAACTTCTTTGTGAATAATTTGAATAATTTTTTTAAGATTTGATTTTCTAGCAAGAATAACTTTTGTAATTTCATTTTTATCTATAGGGAGCGAAGAAATATATTGGGGGAATAATTTTTTTAATTTACCAAAAACTCTTTTGTCAGATTTATAAATTTTAGTTACTTCGTAATCAGCATTAAAAACTGGATAACCAAAATTTTTTGCTACAAAAGATTTTCCAGAACCAATATCACCTAAAATTCCAATTCTGATCATAAATTAAGCAATTCAAGCGTTTGTTTATTTATATCTGGTTTAACACCATGCCAAAGATTGAAAGCTGCTTGAGCTTGATAAACAAACATTAATTTTCCATTCTCAGACAAATTTCCAAGTTTTCTTCCCTCTTTTAAAAAATTTGTCTCACCAGGATTATAAATTAGATCATAAAATAATTTATTTTTGTTAATGTTTGAAAAATCTAAATTTATAGTTTCGTTCTTAAGACCCAAGCTAGTTGCATTAATAATTAAATCAAAATCAGGAATTTCTCCCCAATCTAAAGTATTAATTTTATTAAATTGATCTTTTAATTTCTCAGCTTTTTCTTTTGTTCTATTGCTAATAATTATTGAAGATGCTTTCATTTTATCTAGTGCATATATGATTGAAGGCACCACCCCCCCTGCTCCTAAAATAAAAATTTTCTTTCCACAAACTTTAAAATTTAATTTTTTAATCGCTTGTTCAAAGCCAAAAATATCAGTGTTATGTCCAATTAATTTGTTTTGATCTAGGGTTATAGTATTTACAGACTGTGTTTTTTCTGCCTCTGAACTTAATATGTCTAAATAATTGATTACTGATCTTTTGAAGGGCACCGTTACATTGACACCCGATATTTTTTTTTTTCTAAAATCATTAATAAAACCCTCCATCTCTAAATTTGAAAGTTTTTTTTTAAAATATTCAGCTTTAATATTATGAATTTTATTCCAATAATTATGTAGTCTTGGAGAAAATGAATGTTCAATTGGATTGCCAATTACAAAATAATTTTTCATTTTATTGTTTCTAAATATTCTTTTATTTTTCTAACAGGTAATCCCATTATTGTGTCTTTATCGCCGTCTATACTTTTAAATAAATTTCTGCCCTCCCCTTCAATTTGATACACATTATAATTGTAAAGATTTTCGTCTGATATTTTATTCAAATATTTTGTTAATTCTTTGTCTGAAAATTCTTTCATTGTAAGCGTAGCTTTATCTGTATGATTCCAAATCATTGAGGCATCTTTAGAAATACAAACCGAGCTTATTAAGTTGTGCGATTTTGCGTTAAGTTTTTTTAAAATTGAGAAAGCTTCATCTCTACTTTCGGGTTTAGATATAAGTTCACCGCCTAAATCTATTACGCTGTCTGCTCCCAATACAATTTCACCTGGATTTTTCATACTAACCTTGTTTGCTTTTAATTCAGCTAAATTTTTCGAAATGATTTCGGGAGTAGCTTTTGCTTTTATTAAAGAAATTTTTACAGTATCTTCGTCAACATTAGATGGTTCAACATCACATTTTATGCCATTTTTTATTAATATTTCTTTTCGCACTTTACTTTTTGAAGCAAGAATAATTTTATTTTTCATTATTAAGATATATTTCGTGTATTTTAATTATAGATGCCGCTGTTTCTTCAACTGATTTCCTTGTAACATCTATAAGTGGCCATTTATATTTCTGAAAGGTTTTTTTTGCATTTAAAACTTCTTTTTTTATATTCTCTAAATTTGTATATTTTATATTTTCAGTTTCTTTTAAAGAATTCATTCTATTTTTTCTTAAATCTGCTAACCTTTCGGGTTCTGTTGTCAATCCTACTACACAAACCATTTGAGGATTTTGTTTTAATTTTTCTGGCAATGAATTTTGATTTACAAGAGGTATATTTGAAGTTTTGAAACCTTTGTTTGCCAGATAAATTGATGTTGGAGTTTTGCTTGTTCTACTCACACCTACAAGAATTATGTCAGATTTATCAACTTCTTGTATTAAATTGCCATCATCATGATTCATTGTAAATTGAATTGCTTCAATTCTATTATAGTACTCTTCATTTAATATATGTTGACCACTAGGTTCGTGTGTTGCTTTTTGGTTTAAAATTTTTGAAAAATTTAAAATTAAATTTCCTAGAACACCAAAACATGGAATTTTCTTATCTTCACTTTTGTTCGCCAAATATTTTGCTAAATTATTATCGACAATAGTGTATAGGATTATTGAATTTACATTTTTTTCTGCTTCATCAAGAATTTTTAAAATTTGATTTTCTGTTCTAGTAAAAGAAAATGAATTTACTTTATATTCGAAATTTAAGAATTGTGCTTTAAGTGCTAAAAAAATTCTATCAAGGGTTTCACCGGTCGAATCTGATATTAAATATATTTGGTATGTATTAGTCATGAATAAATAGTTAGTAAATTTGTATTATTTTAATCAGAATAAACAATTTATAATTTTTAAAATTTAGCTTGTAAAATCTATCATTTGTTAACATTAATAATAAGCAGGATAAAACAATCCACTAAAATCAATTTAAATAAAAAAGCCTGATTTTAAAAGGTTTTAATCCTTTAAGATGTTTGGAAACTGTGAATATAATGTTTATAAAAATTAATCACCTTTATTCACAGGATATACTACAACTACAATAATTAAAAAAGCTTTTATATGAAACCTTTAAATAAAGTAATAATAAAAAAAAACACATCTTTTAATCCCATATGGATAATGAGACAAGCCGGGAGATATCTGCCAGAATTTAGACAAATTAGAAAAGATAACCCAAACTTTATTAACTTGTGTTTGAATAACGATTTATCGTCCGAAATAACTTTACAACCTTTGAAAAGATTTGATTTAGATGCTGCTATTATTTTTTCAGACATTTTAATGTTACCTTATGGTTTGGGTCAAAAAGTTGAGTTTGAAAAAAATTTTGGCCCTAAGTTGGGACAATTAAAATTAGATGAGATAATAAAAATTGATGAAACTGATTTTATAGAAAAAGTAAATAACGTTTATAAAGCAATTAAAAAAGTAAGTTCAAATCCAATTTTAAATAATAAAAATACTATTGGATTCATTGGTGCTCCATGGACATTGTTGGTTTATATGATTAATCAAAAATCTCCAAAAAATAAATTAAAAGTGAATTTTTTTGAAAACCAAGTTTTGATAAATAAAACGTTATCAATCATAGATAAATTTTTAAAGATCCACATAAAAAATCAAGTCAACAATGGTGCGAATATAATTCAAATTTTTGATAGTTGGGCAGGTCTTTTAGAAAAAAAAGATTTACCAGATTATATCTATAAACCAACTTTAAGCCTTGTGAATTATGTTAAGTCTTTAAATGTACCAGTTATATGTTTTCCAAGAGGAATAAAAAATTACAAGGAGTTTTGTGAATTTGTTAATCCAGACGCAATAAATATTGATTATAACTTAGACCCTAAAGAAGCAGTTAAAACCATAAGAATTCCTGTTCAAGGAGGACTAGACCCAAAAGTTTTGTTAACTGACAAAGAAACAATTAAAAAAGAAGCTTCAAAATATCTCAATATTTTTAAAGATCATCCATATATATTTAATTTGGGACATGGGGTACTACCGGAGACGGATCCAAATATGTTTGAATATTTAGTAAAAACAGTAAAAGATTATTAATATGACGCAAGTTTATACGCATCCAAAAAGAAAAACAAAAGTTGTGTTTGTTCAGCTTGGTTCGCCCTCTGAACCTACGACTAAAGCCCTAAGAAAATATCTTAGAAAATTTTTAGGTGATCCGCGTGTAGTTGATATAAATCCGTGGTTATGGAAAATAATTTTAAATTTTTTTGTATTACCCTTTAGACCAAAAAAATCTGCAAAGCTTTATGCGAGAATCTGGGACGGCAAAAACTTTCCTTTAATTACAAATACAAGAGATTTTACGAAAAATGTAAGGGAAGAACTAAAGAAAATTGATCCCAATGGTTATGTAGAAGTAAATCACGCCTTTCTTTTATCGCCACCATATGTAAATGAAGTTTATGATAGCTGGGAAGATGATTTAAAAAAGGGCGTTGGTGCAACAAAGCTTTTAGTAATACCGATGTTTCCTCAATATTCTGAAAGCACAATAGCCTCAGGCATAGATGCGTTAGCAAAAGAATTATCTAAAAGAGTCAAAATACCAACTTTTGAAGTTATTACAAATTTTCATAGAACTCATGCTTTTATTGACAATTCTGTAAACCAAGTTGATGCGAAAATAAATGAACTTCAAAAACAAGGAAAAAAAATAGATTCTTTAATTATTACTTTTCACGGAATGCAAAAAAGAAGAATTGTTAATAAAGGTGATGACTACTATAGGCACTGCTATGAAACGTTTTGTCTTATCACAAATAAATTACAACACATTGCGCCCGAACAATGCATGATGAGTTTCCAAAGCCGTTTTGGTTCTGAAGAGTGGATAACTCCCTACACAGAAGAAGTAGTGAAAAAATTAATATCTGAGGGAAAAAAAGAAATAGCCATATATTCCCCAAGTTTTGTTGCTGATTGTCTGGAAACAACTGATGAATTGGGTCACGAGCTTGTAAATGACGCAAAAGACTGGGGCGGAAATATTTATCCGATAGAATGCTTAAATACCAAAGAGAATTGGTGCAAAGACTTTGCTCAATATACATTTACTCAGGCAGAGGGTTCTGCCCAAGACAAAGAAAATATCGAATATACATTAGATAAAAAATTTTATGAAAAAATGCCACAACAGGTCATGAATAAATCATAAATATATTTAAATATGTCAAATTCTTTGATTATCTATTCAAGCACAGACGGTCATACAAAAAAAATTTGTGAAAGGATAGCAAATTCATTAAATGGTGAAAATCTCGTTAACTTGGTTTCCTTACAAGAAGCAAAAAATGTAAATTTATCTAATTTTGAAAAAATTATAATTGGTGCCAGCATAAGATATGGCAACTATTCACAAGAACTTTTTAAATTTGTTAATTTAAATAAAAATATTTTAGATAAAAAAAAATCTGTTTTTTTTTCAGTAAATGTTGTTGCGAGAAAACCAGGGAAAAATACCTCAGAAACTAATCCATATGTAAAAAAGTTTTTAAAAAAATCCAAATGGATACCCAAGAAAATAAACGTTTTTGCAGGAAAACTCGATTATCCTAATTATAATCTTTTAGATAAATACATAATTAAATTTATTATGTTTATTACCAATGGCCCTACAGATACTACACAATCATATGAATTTACAGATTGGTCAAAAGTCAAAGATTTTACTGAGGAAATAGAAAAAACTTACTAAAATTTATCTAAAAACCTTTATTTTACTACTTTTTTTTAATATTTCACAAACCATCTTGTAATACTTTGAAGAGTATATATATTATCAATATCGATAAGTCCTTATCAAAATTTAATCATGAACATTCAAGAACTCAAACTAAAATCATCTGAACAGCTCATTGCTCAAGCTGAGGAGCTTGGCATAGAAAACGCCAGCACACTCAGAAAACAAGAAATACTCTTTGCTATTTTAAAAAAAGTTGCTGAAAAAGAGGAAATAACTGGCGTTGGTGTCTTGCAGTTATTGCAGGACGGGTTTGGTTTTCTAAGAGCAATGGAGTCAAATTACCTTCCAGGACCAGATGATATTTATGTAAGCCCTAGTCAAATTAGAAAATTCGGTTTAAGAACAGGAGATACAGTGGAAGGACCAGTAAGAGCCCCCAAAGAGGGAGAAAGATATTTTGCATTATTGCAAGTTAGTAAAATAAATTTTGAAGAACCAGAAAAAGCTAGACACAAGATTGCATTCGATAACTTAACGCCGTTATATCCAGATAAACAATTAGTGATGGAAGTTGAAACTACAAAAGTTGAAAAAAAACAAGATTTAACTCCAAGACTCATTGATCTCGTAAGCCCTATCGGAAAAGGACAAAGATCTATTATTATTTCCCCACCCAAAGCTGGAAAAACAATGATTTTGCAAAGTATAGCAAACTCTATAGCAAAAAATTATCCTGAATGTTATCTTATGGTGCTTCTGATTGATGAACGTCCAGAGGAAGTAACAGACATGCAAAGAACTGTAAAAGGCGAAGTAATTAGTTCTACTTTTGATGAACCAGCACAAAGGCATGTTGCAGTGGCTGAAATGGTTATTGAAAAAGCTAAAAGACTAACCGAACATAAAAAAGATGTTATTATTTTGTTAGATTCTATAACCCGATTGGGAAGAGCTTATAATGCCGTGATACCAAGTTCCGGTAAAGTTTTAACAGGAGGTGTTGATGCAAATGCACTTCAAAGACCTAAAAGATTTTTCGGTGCAGCAAGAAACATCGAGGAAGGTGGTTCATTAACAATTATCTCTACAGCTTTAATTGATACAGGAAGTAGAATGGATGAAGTTATTTTTGAAGAATTTAAAGGAACAGGTAATAGCGAAACTATACTAGATAGAAAAATTGCAGATAAAAGAATATATCCAGCAATTGATATAACAAAATCAGGCACAAGAAGAGAAGAATTATTATTCGACAAAAATGATTTACAAAAAATGAATGTGCTTAGAAGAATAATCGCTCCTATGGGAACCATGGACGCTATAGAGTTTATTAACTCAAAATTAAAAGACACAAAAAATAATGCTGAGTTTTTTAACTCAATGAACAAACCAGCATAGATACTGTATATAAAAGTAACTTAAAACAAATATCAATATAAATTAAAAATTTACATAATCTTTCATTAATGTTTTAATGAGATATGGAAATTAAATTGGAACGAATTAAACCGTTTGGACCATCAATATTAAAAGTCAAAATACCAGATAGTATTGTAAATGATTTAAATAGTTATGTTGACAGAATTATTTCCGATGCAGAAAAATCAAAAAAACTTGACCATGGAAGTAGATTGGTGGGCGATGTTACACAAGAGTTTAAAATCGAGCCTGATTTTGCAAAGAAATGTGGATGGGCAAATTTTCTTGGAACGTGTGTTCAGGGCTGGGTTAAAACGGAAATGAACAAAAAAATTACCAAATTTGAAATTATACAGACTTGGATTGTAAGACAATTCAAACATGAATTTAATCCAATACATTGGCATGGAGGACATATTTCTGGAGCGGGATTTTTAAAAGTTCCAGATTATTTAGGAGAACATGCTGCTGGAAAAGGTGGAAAAATGTTTCAAGGAGGTAATTTAAATTTTATTGATGGCTCACATAGGTTTATGTCAAATTCAGTTTTAAAAATAATTCCCAAAGTGGGTGATTTTTATTTTTTCCCACATTATTTAATGCATACAGTATACCCATTTAAAGGGACAGGAGAGGAAAGAAGATCGATTTCATTTAACGGATATATTGACTCTGATATTTATAATGTCTGGGGAGGATAGAAAATTTGCTTTTATAAATTGAACTATTTAAATGAAAATATTTTATGACGATTTATGCTTTATCAAGTGGTCCTGGTATATCAGGTGTGGCTGTTATAAGACTTTCAGGACAAGACACTTCAAAAGTTATTAAGCTTTTAACTGGCAAAGAGCCACCAAAGCCGAGAGTAGCAACATTAAGAAAAATCAATAAAATAAACACTTCTGAGCTGATTGATGAAGGTTTAATCTTATGGTTTCCTGGGCCAGAGAGCTACACTGGTGAAGATATGGCTGAAATTCAAGTTCATGGCAGCAAAGCTGTTGTGGATGCCCTGCACTCCTCTCTTTCAGACATAGAAAATTGTAGACTAGCTGAACCTGGTGAATTTACAAAACTTGCATTTCAAAATGGAAAAATAAATTTACTTAAAGCAGAAAGCATTGCTGATTTGATTTCTTCAGAAACAGAAATTCAAAGACAACAAGCAATTAAAATTATGAATGGAAAATCAGCAGATCAATTTAATTTTTTAAGAGAAAAACTTTTAAAAATTTTATCTCATTTCGAAGCTAAAATTGATTTTCCAGATGAAGATTTACCAAATAATATTTTAGAAGAAATTAAAAACAGTTCAGATGAAGTGATAAATAAAATTAAAAAAATATTAGATGATCAAAAAGTTGGAGAAAGAATTAGAGAAGGTTTTAAAATTGCTATCTTAGGACCAACTAATGCCGGAAAATCAAGCTTGATTAATCATTTATCTAATCGTGATGTTGCAATCGTTTCTGAAATTGCAGGCACAACGAGAGACGTAATTGAAACCCATCTAAATATAGACGGTTATCCAGTTATAATATCTGATACAGCTGGAATAAGAGATTCTAAAGATGAAATAGAAAAAAAAGGAATTAAATTATCTCTTAATAGAGCTGAAGAAGCAGATCTAAAGCTTGTTGTGATTGATGCAAAAAGCCTTGATTTTACTGATGTTTTGAAGGATTTGTTACATGAAAATGCAATTTTAGTTATAAATAAATCTGATCTTTTAGAAAAAGACATCGACCCAGAAATTAAAAAAACAAATCATGTTTTAATTTCAATTAAAGAAAATAAAAACATAGATGAATTAATTTCAAAAATAAAAAATAATTTAAAAAATAAATTTCTTAGAACTGATGATATTTTAATTACAAGAGAGAGGCACAGGCAACATTTGCAACAGTGTTTAGATTATCTAAATAACTTTAATCAAAAAAAAGAAATCGAAGATTTTGATAAAGCTGCAGAAGATTTAAGATTAGCTACTAGACATTTAGGCATGATTGTTGGAAAAGTCGATGTAGAGGAGATATTAGGTAGTATTTTCAACGATTTTTGTATCGGTAAATAATACCTTTTTTTGCTGGTTTTTTAGACTTTTTTAATCAAAAAACGTTGATAAATGTGTCTTATTTACAAAATAATTAGCCTATCTTGTAAATTATTTAATCACCTATAAATTTGGCTTATGAAAAATGATTTGTCATTTGATGTAGTTGTAATTGGAGGTGGTCATGCTGGATGTGAAGCTGCAGCAGCTTCGGCTCGTTTAGGAGTAAACACTGCCCTATTCACTCACAAAATAGAAACTATTGGGGAGATGTCATGCAACCCTGCAATAGGTGGTTTGGGTAAAGGACATTTAGTTAGAGAAATAGATGCGCTTGATGGTGTTATGGGAGATGTAGCAGACAAATCAGGTATACAATTCAGATTGTTAAATAGAAGTAGAGGTCCAGCAGTCAGAGGACCGCGAACTCAATCAGATAGATCACTTTATCGAAAATATATGCAAGAAAAATTAGTAAACTACTGTAATTTAAGCATTTTTTCAGATCCCGTAATCAAGTTTATTTTTGATAAAAACTCAATAAGTGGGTTTCAAACTAAAGAAGGTAAGAAAGTTCTATCCAATAAGATAATACTCACAACAGGGACTTTTTTAAATGGTTTGATACATATAGGTGATGAAAGAACACCTGCAGGAAGATATGATGAAAAACCTTCTACAGGTTTGAGTGAACAATTAGCTAAATACAATTTTAAAATTGGAAGATTAAAGACTGGAACACCACCAAGGTTAGATTCAAGAACTATTAATTTTGAAAACTTAGAAGAACAATTTGCAGATGAAGATCCTTATTTTTTTTCATTCTTAACTAAAAAAAATTTAAACAAACAAATATCTTGTAGAATAACTTATACAAACGAAAAGGTTCATAACATTATAGAAAAGAATTTATCTAAGAGCGCCATGTACTCAGGTAGCATAAAAGGGGTTGGCCCAAGATATTGTCCATCTATAGAGGATAAGATAGTAAAATTTGCAGATAAAATACGTCACCAGATATTTTTAGAGCCAGAAGGTCTAAATGATCACACAATTTACCCAAATGGTATCTCGACATCACTTCCAGCTGACGTGCAACAAGAAATATGTAATAATATCAATGGTTTAGAGAATGTTACTATATTAAGACCAGGATATGCAATAGAATATGACTATATAGATCCACGTGAACTATTCTTAACCCTTGAAACTAAAAAGATAAGCAATCTTTATCTTGCTGGTCAAATTAATGGAACAACAGGATATGAGGAAGCTGCTGCGCAGGGACTTATAGCAGGAATAAATGCAGCCTTGTCTGTTAAAAAATTGGAACCATTCATACTTGATAGATCTGACGCTTACATAGGAGTAATGATTGATGATTTGGTGACTAAAGGAGTAGCTGAGCCATACCGTATGTTTACATCGAGAGCAGAATATCGATTGAGCTTGAGATCTGATAATGCTGATCAAAGATTAACTGCAAAGGGAATAGAAATTGGCTTAATAGGCAATGAAAGAAAAGCTTTATATTTGACTAAATTTGAGCAAATTAATCAAATAAATGTAAAAATGAAAGATTCTAAGATTTCACCATCTAAAGCGGAGAAATTTGGAATAAAAATAGCTAAAGACGGAATATTGAGATCATCTATCGAAGTTTTGACTCAAAAAGGGGTAAATATGAGTAAAATTAGGGAAATATGGTCTGATATACCCTTTTTTAGTAAAGAAATTGATGAACAAGTTGAAATTAACGCTCATTACAGAGGATATTTAAAAAAGCAAAAAGCTGACATATTAGCATTTAAAAGAGATGAAAACCTAATTATTCCTGATAAAATTAATTATGATGGACTATCAGGTTTGTCTAATGAGGTAAAAGCTAAATTTAAAAAAATAAAGCCCAAAACAATGGGTCAAGCTCTAAGAATTGATGGAATAACTCCTGCTGCTGTATATATTTTGTTGTCACATGTAAAAAGAAAGTCTATTAAGCATATAGCTTAATGGATAAAGAAATTTTAAATTCTTATTCTAGAATCAATCACTTAAATGTTTCACGTGAAACATTTTTGGACTTTGAAAACTATATATCCATGATTCTTGAAAAAAATAAAAAATTCAACATAATTAGCCAAAATACAGCATCAAAAAAGGCTATAATTAATCGGCATATTATAGATTCAGCGCAAATTATTGATTTTATTGACTTAAATAGTAATACAACCACTGATATAGGTTCAGGGGGTGGTATGCCTGGGATTATCGTAGCAATTATACTGAAAAATATGAAAAATAATATGAATGTGCACCTTTATGAAAAAAGTTACCATAAAAGCCATTTTTTAGAGGAAGTTTCCAAAAAATTAAATTTAAACACAAAAATTTTTCAAAAAAATATTTTTGAAATAAAAAATTTAGAAACAGGAACAATAATGTCTAGAGCATTTAAACCAATGCCGGTAGTCTTAGATTTAGTATATGAAAATTTTTCAAAATATAAAAATTTAATTTTTTTTATGGGGAAGAGTGGAAAAAAAATTTTTGAAAATTCAAAAAAAAAATGGAAATTGGAGTATGTAGAAAAAAAAAGTTTAACAAGCGAAGACTCTTTTTTAATAAATATTAAAAAAATTAAAAAAAAAAATTAAAAAAATTATATGCAAATAATTTCAGTAATTAATCAAAAGGGTGGGGTTGGAAAAACCACTACGGTAATAAATCTTGCAGCAAGATTATCTCAATTAGACAAAAAAATTTTAGTAATTGATCTAGATCCACAAGGCAACGCCACAACAGGTCTGGGATTATCCAATATGGATAACTCAAGTGATACAATTTATGGAGTATTAAATGGAACTAAAGAAATTAGTCAGGTAATTAAAAAAACACAGTTCGAGAATTTGGATATTATCACATCTAACGTAGATTTATCAGGCCTCGAAGTAGAGACGGCTGACGATAGAAACAGGGCTTTTATATTAAAGACTAAATTAACCGCATATTTAAACGTTTCTAGAGAATTATATGATTATGTTCTAATCGATTGCCCACCTTCATTAAGTTTACTAACAGTAATGGCACTTGTGAGTTCAAATTCTCTATTGGTCCCACTTCAGACAGAATTTTTTGCTTTAGAGGGTTTAACACAGCTAATGAAAACTATCGAAAGGATAAAAGTAAGTCTAAATCCAGATTTGAAAATCAGGGGTATACTTTTAACTATGTATGACAAAAGAAATAAGCTTTCATCTCAAGTTGAGAAAGAAGCTAGGGATTATTTTAGTGAAAAAGTTTACTCAACTGTCATACCAAGGAATGTCAGGCTATCAGAAGCACCTTCTCATGGTGTGCCAGTATTGATCTACGATAAGACATGTCCTGGCAGCAAATCTTACTTTAGTTTTACAGACGAATTTATGAATCAAGAAGCAAAAATTGGAAGTGCTGCTTAATGGATAAAATAAAAAAAGGGTTAGGAAGAGGACTTTCATCGTTGATTGGTGAGACAAAAATTGAACCTCAAAAAAATCTTGCATCAATTAGTGATCTGATCCCAAACAAGTATCAACCAAGAAAAATATTTGATGAAGCTAGTTTAGAAGATCTCACAAATTCAATTAAAGAAAGAGGAATGATACAGCCTATAATCGTTAGAAATTCAAAAGATGATAGAACAAAGTTTGAAATAATTGCTGGTGAAAGAAGATGGCTAGCAGCACAAAGAGCTGGTCTGCACAATGTTCCTATTGTCATAACTGAGGCAGATGATTTAAAATCTTTAGAATTTGCAATAGTCGAAAATGTTCAAAGAAATGACTTAAATCCACTTGAGGAAGCTCAAGGTTACAAACGTTTAATAGATGAATTTTCTTATGATCAAGAAAAGGTTTCTAAATTTATTGGTAAAAGTAGAAGCTATATATCTAATTCATTAAGAATTTTAACTTTACCTAGTGATGTTATAAAATTAATAGAAATTCAAAAATTAAGTACAGGGCACGCTAAAATATTAGTTGGTTTAAATAATGCAAGTTTTGTTGCAAATAAAATTATAGAAAAGAAACTTTCTGTAAGGCAATCAGAAAATTTTGTTAAATTGTTTAAAAATAAAAGGAATAGATCTAAAGTAAGAAAAGACTCAAACATCTTAGCTCTTGAATTATCTATAGCGAACAAAATTGGTCTTAATGTAGATATTCAAAATAATAAAAGAAATAAGGGTAAAATTGCTTTTGAGTATAAAGATTTAGATCAATTAAATAAAATTATAGATATTATTAAGTCAAATTATTAGTTCTTAGATGAACATTGTTCAAAAATAAAGTTTGTAATTAAATTTACAGAATTTTGATAATTTTTTTTTATTAAAAACTCTATCTCAAATAATTTATAAATTAAATTTTTAATATTTTCAGTATTCCATTTTGAAATTTGTTGTTTAGTAATTTCCTTATCTTTCCAAAAAATAGGGGGTTTTGCTGATGAAATTGTTAGATCTAAATTTTTATTTTTTTCATATTCATCTGCAAGCTTGAGAATTTTTTTTGACTTGTTTAAAAAGGTTCTCACAATAACAACACAATCTTCACTACTAAAATTATTTTCGTTAAGAATACTGATTATTTTTTTTTCATTTTTAGCAAGACATTGATCAACTAAATCTGAAATACTTAAATTTTCTGCAATATTTATTAGTTTCAAAAGATTTGATGTGTTTAATTTTTTATCGTTTTGAACAAACATTTCAATTTTTGTTAATTCATTTTTTAAAATTCCACGATCTCCATTAGATTTATTTACTATTAAGTTAATGTTTGATTGTGATATGGGAAAATTAATTTTCTTAAAAAAATTATTTGCTATTTGAGTTAACTGAGCAATATTATCTTCATAAAAAGGAATACATATAAGTCTTTTATCTTTTTCAAAAAGATTTCTTAATTTTGATTTTTTATCGAGAATTGCTGAATCAAGAATTAATAAAAAATTTGTAAATTCTTTTTCAAGTATTTCCTCTAAAATTTTAACTAATTTGTTTGTTACTCTTTTTATTATGAAAATTTTCTTTTCACCAAACAAAGAATCTGAAGCTATATCATTATAAAATGTTTCATAGTTTTCTAAAATTTGTTTTTCCTCATATGTACTATGCTTTTTGTCTTTATTTTTTTCTATTAACTTTAATATTTCTTCTTCCTTAGCTCCATTATTCTGGCCATAAAACAATATTATCGGAAAATTTTTTGTGTTGATTTTTGAAACTTCATATTGTTTTAAAATCATTTTATACTTAATAACTCAATATTTAGTTTATTAACAATCGATATAGCAAAATTATTTTTTAGTGTATTTTCATAATTTCTCTGTTCAAATATATCTGTAATTTTTTTAATATTTTGTTTTTCATTTATATTAATTTCTTTCACATTATTTTCGTATTCAATATTAAAATTTGAATCAACACTTATTTCATAGTTTGTTGCAGATCCTTTAGCATTTTTAGATATAATTGATTTTGAGTATTTTGTAGTTAATTTGATATTGTAAATTTTTTTTGAATTTTTATCTGTTAGTCTAGAAATTTCAGAAATAATTTTATTATTAATTACACCATCACCTTTTTCCTCGATCAAATTGATATTATAATCTACTTTTTCAGATGTATTATACATTGGTGTAAAACCACAACTTGCTACAATTAAAAATAATATTGGAACTAAACTTTTTCTCATTTAAATGATTATATTCATTAATTTATCTTTAATATAAATTTTTTTCTTTACATTTTTATTTTCTAAATACTTATTTAATTTCTCATCTTTTGTAATTATTTCAAATAGATTTTCTTCTAATAGATTAGGTTTAGATTTTATTAACCCCCTTTTTTTTCCATTAATTTGGATTACAACATTAATAGTGTCTTTAACAAGAATTGTTTCATCATAATTTGGCCAATCTATTTTTTTTATATTCAATTGATGTAGACATTCATATGCGAAATGAGGAATTATTGGCGTCATACATATTAATATTTTTTTAAAATTTTCAACCAACGTCTCTTTCTTGTATGGCTTTTCAATTTGTTTTATAAAAAAAGAGTATATTTCATGCAAATTTGCAATGATTTTATTGTAACTAAATTCTTCTAAATTGTTTGTAATATTTTTTAAGAATAAATTAGTTCTTTTTTCAATTTCATTATCACAATCTAATTTATGGTTTTTATTTATTTCATTTAAAATTTTTATATTTAAATTCCATAACTTTTGAACAAATTTAAAAGAAGATATGATCCCTTCTTCAGACCACTGTATATCTTTTTCGGGTGGGCTATCAGATAGAATAAACAATCTTGCTGAGTCTGCGCCATAATTTGAAATAATATCTTCTGGATCAATAGTATTTTTTTTTGATTTAGACATGGACTCAGATGATCCCACGGTTATTGGTTTAGAATTATCTTTTTTAAGAAATTTTTTCCCATCGATAATTTTTATTTCATCTGGACTCACCCAGTTTCCATCAGGGTCCTTATATGTCTCATGGCAAACCATGCCTTGAGTAAAAAGTCCATCAAATGGTTCTTTTAAAGAAAATTCCTGATTTTTAAAAGAAAGAGCTTGCATAAAAAACCTTGAATACAGCAAATGTAATATAGCATGTTCAATTCCACCAATGTATTGGTCGACTGGCATCCAATAATCAACCTCTTCTTTATTAAATCCATAACTTTTTTCTTTAGGTGAGCAGAACCTTAGATAGTACCAAGATGAACAAACAAATGTATCCAATGTGTCTGTTTCTCTTGTTAATATCTTACCATTTATATTTATTTGTTTCCAATCTAGCTGACTATCCAAAGGGTTTCCTTTAACTTTAAGATCAACTTTTTCTGGTAGTTTTACAGGTAGCATTGATTTTGGGATCGGATGAACTTTGCCTTTTTCATCGTATGCAATTGGTATCGGGCACCCCCAATATCTTTGTCGAGATATTCCCCAATCCTTTAGTCTAAAATTTATTTGTTTTTTACCTAACTTCTTTGTTTCTAAAATTTTAATCGTTTCTAAAATAGATTGATCTGGTGCTTCAAGACCATTAAGAAAATCAGAGTTTATTAAAATTCCTGGACCTGCGTAAGCTTCTTTATCTACTTCGTAAGCGTCATTTTCATCTTTAGGCCGAACCACAGTTTTAATATTCAATTTATATTTTTTTGCAAAATCAAAATCTCTTTGGTCATGAGCAGGACACCCGAATACCGCCCCAAATCCATAATCCATTAAAACAAAGTTAGCAAAGTAAACAGGAACTTTCTCTTTAGGATTTAATGGATTTATTGCATGCATATCAGTTTTAAAACCAATTTTTTCTCCTACAGCTATCGCTTCTTCTGTAGTGCCAGTTTTTGAGCAAAGTTCTTTAAATTTTACAAATTCCTTATTATTTTTATAAAATTCAGAAATTTCATGATCCACAGATAAAGCTAGAAATGAAAAACCAAATAGAGTGTCTGGTCTTGTAGTAAAACATTTGATCTTTTTAATAGGTAACTGACACTCAATTTTAAAATCTATTTCACAACCAAATGATTTTCCAATCCAATTTTTCTGCATTGTCTTCACTTTATTTGGCCATTTTTCTAATTGATTTAATCCATCTAATAAATCTTGAGAAAATTTAGATATATTAAAAAACCATTGGCTTAATTTTTTTCTTTCAACAAGAGCTCCAGAACGCCAACCTTTTCCATTAATTACTTGCTCATTTGCAAGTACGGTTTCATCAATTGGATCCCAGTTCACATAGTTTTCTTTTCTATAAACTAATTTCTTTTCTAGAAGTTCTAAAAAAAAATTTTGTTGGTGCTTGTAGTAATCATCTGAACATGTTGATATTTCTCTGTCCCAATCAATGGATAACCCCAGTTTTTTTAATTGTGATTTCATTTTGGATATATTTGCTTCAGTCCATGTTTTTGGATCTAAATTATTCTGCTTAGCAGCGTTTTCTGCTGGCATACCAAATGAATCCCAACCCATTGGGTGTAGTACATTATATCCTTTTAAAGCTTTATACCTGGCTAAAACATCACCTATTGTATAATTCCTCACATGTCCCATATGAATTTTTCCAGAAGGGTATGGGAACATTTCCAAGCAGTAAAATTTTTTTTTACTTTTATCTATTTTGGTTGAAAAAGTTTTTTTTTCATCCCAAAATTTTTGCCATTTTTCTTCGATAGATTTAAAATTATATCTTTCCACAGAACAATTCTTGATTTTTTAATTACTATTATTCGATACCAAACATTTCGTTTTTATAAGGTTTAAAATTTTTATCTTTCTTTTGCTCTGCATAACGAGCTGCTTTTTTTAAAATTTCTTTTTTTAATTCGTTCATCAAAATTTTATCCGTTTCAATTATTTTGCAATTCATTAAGTTTTCTAAACATTTTCTTGTAAATATTTTTATATCTAAAGCATCTGATCTAATTTCATTTGTAAGAAATCTTATTGAAATCTTTATACTTTCACTCGAACTATTTCCATCAGAATACCAATCTGTAATGATAATACCTCCGCTATAATTAACTGAAGTCAAAGGCATAAAATCTATTACATCTAAAGAAGCTCTCCATAACTCATTTGAGCTTGCAAAATCAAATGTACCGCCGCGTGTTGCATTGCCAAATGCCTTGTTAAGGGTAAAACCTCTTCCTTCTTCAAGATTTTTCTTAACTCGTTGTTTTGGATCAGCTGGAAATTTTCTAGCATCAGCCCCAGGAATTTTGCCGTTGCATGCAATTAAAAAAATGCAGCCAACTATTAAAAAACTTAATATTTTAAAGATTTTTGCAAAAGTCATTTTGATATTAATTGTTAGTTTCGCTTATACAGCATATTTAAATATTTCCTAAAATTTAAGTAAAAATGGGGCAAAAAGTGATGTAAAAATGCAACAGTTGTATTTTTAATGTGTTTTTAGAGCATATTTTTGGAAAAAATACTTTAACAAGTGTTAATTATGCAATGTTTATTATTAATAATTAACAAACTTTAAGGAGTAATTAATATGAACAAATTTAAAAAAGTAGGTTTAACTGCATTAGCGAGTTCGCTTGTAGTTACATCTGCAGTTGCTGGCGAAATGTCAGTATCTGGTGGTGCTAGTATCGGTCTTAAAAATACAAGTAAGACTGCTTCTGGAAAATCTTGGACAATGGGAAATCAGTTAACTTTCTCAGGTTCAGGTGAATTAGATAATGGAATGAATGTTTCATTATCAATGGTAATTGACCAAAACGATGACTCAACTAAATCAACTGCTGCGCAGTTAGATAACAGTCCGTTTGACAGTCACTCTGTAACAGTTAGTTCAGATGGATTAGGTAGCTTAAAATTCTCTGGTGAGGGCGGATCTTCTGCTTCTTCAGCTATTGATACTACAGCTGCTGGTGACTTATGGGATAATGGTTCAGGTTTTGGATCACCTCCTGCAGCTGAAGCTGGTAACAACAGCATGTTGTACACACTTCCAAGTTTGATGGATGATCTAACAATCAAAGCTGGTTATTCTCCAGGATCTGCTGGTGGACCATCTGCAACTTCATTCTCAGTAGGATTTACTGGCGTTGAAGGTTTAACTGTAGACTTTGGTGTTGGTGACACTGAAACTATTGGTACTACTGCAGAACAAACAGTAATGAAAGCATCGTATGCTTTTGGATCGTTCACATTGAGCGCTTCAAACAATGAGTATGACTATTCAGTAAATGATGGTACTCAGGACGATGTAGAAACTGACTCTTGGCAAATTGCTTACACTGTAAGTGATGACTTATCAGTATCATATGGTTCTGAAACAAGAGAAACAGCTACTCAAACTGTAGACGAAGAAGCTGAAGCAATTAATGTTTCTTACACTACAGGTGGTGTAACAATTTCAGCTACTCAGTATGAGTTTACTGGAAAAAATAATACTAATACAGAAAGCTCAACAGGTGGTGACGTTGAAAGATGGGCACTATCTGCTACATTTGCATTCTAATTTAGTTTAGATAATTATTTGAAAAGGCCCCTTTTAGGGGCCTTTTTTTTTATTCAAAGTAAGATATTCCAGCAAATTCAAAATTATTTAATAGTCTAAGTTTATTTAAATTTTTTTTAGATATACCACCTAAAGCAACAACCTTTTTACTTGTTAAATTTGAAACTAACTTAAATTTAATAATCCCTAAGTAGTTTTTGTTTTTTTTAAATATAGATGAAATAAATATTTTATTAACGCCTTGCTTTTCTTTGATCTTAATTTCTTTAATATTATGAGCTGATCCCATAATAATGAAATTCTTTTTTAAGGAAAAAGATAGATGTTTTGTCGATCTATTGAAAGATGGAATATATACACCATCTAGTCCTAGCTTTACTGCAAGCTTAATATTGTTAGACAAATAAAATTTTATTTTTTTCTTTTGACAATATCTTTTTATTTTTAAGATAAGCTCATTATTAATAAGTTTTGAATTATAATTTCTATAAATAACAGCAGTTTGTTTGTCTAATCTATCAATATTATTTGTTTCAAATTTGTTTATAAAGTAATATTTAGTAATCATTTTAATATGCATATCACCTTAAAGAATTTATTAGATATAGAAAATAACATTAAAGTTTGTTTAAATAATTTAAATATTAATAATTATCCAAAAATTATAGCAGTTTCGAAAACATTTAAAATTGATAAAATCTTACCTCTTATTGAAAATGGTCATGTAAATTTCGGTGAAAATAAAGTTCAGGAAGCAATTGAAAAATGGACAGAAATAAAAAAAACTAATTCAGAAATTAAATTGCATATGATTGGGAAATTGCAAACCAACAAAGTTAAATTTGCAGTAGAGTTATTTGATTATATTCATTCTGTTGATAGTGAAAAACTTGCAAAAAAAATTGTAGATGAACAAAATAAAATAAACAAAAAAATTAAAATATTTTTGCAGGTAAATATTGGTGATGAAAATCAAAAATCTGGGATACATAAAAATGAGGTACATAATCTAGTTTCTTATTGTAAAGAAATTGGTTTAGATTTAATAGGATTAATGTGCATTCCTCCAGCAAATACTGATCCAGAAGTTTATTTTGGAGAGATGAAAAAATTAAATCAATCTTTTGGTTTTACTGAATTAAGTATGGGTATGTCTTCGGATTTTCTTTTAGCTGTCAAATATCATTCTACATATGTTAGAATTGGATCTAGTATTTTTGGTCAGAGAAATTAAGAAATTTTTATTTTTGTTTTTTTGTTAATTAATTTAAGCAATATTAAAAAATCTTTTTTCTTTAAAGCAATGCATCCTGCTGTCGGTTTATAATTTTTTGTAAGGTGGATAAAAATACAACTTCCTAGACCAATGATAGTTTTTTTAAAGTTATATTTTATTGGAATTAATAAATCATATTTGTAATCTTTTCTCATTAATTTTTCATGTTTTATTTGTTTTTCAATTTTTATAAGTTTGTTATATTTTTTTTGAATATTAATATCATTGCACCAACCCATATTTTTTTGGATTTTGATGCACCTTAGTAAAGAAGAGGGTTTTTTTATACGATCTTTCCTAAAATATAGATTCTCAATTTCAAAAACTCCCTTTGGTGTTTTTTGATCACCTTCTTTTTTATTGATTGTTAAACCTCTTTTTCCAATACAACACTTAAATTTAAAATCATCTATTTGAAGAGTATGTTTATTTTTTACAAAAATTGTCATATTCTCTTTTTGTGAGGTCACAGAATTTAATAATATATAAATTTACAGCACTATATCATATTCTTGAAGAACTAGGACCAGATTTAAATTTTAAAATTACTTACGTAGATAGTGACAGTAAACTGAATGATACGGTTAAAAATTTCAATAATTATTTAATTATATCTAATAAAAAATATTTAGATATTGGTAATCAATTGATTTTAGACAATATACCAATAAATATTTTTAGTTTAATTGAAAAGATAAATATCGAATTTTTAAAAATACAATTTAATAGCCAGTCTGAATTTAAAGTAAATAATTATACTATTGATTTAAATTCTAGAGAAATGAAAAAAAACAATAATAAGCTTAAGTTGACTGAAAAGGAGATTAATACAATTACTTATTTATCAAAATCAAATAAACCAGTCAGAATTGAAGAATTGCAAGAGAAGGTGTGGAGCTATCAGTCTGACATAGAAACTCATACTGTTGAGACTCATATCTACCGATTAAGAAAAAAGATTTTCAATTTATTTCATGATAATAAATTTATAATTAGTAAAAAAGATGGTTATCAAATTAAATAAGAAAAATCCTATTGCTAAAGATTTATTTACCAAAAAGTATAAACCAAAAATAGTTAAGCCCAAAAAAGGTAAGGGAAGTTTTAAAAGAAAGAAAAATTAATTTAAATTCTTGCTCCAATTTGCTGTATTATCTTTGCTGACATTTCAGTACCCTTTTCAAGACACTCTTTTATAGATAATTTGTTAATGTGACCATGTAAAAATCCAGCTGCAAAGAGATCACCTGCACCTGTAAGATCAACAATTCTAAGATTTTTATGTATATTACTTTCAAAAACTTCATCACCATTAATTGCAACCGCACCTTTTTCGCCTCTTGTTACAATTACTAATTTATTTAGTTGTTTTGAAAAGTTTATAACTTCATCAAAACTTTTTGCTTCAATTAACGAAGTTATTTCTTGTTCGTTAGCAAAAGTTATATCAAGTTTATTTTTAACTAAGTTTAAAAAATTAGGCTTATGTCTATCTACACAAAATAGATCAGAGAGAGACATAGCAACTTTGTTTGCATTATTTATAGCTTTATCGAAAGCTTTCTTCGGTTCTCCTTCATCCCATAAGTAGCCTTCTAAAAATATTATTTCACTTTTTTTAATTGCATCGGTACTGACATCGTTTTCATTAATTTTGCCAGCTGTTCCTAGAAATGTACACATTGTTCTTTCTGAATCAGGTGTAACTAATATTAAACAGGTTCCCGTCGGTAATTGTTCTTTTTTTTTAGAATAAAAGTACTCTACATTTTCTTTTTTTAACCCCTCCTCATAATTGGTACCAAATTCATCATCTGAAATTTTACCTATAAAACCAGCCTTGTCACCCAGTTGAGATATGCCAACAATAGAATTTGCAACAGATCCTCCTGACACAGTCTTTTCTATTTTGAGATTTTTTAATAAATTTTTGAATTCATTTTCATCAAAAAATAATTTCATTGTACTTTTTGTAAGATTATTTTTGGTAATAAAACTATCTTCAACTTTGCAAATTACATCTACAATTGCGTTTCCTATTCCTAAAATTTTCATATTACGCTTTTTTGGTAATAACAGGTTTTTTTCTATTTGGGTAGCAAGTAGTGCATATTTTGCAACTTAAACCGTAACAATCTCTTGCTTTACAATATTCTCTTCCATAAAAAATTATTTGTAAATGAAGTTTAGACCAAGTTTTTTTAGGAAATATTCTTTTTAAATCTTTTTCAGTTTGAATTACATTTTTTCCATTTGTTAGACCCCATCTTTGTGCAAGTCTATGAATATGAGTATCAACAGCAAAAGCCGGATATCCAAAACCTTGAGACATTACTACGCTTGCTGTTTTGTGCCCTACACCTGGCAGTTTTTCAAGTTCTTCAAAGGTTCTAGGTACTTTACCCCCGTGTTTTTCTAGCACCTGTTTTGACATTGAGTAAATGCTTTTTGCTTTAACTCTGAAAATTCCAATTTTCTTAATTAATTTCTCAATTTTTTTTCTTCCTAATTTTACAAAGTGTTCTGGTTTATAATATTTTGGATATATATCTTTTGTTACATTGTTTACATTTACATCGGTGCACTGTGCTGAAAGTAGAACAGAGATTAATAGTGTGAAAGTATTTTTACTTTTTAGAGGAACAGGGGCTTTAGGATAAATTTTATTTAGTGTTTGAATAATAATCTTTGCTTTTTCTTTTTCACCCATTATGAAAAATTAAGCAAATCTCTCATAGAATATAAACCTGATTTTTTTTTCATTAGCCATTTAGAAGCTGTTAAAGCTCCATCTGAGTAAAGAGCTCTATCAAAAGCTTCATGGTTTAGTGTAATTATTTCTTTTCCACTTGAGAATTTTACCTCATGTTCACCGATAATCCCACCCTTTCTAATTGAGTTAAAATTAATTTTTTTTCCATAAGGAAAAGATTTTTTGTTTAAGTATTTTTTGCCAATTAGATTATATAAATTTTTATTTTTTCCATCCGCGATTCCTTTACCAAGCATTAACGCAGTACCAGATGGATAGTCTTTTTTGTGTTTGTGGTGCACCTCAAATATTTTGCTCAAGTATTCTTCATTCAGTGTTTTTGATGCAATCTCAGTTAAATACATCAATAAATTTACACCTAAACTCATATTACCAGCTTTTAAAATAGGTATCTTTTTTGAATATTTCTTAATTTGATTTTCTTGGCTCCTAGTAAATCCTGTAGTACCAATTACTACTTTTTTTCCAAGTTTTGATGCTATCTTTAGTATTTCAAGTGTGCAATCCGGTACTGTGAAATCAATAATCACATCAGTTTTTTTAAACGCATTAGCAGAATTTAATTCAGGTTTAATTCCATTAAATTTTTTATTTATTAATCTATTTTCTGTAAGTGAAACTAATTTAAAATTTTTATTCTTCTTTATAGATTTGATGAGTTGTTGACCCATCCTTCCCATACAACCAGTAATAGCTAAGTTAGTTTTTTTCATTAAAAGATAAAATAAAGAATTATCATAAGAACTAAAACAATAATACCCCAAATACTTAAGTTTTTAAAAAATACTTTTTTCTTCAAGTTTGATTTTATAAAGCCAGGTAGAACAAGAATTAATACTAATATTAAAGCTATTGATGGAACTATTTCTTCTAATCCCATGTTTTAATTTTTCCAAAAGTCTTTTGCTTTCTGGAAAAACTTTTTGATACTTGGATTTGACTTGTCATTTTCAATTTCTCTAAATTGCTCTAGTAATTCTTTTTGTTTTTTATTTAAATATACAGGTACTTCTGTTTTAACCTGAACATATAAGTCACCAAAATCACCTCTTCTCATAAATGGCATACCTTTACCTTTTAATCTAAATTGCTTACCATTTTGAGTACCATCAGGTATTTTAATTTTAGCTTTTCCACCATCAATAGTTGGAATTTCTATTGTAGTTCCTAAAGCGGCATCTGCAAGAGAAAGTGGAAATTCAAAGAATAAATTTTCATCAGATCTTTTAAATAAGCTATGGGAATTTACATTAACAAATAGATAAAGATCACCTGTTGCTCCACCTCTTGTTCCTGCTTCTCCCTTTCCTGCAAGCCTAATTCTAGTTCCATCATCAACACCTTTTGGAATAGTTACAGAAATTTTCTTTGATGCTTGTTTTTTACCCTGGCCATTACAATCATTACAAGGGTTAGTTATTTCCTCACCATTTCCATTACATTGAGGACAAGTTTGTTGTACAGTAAAGAAACCTTGATTAGATCTTACTCTACCATTACCACCACAAAATGAGCATCTATCTGGAGAATAACCTGGTTTAGATCCATTTCCTTTACATGTTCCGCATTGTTCCGTTGTAGAAAATTTTATGTCTTGTTTCTTTCCATGGTAAGCCTCTTCCAATGAAATAGATAAATCATATCTTAAGTCAGAACCTCTATTATTTGATTTTCTACTTCTTGATCTTCCACCTCCACCAAAATCTCCAAAAAAATCTTCAAAAATATCTGAAAAGTCTGCACCACCAAAACCACCAAAACCACCACCTGGTCTGCCACCACCATTTTCAAAAGCTGCATGACCAAAGTTATCGTAGTTTTGTTTTTTCTCTTTATCTGAAAGTATTCCGTAAGCCTCACTAGCCTCTTTGAATTTTTCTTCTGCTTTCGAGTCCCCTGGATTTTTATCAGGATGATACTTAACGGCTAACTTTCTGTACGCGGATTTTAATTCGTCAGGACTTGCGCTTTTATTAACGCCTAGGACATCGTAATAGTCTCTTTTAGCCATCAAATTACCCCAGACAATTAGATGTCAGTTTAAGCGCTTTTTTCTTTGTTCTCGTCTTTTACTTCTTCGAAATCAGCATCGACAACATTCTCGTCTTTTTTGCCTGCATCATCTCCTCCATCATCTTTACCAGAATCTGGTTTTGCAGTTTGTTGTGATTTATAGATTGCTTCTCCAAGTTTCATCGAAGCTTGAACTAAAGCTTCAGTTTTCTTCTTGATATCTTCAATATCTTCACCTTTTAAAGCTTCTTTTACAGCACTAGATGCATCTTCAATTGCTTTTTTCTCTGCATCTGAAATTTTTGATCCATGTTCTTTTAAATTCTTTTCAGTAGAGTGAATTAAAGTATCTGCTTGATTTCTAACGTCAACTGACTCTCTTTTCTTTTTGTCAGCTTCTTTATTAGCTTCTGCATCTTTTACCATTTTATCAATTTCTTCATCACTTAATCCACCAGAAGCTTGGATTTGAATTTTTTGTTCTTTACCAGTTCCTTTGTCCTTTGCTGAAACATTTACGATACCATTAGCATCAATATCAAATGTAACTTCAATTTGAGGAACTCCTCTTGGTGCTGGAGCTATACCCACTAATTCAAAATTACCTAAAGCTTTATTGTCTGCTGCCATTTCTCTTTCACCTTGCAACACTCTAATTGAAACGGCGGGCTGATTGTCCTCGGCAGTTGAGAAAACTTGGCTTTTTTTTGTTGGTATTGTTGTATTTTTCTCAATTAGTTTAGTTGAAACTCCACCAAGTGTTTCAATACCAAGTGATAATGGGGTTACATCCAATAGAAGTACATCTTTAACATCACCTTGTAACACACCTGCTTGTATAGCTGCTCCCATCGCAACAACTTCATCTGGGTTTACACTTTTATTAGGATCTTTTCCAAAAAAATTTTTTACTTCTTCAATTACTTTCGGCATTCTAGTCATACCACCAACCATAACTATCTCATCAATTTCACTAGCGGTAACTCCTGCATCCTTCAAAGCAGTTTTACATGGAGGCATTGTTCTAGCAATTAAGTCCTCAACTAAAGCTTCAAGTTTTGCTCTAGTCATTTTTAAATTTATATGTTTAGGACCTGTTTTATCTGCAGTAATGAAAGGTAAGTTAATATCTGTTTGTTCTGCAGATGATAATTCTATTTTTGCTTTTTCTGCAGCTTCTTTCAATCTTTGTAAGGCTAGTTTATCTGACTTAAGATCAATTCCATTATCTTTTTTAAATTCAGAAATTAAGTAATCAACAACAGCATTATCAAAATCTTCACCACCTAAAAATGTATCACCATTAGTGGATTTAACTTCAAATACACCATCACCCAACTCTAAGATAGATACATCAAATGTTCCTCCACCCAAATCATATACGGCAATCTTTTTATTTTGTTTTTTATCTAAACCATAAGCTAGAGAAGCAGCTGTTGGTTCATTTATAATTCTTAAAACTTCAAGACCAGCAATTTTTCCTGCATCTTTTGTTGCTTGTCTTTGTGCATCGTTAAAATAAGCTGGAACTGTAATTACTGCTTTGGTCACAGCTTGACCTAAATATTTCTCTGCTGTTTCTTTCATTTTCTGTAAAATAAATGCAGAAATTTGCGAGGGAGAATATTTTTCACCTTTTGCCTCAATCCAAGCATCACCTTTTTCTGAATTAACTATCTTAAATGGTGCAGCCTCAACATCTTTTTTTACAGTTGGATCCTCAAAATTTCTTCCAATTAGCCTTTTAACCGCAAAGATGGTGTTTTCAGGATTTGTAACAGCTTGTCTTTTTGCTGGTTGGCCAATTAATTTTTCGCTTTCATCTGTGAACGCTACAACTGATGGAGTAGTTCTTGCGCCCTCAGCATTTTCTAAAACCTTAGCTTGTGTTCCCTCCATGATGGCAACACATGAATTTGTTGTTCCTAAGTCTATTCCAATAATTTTACTCATAATATTAATGTCTCTCTTTCGTCATATAAGGTTTAAATGTGAAACTACAAGTTGATCTCATAATTATTTATTTTCTATTTTTTCTTGATTTTCTTCGGTTTTTTCATCTTTTATTGTAACTTTTTTTGATACTCCTACTAATGAGGGTCTAAGTAATCTGTCTTTTATAGTAAAGCCTTTTTGGATTTCTTGGATTATTGTTCCAGGTTCTTTCGTGTCATCCTCTATTTCCATCATTGCTTGATGAAAGTTTGGATCTAGTTTTTTGTTAAGGCTATCAATTGGTTTAATATTATTTTTTTCAAATATTGAGATGAGGTCTTTCTTAATAATTTCTAAATGTTCTAATGTCTTTTTTAATGCATCAGTTTCCTTTAACTTGTCGTCACTTTCAAGCACATGTTTTGATCGATCTAGGTTATCAATCAAATTTAATGCCTCTTTAGCAAAGTTATAACCGCCATATTCAAAAGCATCCTCTTTTTCTTTTTCAAATCTTCTTCTTTGATTTTCCATTTCTGCAAAAGTTCTTGCTACTTTATCTTCTAGTTCAGCAATTTTTTCTTCTGGAGTCGGTTCTTTAATTTCTTCTTTAGGTTCTTGCTCTGTTTCTTGTTTATTTTCTTCGGCTAAGTTTTCTTCAGGTTTCTTAGTTTCTTTTACCATTTCTTCGTTTTGATCTTTAGAAGTGCTATTTTGGTTTTCTTCTTTTTCCATAGACTTTTATATGGTAAGGATTTTTATAATTTCTAGATGTCTAAACAAAAAATTAATAAATTACTCATTGGCACCAATAACAAGGGAAAATTACATGAAATCAGGAGTTTGTTACCAAAAAACATTAAAATTCATTCCACATCTGAATTTAATCTCAAGAGCCCAGTTGAAAATGGAAAGACATTTAAAGAAAACTCATTAATAAAATCTAAATATTTTTCAAAAAAAACAGGATTAATTTGTTTGGCAGATGACTCCGGCTTAGAGATAGATTTTTTGAATAAAAATCCAGGAATTTACTCCGCAAGGTGGGGAGGAAGGTATGGAGATTTTAGTAAAGCAATCAGAAAAGTTTATAGAGAGCTAAACAAAAAAGATAAAAATTGGAAAAGTAAAAAAATTAAAGCAAGATTTATTTGTGCTCTATCTATTTCATATTTAAATCAAAAAATTGCGTGTGTGTTAGGAAAAGTTGAAGGTCATATTTCTGATAAACCAAGAGGTAAAAATGGATTTGGATATGATCCAATTTTTATACCTTTAAAAAAAAGAAAAACTTTTGGAGAAATGAGGCCGTCTCAAAAATACAAGATGGATCATAGATTTCAGGCTTTTAAAAAAATTAGAAAATTTTTATAAGTTTTTGATTTTCAACTTTATAAAAATTTAATCTGTGATTGATTTTATTATTCTTAATATCAAAAATTCCTATTTTTCCTTTGAATGAATTTTTTCTCTTAAAAATTTTATTTAAGTTTTCTGTATTTGAGTTAAGTGATAAATAATAAACTAAGCCAACAAGATCATAACTCAATAAAGATAAATGGCTAGGATCTTCATTAAATGCGTTATAATATTTTATTTTGTAGTTATTAAAATTTTCTTTATTTATTGATGGATAATATAGTGGTTGAATATCAGTTTCATTTAATAAACTTTCATCAAACCATTGATTTAATGTTATAAAATATTTATTTTTAGGAAGTACGTCTGTGTATAAAAGTGATGTAGATACACTTTTTAGACTTTCATCAAAATCAGCAATTACTACTGCATCAAAATTTAAACCACCTAAAGTATATCTCTTTTCCAGTCTTTTTATTTTTTTTTCTTTATTTGGTTCATTAGAATTTTTAATTCTTTTTATCTCATCTTCTAAATTTTGCTTTCTAATTCTATAGTTTGTAATTTCCTCTATTTGTTTTGTTAGTTTTGTAGGCTCTGTATTATATTCATAATCTTTATAAATTTTAATTTTTGAATTTTTCATTCCTTTTTTAACTTCAAATTCATAATCTTGAATTGGTGTTAAAAAAATAGTTCTTTTAATTTGATTAGTTTCTAAAAATTTTTTTATTGTATTAAATTGTGATGTAGAATTAATTCCAGCAGAAATTACATTTTTAGGAAGGTCTAAAGTTTTATTTGTTAATGATAAAAATGTTAAATCCTTCATTTCATCTAAATAAGTTAAACTTTCATAGAATACCGGGCCTATAACAATTTTTATACCCATTTCACTTAATTCAAATGCTGATTTTAAAGTTTGGTTAGCTTTAGTTGCCGTATTTTTTGGATAGATTTCTATTAATTCATTATCTATATCTTTTACAGCTAATCCAACCGCTTTAATAATTGACTCTCCAATTTCCTTATTTTCTCCTGTCATAGGTACCAATAATCCTATTTTAATTTTTTCCTGAGCGTTAACAGTTGAAAAAAAGACAAAGTAAAAACTTAAAGAAATAAAATAAATAATATTAATTAATTTAATCATTTTGATGTTAGTATAATATTTTTTAAGCTAAATTATGATCATAAAACCACAATTTAAATTAAAAGAATACGAAAATGGTCTTTATTTAGTATCAACTCCCCTAGGAAATCTAAAAGATATAACTTTAAGAGCAATTGAAGTTTTACAGCAGTCCGAATTTATTTTATGCGAAGATACTCGTGTTTCAAAAAATCTTTTAGATAAGTATCAAATAAAATCAAAATTAATTTCTAATCATAAGTTTAATGAGAAAAAAAATGTAGTAAAAATTATTGAATATCTAAAATCTGGGAAAATTATTTCTCTTATATCTGATGCCGGCACACCCAGTATTTCTGATCCCGGTTCAATTTTAGTTAATGCGTGTATTAATAATGAGATAAAAATCTTTCCGATTCCTGGACCTTCTGCTATTGCTGCCGCGGTTTCGGTTAGTGGTTTTTCAGACAAATTTTTGTTCTGCGGTTTTTTTCCAGATAAAAAACAGCAATTATCTAGCAAATTGAAAAAATACTCTGAATTTGAACATTCTTTAGTTTTTTTTATTTCTCCTAAAAAAATTAACAAAATTTTACCTGAAATAAAAAAGAATTTTACTGGAAGAAAGATAGTTCTTTGTAGGGAAATAACAAAAATATATGAAGAATTTATTAGAAAAAATGTAGATGAATTAGAATTGTTTGAGAAAGAACCAAAAGGTGAGCTTACAGTTGTTATTTCTGAGAAAAAAATAAATAAAAATATATCTGAAAAATTAACTGAATCAGATATTAGTATAATAAAAAAAATGATAAATAAGTTATCAACCAAAGAAATTACAGATATTTTAAGTCAAAGCACTAACGTGCCCAAAAAAGAAATATACAAATATTGTTTAGAATTAAAAAATGAAAAATAAATTAATAATTTTTATCTTAATTGGTTTTATTTTAACAGCGTGTGTGGGTGTTGGTTCTAAAGGTCTTTTTGGAACTGGTGTTTCTGTTGCTTTAGATCCAAGAACAGTTGGTACTCAGATAGATGACTCAATAATGCAAAAAACAATTACTACAAAAATTTTATCTAGAGATAAAAAATATCTTCTTTCTGTTAAAACAAAAGTATTAGATGGTAGAATTTTTATTACTGGAAAAGTAGATACACCTGAGGAAAAATTAATAATTACTAAATTAGCTTGGGAAACAAAAGGTGCAAGATCTGTAAGAAATGACATCAAAATTAAAGAAGAGTTTAATTTTAAACAATCTGCAAAAGATTTACTTATAACCTCTCAGCTAAGAACAGCATTAATTGTAAATAAAAATATAAAGGCAACAAATTATCAAATTGATACTTATAAAAAGAAGATTTATGTTTATGGCATAGCTTTAACTCTTGAAGAAAAAGATTTAGTCATAAGTGAAGCTAAAGAAATACTAGATGTTGAGGATGTTATTGCTAGTATTATTCTTCTTGAAGATTTAAGAATTCAACGAGATTAATTATTTTTTGTAATCAATTACTTGAGAAGAGTAAGCAGCAATTGACGCTAAATTAATTATTTCTGAAGTTGATGATCTTAAAGGAGCAATTTCAATAGGAAGTCCAAGTCCAATTAATAATGGTCCAATTACTTTTGTGTCTCCAATTGTCTTCATTAATTTATAAGATATAGCGGCACTATGTTGTCCAGGCATTATTAGAATATTAGCTTTTCCAACTATTTTTGCAAAAGGGTATAGTTCTTTATATTCAGAATTAAGAGCAACATCTGGCTGCATATCTCCATCAAATTCAAAATCAACTTTTCTATCTTTCAGAATCTCAACAGCATTACGGATATGTTTTGTTCTACTTGTAAGAGGTTGTCCAAATGTAGAATGAGATACAAAAGCAACTTTTGGATCAAACCCGAAAAGTCTAACTACTCTGGCCGTAGATATTGCAATTTCAGCCATTTGTTCAGATGTAGGGTATTCATGAACACTTGTATCCCCAACAAAAATAGTCCTTCCTTTGTGAACTATCATGTTTAATCCAAACATTATTTCTCCTTTTCTAACATCTACCACTTGCTTGATCTTTTCAAATGATGCACCAAATCGCCTAGTATTACCTGTTACAGCACCATCAGCATCACCACAGGCAACCATACTTGTTGCCCATACAACTCTATCGTTTCTTATCATTCTATCACAATCTCTTTCTAACAATCCCTGTTCTCTTTGTAATTTTTCAAACAAATGTTTCACATATCTTTTTCTTTTTTCTTCATCTTTTGAGTTAACAATTTCAATGTCAAAATTTTCGCGGTACCCAATTTTTTTTATTTGCTCTTTTATTTTAGTTTCTTTTCCAACTAAAATTGGAACACCTAATTTTGAATTTTTAAATGCTATAGCCGCTTTTAATGTATTTTCGTCCTCACCATCAGCAAACACAATTCTTTTCTGATTTTTTTTGATAAATGAATTTATACCTTGCATTATAGTTACTGTTGGATCTAGCCTTTGTTTAAGCTCTTCTTTATAAATTTCAAAATCATCAATATTTTTTCTAGCCACTCCGCTTTCTATAGCAGCTTTTGCTACAGCTGCAGGTATGACACTAATTAATCTTGGGTCAAAAGTAGATGGAATAATATAATCTTTTCCATAATGTGGTCTTTCACCTCCCATAGCTGCAACAACTTCATCAGGTACGTCTTCTCTTGCAAGTTCAGCTATCGCATTAGCTGCAGCAACTTTCATCTCTTCGTTTATTGTTTTTGATCTAACATCTAAAGCACCTCTGAAGATATATGGAAATCCAATTAAATTATTTACTTGATTAGGATAGTCTGATCTTCCAGTTGCAATAATTGCATCATTTCTAACTTCATTAATTTCTTCTGGTGTGATCTCTGGATCTGGGTTTGCGCAAGCAAATATAATTGGATTTTTTGCCATTGATTTAACCATCTCTTTTTTTAAAATGCCTTTTGTAGATAACCCTAAAAAAACATCAGCACCTTTAATAGCATCCTTAAGAGTTCTATGTTTAGTCTTGACTGCATATCTGGATTTCCACTGATCAATTCCTTCAGTTCTCTCTTTATAAATTACACCCTTTCTATCTAACATTATTATATTTTCAGGTTTTGCTCCTGTTTTTTTAAATAATTCAGTACAAGCTTGTGCTGATGCACCAGCACCATTAACCACAACTTTTATCTTCTTTATTGATTTACCACAAATATCTAGTGCATTTATTAATGCTGCAGTTGTTATTATTGCTGTCCCGTGCTGATCATCATGGAAAACTGGAATATCTAAAAT
Source organism: uncultured Pelagibacteraceae bacterium (assembly GCA_902629285.1). Taxonomy (GTDB): domain Bacteria; phylum Pseudomonadota; class Alphaproteobacteria; order Pelagibacterales; family Pelagibacteraceae; genus Pelagibacter. Next base: position 80,801 of record CACOQN010000003.1, on the reverse strand, counting down.
TTCTTTTAATTTATGTTCTATTATAAAACAATCTGGAGCTGCTATATCCTCTAAATTTATTCCACCAAAGCTAGGTGAAAAATTTTTTATTGAATTGATTATGTCAGTGGAGTTATTACAATCTATTTCTAAATCAATAGAGTCAATGTCTGCAAATCTTTTAAACAATACAGCTTTTCCTTCCATCACAGGTTTTGATGCTAAGGCACCTAAATTACCCATTCCTAGAATTGCCGAACCATTACTAATTACAGCAACCAAGTTTCCTTTGCTTGTGTAATCATATGCTGCTTCAGGATTTTCACTTATCTTTTTAACAGGAGCGGCTACTCCTGGAGAATATGCTAATGCGAGATCACGCTTAGTTGTCATGTTTTTTGAAGAAATGATCTCAATCTTGCCTGGTTTTTTGTCTTTATGAAAATCTAAAGCTTCTTTATCTGTGTAATGATCAATTTTCGTTTTTTTCATTTTGATAACAATAAGAGTACAATTGGGGTAAAATTAAGACTAATATTATTTATGAACTTACTTAAGTCAACAGGGACATTTGGTTTTTATACTTTCATTAGTAGATTGCTGGGGTATTTACGAGATATTTTAATAGCAATTTTTCTAGGAACAGGGATGTTGGCTGACGCTTTTTTTGTAGCATTCAGAATTCCAAATACTTTCAGAAGATTGTTTGCTGAGGGAACTTTTAATGCAGCATTTGTCCCAAGTTATTCATCAGAAATATCTAAGGGAAAAAAACAATCAAATAAATATGCCAACGATATCTTCAATCTTCTTTTTTTAGGATTATTATTTTTAACAATAGTTGTTGAAATTTTTATGCCAGCATTTGTTTCAATTATTGCACCAGGTTTTGTTGGTGATTTAGAAAAAATGGAGATAGCGATAAATTTAACCAGGATTACATTTCCTTTTTTATTTTTTGTTTGTTTAGCTTCATTTTTTTCAGCAATTTTAAATTCGCATAATAAGTTTGCAGCTGCAGCTGCAGCCCCAATAATTTTGAATATTATCTTAATTTTAGTTTTATTTTTTTCCAAGTCATTGGGTGATAAGTTAGTTTATTATTTATCTTTTGGAGTTTGCCTTGCTGGTTTATTGCAATTAATATTTTTATTTAGATATGTATCAAAATATTATTCTCTTAAATTTAGTTTTAAATTAAAAGTAAGTAATAAAGTTAAGTTTTTTTTTAAAAAGCTTTTGCCAAGTATTTTTTCATCTGGAGTTTCTCAAATTAATATTTTAATTGGAACTATAATCGCGTCATTTCAATCAAGTGCAGTGTCTTATTTATATTATGCAGATAGAATTTATCAAATTAACTTAGCTATAGCTGGTATTGCAATAAGTGTTGTTATTCTTCCACAGCTTTCAAAACACGTTCAATCTAAAAATAAAAATAAGATTTTACTTATACAAAATAAAGCTCTTGAATTAAGTTTATTTTTAAGTCTTCCAGCAACTATCGCCTTAATAATTGGATCAGAAAAAATTATTTCAGCTTTATTTGGTTATGGATCTTTTAATGAAAATTCAGTTAATAACTCAAGTTTAGCTTTATATTATTTTGCTTTAGGCTTACCTGCTTTTGCTTTGATAAAAGTTTTTTCAAGCTTTTTCTTTGCAAATCATGATACTAAAACTCCATTTTATATTTCATTAATATCTGTAATACTCAATATTTTTATTAGTGTTTACTATTTTAGCGAAATTGGTTTTATAATAATTCCAATAGCAACATCTATTTCATCCTGGTTTAATTCAATATTGTTATTTTTGTTTTTAAAAAATCGGCAACTATTTTATTTCAATCAAATATTTTTTATTAAATTTATTAAAATAATTTTTGCATCAATTCTAATGGGTTTATTTTTTTACTTTTTATTAAATTTTTTTCAAAACGAATTAGCATTTAATGAAACAATTAAATCTTTTTATTTAGTTTTATCTGTTATTTTAGGATTATTATTCTATATAATTGTATGTTATTTCATCAAAGCTTTTCAAATGAATGATATTAAATTAAAGTACTAATTTTATGGGTAAAAAAATATTCTCTGGTGTTCAGCCTACTGGCAATCTGCATTTAGGAAATTATTTAGGAGCTATAAAAAACTTTGTAAACCTAGATAATGATAATGATAATGAATGTATTTTTTGTGTAGTTGATTTGCATGCAATAACAGTCAAGCAAGATCCTAAAGAATTAAGAAATAATATTAGAGAAACTGTCGCAACTTTTTTAGCAAGTGGAATAAATCCAATAAAAAGTATCATTTTTAATCAATCTGCAGTAGCAGCTCATGCTGAGGGAGCATGGATACTTAGTTGTGTAGCAAGAATGGGTTGGCTTAATAGAATGACACAATTTAAAGAAAAAGCGGGCAAAGACAAAGAGAAAGCAAGCATCGGCTTGTATTCTTATCCAGTTCTTATGGCTGCTGATATACTTTTATATGATGCTACTCATGTTCCTGTAGGTGATGACCAAAAGCAGCATTTAGAATTATGCAGAGATATAGCTCAAAAATTTAATAATGATTTTAAATTAGAAAATTTTCTAAAAGTTCCTGAACCATTAATACAAAAAGAGTTTTCAAGAATAATGAGTTTAAAAGATGGTACAAAAAAAATGAGTAAATCAGAATTATCAGATTTAAGCAGAATAAATTTAACAGATAGTAAAGATCAAATAATAAATAAAATTAAAAAAGCAAAAACTGATCCTTTGCCTATGCCGCAAGATATAAAAGAACTTGATGAAAGATTAGAAGCAAAGAATCTTTTAGGAATTTATTCAAGCCTGACAAATTCTACATTACAAAATTCAGTAAAAAGTTTTGCAGGTAAAAACTTTTCAGAATTTAAAGTAAGATTAGGAGATGAACTTGTAAATAAAATTGAACCTATATCTAATGAGATAAAAAAACTTTTGGGAGATAAAAATTTTTTAGATAAAATTCTTCTAGATGGAGTTGAAAAAGCTAATAATATTGCATCTAAAAAGATTAAAAGAATTAAAGAAATAGTGGGTTTTTAAAAAAAAATATATTATCAAGTTTTAATTTTTAAAATATTAACTATATATAATTAATGTTCGTTCAAACTGAAGTAACACCAAATCCAAATTCATTGAAATTCCTTCCTGGTAAGAAAGTCTCAAATAGCGGTTCTTATGAAATTACAAAAAAAGATGATATGAAAAATGAACTAGTTAGAAATATATTTTCAGTTAATGGTGTTGAAGGTATTTTTTTAGGGCAGGATTTTATTTCAGTAAATAAACGAGAGAATATTAAGTGGGAAGAGATAAAACATATAATAATTTCACTGATAAATGATTTTTATGCTCATGGTAAAGAGTTTGTGATAGATGAAAATATAGAAAATGAAGTTTCAGATTTAAGTGATATTGAGGAAAAAATAGTAAAAATTTTAGAACAAAAAATTCGACCTGCGGTTGCTAAAGATGGGGGAGATATAAAATTTAAAGAATTCAAGGATGGAGTAGTAAAAGTACAATTACAAGGAAGTTGCTCTGGATGTCCTAGTTCAACAATGACTTTAAAACAAGGTGTCCAAAATTTATTATGCCATTATATACCAGAGGTAAAAGAAGTTGTTGCAATACAATAATAATTTATGAGTAGATTTAAAAAAAAAGGTTTTTTAAAACATAAGAGCTTAAATATTGTTTCAAGATTTTTCTTAAGTTCTTTAATTGTAATCTCATTCTTTTATGTTGTGCCGATAATTTTAAATTTTACAGATAAAAATTTTTATAAAAAAGAATTTACAAATAACTCAAAAAATATTTTAAATAATACACTAAATAAAGATAGTCTCTTAGATGAAGACTCAGTAATTGAAAGCGATGAGAGAGATTTATTGTATGATATTTTAGGAGAAAATAATGCTGAAATAAACTTGGTTAGATACACCACGTCTGAAATTGACTCTTTATTTAAGGAAGTTAATTATAATTTACAAGAAGTTAGAGATACGAAACTAGTAAAACCAATTGATATTGGTCTTTTGCCCAATGAAATTAAAAATATTAATAATACTAATAAAAGAAAAAATATGTTTATAAAAATTATTCTGCCTCTAATCGTAAAAGAAAACAACAAAATTAGAATAGATAGAAAAAGGTTATTCACTATTCTAAGTAAAAATAGCAATACTGATATTGAGAGGAAATGGTTACAAAAAAAATATAAACAATATGGTGTTAGGCAGAACGATTTGTCTACATTGAAAATAAGAATGGATGAAATACCTGTTTCGTTAGCAATAGCACAGGCAGCTAAAGAGACAGGTTGGGGTACTTCAAGATTTGCGATTAAAGGAAATGCCTTATTTGGTCAATGGACCTGGTCAGGGGAAGGTTTAAAACCAAAAAATGCTGAGGAGGGTAAAGACCATAAAGTTATGAAATTTCATAGTTTGCAATTATCAGTAAGGGCATACTTAAGAAATCTTAATACACATTCCTCTTATAAGAATTTAAGAAAAGCAAGAACAAAACTTAGAAATAAAAACAAAGATCTAGATAGCATAATTTTAGCCGAACATTTAGATAAATATGCTGAAACTGGAAATCAATATATAGTGGTTTTACGTAAAATTATCGAACAGAATAATTTAAAAGATTTTGATGAAGCAAGATTATTACCATCGAGTAAAGATTTAGAAAGTTTAATTTAGTTTTCTTTTATAGGAAATTGTACTCCTAACCATCTCCATTTTCCATTGTCATTAAGAGAACAATTTATTCTTCCTCTTCTTGGCTTAAACGGTTCTCTAAATTTGATTGTTAAAGCAAAATCTGAAAAATATGTTTCTGATTTTTCCCAAGTTTTGCCCTCATTAGAATAACAATTGATATATTTTAAATTTTTTTGCTCTTTAAAAAATTCTATTTTAAATTTTGGTGGATTTGTATTTTCAAATAGCTGTTTTTCCTCAGGAAAAATATTTTTATACTCTAAAGGAAAATAATTAATAATTGATTTAAATCTTTTTAGATCACCATATTTTTCATTCATTGGAAATCTTGGCAATTCAAACTTATCTTTATTTAAATCAATTACACCAGAGTGTTGCCCAAATGCATATTTGAAATTCTTAGATATATAATTTTTCATAAATTTAGAATATTCTCCAAATGGATATGAGAATAGATTAGGCACATATCCAAGTTCTTTTAAAAAAATTTCATTGGCTGTATTGATGTCTAAAATAAATTCCTCATTGCTCACATCTATTAGATATTCGTGGGAATGAGAATGATGACCAATAAACGCAAAGTTACTTTTTTCAACTTCTTTTATTTGTTCCCAAGTCATATAGCCTTTCTTTCCAACTGGCTCAGTTGAAATAAATAAAATAAATGGAATTTTACTTTTTTTAAGATAGGGCCATGCTTCATAATAAAACGATTCAAAGCCATCATCTATTGTTAAAAGAATTTCTTTTTTTGATCTTGGGACATTGAATTGCTCTTCAAAATTATCAGGGTTGTGAAAATCAAAATTTGAGTTTTTTATCACATTTATATGTTCTTTAAATACATCCATTTTGATATTAGTCGATGGATATTTGTTCTCATTAAAACGATGATACATTATCGACAGAATTCCTTCATCATTTGAATATTGTTTGATATTATTCTGATCTGATCTAGAACTAATATTAGAGAATAAAATAATTATGAGTAAACTAATAATCGACGTAACTGGTGAAAAAATTTTTTTAATGATCATCAATAATAATGATATTTATAATATTACTAAAGAGAATACTAAAATAAATTATGAAAAATTGACTCTGATAATTAACGATTTCTTAAAATTTCATAGATTAAATTTGAGAAATATTAGTAGGATTTATTTAAACCGAGGTCCTGGAAGCTTTGCAGGATTTAGAAATCTGATATCAATAGTTAAAGCATTCAATTTAACATGCAATATTGATTATTATTGTTACAGTATCCAAGATTTTAAAGGCGAAAAAGATATAAAACATGAAAATATCCCTAATTTGTGTGAAAAATTTAAAATTGAAAAAAATTTGATTAATCCTATTTATTAAGGTTAAAATTAGAAAATGTCAGATCCATTAGAACAAAAGTTTCAAAAAAAAGGATTGAAGTTAACAGATCAAAGAAGAACAATCGCACGTGTTATTTTAGAGTCAAAAGAAGCTTATGGTGAGTCTGACCATCCTGATGTTGATGAACTATACAATAGAGTTTCTAAAATAGACCCAAAAATTAGTATTGCTACCGTTTATAGAACAGTCAAACTATTTGAAGAGGCTGGAATATTAACCAAACATGATTTTAAAACTGGTAAAGCAAGATATGAATTAAATGATGATCATAATCATTTAATAGATATTAAGACTGGAGAAATTATAGAATTTGTTGATGATGAAATTAATCAGCTCCAACAGAAAATTGCCGAAAAATATGGATACACTTTAGTTGACCACAAACTTGAATTATACGGGATTAAGAAAAAATCCTAATAATATGAATCAAAAAATATTTATTAAAACATTTGGATGTCAAATGAATGAGTACGACTCAAATAGAATATTTGACTCAGTTAAAAAAATTGGTTTTGATAAAACAGAAAACTATGAGGACGCAAATTGTTATTTATTAAATACATGTCATATAAGAGATAAAGCAAAGGAAAAAGTTTATCATGAAATTGGTAGAGTGAAAAAAATATTTAGGTCTAAAAAAAAACCACTTGTAATTGTCGCTGGTTGTGTTGCCCAAGCAGAAAATGATGAGATGCTTAAAAGGGAACCCTACATAGATTTAGTTATGGGACCTCAAGCTTACCATAAAATAAACGATACAATTTTAAATTTCACAAGAAAAAAGGAAAAGATCGAGGAGACGGAGTTTGATGCAGTTTCTAAATTTGAATATCTAAGTAAAATAAAAAATAAAGCTAGCAAAGTTTCATCTTTTTTAACCATACAAGAAGGATGTGATAAATTTTGTCATTTTTGTGTAGTTCCATATACAAGGGGACCAGAATATTCTCGACCGTTTAAACAAATTTTAGATGAAGCAAAATATTTAGCTGACAATGGTTCAAAAGAAATAATTTTACTTGGACAAAATGTGAATGCTTACGATAATGAGGGATATAGATTGTCAGATTTAATTTTAAACATTGAAAAATTACCTGAAATAAAAAGAGTTAGATACACAACTTCTCATCCAAAGGATATGACCGAGGATTTAATTGAAGTCTATAAAACCTCAAAAAAGTTAATGCCACTTGTTCATTTACCTGTTCAAAGTGGATCGAATAAAATTTTAAAATCAATGAATAGAAAACATACTATTGAGGAATATTTAATTACTTTTGATAAATTAAAAGAAATTAATCCAAAGATAGAATTTTCAAGTGATTTTATAATAGGTTATCCTGGTGAAGAAGAGCAAGATTTTAAAGACACCTTTAACTTGATTGAAAAAGTAAAATTTATTAACTCTTTTTCTTTTATTTTTAGTCCAAGACCTGGAACAGTAGCTGAGAATTTAGAATTAATTGAAAAGAAAATTTCTGTTGAGAGGCTTGAAAAAATTCAAAATATATTGTTTGAAAATCAAATTCAAATGAACAAATCATTAGAAAATAAAATTGTTGATGTTTTGGTTGAAAATCTAACCGATGATAAAAGTAAAGCTTTTGGAAGATCTGAGTATATGACATCTATAATTTTTAATGGTAAAAAGAGCGATATTGGAAAAATAGTGCAAGTAAGAATTAAAGATAGTAACAGAAATACTTTATTTGGTGAAATTATAAATAATTGGGATCAAAAGGTTGCTTGAAATTGAGCGGGATAATAAAAAAAAATATCGATCAGTCTTTAAAATTTGTTTATTCAGACAACAATTCTTTAAGTGTTATATTTCATGATAATAATTTATTGATGGGAGTTGTTGGGGAATTTAATAAAAATTTACAAGAATTAGAAAAAATTACAGGTTGCAGCTTATATTCAAGGGGAAATTCAATTTTAATTAAATCAACATCTGAAAAGAATGAAAAAATTAAAAACGCTATTCAATTTTTAGCAAATCAGTTTATTAATAATGGAAGTATAGAGAATAAAGATATACTTTCATCAGTTGATAATTTTATGATTAATGAAAAAGTAAAAAATAATAATGTTACAGATATTATTAAAACTCCCAAAAAATCTATAATTCCTAGATCTGAAAAACAAAAAAGTTATGTGAGAGCTCTGAGGGAGAGTGATATTATAATTTCAGCCGGACCAGCAGGAACAGGAAAAACTTTTTTAGCAGTAGCTGTAGGTTTAACTATGCTTTTAGAAAAAAAGATTGAGAGAATTATTCTTTCAAGACCGGCTGTAGAAGCAGGCGAACGTTTAGGATTTCTACCTGGTGATATGAGGGAAAAAGTGGATCCTTATCTTAGACCTTTATACGACTCCTTATATGATCTATTTGACTTTGAAAAAATTCAGAGAATGATTGAGATTGGAGATATAGAGATAGCACCTTTAGCATTTATGCGAGGTAGAACACTTAAAAATTCTTTTGCAATTTTAGATGAGGCTCAAAATGCTACAGACACACAAATTAAAATGTTCTTAACTCGTATAGGTGAAAATTCAAAAATAGTTGTTAATGGAGATCCATCTCAAATTGATTTACCTAATAAAAATATGTCAGGATTAGTCCGATCAAAAGAGTTACTTGGTCATTTAAAGGAAATATCTATAGTTGATTTTGATCATTCAGATGTAGTTAGACATCCCCTTGTTTCTAAAATAGTTAAAGCATATTCAAATAATGATTAGTGTTAACGTCTTCTCTGAAGAGAAGGCTTGGTCAAAAAGGCTTAAAAATAAAAATATTTTCTTTAAAAAAATATGTAAAGCTTTTCCAAAAAAATATAAATTTTTAAATAAAAATGTAACCTTTACGCTATTACTTTCAAATAATAAGAATATTAAAAAATTGAATAAAGTTTTTAGAAAAAAAAATAAATCTACTGATATTTTATCTTTTCCTTTTGATAAAAAAATAAAGATTTCAAAAAATACTTATTTAGGAGACGTTATTATTAGCTATAATTATTTAGATAAACCTAGATCTCAAGAATTAAAATTATTTAAAGAAAAAGTTATTAAAATATTTATTCATGGATTTCTTCATCTTTTAGGTTTTGATCATAAAAAAAATAGAGATTATTCTAAAATGTTAAAAGAAGAAAATTTTTTATTTAAACATGTAAAATCAAAAATAAATTAACTTGAAAATAAAATTTTATATTGAATTAATTTTTTTAATTTCATTAGGAGTGCTTACATCTTTAAGCCTACCTCCTTTTAATTATATTATAGTAAATTTTTTAACTTTCAGTTTATTATATATTTTTTTAGTAAAAAAATTTGAAGTTAAAAAAAATAAAAGAATATTTTTTCTTTATGGTTGGTTATTTGGGTTTGGCTATTTTGTAAGTAATTTATATTGGATCTCAATATCATTAACTTTTGATCAAAATTTAAAGTTTTTAATACCTTTAACAATAATTTTAATACCTGGTTTCTTGGCTTTGTTTTACGCTTTAGTTACTTATCTATTTGTAGTTTTAAAACCAGATAAAAATTTGAGCTCATTTTTTCTATTTTCGTTAATATTTGGGATCGTAGAATTTCTGAGAGGATCAATACTTACTGGTTTCCCTTGGAATTTAATTGCTTATAGTTTCTCTAACCAAATTGAAATTTTAAACATTACATCAATTATAGGTACTTACAGTTTTAATCTTTTCTGTATTTCATTATTTACAAGCCCTTCAATTTTTATTTTAAGAGAAAATAAAAAAGATATTGGTATTTGTGTTGTATTTCTTATTACAACAATGTCATTTTATGTATTTGGTTCGCAAAATTTAGAAAAATTTAATAATCAAGCGGTAAAACAGCTTGATTATAAAATAAGAATTTTAAGTTCAAATATTAGCATAGATAGATTTTATAATAATATTGATCCCCTAACTGCAATAGAAGAGCTAATTGAAATTAGCTCAACTGAAAAAAATGAAAAAATAATTTTTATTTGGCCAGAAGGTATAATTCCAGGTATTTCACAAGACCAACTAAAAGAATATAAATGGTTGTTTGAAAATAAGTTTAACGAAAATCACTTGTTAGCAATTGGAATTAATAGCAAAGAAGATGAAAATAAAAATATTAAATATTTTAATTCCTTATCTATTTTTGACCATAATCTAAATATAATAAGTTCATATAAAAAAATTAATCTTGTTCCTTTTGGGGAATTTTTACCTTTTGAAAAATTTTTAAAAAGTTTTGGCTTCAAAACAATTACTAATAATTATCAATCATATTCAAAAGGTGAAGAAAGAAACATAATCAATCTGAAATATAATAATTTATCAGTGAAAATATTACCCCTTATTTGTTATGAGATAATTTATTCTGGTAAAATTTTCACAAACAGTGACTTTGATTATATTGTAAATATTTCTGAGGATGGTTGGTTTGGTAAATCAATTGGCCCGGCGCAACATTTTACGCATAGTATTTTTAGAGCTATAGAGAGTGGGAAACATGTTTTAAGGTCTGCAAATAATGGGACTACAGCAATTATTAATCCCATGGGAGTTATTGAGCAAAAAATTGATATGAATAAATCTGGTTATATAGATTTAAGTGAATCAAGAAAAATAGAGATGACTCCATTTGCAAAATTTGGAAATAAAATTTTTGGATTTATAATTTTGTTGTATATTTTTTTAATATTTTCATTTAAGAAAAGTAAAAATGAGTGATTTAAAAAATTATCTTTTCACAAGCGAGTCCGTCTCTGAGGGCCACCCAGATAAAGTGTCTGATAGGATTTCAGACATGGTTGTTGATAGTTTTATTTCTGGAGATCCATATTCTAGAGTTGCCTGCGAAACACTAACTACTACAAATAAAGTTGTTTTAGCTGGTGAAGTAAGAGGACCAGAAATTAAAAAAGATCAATTAATTGAAAAAGTAAGAAATTGTATAAAAGATATTGGTTATGACCAAGAAGGATTTACTTGGAAAGAGGCTACAAAAATTGAAAGTCATTTACATTCCCAATCAGCTGATATTGCTATGGGTGTAGATTCTTCTGGTAACAAAGATGAAGGAGCTGGAGATCAAGGTATTATGTTTGGATACGCATGTAATGAAACAGATGTTTTAATGCCAGCACCTATACATTATTCTCATAAAATTTTAAGATTAATGGCTGAAGATAGAAAATCAGGAAAATTAAAAAATATTGAACCAGACTCAAAAAGTCAGGTAACATTTGAGTATGTTGATGGAAAACCTTCAAAAGTAAAATCTGTAGTTATTTCTTCACAGCATTCACCAGATGTTAATCAATCTCAAGTCAGAGATTTACTTAGACCTTTTATGTTAAAATCTATTCCTGAGAATTTCCTTGATGGTTTTAATGAGAATGAGTTTTATGTTAACCCCACAGGAAATTTTGTAATTGGTGGACCAGATGGAGACTGCGGTTTAACAGGTAGAAAAATTATTGTTGATACATATGGCGGAGCAGCACCTCACGGTGGTGGTGCTTTTTCCGGAAAAGATCCAACTAAAGTTGATAGATCAGCAGCTTATGCAGCAAGGTATATTGCTAAAAATGTTGTTGGTTCTAAAATTGCTGAAAAATGTTTAATTCAGTTAGCTTATGCAATTGGTGTATCAAAACCTCTATCAATTTATGTAGATTTGTTTGATAACGATTTAGATAAAAATAGATTTGTAGTTGAAAAGATTAAAGAAAATTTTGATTTAACTCCCAGGGGTATTCGGGAAATGTTAAATTTAAACAAACCTATATATGAAAAAACAGCTGCTTATGGTCATTTTGGTCGAGCACCTGAGGAAAATGGTTCATTTTCTTGGGAAAAAACAGATAAAATCAAGATTTTTAATAAATAGTTTCTGTTGAATTAAAAAAAAACTTTAATATATTGCCAGTACATTATTGAATTTAACAAAATGGGCTTTAGCCCATTTTTTTTTGGAGCAAATAAAACTATGTTAAATAAAAGAGCAGATAAACTTGAGTTATTAAGAATTGCTGAAGCAGTAGCATTAGAAAAGTCAATTGATAAAGAATTGATTATTAGTTCTATGGAAACTGGTATCGCAAAAGCTGCTAAATCTAAATTTGGTCAAGAAAATGAAATCAAAGTTTCAATTAATAGGGATAATGGTGATATTGAGCTCTTTAGAAGATTAGTTATTTCTGAAAATCCAGAAAATGCAAATACAGAGATAAAATTAGAAGATGCCATAAATTTGAACGAAACAAATAAAGATAAGTCTATTGGTGATGAGGTATTGCAACCACTTCCATCATTTGACTTTGGAAGAATAGCTGCTCAAACAGCTAAACAAGTTATTAGTTTTAATGTAAGAGAAGCAGAAAGAGAAAGACAATTCAATGATTTTATTGATAAGAAAGACACAATTTTAAGTGGGATTGTCAAAAGATTAGAATTTGGAAATGTTATTGTTGACCTAGGAAGAACAGAGGCAATAATTCAAAAAAATGAATTGATTCCTCGTGAAAATATTAAGGCAGGTGATAGAATTAAAGCTTACTGCTATGATGTTAGGAGAGAGCCAAGAGGACAACAAATATTTTTGTCTAGAGCACACCCAAAATTTATGGAAAAACTCTTTGTCCAAGAGGTTCCAGAAATTTATGATGGTCTAATAGAGATAAAATCTTCGTCTAGAGATCCTGGAAGTAGAGCCAAAATATGTGTAAAAGCAGTTGATACATCTTTAGATCCAGTTGGTGCATGTGTAGGTATGCGAGGTTCAAGAGTTCAAGCTGTTGTTAACGAGCTCCAAGGAGAAAAAATTGATATTGTTAATTGGTCTGAGGATCCAGCAATTTTAGTTTCAAATGCATTATCACCGGCAGAGGTTCAGAGAGTAAATGTTGATGCAGAGAGAAAAAAGCTTGATGTAATTCTAACTGAAGAAAATTTAAGTAAAGCGATTGGAAGAAGAGGTCAAAACGTTAGACTTGCAACAAAATTATTAAATTTTGAAATAAATATAATGACTGATGCAGAGGACTCTGAGAGAAGACAGCAAGAATTTAAAGAAAAAACAGAAAATTTTGTAAAAAACTTAGAATTAGATGAAACATTAGGTCAGTTACTTGTTGCTGAAGGATTTTCAACAATTGACGACATTAAAGATAGCACGGTTGAAAATTTATCAAAAATTGAGGGCATCGAGGAAGATACAGCAAAGGCATTAATAGAGAGAGCCAAAGAGTTCCATGAAAAAGATCAAGAAGATATTTCTCAGAGAATAAAAGATTTAGGTCTTGAAGATAATTTGATAAATTTAAAAGCATTAACTCCTGGAATGTTAGTAACACTTGGAGAACAAAAAATCCTGACTTTAGAGGAGTTTGCTGATTTGGCATCAGATGAATTAACTGGTGGTTATGACGTAGTCAAAGGTGAAAGAGTTAAAATTCAAGGTTATCTTGAAGATTTTGCATTATCTAAAGAAGAAGCAGATGAATTAATTATGTCTGCTCGAAGTATTGTTTATAAAGATTGAGTGATGAGGTATGGAAAAAAAAACAAAATTAACAATTTCTGGCTCTGCCAAAAAATCAATTAAGAATATTGAGATTGCTAAAACTCAAGGAAAAAACTCTGTAGTTATAGAAAAACAAACTAGTAAATTTTCTAGTAGAGGAGGCTCTTTTAAATCAAAATCAAGCAAACCAAGACCTTCTTTAAATTTTAATAGAGGGGCATCTTCAAAGCCTCCATTTAATATTAAATCACCACCGATAACAAACGATTTTGAGAAGAGAAAGTTAGCCGAACAAAGAGCTACCAAAAGACTTAAAGGTGATAATGAAAGTAAAGATAGAAAAACTTTAAAAGCAGGAACTAAGAAACGGGAATTAAAATTAACTGTCTCAAGGGCATTGAGTGATGAGATTGATGCAAAGCAAAGAAGTTTAGCATCCGTTAAGAGAGCACGACAAAAAGAAATAAAAAATTCAACAAAAGATAATTCTTCAGAAAATTTAAAACCAGTTAAAAGAGATGTTAATATTCCAGAGGCTATAACAGTAAGAGAGCTTGCAAATAGAATGGCTGAACAATCGAGCAATGTTATTAAACATTTATTTGGAATGGGTGTTACGGTAACTATCAATCAAACACTTGCTGCAGATACAGCAGAATATTTAGTAAAAGAGTTTGGTCATAATCCTATAAGAGAGGAAAAAGCGGAAGAAATAATAAAAAAAATTAAAGCTTCAAGAACAGAAAATTTAAAAAATCGACCACCAATTGTAACTGTTATGGGACATGTTGATCATGGTAAAACATCTGTATTAGACGTTTTAAGAAGTGCAAACGTTGTTTCAGGTGAATTTGGTGGAATTACCCAACATATCGGTGCTTATCAAATTGATAGCCAAGATAGTAAATTAACATTTATTGATACACCAGGTCATGCTGCATTTACAGAAATGAGAGCAAGAGGATCAAAATTAACCGATGTAGTTGTATTAGTAGTTGCTGCTGATGATGGGGTAAAACCTCAAACAGTTGAGTCAATTAAACACGCAAAGGCAGCAGATGTTCCAATTGTTGTTGCTATTAACAAATGTGATTTACCTGAAGCAGACCCACAAAAAATTAAAAATCAATTATTAGAATATGAATTGATAGCTGAGGATTTATCAGGTGAAACTTTAATGGTTGAAATTTCAACTAAAACAAAAAAAAACTTGGATAAATTAGTTGAGTCTATAATTTTACAAGCTGAAATTTTAGATCTCAAAACAGATTATGAATCAAAAGCCACAGGAATAGTTTTAGAGTCAAAGATTGATGTTGGAAGAGGTCCGGTTGCAAATATAATTATTACAACAGGAACTCTTAAAAAGGGTGATTTTTTTGTTAGTGGCTTAAAATGGGGTAAAGTAAGAGCAATAATCAATGATAAAGGTCAAAACATTAATGAAGCACCGCCATCAACACCAGTTGAAATTTTAGGAATAAATGGTGCAGCAAAAGCTGGTGATGATTTTATTGTTCTTGACTCGGAAAAAGAAGCTAAAACATTAAGTGAAAATAGAGCTCAAGAAAGTAAAGAGGGAAAAAATCCACTTACATTTGTAACTCAAGACTCTGCTTTTTCAGATAAATCATCAGAGGAATTAAATTTAATTATTAAATCTGATGTGCATGGATCTTCAGAGGCAATAAAAAGTGCGATTAGTCAAATAGAACATGATGAAGTTAAGCCTAATATAATTTTAGCAGATATTGGAATGGTAACTGAAACAGACGTTACATTAGCCAAAGCATCGAATGCAGTATTAATAGCTTTTAATGTTAAACCAAGTAAAGAAGCAAAAAAACTTGCAGAAAATGAGAAAATAAAAATATCCTCATATAATATTATTTATGAAGTTTTAGATTATATTAAACAACGAATGTCAGGACTATTAGCGCCAGATGTCCAAGAAAAAATTACTGGTACTGCTCAGATACTAGAAATATTCAAAGTTTCAGGTGCTGGAAAAGTTGCTGGTTCAAAAGTAACTGAGGGAGAGATTAATAGTACTTCAGATGTTAGAATTATTAGAGATGGTGCTATTATTTATACAGGAAAAGTTTCAACAATATTTAGAGAAAAAAACCAAGTAAAGCAGGTAAGCGATGGTCAAGAATGCGGCATTACACTCAAAGATTACATTGATTTCCAAAAAAATGACACAATAGAGGCTTTTAGTGTTACATCTACAGAGAGGTCAATTTAATGGCAGATAGAATAGGAAAACCAGTTTCTCAAAGACAACTCAGAGTGGGAGAAATGATTAAACAGTCTTTAAGTATGATTTTTATAAGAAATGAGGCTAAGTTGCCAAATTTAGAAACGAATACTATAACTGTTACCGAGGTTAGAATGAGTCCAGATTTAAAAATTGCTAAAGCTTATGTTCTCCCATTAGGAGGAAAGGATGCTGAAGAAACAATTAATGTGTTAAAGGAATACTCATTTTTAATTAGAAAAATTTTATCACAAAAAGTGGTTATGAAATTTTTACCAAAATTACTTTTTAGAAAAGACGAATCTTTTGAGTATGCGGAAAAAATAGAAAACTTAATAAAACAAACAAATAAATAGGAAGAAATAAGTATGAATAAGAAGGCACAAGAATTAGCAATGCATGAAAAAGATACTGGATCATCAGAGATACAGATTGCTTTGCTAACAGAAAAAATTGAAACTCTCTCAGAGCATATTAAGAAATTCAAAAAGGATAAACATTCATCAGTTGGATTGTTGAGAGCGGTAAATAGAAGAAAGAAATTGTTAGAATACCTTAAGAAAAATAAAATGGATTCTTACAAAAATGTACTGTCGAAATTGAATTTAAGAAAATAGAAATCAAAATAGATAGAACGGAATGGAACGAAACGAACGAAAAGAAATGGAAAAGAAATGTTTAAAGTATTTAAGAAAGAAATTGAAGTAGCAGGTAAGAAGATAAGTTTAGAAACAGGGAAAGTAGCAAGACAGGCAGATGGTGCAATAATTGCAACATGTGGAGAAACAGTTGTTTTAGCAACAGTGGTAGGAGCAAAAAAAGTTAATCCTGATATGGATTATTTTCCATTGTCTGTAAATTATCAAGAAAAGTATTATTCGGCTGGAAAAATTCCAGGTGGATATTTTAAAAGAGAAGCAAGACCAACAGAAAGCGAAACATTAATCTCAAGATTAATTGATAGGCCTATCCGACCTTTGTTTCCTGATGAATTTAAAAATGAAGTTCAGTTACTACCAACTGTAATTTCATACGATAAAGAAAATGAACCAGATATTTTATCAATTACTGCTTCATCAGCTGCATTAGCAATATCAGGAATGCCATTTATGGGACCTGTAGGAGCCTCAAGAGTTGGTTTTATTGATGGTAAATATGTTTTAAATCCATCTAAAGCAGAATTAGAGAAATCAAAATTAGATTTAGTCGTGGCAGGTACAAAAGATGCTGTGCTTATGGTTGAGTCTGAAGCTAATGGTTTGACAGAAGAAGAAATGTTAAATGCAGTAAAATTTGGTCATGAGGGATTTGTTCCAGTTATTGAAATGATCGAGGAGCTTGTAAAAGAATGTAAGAAACCTGAGTGGACAGTTGAGAAAAAAGATTTATCCGAAGTTAAGAAAAAACTTGAAGAAACTTTTGCAGAAGATCTTAAAAAAGCTTTTGCAACTAGAGATAAACAAGATAGATCAAATCAAATTTCAGAGATCACTGACAAAGCTAAAAAACTTTATGAGGGAGATGAAAATTACACTGATCTAGATGTTAACAGTCAGTTAAAAAATCTTGAAAAATCAATTGTTAGAACGGATATACTAAAAAATAAAAATAGAATTGATGGTCGAGGATTGTCAGATGTAAGACCAATATCTTGTGAAGTAGGTGTTTTACCAAGAGCTCATGGTTCAGCTTTGTTTACTAGAGGGGAAACTCAAGCGATTGTAGTTGCAACTTTAGGAACATCAGATGATGAACAAAGAATTGAAAGTTTGGATGGATTGCAAAGAGAACGATTTATGCTTCACTATAACTTTCCTCCTTTTTCAGTTGGAGAAACTGGAAGAATTGGAACAGGTAGAAGAGAAATTGGTCATGGTAAATTAGCGTGGAGAGCAATTAACTCCTCATTACCAATGAAAGAATCATTTCCATATACTTTTAGAGTAGTTTCAGAGATTACAGAATCTAATGGTTCTTCTTCAATGGCTACTGTTTGTGGAACATCATTAGCATTAATGGATGCAGGAGTTCCAATAAAAGAGCCAGTTGCAGGTATTGCGATGGGATTAATTAAAGAAGGTGACGATTTCAGTGTCCTTTCAGACATTCTAGGTGATGAAGATCATCTTGGTGACATGGACTTTAAAGTTGCTGGAACTAAAAATGGAATCACTTCTCTTCAAATGGATATTAAAATCACAGGTATTACATTTGAAATTATGGAGCAGGCATTAAGTCAAGCTAAAGATGGAAGAGTTCATATTTTAGGAGAAATGAATAAAGCATTATCAGCTTCAAGATCTGATGTTGGTAAATATACTCCAAAAATGGAACAAGTTAATGTAGACAAAAAAGACATCGCTACTGTAATTGGAAAAGGTGGTGCAACGATCAGAGAAATTGTTGAAAAATCAGGTGCAAAAGTAGATGTGAATGATGAAGGTGTAGTAACAGTTGCTGCTCCAGATGAGGAGTCTAGAAATATTGCTCTGCAAATGATTAAAGACATTACAGCAAAAGCTGAATTAAATAAAATTTATTCAGGTAAAGTGATGAAGATTATGGAATTTGGCGCATTTGTTAATTTTTTGGGAAAACAAGATGGATTGGTTCATATTTCAGAACTTGCAGATAAAAGAGTAGCTAAAGTTACTGATGTTGTAAATGAAGGGGACGAAGTAAAAGTAAAAGTAATTGGTTTCGATAGAGGTAAGGTCAAACTATCTATGAAACAAGCGACTGAATAAAATTAACATTATTTGAACTAAATCCCTGAATAATATTTTAGGATTTATGTCAACAAATTATAAAAAAAAGTATATCCTTTGTGTCTAGTATAAAAATAAACCCTTATTAAAAAAAATTTAAATATAAAAACATAGTCTATTAATTTTAATGGTTTACTTATATTTTTTTTATTAAGAAATACTTTTTTGAATAATTTAATAGTGTTTTCTCCTGATAATTTTTTTTGTAAATTATTCGATTTAAATTTCTTTTCACTTTTAAAATTTTTTAATTTACTTATTAAATCTTTTTTTGAAAAATAAGGAGTTATGTAATTTTTGCACAAATCGAAATGAGCTCTATGTTTACAAAAACCATAAGTAAATATGAACTTATTTTTAATGGCAAATTCCGCACAAGAAATACCAAAACTTTCTCCTAAAGATCTTGCATGCAACATAGCATCACAAGTATTAATAAACTTAATTTTTTTTAATTCATCAAAACTACCTTTGAGAAATATAATCCTTTTATGAGAAATAAATTGATTAATGTTCATAAATAAAAAGTAAATATTTTTATTTTCGTTAATAATTTGTTTAATAGCATCTTTAACAAATCTTAAATCAAAACTTGTAGCTCCTCCATGATATCCAAAAACTTTTACATTTTTTGGAATTTTTAGTTTTTTTCTCAGATCTTGATTATTTTTTGGAAGGTTAATTGGAAGTGGAACATAAGAATATTTATTATTCGAGCATCTTTTTGACAACCATTCAGATACAAATGCATATCTATAACCATGATATTTTGAATTTTCTGGAAATATTGCATGAATAATATTTTTTGTACTTGGTAATAAATAATCACTAAAACCTTCTCTTTGAAAATAACAATAATCAATTTTTAATTGCTTTGTTAGTTTGTTTAATTCGTCATTATCTTTTACCCCAATTGACTTAAATTTTTTTTTAAAACTTTTAAGAGCCTCATACTCATTGCCTGATGAATTTTTATTATAAAAAATAATCGATTTATTATTAAGAATTTTTTGATTATTAATCGCGTACAAGTAAACAGAATTACAAATACCTCTAAAATTAATCTCTTTTAGGTAAAAACCAATTTTTAACATAATTTTAGATAGTATAAAAAATGTCTTTTCTTACAAGTTATGTTGCTATAATTATTTTATATTAACTAATATTCTTGGGGTCTGGCATACCCACTTTGTTGTATCCAGCATCAACGTAATGAATTTCTCCAGTAACACCTTTTGCAAGATCACTTAAAAGATAAAGAGCAGAATTCCCAACATCATGAATGTCTACATTTCTTTTTAGAAATGAATGATCTTCATTCCATTTATACAAGAATTTTGCATCACCAATTGCTGAGGCTGCTAAAGTTTTGATAGGTCCAGCACTTATAGCATTAACTCGAATACCGTTTGAGCCTAAATCTCTAGCTAAATATTTTACACTTGCCTCTAATGCAGATTTACAAACCCCCATCACATTATAATTTGGTATAGCTTTAGACGACTCATAAGTTAATGTAAGTAAGCTTCCTCCTTGCTTCATAATTTTTGAGGCTTCTTTTGCTACTTCAGTAAATGAAAAACAAGAAATCAGCATACTTCTTAAAAAGTTTTCTCTTGAAGTATTTAAATATTCACCGGATAATTCTGATTTATCAGAAAAAGCAACTGCATGAACTACAAAATCGATTTCACCCCATTTAGATTTAATATTTTCAAATAATTTTACTACTTCTTCCTTTTTTTCAACATCACAACTAAATGTAACATTTGAATTTAATTTTTCTGCTAAAGGAACTACTCTTTTTTTTAAGGCATCACCTAAATATGTAAATGCTAATTCAGCTCCTGCTTCAGCAAGTTTTTGAGATATACCCCAGGCAATAGATCTTTCATTGGCAACACCCATGATAAGTCCTTTTTTATCTTTCATTAAACTCATATTTAAACTTTCTCAAAAACTAAAGCTGCATTAGTTCCACCAAAACCAAAGCTATTAGACATAACAGTATTTAAAGTTGCACTCGTTTCAGTTTTGTCAACAATAGGAAAATTTTTAGCATTGTCATCCATATGTGTAATATTTGCTGATCCTGTTATGAAATTGTTTTTCATCATTATCAAACAATAGATAGCTTCATGTACTGAAGCAGCTCCCAAAGGATGACCTGATAAAGATTTTGTTGAACTTATTTTTGGTATGTTCTCTCCAAAAGTTTCTTTAATAGCATTTAGTTCAGTTATATCTCCAACTGGAGTAGATGTTCCGTGGGTATTAATGTAATCAATTTTATTTTTAGCAGTTGCCATTGCCATTTTCATACATCTAACAGCACCTTCGCCTGATGGTGCTACCATATCGTATCCGTCTGAAGTTGCTCCATAACCAGTTAATTCTGCGTAAATTTTAGCTCCTCTCGCTTTGGCATGTTCATACTCCTCAAGCACTAATACGCCTGCTCCGCCTGCAATCACAAATCCATCTCTTGTTTTGTCATAAGCTCTTGAGGCTGCTTCAGGTGTATCATTGTATTTTGAAGAAAGTGCAGTCATCGCATCAAACATGGCTGTCATCGCCCAATGAATTTCTTCACTTCCACCAGCAAACACAATATTTTGCTTACCCATTTGTATTAACTCCATTGAATTCCCAATACAGTGCCCGCTGGTTGCACATGCTGAACTCATTGTATAATTCGTTCCTTTTATTTTAAATGGAACAGCAAGAGTTGCAGATGCTGTACTTGCCATCGTTCTTGGTACGATAAAAGGTCCCATAAGTTTTGGTGTCTTCGCTCTTGTTTTATCTGCAGCTAGAATTACATTTTCTATAGAAGGTCCTCCAGAACCCATCACAATACCAGTTTTAAAGTTACTTACATCTTTTTCTTCTAATCCAGAGTCTTGAATAGCTTCTTTCATTGCTATATAATTATAAGCTGAACCTGAACCCATAAATCTGATTGTTTTTCTGTCAATGTGATCTTCAAGTTTAATATTTGGCTTACCATGAATATGACTTTTTAGATTATGTTCTTTGTATTCTTCTGCAAAAGAAATTCCTGATTTTGAATTTAATAGAGATTGATGTACTTCTTCTTGATTGTTGCCCAAACAAGAAACTACTCCTAAGCCTGTAATAACTACTCTCCTCATTATTTAAATAATCCTACTTTTAAACTTTCAGCTGAATATATTTTTTTGTTATCTGCAAGAACAATTCCATTTGCAAGCCCTACGGTTGTTCCTCCAGGTGACATAATTTTTTTCATATCTATTTCATATCTTACGTTTTTTACACTCTGCAAAACCTCACCAGTAAATTTTACATTACCTACTCCTAAGGCTCTTCCTTTTCCAGGATTTCCTAACCAACCTAGAAAAAATCCTACCAGTTGCCACATGGCATCCAAACCTAAACAACCAGGCATAACTGGATCCTTTTTAAAATGACAATCAAAAAACCAAAGATTATCCTTAATATCTAATTCAGCCTTAATTGAACCTTTTTTATAAGCCCCATTATTTTCATTGATATCTGTTATTCTATCAAACATAAGCATAGGAGGAAGAGGTAATTTGGCATTTCCTGGTCCAAAAAGATCTCCATTACCACAAGTTATAAGATCATTATAGGAATATGAATTTTTTTTCATAATTTTGAGTTCCCTTAATACTTGATTTAAGGCAATTATAATATAGTAATAGTTTAGAATAATTATAATAAATATGTCAATTTTAGACAAATATATTAAAAAATTGAGAATTTCTGGTCTTAGACCAACAAAACAAAGAATAAAAATATGTGAAGTATTGTTTGAAACAGATAAAACTTTTCATTTTACAGTTAACGAACTTACAAAAAAAATACACTCTCATACTGCTAAAAAGATATCTGTTGCGACGGTATATAATACTGTTCATGCGTTCGAAAAAAAAGGTTACTTGAAACAGATACCAATTAATTCAAGCCAAACATATTTTGACACAAACACAACTAATCATCATCATTTCTATGATGTACAAGCCGAAAAATTAATTGATCTTGATAGTAAAGACGTTGGTCCAATTAATATTCAAAAATCAATTCCTGGAAAAAAAATAAAATCCGTTGAAGTTCTAGTTAAATTAGAAGATTAGTAAAGTTACATTAAAATCATTCTAATCTATTTGACATTACTTTTTAGAATTATTATAAACTAAGTGTCTAGAATAAATATTTAAAAGGAGAAAAATGAGTACTGAAAACTATAAGTCAAAATCTTTTAAGTCAAATGAGTTAAGCAAATGCCCGTTTACTGGAGCAGGCACTCCAGCTAAATTTACATCTGGCAAAGGTCAAACTGCAAGAGATTTTTGGCCCAATAGTTTGAATTTAAAAATTCTCAGTCAACATTCAAATCTGACAAATCCTATGGATAAAAGTTTTAGGTATTCAAAAGAATTTAAAAAACTAAATTTTAATGCACTTAAAAAGGATTTGAAAAAATTAATGACTGATTCGCAAGAATGGTGGCCAGCAGATTATGGTCATTATGGACCCTTGTTTATAAGATTAGCTTGGCATGCTGCTGGTACTTATAGAACAGGTGACGGCAGGGGTGGAGCTGGAACAGGAAACCAAAGGTTTGCACCACTTAACTCATGGCCAGACAATGTCAACTTAGATAAAGCAAGACTTCTTTTGTGGCCAATCAAAAAAAAATATGGAAAAAAAATTTCCTGGGCAGATTTGTATATATTAGTTGGAAATGTAGCATTAGACTCAATGGGTTTTCAAACATTTGGATTTGGTGCAGGTAGGACAGATATTTGGGAGCCCGAGGACGATATTTATTGGGGGTCAGAAAAAGAGATGCTTGCAGTAAATAGATATAGTGGAAAAAGAGACTTAGAACAGCCTTTAGGGGCATCGCACATGGGTTTAATTTATGTAAACCCGCAGGGTCCTGATGCAAACCCAGATCCAAAACTTGCAGCACACGATATTAGAGAAACTTTTGGCAGAATGGCCATGAATGACTATGAAACAGCAGCTCTAGTAGCAGGTGGACATACTTTTGGTAAATCACATGGTGCCGCTTCAGAGGATTTTAAAGGTCCTGATCCTGAAGGTTCAAAAATTCAAGATCAATCAACTGGATGGAATAGTAGTTATAAATCTGGGAAAGGAGTTGATACTATTAGTAGTGGTATTGAAGGTGCCTGGACTCAAAACCCGACTAAATGGGATATGGGATATTTAGATTGCTTATATGATCATGAATGGGAACTCACAAAAAGTCCTGCAGGAGCACATCAATGGACTCCAAAGAAAAATGGTCAAAAAATTAAAATGGTCCCTGATGCACATAATAAAAATGTGTTTCATCCTCCAATGATGCAAACTACTGATATTTCAATGAAGGTGGACCCCAGTTATGGGCCTATAACTAAACACTTCCATGAAAATCCAAAAGAATTTCATGATGCTTTTGCAAGAGCTTGGTTTAAATTGACTCATAGAGATATGGGACCAAGAGCATGTTATTTAGGAAGTGATGTACCCAAAGAACAATTAATTTGGCAAGATCCAATTGATAAACCTAAGTATAAATTAAAGTCAAAAGACATTAAAGATTTAAAAAATAAAATTTCAAGATCAAAAATGTCAGTATCAGATTTAGTTTCTACTGCATGGGCTTCAGCGTCAACTTTCAGAGGATCAGACAAAAGAGGTGGTGCTAACGGTGCTAGAATAATGTTAGAGCCTCAAAAAAATTGGAAAGTGAATAATCCTAAAAAATTAGCAAAAATATTAAAAGTGCTAACCAACATTAAAAATAGATTTGATACTAAAAAAAAGAGCGTATCAATAGCTGATTTAATTGTTCTAGCTGGCAATGTTGGTATTGAGATTGCAGCAAAAAAAGCGGGCTATAAAATAAATGTTCCTTTTTCTCCAGGAAGAGGAGATGCAAGACAAGACCAAACAGAGATTCATTCATTCAATTTGTTGGAGCCACAAGCTGATGGTTTTAGAAATTATTTAAATAAAAATGTTTCAATTATATCTGCAGAGGAAAAATTAGTTGATAAAGCACAATTAATGGGACTGACCGCACCAGAAATGACTGTGCTTATAGGAGGAATGCGTGTCCTCAATACTAATTATGATAATTCCGAACACGGTGTTTTTACAAAAAAACCTGGAGTACTTACAAATGACTATTTTGTAAATTTACTAGACATGAATACTACTTGGAAAGAAGAAGATCAATCTGAACAAACATTTGTTGGTAAAGATAGAAAAACCGGAAAAAACAAATGGAAAGCAACAAGAGTTGATCTTATTTTTGGATCAAATTCTCAACTAAGGGCGTTAGCAGAAGTTTATGCTTATGAAGATTCGAAATCTAAATTTGTTAAAGATTTTATTTCTGCGTGGGTCAAAGTTATGAATTCAGATAGATTTGATTTAAAATTAAATTAATACTTTTTAAAAGAAAGATTTCAAAAATGATAAAAGTAAGTTTTGAAGATTTTTATAAGGTACCAGATCTAAAGTTTAATATTTCTAGATTAAGACTAGATTTGAAAAAAATATTAGAACAAAAAAAATTTAACTCACCTGGAGTTACACATTTTGGTGCTATACCTGTTAATCAAATTCCTAATGATGAGAATTCTATTAAAGGTAATAACATAAGAGGAAAATATTGGACTATTTCCGATGATACCGGAAAGGAAGTAGAGAGAGATATTGATATTGATGAGAGTAAATATACTCAATTAGTCCCTGAGTTTGAAAAAACTTATTTTAAAGAGGTTTTACAGGAATTAAATTCTAGGTTTAAACTTGGAAGAGTAAGACTTCTGTTAAAAGAACCAAGATCAACTTTAAGTTGGCATAAGGACCCTGAATGTAGATTACACGTCCCGATTATAACTAACAAAGGTTGCTCTATGGTGATTGAAAATGTGGCCAAACATTTGCCTGCAAATGGCAATGTTTGGATAACAAACAATACAAAATATCATAATTTTTTTAATGGAGGAGAACAAGCTAGAATTCATCTTGTTGCTTGTGTCCTTGAGAGTCCTTTTAAAAATTAATCCTTAATAATTTTTTAATCAAAAAAATATTTGATAATGATTACTATTTGCAAGCTTTTATTTTGCTATCTGTATTAAAAATCTTTATTGATAAATGAAAAAAAAAAAATTTAATAAATGCAGTTATCAATAAATATTTTTAAATTTTTAGAAAATATATACAAAGAGAATAGAGGTTCAATATTAAGAACTATAGTTTATACGATTGGACATTTTGCTATTGCTATAACTGTTTTAATATTAATTGCAGATGTCTCTTTTGCCATTGCTTTAACAGATGCTATAGTCGAACCAATTGCAAATTCTATTTGGTATTTTATTTTAGATAAATGGTGGGCTAGCAAAGTAAAATCTAAATAAGAGAATATTAATTTTAATTTAAAAAAATCGTAAATCAAAAATATGCGGTTAAATTAAGCGAGTGATAATCATTCGCAAAAAAAATTTGTGAATAGTAATCATTCTCACTAAAATTTATTGAATTATTTTTTTTTATATATCATTCTGTTTTTATGCAGATAGAAAATTATAGTTGCAAAAAATGTGGATTAACAATTTCGTCAACTTGTTCAAAGTGTGATAAAGTTGTTGATGTGCAAATTCTTGATGATGGATGCATAGTTCAAAAAACAAAATGTTTAGACTGTGCTAATACACCGGTAATCAAGGATGTTTGCGAACAAAAAAAATAGTTAGTTTTATATAAATTTATGATGGATTGGTGGGTTTAAATCAATTAAGACCCCATAAATTGTTGATTTTTACCCAACCTTCATATTCATCAGTAATAATTTTACACCAAATATTTTCACATCTTTCTATTATCATCATTCTACCTTTTTTAATTTGTGCAATTGGTTCTGCAAAAGATGTTGGTTTTTTGAATAATATCTTATCATGTGTAGCTATAACCGAATTACTTTTTTTTAATTGCGAAATATGAACCCAACCAGTGTTATTTTTTAAATCTATAATTCTTCTAAAGTTTTCCTTTTTATCTATTTGCTTTAGTGGCAGATTAATTTTTTTGTATACATATTTGATATCTGAGTCAAAACTTGGACCATATCTTACGTTTACTTTATTTTTTTTGAGAGACACGAATATTTCATTAGCAAATGATTGGTGTGTAAGAAAAAACAAAGAGAATAATATATAAAATTTTATAATTATTAACTGCATTTACATTTTTTTCTTTTATTTAATTTTGCTTTTCTAAAACTTAAATTTAATAAATCTAGAATCAAAAGAAATCCATTTAAATTTTGTCCTATATTTATAATTCTTTTTAAAACTTCATTAGCTTGCAATGTACCTGTTACACCCGCAACAGTTCCCAAAATTCCCTCATATTCGCAGTTCAATATTTCGTTTGAAATTATTTCTTCTTGATAAAAACATCTTAGGCACGGGTCTTTTTTGTTATTAAAATTAAAAGAAAAAATATGTCCATCAAATTTGCTTATAGCACCAGTAACCAGAAATTTTTTATATTTTAGACTTATATCATTTATCATAAATTTACTTTCAAAATTATCAGTGCCATCAACAATGTATTCATAATTTTTAATAATTTTCTCAAATGAGGTATTATTTAATTTCAAATTAAAAATTTTTATTTTTGTTTTTGAGTTAATTCTATTTAATTTTTGTTTTGCAACTTTAACTTTTGATTGATTTATATCTTTCTCATCATACAAACTTTGTCTATGTATGTTTGAGAGACTTACAATATCATGATCTATAATTCCAAGTGTACCAACTCCGCATCGAGTTAAAAATTCTGCTACAGGACAACCTAGACCACCCATCCCAATTATCAAAACCTTAGAATTTAAAACTTTTTTTTGTCCTATTGCCCCAATATTTTTGAGAACCATTTGCCTTGAAAATTTTTCTATTTCTTTTTTATTTAAATTTTTGCTCATTTTCCTGTTGAGCCAAACCCACCCTCTCCTCTAATTGTTTTTGGTAGATCATCAGTTTCCTCAAGATTCATTTTAATTACAGGAGTTAAAATCATCTGTGCTATTCTATCTTTATTATTTATTAAGAAATCTTTTTTTCCGTGATTAAAAAGAATTACTTTTATTTCTCCTCTATAATCGCTATCAATAGTACCAGGTGTATTTAAAACACTTATGCTGTTTTTTGCAGCTAAACCAGATCTTGGTCTTATTTGAATTTCGAAATCATTTGAAAATGCAACTGCAAGTCCTGTTGGAATTAAACATGAATCGTTTGGTTTAAGATTGATGGGTTCATTTAATAATGCCATTAAATCCATGCCTGATGCACCATCTGTTTTGTAAGTAGGTAATTCAACCGCAGGATCTAACTTTTTGATAAGAACTTTTGCCATTAATTTAATTGATTTATTATTCTATCAACTATTTCATCAGAAATTCCAGATTTTTTTTTGTACGTAAGCTTTTCATTTTTGACATCTCTGTTTTTATAATGAATTGTTACCTCATTATAATCAGAGTTAAATCCAATATTTTTATTTGATACATCATTGGAAATTATCCAGTCACAATTTTTCTTGTTTAATTTTTCTTCTGCATTTTTATCAATCTCATTAGTTTCTGCTGCAAACCCAATTACAAGTTCAGGTCTCATTGAGTTATGGTTGGACACATATTTAAGTATATCTATATTTTTTTCTAAATTTAAGTTTAAGTTCTCTTGTTTTTTAATTTTATTTTCATACTTTTTATTAATTTTAAAATCAGCTACTGCAGCAGAAAAAATTGCTACATCGACAGGTAAATTTTCTTGTGTTGCAACTAACATTTCATCTGCTGTTTCAATCTTTATAAGATTGATATCTTTAGTTATTTCAAGATTAGTTGGACCTGATATTAATGTTGTATCAAAACCCTTTCTAGATAATGATTTTGCTAATTCATATCCTTGTTTTCCACTTGATTTATTTGTAATAAAACGAACTGGATCTATATACTCATTAGTTGGTCCCGCTGTAACTAATGCTTTAAATTTTTTGTTACTTTTTTGAGTTAAGAAATATTTATCAATTTCTTCAGCAATTACTAATGGATCTGACATTTTGCCTTCTCCATATTCTCCACATGCCATATCGCCAATTTCTGGACCAATTAGTTTATATCCAAACTCCTTTAATTTTTTTAAATTTATTTTAGTAGTTGGGTGGTCCCACATTCTTACATTCATTGCTGGTGCTAAAATAATGTTTTTATCTGAAGCTAATACAACAGTAGATGCTAAATCATCAGTTGTTCCTTGGGCTAATTTTGAAATTGTATTTGCTGTTGCTGGTGCAATAACAATTACATCTGCCCATCTTGAAAGTGAAATATGATCCATTTCAGCTTCATTTTCTACACTAAATAAATCGCTATAAACTTTACCTTGAGATAGTGATGTTACTGAAAGTGGAGTTATAAACTCTTTTGCACTTGTAGTAAGGATTGTCTTAATATCTGCACCATTTTTTTTAAAAAGTCTAATTGTTTCAAGACTTTTATAGGCAGATATACCACCACAAATAATGAATAGAATTTTTTTATGTAACAAATTTTTCATTTGCAGAATTAAAATACTATAAGGCCAAAAATTACAAGAAGTAATAAACCAATAATAGATTGATTTCTAAATGCTATCATTTCTGATTTCTTATCATTTAGCGCTGTATAAGAATTTGAATTTTGTGGAATTTGACCGCTAGCTAAAAATGTCAAAGCTTGATTTGCTTTATCCATAATCTGAGGAAATTCTGGTAAACGTTTAATAACTTCAGATGTGTTTTTTAAAGTTTCATTCAGATTATTAATTGGATCTTTTGTTTCCTTAAGCCAATTTTCTAGTACAGGTTTTGAAGTTGTCCAAATATTTGTATTTGGATTCAATTTTCTTGCTACACCTTCAACAACAACCATTGTTTTTTGTAACATTAATAATTGAGGTTGAGTTTGCATGTTAAACTTTTCAGTTACATCAAACAATTGTTTGAGTAATTTACCTCCTGAAATATCTTTTACTTCTTGACCAAATATAGGTTCACCAATTGATCTCAAAGCTTGAGCTAGATCATCGATTGGCACTTCTTTAGGAACTAATCCAGCTACTAAGTGGACCTCAGCTACTTTTCGATAATCCCTTTGAATAAATCCAAATAAAATTTCTGCTAAAAATCTTTTACTAAGTTTATCTAACCTGCCCATAATTCCAAAATCTATAGGTACAATTTGGCCACTATTATCAACAAAAATATTTCCTTGATGCATATCTGCATGAAAAAAACCATCTCTTACAGCATGTCTTAAAAAATGTTGGATAATATCCTCTGCTATTTTACTAGTATCTAAATTTTTTTTCTTTAATTCCTCAGCTTCTCTTATTGAAATTCCATCCACCCAGTCCAAGGTCATTACATTTTCACTAGTAAAATTCCAATAAATCTCTGGAACTTTAAACCCATTATCATTTTTAGTATTTTCTGCATATTCATTTGCTGCAGCTGCTTCAAATCTTAAATCCATTTCAAGATTAGTTATTTCTTTAAGTAGAAAAACAACTTCAACAAGTTTTAATCTTTTTGTTTTTTTTACAAACGATTCAATTATAAATGCAAATAACATCATCGCATCTATTTCTTCATTGAATATTTTCTTAATATTTGGTCTTAAAATTTTTATTGCTACATCTTTAATAGTTCCATTGTCATTTATTTTTGCTTTATGAACTTGCGCAATTGATGCCGCCGCAACTGGTTCACTTAAATCTATTATTGAATTAAATGTATCAACTCCAAGATCTTCTTTAATAATCTCTTTTGCTTCATAAATTGAAAAAGGTGGTAATCGATCCTGCAGTTTTTCTAACTTTAAAGATAATTCTTCTCCAATTATATCAGGTCTTGTAGCAAGAAATTGACCAAGTTTGATAAAAGTTGTACCCATAGACTCTAAAGATCTAGATAGTCTTTCGCCATCATCTTGAATTAAATTATTTTGTTCTTTTTTTTCAAATGAAATAGATAAAATTTGGAATAATACTTTTATAGCTAAAGGAGGTTTTTTAAATTTTGATGCAATTTTTAGAATATCTGATTTTGCAATTTTTCTTCCTAATTTAAATAAAGTAATAAGTTTTTTAATCATTAAATTTTCCAACCACTATGAATTGAAACAACACCACCAGAAAGATTTCTATAAGAACATTTATGAAAATTATTTTTCTTCATCAACTCTAATAATTCATCTTGATTAATAAATTGCTCAATACTTTTGATTAAATATTCGTAAGGTTCTTTTTGTCCAACTACAAACTGACCAATAATAGGAATAAGTTTTGAATAATTTTTATATATAAAATCAAAATTTGAATTTTGAATTTTAGAAAATTCAAGACAGAGATAGCGTCCACCAGGCTTTAAAACTCTATAGGCTTCTGAAAGAGCTTTATTTAAATTTTTTGTATTTCTTAGCCCAAAGCTAATAGTGTAATAATCAAATGAATTGTCTGCTATAGGTAATTTTTCTGCTGATGAAATAACCCATTTTATATTTTTATAATTAGATAATTTTTGTTTTCCTTGGCTAATCATCTCTTTATTAGGGTCTACGCAAGTAATTTCGGCATCTTTACTCGTAGTATTTAAAAATAATTTTCCAATATCCCCTGTCCCGCATGCAACATCTATTAATTTTCTACTAACTCTAGGACTCATCATGTTAATTAAACTTTTTTTCCAGTATCTATGTGCACCTATAGACATGAAATCATTCATCAAGTCATATTTGTTGGAAACCTGATTAAATACACTTTCTACAAGTCCTTTTTTATTTTGAAGATTTTGTTGCATAAAAAAATATATATTGAATATAGTATCAAATGCCAGAATTACCAGAAGTAGAAATTGTTAGACAATCTCTTCACAAAAAGCTTAAAAAAAAAAGCGTAAAAAAAGTAATAATTAGAAATAGGAATTTAAGGTTTAAAATACCATATGATTTCGAAAATTTTCTTAAAAATAAAAAAATAATTGAAGTTAGTAGATTTTCTAAATATTTAATTATTCATTTTCAAAATGAGGAATATTGTTTAATTCATTTAGGAATGTCAGGAACAATCCATATCCTTGATAAGAAAAAGCCTCTAAAATTTACAAATACTAGTTTTTATCATTCACCTTTTTTACCTGAAAAACATAATCATGCAGAGTTCGTATTTGATAATTTAAAAGTAATTTATAACGATCCAAGACGTTTTGGATTTTTTGAAATAATAAAAAATTATCAAGATTTAGATAAAAAATTTAAATCAATGGGACCTGAACCCTTTAGTGATAAATTTAACTTAAATTATGTAGTTAATTATTTTAAGAATAAAAATAAGGATATAAAAAGTTTCTTACTTGATCAGAGATTTGTTTCTGGAATAGGCAATATTTATGCAAGTGAAATTCTTTTCGCTAGTAAAATAAACCCATTTAAAAAGGCAAAAAGACTTAATAAAAATGAATGTTTAAATGTTATTTTAAATTCAAAGAAAATACTCCAACAGGCAATTAACAAAGGAGGTTCAAGTATTAGAGATTTTAAAGATATCTCAGGTAACAAAGGTAACTTTCAAAAAGAGTTTAAAGTTTATCAGCAGGACGGTAGTGATTGTAAGCGCACACAATGCAAAGGTATTATAAAAAAAAAAATAACGTCAAATAGATCAACTTTTTTTTGTATTTCTTGTCAAAAATAATTAAATATTTAGTTGACCACTATAAATTCTCAAGTTATACCCCTGCGCATATGGCAAACACAAAATCAGCAATTAAAAGAATAAGAAGAATTTCGAAGCAAACTGTAGTAAATAAAGCTAGAAAGAGCAGGTTTAGAAACGCTCTAAAAAAAATGAACCATCTAATTGACGGTAAAAAGAAAGATGAAGCCCTCAAATTTTTGCCAAAGTTAAACTCTGAGTTGATGAAAATTGCAAAAACAGGAATAATAAAAAAACAAAATGCCTCTAGGAATGTTTCTAGAATCACAAAAAAAATTGCTGCAATCTAAACGTTAGTTTAATTTTTTTAAACAACTCCTGATATCCACATTATATATTTAAGTTTTGTATTAAGTTACTATATTTAGATCTAGTAAATATTTGGACTATAGTCACTCAATCTACATTTGATTCAATCTATATTTGATTCAATTTATAATTTTAAATTTAATTTTAATTAAGAATTATTTTTTAAAAATATTAATCACAATCATAGATTTTATTTTTTTTTAATTTTCTTTATTAATTTGTTGCAAATTTTTTTAAATAGTTCTAACTGAGATTTCCCCTTAAGTTATGAACAAATCAATAAATACAAAAAATATTCACAATTTTTCTTCTGAAGGATTCGAATGGAATCAAGTTCAGAATGAAATGAAAAACAAACTAGGCTTAGAAATTTATGAGAGCTGGTTAAAAAAGATTTCTTTTATAGAGGAATTCAATAATTATTTATTGTTATCAGTTCCAACAAGATTTATCAGGGATTGGATTACATCAAGATATTTAGACCAAATATTAAAAATAATTAAAACTTATAAAAAAGATATTGTTAGAATTGAGTTTAAAATAGTTGAAAAAACTCAAGAAACCAATTTAAAGGAAAGCAATATTAAAGAAAGTAATATAAATGAAAATGTTTCATTTATAAAAGATTCTTACCTTCAGTATAACCGAATTGATCCAAATAAAAGATTTGATAATTTTATAACAGGCTCAAGTAACAAATTAGCTTTTGAAGCCTCTTTAAAAGTTTCAGAAAATATATCTCATTATAATCCACTTTATATTTATGGTGGTGTAGGAATGGGAAAAACTCACTTATTAAATTCAATAGGTTTAGAGCTAAAAAAAAAGAATAAGGTAATGTTTATTTCTGCTGAACGTTTCATGTATCAGTTTGTAAAATCAATTAAATCAAATGATATGGTTAAGTTCAAAGAATATTTTAGAAATACAGATATTTTATTAATAGATGATATCCAGTTTATAAGTGGAAAAGAAGCTATGCAAGAAGAGTTCTTTCATACATTTAATGCATTGCTTGACAAGGGATCTCAAATAATTGTCTCAGCTGATCGAGCACCAAATAAATTATCAAGGATTCAAGAAAGAATTAAATCAAGATTTTCTGGTGGATTAGTTGTTGATATTCAAAAGCCAGACCTTGAACTAAGAAAAAAAATAGTTGAAAAAAAAACAGATGAATTAAATGCTTTTTATGCCGAACAATTGCAAGTTTCTAGAGAAATTCAAGATTTTATAAGTAATGAAATAACTGGAAGTATAAGGGAATTAGTTGGTGCAATAAACAGAGTTATTTCATTTTCAAGAATATACAATAAAGTTCCAAATCTTGCTGAAACAAAAGTAGTTTTAAAGGATTTATTAAATTTAGCAGAAAATAAGGTTACAATAGATCTAATTCAGACAATTGTTTGTAAGTTTTTTAAAATTAGCAAAAATGAAATGTTGTCAGCTAGAAGATCAAGATATTTAGTAAGACCTAGACAAACAGCAATTTATTTAACTAAAATTTTGACTTCTAAATCTTTACCTGAAATTGGAAGGGAGTTTTCTAACAGAGACCATACAACAATAATTCATTCTGTAAAAACTATTGAAAAAATTAAAGAAAAAGATCCTGAGATGGTTGATAATATAAATAAATTAAAAAACCAGATTTTATATAATAATAAACAAAATGAAATTTAACGTTAATCAACAAGACCTTCAGCAAGCGTTAAATTACTGCCAGGGGGTTATTGAAAAAAGAAGTACACTTCAAATACTTTCCAATATTTTGTTAGATGCAAGTAATTCAAAACTTACTATTACTGCGACTGATCTAGATTTAATTTTTATACATCAAATAAATAATATAGAAATTTTAGAGGAGGGCAAAACAACTACAACTTCCTCAATCATGTATGATATTATAAGAAAGTTTAACCCAGGAAAAAAAATAAATCTTTCTTTGACAGATATTAGTAAATTACTAGTAGAGTCTGAAAAATCTATTTTTAATTTGAATTGCATTAGTGCAACTGAGTTTCCACTGACAGATGAAAATTTTAATCAAAATGAATTTGTAATTAAATCAAAACAATTATTGAAATTATTAAATAAGTGTAAATTTTCAGTTTCTAATGATGAAACAAGGCATTATCTTAGTGGAATTTATTTTCATCAAACAGAAGTTGAAGATAAAAATTATTTAACCGCAGTCGCAACTGATAGTCATAGAATGTCTATTTCAAAAATTAGATTAGAAGAAAAAATTAATTTTGATCCAATAATTTTACCCAAAAAAACAATTTTTCAACTTTGTTCTTTATTAGATAGCTACGATGGAGATGTTAAAGTTTCAAATGTGAAATCAAAAATTAAATTTGAATTAAATAATAGTATTTTAATATCAAAACTTATTGATGGAAAATTTCCTAATTACATCCAAGTTATACCAAAAAATAATCAAAAAAAATTAGAAATAGATTTAAAATTATTTTTAAGTTCTGTTGATAGAGTAGCGTCTGTTTCATTAGATAAAAAAGATGGTGTGAAATTCAATTTATCTAAAGACACCCTAGACCTATCAGTAAATAATACCAACAGTGGTGATGGTAAAGAAACTTTAAGTGTTAAGTTTGATCATGATTTAGAGATAAGTTTTAATTCTAGATATTTGATAGATGTTGCCTCACAGTTAGATGGGGATAGAGTTGAAATTTTCTTAAATGATACTGGTTCACCAGCATTAATAAAAGATCCGGGTGATTTTGATAGTATTTTTGTTGTTATGCCTATGAAAGGTTAATTAATTAAGTTTAACTCTGAATAAATATTTTTTTCAAGAATTTGGATAAAATTTTCTTTTGTTAACCCAGAGGGAATTGGTTTAAGAATAGAGATTGTAATCGATCTATTAGATTTCTTCTCACCTTTTTTAGGCCAGACATATCCAGAGTTAATTGCAACTGGCTGACAAATAACATTCAGCTCCTTATAAATTCTTGAAACACCTTTTTTAAAAGGTGGTCTTTCATCCGGAAGAACTCTCGTTCCTTGGGGAAAAATAATTAAAGGTCTATTAGAAGTAGCCATCATCTTTGAAATATCTTCAAAAAAACTCAAGTTATCTTTTGTAACTTTATTTCTTTTAATTGAAATTGACCCTATTTTTTTTAAGTACCAACCAAATATCGGAATTAACAATAATTCTTTTTTAAGAATAAATACAGGTGAGTTAAAGATTGTTTGTAAATAAAAAGTTTCAAACATTGATTGATGAGACGCTGCTATAAAAAATTTTTTATCATTAATAATATTTTCCCTTCCTTTGATGTAAATTTTTACTGAAAGAATAAACCTTAAACAAAAACTAGCCCAATGACCCATTAATTTACCTCCTACTAAAACAACCCGTTTAGGTAAAAAAAATGATGGTAAAAAAATTATCGAAATAAAAATAATTCCTGTGAAAAATAATATTGAAAATAAAAAGTTTCTTATCATTATTGTCAAAAGCTAAATTATATCTTTATGCTTTTGTCTTTTTCTTATTACTTTAATTTTTGATCCCTTTATCAATAATTCTACTGGCTTAGGCCTTAAGTTATAATTTGAGCTAAGTGACATTCCATAAGCCCCAACATCACATATTGCTATTAAATCTTTTTCTCTTAACTCTTGAAACTTTTTTAATGTGACAAACTTATCTGTACTTTCACAAATAGGACCTACAAATTCATATGGTTTTTTTGATCTTTTGTTAGATTTTGTAACAGGTAAGGTTTTATGAAATGCACCATATAAAGCAGGTCTCATTAAATCATTCATTGCTGCATCTAAAATGATAAATTTTTTACTTCCACTGTCTTTAATATAGTTTATTTTTGAAACTAATGTACCAGTATCGCCAATAATTGATCTACCTGGCTCAAATATAATTTTAACTTTATGTTTTTTTAAAAATTTAATTACGGCTGAATTATATTTTTTATAATCAAGTTTTTTGTTTTTATTAGTGTACTTTATGCCCATACCTCCACCTAAATCTATAAATTCAAATTTATGATTTGTTTTGTTGAGAATTTGACTGACTGCTTTAAGCATTTTTTCATAAGGTCTATGGTCTAAAATTTGACTACCTATATGAACACTTAGACATTTTAAATCAATGTTTTTTGAATTTTTACAATAATTTATAATTTCATAGAATGTATTTTTATTTACACCAAATTTATTTTCTTTTTTCCCAGTAGAGATTTGACTTAATGTTTTTGCATCTGTGTTAGGGTTTAGTCTTACACCAATTCGGGTTCTTTTATTTTTTGATTTTGCTATTCTATTTATTTCTTTAATTTCACTTAAAGACTCTGAATTAATAAGTAAAATTTTTTTATCAATAGCAAAGCTAATTTCGCTTGTTGTTTTACCAACCCCAGAAAATACTATTTTGTTTGGATTAACTCCTGCTTTTAGTGCCATCATTAGTTCTCCTATGGAAACGACGTCAGCACCTAATCCAAGTTTTTTAATTTCACGAATTATATTAACATTCGTGTTAGATTTGACCGCAAAACAGATAAGTGGTGAAAAAGATCTGAAGTTTTTTTTAAAATTATCAATGTTTTTTTTTAGTTTAGAATAGGAATAGGAATAAAATGGAGTGCCAAATTTGTTAGCAATTTTTTGAAGACTAATTTTTTCTATTGTTAATTTTTTATTAATATATTTCATTAAGCTAAGTTAATTGAAACTTCTTTGATTTCTGCTTTTTTATCTGGATCTACGTATTTAGGATCACCTTTCTTTCCACAAGAAATAACCATACAAAATAACAATATAATTAAAGTAATTTTTTTAATCATTTTTCTTTTTTATATTTCATTATCATTTTTTTAATATTATCAAAAGAAGTTCCACCATAAGATTTTTTCGAATTAATTGAGTTTTTCAAATTAAATACTTCTAATACATCCTCTTTAAGTTTAGGTTCAATTTTTCTTAATTCGTCTAAAGTTAATTCATTCAATTTCTTTTTTCTTTTTTCAGCAAAATTAACTACAACAGCAGTTTTTTGATATGCCTTTCTAAAAGACATTGAATGATTTTTTACAAGATAATCTGCTAAATCAGTTGCTGTAGTGTGTCCTGAATTAGCAAGTTCTAACATTTTACTCTTATTTGGATTACAATTCTTAAGTATTTCATCAAAAATTTTTAAACAATTATTTAGATTATCGTTTGATTTAAAAACAATCTCTTTATCGTCTTGTAGGTCTTTAAAATATGATAATGGTAAGCCTTTTAAAATTGTAAGCATTGAAAATAAATTTCCATAAACACTCCCTGATTTTCCACGTAGGTATTCCAGAAGATCAGGATTTTTTTTTTGTGGCATTATAGATGATCCAGTAACAACTTTGTCGGATAAATTAATTAAGTTAAAACCATCAGAGTTCCAAATAATAAGCTCTTCAGCAATTCTAGAAATATGCATTGCACATACAGAAGAGGCGTATAAAAAATCTAGAACAAAATCTCTATCCGAAACTGTATCTATAGAATTATTTGTAGGTGTTTTAAAACCGAGTTTTTTGGTTGTATAATTTCTATCTATATTAAACGATGTTCCTGCTAAAGCTGCAACGCCTAAGGGATTTTCATTTAAACTATCTAAATTATTTGAAAATCTCTTTTTGTCTCTATTAAACATTTCCACATAAGACATTAAATAATGTGCAAAAGAGATGGCTTGAGCATTTTTAAGATGTGTAAATCCAGGCATAATTGTTTCAATATTTTTTTCAGCTAACTTAATTGTACTCTTAATAACTCTATTAATATTATTATTTATTTCATTAGTTGAATTTTTCATCCAAATTTTAAAATCAGTGATTACTTGATCATTTCTTGATCTTGCTGTGTGAACATAGCCAGCTTCTTCACCTATAATTTGAAATAGTCTTTTTTCTATATTCATATGAATATCTTCATAATTTTTATTGAAATCAAATTTGTTGTTTTTAATTTCCTTTTCTATTTTATTTAGTCCATAAATAATTTTATTTTTAATTTTGAATGAAATTATTTTTTTTTTAAAAAGCATTTCAACATGAGCAATTGATCCCTGTATGTCTTCTTTATAAAGTCTTTTGTCAATATCTATTGAATTACCGACTTTTTGGAACAAACTAGATAGATTTTTTTTTACCCGCGTATTCCAGATTGCTCGGTTGTTTTTATTTTTTACCATGATATTTAATTATACCTATTTAACATGAGATTTTTAATAATATTTATTTTTTTGATAACAAATGGTGTAGCTGAAGAAATACCTGGTATTAAAAATATTGTTATCCATAAAGTACCAAAAACATATGATAATGTTATTTTTTTTGACAAAAAAGATCAAAAAATTAATATCAAAGAATATAGAGGCAACTTATTGGTATTAAACTTTTGGGCAACTTGGTGTGAACCTTGTAAAGAAGAAATGCCATCATTAGATAAACTTCAAGTTAATCCAAAATTAAATAAAATTAAAATCTTTGCGATTAATATTGGTAAAGAAAATTTAGACAAAGTTAATAAATTTTTTATAGATTTTAATATCAAACATTTTGAACCTTATTTTGATCCACCTACCACATTAGCAAAAATGTTTTCTTTAAGAGGTGTCCCAACATCAATTCTAATAAATAAAGAGGGTCAAGAATTTGCTAGAATAATAGGTTCTATTGATTTTGAGGACAAAAATTTTGTTAATTGGATTAAAAAATATAATTAATTCTTAAAAAAGTAGGCAAAGCCAACTAAAGCAATAATTGCAATAAATTGTAAAAGAACTCTTAATTGCATCAACTTATTTGAATATTTTTTACTAGTTTCCCCACCTTTAAAAAGAGTTCCAATACCTAAAATTAATACTATACCTACAGCAATTAAAAGTACTATTGATAAAATTTTAACAATTATTCCTGAAATCATATTATTTATTGTAGATTGTTTTTTTAAATAAAAAACATAATTTATCAATAATGAAATTTTGCTTAGATTCAACCATTATTAGACCAGATAAAGGTGTCGAAATTAAAAATGCAATTATTTTACTTCATGGTTATGGAGGAGATGGAAAGGATATAAGTATGCTATCCTTAAATTGGAAAAGGCACATGCCAAATACAGTATTTATTTGTCCTAATGGTCATGAACCATGTGCTATAAATCCTTTAGGTTATCAATGGTTTGATTTATCAAGAGAGGATTCAGAATATATTTTAAAACAATCAATTAAAGCTGAAGATATTTTGAAAAAGTTTATATTTGAAGTAAAAAACGAATTTAAATTATCTAATGATCAAATTTGCTTATCGGGTTTCAGTCAAGGTTGTATGATGTCTTTAAATGTTGGCCTTACTTCTGAAGAAAAATTTTGTTGTATTGTTGGATTTTCTGGAAAAATAATTGATCAAAACAATTTAAAAAATAGAATTAAAAATAACACTCAAACATTACTTATTCACGGAGACGCTGATCAAATTGTCCCATCAACACATTTATTAGAAGCAAAAGATTTTTTAATAAGAAATAATGTGAATGTTGAGACATTATTAATAAAAAATTGTGACCATCATATTCCGATTGAAGCATCAAGTACAGCTCTAAATTTTATTTTAAAAAAATTTTGATATCTGTTGTTATTGATAAAATTGTTTAAGTAAGCTAAAATTATATTA
This sequence comes from uncultured Pelagibacteraceae bacterium, assembly GCA_902629285.1. Classification (GTDB taxonomy): domain Bacteria; phylum Pseudomonadota; class Alphaproteobacteria; order Pelagibacterales; family Pelagibacteraceae; genus Pelagibacter. The sequence goes on along the minus strand of CACOQN010000003.1, from coordinate 40,216 downwards.
ATGAATAATTTAATTGAACAAAATGTTTCATTAGAGAAGTGTCCAGCATTAGTGCTTAATGCCGACTATAGGCCACTAAGTTATTATCCTTTATCTTTATGGTCTTGGCAGGATACAGTAAAATCAGTTTTTCTTGATCGTGTTATTATTGTTAGTAACTATGACCGAGTGATAAGAAGCCCATCATTCAACATGAGATTGCCAAGTGTGATAGCTTTAAAAGATTATATTGTTCCTCAATCAAAACCAAGTTTTACAAGATTTAATGTTTTCCTTAGAGATAAATTTTCATGCCAATATTGTGGTGGTAATGAAGAGCTTACATTTGATCATTTATTACCACGATCAAAAGGTGGACTAACAAATTGGGATAATGTTGTTACTGCTTGCTCTGCATGTAATGTAAAAAAAGGTGGTAAATTGCTTAAAAATTCAGACATGAAGCTTAATCAATATCCTTATCGTCCTTCAACAGAAGACCTTCATAAGAATGGCAAAAATTTTCCACCAAATTATCTACACAAGAGTTGGATGGATTATTTATATTGGGATGTAGAACTTGAGGCTTAAATTTTTTCTGATATATTTATCGCAATTCTTGAACCTGTCTTAATAATTTTGTCTAATAATAAATAGGGACCTTTTTTTGTAGCCCCTTCATCATAGGCGATATCTTTATGGTCTAATTCATCTTGTCGAAACTTTGTAATTTTTTTTTTTAAATCTTTTTCGCTGTTGTCTAATTGATTAATTTGATTTAAATAATGCTCGTCTATAACTTCCTCAACAGATGCAGTGCATAACATAGCAGCTTTTTTACCAAGTAGAGTTGTACTGAATCCTAAACCTACACCTAATAAATCCCATAATGGTAGAAATTTAGTTGGTTGTATATTTCTTTTTCTAATTTCTTTTTCAAAAAATTCACAATGCTCTTTTTCATGGACTTTCATATCTTCAATTTTTTTTTTTAAATCTTCATCTTTTACAAAAGTATTAAGTGCTAGTAGTTGTCCTTCATATATCTTAACAGCTCCACGCTCTCCTGCATGATCAACTCTTATAAATTCTTCAACTCTTTTTTTGTTAACTATTGTCATAATTTAAATAAATTTTAGTTGTTATAATGCTTATTATAAAAGATATTATAATATTATAACTTGTAAGTGATAATCCAAATATTTTAAATGTAACATCTTGGCAACTTACATTTTTTTGTTGTAATTGCTGAAGAATATTCTCTTTTGAAAGCAAGTTTGATCCATTGTTTAACTCGCAAACCAATGACTCCTTAATAAAACCTTGTTCAATACCCAAATGATATAATGATAGAGCGGTAGCAACTAAAAAAATTAACGTAAGCAAAAGTATAAAATACTTTTCAAGGTAAATAAATTTATAATTTATAAAAATTATTATTATTGCTAGTAAATAAGGGATTCTCTCCAATATACATAAATTGCAAGGTTGATGGCCCAATACATATTCAATAAAGAAAGCCGAGGCTAATGCAAAAATACTGATTAAAAAAATTAATTTTACAGTTAATGTTTTATTGATCTTGGCCATTAAATTTTAAAAATAAATATATCAAAATAAATATTATAACTATAATAATTCCAATTATGGTAAACCATTTTGATCCATGTCTTTCCATGTATTCAGTAAATAATTCTCCAAACTTATAAGATAAGTATGCAACTATAAAAAATCTAAGACCTCTTGAAATTAAGCTTACAATTATAAAAACAGGAAGACTAAAAGCAATTAAACCGCTTGAAATCGTAAAAGCTTTATAGGGCAATGGTGTAAAACCAGCTAAAAAAAGAATGCTTAACCATGCAAGGAAACCACCGCCGTTTGTCATGTTAAATTTTATATTTTCTACTTTATCTTGGTAACCATAAAATTCGATTAAATACATCGCTACGTCAAAAAGAAAATAACCAATTAAATATCCAAAAATTCCTCCCAGGACCGAAAATATTGATGCTATTAAACATATTTTTATATATTCTTTTTTTTTGGCAATAACCATTGGGATTATCATTATATCAGGAGGTATTGGAAAAAAAGAACTCTCTATAAATGACACAAGCCCTAAATAAAAATTTGAACTTTTGTGCGCAGCAAATTCTAAACATTTTTTGTAAAGAGTTTGAAACATTTTTTGGTTTTAATATAAAATTAGTTCTTATACTATTTAAATATAATTTAATTAAATACTATGGGCGAATGGCGGAACTGGTAGACGCGCACGACTCAAAATCGTGTTTCGTAAGAAGTGAGAGTTCGATTCTCTCTTCGCCCACCAATATATTATGAATTTAAATAATTTAAATAATTTGATCGAACTATTTGCACATCAGGCAAACAAGCAAGATAGAAATAGTATTTTTTTACAATGGTTAAATCCAAACAATCAAAAAATATATACATGGCAAGAAACAGAAACAAATATTTTAAAGTTATCAAAAGTAATCAGTGAAAATATAAAAGAAGGTGACAGATGTCTCTTAGTCTCAGAAAATAGACCTGAATGGTTTGTTTCTGATTTAGCTATTATGTTAGCTGGAGGAATTACAGTACCAGCCTACACAACTTATACTCAGGATGATTATAATTATTTAATAGAGGATTGTGAACCTAGCTTAGTTATTGTTTCAAATAATGAAATGTTAAAAAAATTAAATAATATTATTGATGAAAAAGATTTTATAAAAAAAGTTATTACATTAGATGAGTTAGAAAAAGTTATTAAAGACCTTAATTTAATTAAGAAAGAAAAATATTTAAATTTCAACTCTGTTATAAAAAATAATATATTAGACGATAAAAAAATTGAAAATAATAAATTAAAAAGAACATCACCTGCGTGTATTATTTATACCTCAGGGACCGGTGGAAATCCAAAGGGAGTAATATTAAGTCATGGTGGAATTTTAAATAATCTCGTAGGAGCTTGCGAGATTACAAAACCATTATTTACTTCAAGGCCAATATTTTTAACATGGCTTCCACTTTCGCATTCCTACGAACATTGTGTTCAATTTCTACAAATAGCTGTAGGAGCTAAAGTATTTTATGCAGAAAAAATAGAAAAACTATTAGATAATATATCTGAAGCAAAACCAACAGTTATGACAGCGGTTCCTAGGTTTTATCAAAACCTTTACAACAAAATAAACATGAATTTAAAAAAACAAACAGGTTTAAAAGCAAAATTAATAGAAGCAACTCTTAGATTAGGAAAGAAAAAATTGTTGAATCAAAAAATGACTTTTTTTGAAAAATTACTAAATTTTCTGGTCGATAAATTGGTTAGAAAAAAAATTAAAAAACAGTTTGGTGGAAATTTAAAAGCTTTTGTTTCAGGTGGTGGAGCTCTAGATAAAGAAATAGGAGAATTTTTAAATTCTGTAGGATTACCAACCCTACAGGGTTATGGTTTAACAGAAACCTCGCCAGTGGTAAGTTGTAATCCAATTCACAAAATAAAAGTAGAAACTGTAGGGCCTCCATTTAAAGGAAATGAAGTTAAAATTGCAGAAGATGGAGAAATTTTAGTTAAAGGTGAAAATGTAATGTTGGGATATTGGAATAAAAAGGAGGAAACAGATAAAGTAATTATTAATGGATGGCTACATACTGGCGATATAGGAGAGATTAATCAAAATGATGGTTATTTAAAAATTACTGATAGAAAAAAAGATATTATTGTAAGTGCTGGAGGGGATAATATTTCTCCAGCAAAAATTGAAAATATGATTACAAATGAGATAGAAATCGATCAATGTATGGTATTTGGCGATAAAAAAAATTATCTTGTCGCTTTAATAGTACCAAATAAAGATTTTTTAAATGAAAAAGAAAAAATTAATAAAGTAATTGAAAAAATAAATACAAAATTAACTTTAGTAGAAAAAATAAAAAAAATTCAATTAATAGATGAAAATTTTTCTATAGAAAATGGTTTAATGACACCAACAATGAAAGTAAAAAGAAAAAAAGTTACAGAAAAATATAAAAACCAGCTAGAAAATCTTTATTAAATTCTTAAATAAAATTGTTTATAAACCGCATAAACATTAACTAAATTAATAACAAAAAGTTTTATAAAAATAAAATATCAAAAAAAAATTTTTTAAATTTTATTTTTAATTAAAGGTTTGACATAAGTTACATAAAAAAATAAAAATATGTTAACAGCGAATCAATTTGATTCGTTTAACTAAAAAAGGGAGCTAAAGATGCCTAAGAAAAGAAAAAAAGCGGCAAAGAAAACTAAGAAAAAAGCTAAGAAAAAAGCTAAGAAAGCAAAAAAAAGAAGAAGAAGATAGTAACTTAGTATTCTTTACAAAAAACGCTTCTCATAACAGTTTGTATGAGAGGCGTTTTTTTTTATTCATCTATTGGTTCATCATTATCAGAAATTGGCTCATCTACAGGTAGATTGTTAGTAGGAGCTTTTGAAACAGATGATTGTTGAGATTGTCCACCTAAATTTCTTTTAAGGGCTTTATCTAATTTTTTTTGAGTATCTTCTAAAGAAACATTTAAAACAATCTTAAATTCAGATAAAATTCTTTCGTAGGCTTTTTCAAATAATTGTCTTTCACTATAAGATTGATCAACCATAAGATCATCACCTTTATTTAAATCTCTAACAACTTCTGCCAGTTCGTATATTTTTCCAGAAGAAATTTTAGACTCATATTCCTGTGCTCTACGACTCCACATTGATCTTTTAATTTTTGGCTTACTTTTTAATATTGAAACACACTTATTAACTTGATTAATGGTTGCTAAAGGTCGCAAGTGTGACTGTTTGTTTACAGGAACCATTCCATTGGCTTTATCTTTCTCAAATTTGATAACGTAGGTCTCCACATCAATTCCTCCAATATTAATTTTTTTAAATTCAGTAATTTGTCCTACGCCATGTTTGGGATAAACAACATGATCTTTAATTTTGTATTCTCTTTTTTCAGTCTCTTGTTTTTTAACTTTTTTAATTTCTGGTTTTACTTCATTTGTTTTTGCAATTCTAAGATTGTCTATCTTCGGTTCCTCAGGCGTGTTTGTTGCTTTAAGAGATTTTCTTTTTTTGGTATTTTTGGTTGAAATTTTTTTTGTAATTTTTTTTGTTTTTTTTGAAATTATTTTTTTCACTTTCTTTACTTGAATAATTTTTTTAGATTTTACATGTTTCTTTTTAGAAACTTTTTTTTTCATTTTGCTATCTGTTTTACTTTTAAAGATTTTCTTTAAAATATTTTTCGTATTTATTTTCTTCATCAGTATATTTTTCATGATCCGATGGAGGATCTTTTTTTTCAGTTATATTTGGCCAGATCTCTGAGTACTTTGCATTGATTTCTAACCATTTTTCATTACCAGGTTCTGTATCTGCTTTTATGGCATCAACAGGGCATTCTGGCTCGCAAACGCCACAATCTATACACTCATCCGGTTTAATTACAAGCATATTTTTTCCTTCATAAAAACAATCAACCGGACAAACATCTACGCAAGTGGTATGCTTACACTTGATACACTTATCATTTACAATGTATGTCATTTTGAATTCAGATTTCTTACTCTTTCTTTAATATCCCCCATAGTTTTGTTGTCAATATAAAGTAGTCCAGCAAGTCGTCTCATCAAATTGGTTTCATATATATCAGCTTCTTTATTTGAGTAAATAATTGACCAAAGAGATTCAACAATTTTTATTTTATATGTATTAGGTAAATTTTTTACTTCTTTAGTAAAATCTAATATTTGATTTGCATTTTCTTCAATTATTTTTGCTTCTTTAATTATCTTAGAAATATTTTCATTTTCCACACCAAGTTCATCAAGAGTTTTTTTAATAATTTCTTCTTCTTTATCTGTATAATGTTCATCTATTTTAGCAGCATGAATTAATAAAGCACAAATTTTTACTTTAAAATTACCGTTTTTTACTTCTTCTTCTTTTTTAAAAAACATTTTTAACTTAAATTTAAATTTTTTAATATTTTAAATGGATTTTCATTTAAGCTTTTTTTTGTGATATCTCTCTTAAATTTTTTGATAGGACTATATTTAAAAAATGTATCATCACCTTGTTCAAATACTTTATAATTCATTTTTTGAAGAAGCTTTTTGAAATTATTTTTGCTACAACCTAAAAGATTTAACATTTCCGGTACTATTTTTATTTTAGAATTTTCTTTCGAACTCGAATTTATTATTAATAAAAATAATCTCTCTAAAATATCAATTCTTACAAAAAAGTTATCGAATTTTTCAAATCCACACAAAAGCATAAAGTTTCTATTTTTTATTTCTTTGTTATCTAAAAAATTTAGCCCAAATATAGGAGGTTTGATATTATTAAATTTTTGATGAAAAATTTTCCACAATAATGTTCTTAAAGTTACTGCCTCAGGCTTAATTAATTGGTAAAGAAAAACGTGGTATCTTCCAAATTTTACACCTAGGTCTCTTAAAATCTTTCTCTCATTTTGTTCTAGTTTTTTTAAATATTCAGACACCTGATCTCTTTTTAATACTCCATTATTTTCATAGAGCTGATAAGCTAATGCTTTTATTGATGAATTATTTTCTTTTATATTTTTTAAATCCACTAAACTTTTAAGAACATTATTAATTTTTGCATGTATCCATCTTTTGATAAAATTATTTAATTTTTGTTTAGTGTTTTCTTCAATTATATCATCTACAATTAAATCAAAATTTGGATTTAAGTAATCATTTCCTGTTCTTAATTTAGCAATTGGAAAATCATGCCAATAAATTTTTAAATCTTCCTCTAAATTTATTAACCCGGTATCAATTATTGATTGAACACGTTTTTGTATTTCTGGACCTATTGTTTGTCTAGCGGCTTTCTTTAAAGATTTAATGTCAGTTTCTAAAGCACCTTTTTTAAGATCTAATTCTAATTTTAACCCTTTTATTTTTCCTATAAATTGATCATCAATTTTAACATCGTTATTTTGTAAAATTTCAGTTTTAAATTCCATATCTTGTTTTAAACCCCTAGCAAGTACACTTGCTCTTTTATCAATAAAAGTTTTAGTAAGTTCTTCATGTAATCTATCTGAAAGTCTATCTTCTAAATGTTTTGTTTTTTCTATCCAATAACTTTGATTTTCTACCCAATTATTTTTATTCGAAACATATGACCAAGTTCTGACATTTGCAATTCTATTTGATAAAGAATCTACATTTCCCTCTAATTTATCAAGTTTCATAAGCTGTAATCTCATATAATCTTGTGAAATAAGTCCTTTCTTGCTAGTTAGAAATTTGAATACATTTCCAATAACCTCAAAATGATTTCCATAAGTTTTTTTTACAAAATCAGGTATTTGGCAACATTCCCATAAAAGAATTAAAGTTTTCTCATCAAATCCTGATTTTAAAATTGTTTGATCTTTTAAAAAGTATTTAAGTGCTTTTTCATCCTCACATTCATGAATTTTCCTTAGCCATTCAACCTGAGGTTTTTCCTCTAAACTTTTTATTAAACTATTCGGATTATTAAAATTAAGATTTGAATTTCTCCAAAATAAGGTTCTGATTTCTTCAAATTTATGATTTTCTAGTAATTCTACTTCTTCTGGAGATATTTTTTTACAATCACCAGTTATACCAAAACTTCCATCATTTAGGTATCTGCCTGCTCTGCCTGCTATTTGACCTATTTCAGCTATATTTAATCTTCTTAACTTTTTTCCATCAAACTTTTTAATATTTGAGAAATAAACAAAATCTAAATCCATGTTTATTCCCATCCCAATCGCATCTGTTGCAACTAAGAAATCAACATCTCCAGATTGATATAGTTCAACTTGAGCATTTCTTGTTTTTGGACTTAGTGATCCCATTACAATAGCTGCACCGCCCTTCTGTCTCCTTATTAACTCAGCAATTGCATAAACCTCCTCTGCAGAAAATGCAATTATCGCTGTTTTTCTCTCAATTCTTGATATTTTTTTATGACCCGTATAAGTAAGTTTGGACAATCTTTCTCGATTTATAAATTCAATATCTCCATCTAATTTTGAAATGATATTTTTAATAGTACTTGAGCCCATTAACATAGTGAGTTTTTCTCCCCTCATATTTAAAAGTCTGTCTGTAAAAATATGTCCTCTTTCATGATCGGAGCACATTTGAATCTCATCGACACCAACAAAATCAAGATTTTTGTTAATTGGCATAGACTCTACAGTGCATAAAAAATATTTAGCGTTAGATGGAATTATCTTTTCTTCTCCAGTTATTAAAGCAACTTTATCTAAACTTATTTTTTTTATTACTTTGTCATATACTTCTCTTGCAAGTAATCTAAGTGGAAATCCAATCATTCCATTATCAAAAGATAGCATGGTTTCAATAGCTAGATGGGTTTTTCCAGTATTAGTTGGACCTAAAACAGCTGTTATTTTATTTTTAGTCATTTCTATCTTTAGTATTTATTTTTTTTATACCTACCAGATATTGTTACTGCTTAAGAACAAAAATAGACTAAAACATGACCGAATCGGAGCATAAAAAGTTCTCATTTTCTTATTAATTATAATGAGATTATCATAAATAGTATTAATTCTGTAATGATAATTTAATAAAAAAAAAATGACCAAAAAACTTTGGGAAGCGTCAACAAAACAAAAAAAAAATTCAAATCTGTTTGCTTTTGAAAATTATATTTCTAAAAAATTAAATAAAAAGTTTAATGGAAATTATAAAAAAATTTCTGATTGGAGTATTAAAAATTCACAGGAATTTTGGAGTTGTTTTTGGGATTTTAGTAATATTAAAGGAATAAAGGGTAAGAAAAAAATTAAAAAATCTAAAATTTTTTATAAAAATTTATTTTTACCTGGTAGTAAATTAAACTTTGGTGAAAATTTACTTTCAAAAAATAATAATGACACAGCAATAACTTTTGTAAGTGAAAATGGTTATAGAGAACAAAAATCCTGGAAAAGATTAAATTTGAGCACAAGTAAAATTTCAAAGTTTTTAAAAAGTATTAAAATTAAAAAAGGAGATAGAGTCGCAGCCTATATGCCAAATACCATTGAAACAGTTGAGGCATTTATTGCGACGTCTTCTGTTGGGGCCATCTGGTCATCTTGTAGTCCTGATTTTGGAATCAAAGGGGTGGTTGAGAGATTTTCTCAAATCAATCCAAAAATTTTGTTTATTACAGATCATTATTTTTATAATGGTAAAAAAATTAATGTTTTTCATAGACTAGATGAAATTTTGAGATCAGTTTCATCAATAAAAAATGTTGTAGTTGTAAATTACCCAGGAAAAAAATTCCTTAAAAACAATAAAAGATTTAAAAAAATTAAATTATTTAAATGGAACCAGTTAATGAAAACAAGTTATGAAAAAATTAATTTTACAAAATATGATTTTGAAAATGAATTAGCAATTTTATATTCTAGCGGAACAACCGGAAAACCAAAATGTATATGTCATAGAGCCGGTGGTGTTTTACTCCAACACAAAAAAGAGCATCAATTACATTGTGATATAAAAGAAAATGATAACGTTTTCTATTTTACAACCTGTGGCTGGATGATGTGGAATTGGTTGATCAGCGCTTTAGCATCGAAAGCTTCTATTGTTCTTTTTGATGGATCTCCAATGTATAAATCAACTGATTTACTTCTAAAAATAGCACAACGAGAAAAAATAACCTTATTTGGAATAAGCGCCAAATACATTGATGCTCTTAGAAAATTCAAACCGAAATTAAATTATAAATTTAACCTTAGTAATTTAAAAACGATTTGTTCAACTGGTTCCCCATTATCAGAAGAAGGTTTTAGATATGTTTATAAAAATATAAAAAAAAAAGTTCATTTGGCATCTATATCTGGAGGCACAGATATAGTTTCATGTTTTGTATTAGGTAATTTATATCAGCCAGTAAATGTTGGTGAAATACAAAATAAAGGATTAGGTTTAGATGTAGATGTTTTTAATGATAATGGAAAGTCATTAAAAAACATTAAAGGTGAACTAGTTTGTAGAAACCCTTTTCCATCAATGCCACTAAAGTTTTGGAATGATAAAAATGATAATAAATTTAAGAAGGCTTATTTTAATAAATTCAAAAATATTTGGCATCATGGAGATTATGCTGAAGTAAAAGGTTCAGGTGGTTTTGTTATTCATGGAAGATCAGATACTACACTTAATCCAGGTGGAGTAAGACTTGGAACTGCTGAAATATATGCTGAAGTTGAAAAATTCAAAGAAATAAAAGAAGCTATTGTTGTAGGACAATCATGGGACAATGATGTTAGAGTATTATTATTTATTATTATGAGTAAAAACTTCTATTTAAATGAAGAGCTGCTTTTAAAATTAAAAAAACAAATAAGAGAAAATGCTTCACCGAGACATGTTCCTAGCAAAGTTATTGTTGTGAGTGATATTCCGAGAACCAAAAGTGGCAAAATAGTTGAACTTGCAGTTAAAAATACAATTGAAGGAAACAAAATAAAAAATAAAGAAGCATTAGCAAATCCAGAGGCTTTAGAGCAATATAAAAATTTAAAAGAACTTAGTAATTAATGTTAAAAGATTTAGTTAAAAATTTAAAACCATCATCAACTTTAGCTATAAATGAAACATCAAGACAGATGGAAGAGCAAGGAAAAAAAATTTTTAAATTTGGTTTTGGGCAATCACCATTCCAAGTACCTAATGATATTGTTAATGAACTAAAAAATAATGCTTATCAAAATAAATATTTACCTATGCAAGGGCTTTTCCAGCTAAGAGATGTAGTGGCAAAATATACTTCAAAAAAAAAGAATTATGAATATAAGCCAGATAATATTATTATTGGACCTGGGTCGAAAGAATTAATGTTTCTACTTCATGTTATTTTTGAGGGTGAAATTATATTACCAGCACCTAGTTGGGTATCTTATGCTCCACAAGCTATTTTAGGTAGAAATAAAATTCAAGTACTTCAAACTAAAAGAGAGAATAATTGGTTTCCTACTGGTAAAGAAATCGAAGAAATAATTTTAAAAGAAAAAAAAAAAAATTATTTGTTGTTTTTAAATTCACCTAACAATCCGTCAGGGCAAGTATGTGAGCATTTATATGAAATTTCAAATATAGCTAGAAAATATAATCTTATTATCTTATCAGATGAAATTTATTCAGAATTAGCATTTAAAGATAATTATAAGTCAATTTCAAATGTTTGTCCTGAAAAAACAATTATAAGCACAGGTCTAAGTAAATGGTGTGGAGCAGGAGGTTGGAGGTTAGGATATTTTATAATTCCTGAGTCATTAAATAATATTAAAAATTCGATAAACGTTTTGGTAAGTGAAACTTTTTCAGCGGTCAGTGCTCCAATTCAATATGCGGCAATCAAAGCTTATGAAAATGATCATACAAAATATGTTAATAAATCCAAAAATATTCTAAGTGCAATTGGTAAGTATGTATATTTAAATTTAAAATCTAACAAAGTTTTAATAAATGAACCTCAAGGTGGTTTTTATTTAATGCCTGAGTTTTTAAATAATAAATTTCATTCCTCATCAGAAATGTGTGATGATTTACTAAAAAATACTGGAGTAGCACTATTACCAGGGTCAGATTTTGGGTTTAAATCAAACAAAATGTTAGCAAGATTAAGCTTTACAGATTTTGATGGTCAAGCATTTATGGATGAAATTGAAGATAATCAAATTATAAAAGATAAGGAAATTCAAAAGTTAGCTCCTAAAATAATTGAAGGTGTTGATAAATTAAAAAAGTGGTCAGAATCCTTATAAAATCTCTCTATACATGTCCCTGTATATGTTGTTAGATTAAACAAATATAAATAACGATATAAATATATATAGGGAGGGGTATAAATGAAAAAAATAATCACATCGCTATCGAGTGCTTTACTGATTTTATTTGCATCATTGTCTTTAACAATTGCTGCTAAATCAGCTGAGTTCTTCACGATAGGAACAGGCGGACCTACAGGAGTATATTTCCAAACAGGTAACGCAATATGTAAAATGCTACACAAGTCTGCAATTAGTGCTGAACATGGAAGAAAAAAAGGTACAGCTAAAGCTTATAGATGTACTGCTCCATCAACTGGTGGATCTAATTACAATATTGGCCAGATAGCAGCTGGAGAATTCCAATTTGGTGTGGCACAATCAGATTGGCAATTTCATGCTGTCAATGGATCTAGCAAATGGGAAGGAAAACAATTTAGCAATTTAAGAGCTGTTTTTTCAGTTCACAATGAACCTTTTCAAATTTGGGCTAGAAAAAAAGCAAAAATTAAAGATTTTGCAGGATTAAAAGGAAAAGTAGTAAACATTGGTAATCCTGGTTCAGGTCAAAGAGGAACCATGGAAGAATTGATGAAAGCTATGGGTGTTGACAACAGTTTCTTTAAATCAACAACTGAACTTACTTCTTCTGAACAAGTTAAAGCTCTATGTGACGGAAAAATAGATGCATTTGGTTATTCTGTTGGATTTCCAAATGGTGCTATGGAGCAAGCAGCTACGTGTGCAGCTAAAGCATCTCCAATTAATTTAACAGGTTCTGAAGTTCAAGGTTTAATTGATGGTGCGGATTATTATGCACAAGCAGTAATACCTAAAGGAACTTACACAGGTCAGAAAAAAGATGCTACAACTTTTGGAGTAAAAGCAACTGTTGTTACTTCTGCAGACGTTTCTGAAGAGCTTGTTTATCTAGTTACAAAAGCTGTCATGGAAAACTTTGATGATTTCAAAAAACAACATCCAGCATTTGGTTTCCTAGAAAAGAAAAATATGATCAAAGATGGTTTGTCTGCTCCATTACATCCAGGAGCAATAAAATACTATAAAGAAGCTGGATTAATGTAATCCAATTTTTATTAACTAAAAAGGCCTGGTAATTTTTACCGGGCCTTTTTTTTATGGTATGAATAATTTTAATGAGCGACTCAATCAGCAGTAAAATTAAAAGCAAAATAAGCGAAGACTTATCACCAACTAGAAACATTACGGGCTTTCATTTAAAAATTGTTTCAGCTATAGCAATTATTTGGTCATTATTTCAACTTTGGTACGCTTCACCATTTCCATTTATATTAAATTTTGGAATGTTTAAGGGATTACCAGCAAGAGCAATTCATTTAGGTTTTGCTTTAACTTTAGTTTTTTTAATTTACCCAATATCAAAGGGTAAAAAAATTTCATTTTTTGACGTTCTAATCAGTTTCATGGGAGCAATATCGTGTCTTTATATTTATCTTTTTTATGATCAATTAGTTGAAAGAGGTGGTGTGCTTCTGAATCTTAAAATCACAGATACATTTAATTTTCCTTTAGAGTTAATTTTAGGAGGATGTGGAATTTTAATTCTTTTAGAAGCCACTAGAAGAGCAATTGGTTTACCACTAGTAATTATTGCTAGTTGTTTTTTATTATTTTCATATTTTGGAAGATATGCACCTGAAATAATTTCGCATGGTGGTTTATCTTTAAATAGACTTGTAGGCTTTCAGTGGCTTGATCAAGAAGCAATTTTTGGAATTCCGATTGGTGTATCAGTAGATTTTATCTTTTTATTTGTTTTATTTGGTGCTTTGCTTGAAACAGCTGGTGGTGGAAAATATTTTTTAGATCTTGCTTTTGCAATGGTTGGAAAAATGCGAGGGGGACCGGCAAAGGCAGCAATATTAGGTTCAGGTATGACTGGATTAATTTCAGGATCTTCAATTGCAAACACAGTTACGACTGGAACATTTACAATTCCAATTATGAAAAAAACTGGTTTTTCAAAAGAAAAAGCTGGCGCTATTGAGGTTTCCTCATCAGTCAATGGTCAGATAATGCCACCTGTCATGGGGGCAGCTGCATTTGTAATGGCAAGTTTTATTGGTGTAACTTACTTTGAAATAGTTAAGCATGCTTTCTTACCTGCAATTATTTCTTATATAGCATTATTCTATATTTCACATTTAGAAGCTTTAAAATTAAATCTTAAGGGAATGGATGATGCAGACGTTCCTCATTTAAAAAAAACTTTTTTATCTGGAATACATTTTTTAATACCAATTTTTATTTTAATTTATACTTTGGTTTATTTAAGATTTACCGCCTCTTATTCAATTTTTTATGCAACAATTACTTTAGTTTTAGTAAATTTAATAAATTTGTTAATAAAAAACGAAATTAAAAAAGATGCTCTTAAAGAATGGTTTAATCAAACAATAGTTGGTTTTGAAAAAGGGGCACTAAACATGGTCGCCGTTGGTATAGCAATTGCAACTGCAGGTATTATAGTAGGAGCGGTTGGATCTACTGGTTTAAGTACCAATTTAATAATAGTTATAGAATCTATAGCAAAGGATAACGTTACTATTTTGTTGTTTTTAACAATCATTCTATGTTTACTTTTAGGAATGGGTTTACCAACAACTGCAAATTATGTTGTTGTTGCTTCTTTAATGGCGACTGTTTTAGTAGACGTTGGTAACGCATCAGGTTTTATTTTTCCATTAATTGCAGTTCATTTGTTTGTTTTCTATTTTGGTTTAATGGCTGATGTTACTCCCCCTGTAGGACTTGCTTCTTATGCAGCCGCAGGAATATCAGGTGGAGATCCTTTAAAAACAGGAGTGCAAGCCTTTTGGTATAGTCTAAGAACAGGAATTTTGCCAATTGTATTTTTATTTAACCATGAACTTTTACTTATTGGTATTGAAAATATTTGGCATGGATTGATTGTAATTGTAACTTCTTTAATTGGAATTTTAGTATTTACCTCAGCCACTCAAGGTTGGTTTATTAATAAACTTAAATGGTATGAAATAATTATTTTTTTATTAATTTCTATTTCCTTGTTATCACCAGACTTCGTTTTAAATAAATTTTACCCAAAATATAATTATGAAGATATTACTAAAATTAATTCATTAAAATTAGACTCAACAAAAGAAATTCAAATCAAAATAACAAGGCCTAGTTTATACGGTGAGAGATACAAGTTATTTGTAATATCAAAAAATACTTTTGAGGATAAATTTACTTTAGAGGACTATGGAATTACATTATTAAAAAAAGATGATAAAGTTATTGTTGATAATTTAAAATGGAATGGAGAAGCAAAAAAAAATGGTTTTGCAATTGGAGACTATTTAAGTGAATTTAAAATTGAAAATTCAGATAGACCATCAAAAAATATTGTTTATCCTATAGCAATATTATTCTTAGTAGTATTTGGTTACTTTAACTTAAAAAGAAAAGAGTAAATTACCCATCACGTCCTAAATTAGAAGGCTTTATTTTAAGAATTTTCCATACTCCAGATGCAGAAGTAATTGTTTTATTACTACACTTTAGCTCACAAAATAAAAAGATGAGAGTATTTGTTTTTTTTAAAATTTTCGTATGTCCTATAATTTCATCTCCAAGTTTTGAAGTACCTATAAATTTTATATCTAAAGAAATAGTTACACATGGAGCATTTCCCGCAGCTCTATGTGCAGCTGTTCCCGCTCCCGCATCTATCAATGCAGATAAATAGCCTCCATGAGTTATTTCTGCATTATTTAAGTGGTTTTCATTAATTGTAGATTTAAATTCGTATTCAGTCTCCGAAATAGACCTAAATAAAACACCCCCATTGTGTTTCATGAATCCAGGTTTAGTGCTTATCTGCTTAAATTCATTACTCATAATTTTTTATAATACATAAGTTAAAATTAATAAAATAATTAAAATAATTATAAAAAAATAAATTACTGATTTTTGTAAAGATGCTTTGTAAAACCAATCAAACATTTCATTTTCTTTCTTGGTGGACCGCCCAGAACTCGAATCTGGAATCTCCCGGTTCGTAGCCGAGCGCCTTATCCAATTTGGCCAGCGGTCCATTTGTATAATATATTCCATATATCAAAGTTTTTGATGTAATTTAACTTATAAAATATTATGTTAATCACTTTATGAGCAAAAACTCTAACGATGTTGTAATTACTTCAGCACTAAGAACCCCAATTGGAAGATATAAAGGTTCGTTAAAAAATCTTAGCGCATCAAAATTAGGTTCCATAGTAATTAAAGAAGTAATTTATAAATCAAAATTAGATATTGAACAGATCGATGAAGTGATTATGGGGCATGTTTTAACTTCTGGACTTGGTCAAAACCCTGCAAGACAAGCTTCAATTGGTGCTGGAGTACCAGTTTCAAAACCTGCTCATGTTATCAATCAAGTCTGTGGATCTGGATTAAGATCTGTTGTATCTGGGTATCAATCAATTAGGTTAAGGGAAAATCAAATAGTCATTGCAGGTGGTCAAGAGAATATGTCTAGAGCAACCCATGCAATTTATTATAGAGAGGATAAAAAATTTTCTGAAAAAAGATTAGAAGATACAATGATAAAAGACGGTCTATTAGATTCATTTAATGATTATCATATGGGTGTTACGGCTGAAAATGTTGCTGAAAAATATAAAATTTCAAGAAATGAACAAGATAATTTTTCTTTAAACTCTCAAAAAAAAACAGAAAAAGCTTATAAGGATAAAAAATTTAAAGATGAGTTAATTAAATTACAAATTGAAGATGGTGATAAAAAATTTATCTTTGAAAAAGATGAGCATCCTAGAGAGAACTTAAATATAGATGATTTAAAAAAATTAAAAACAGTATTCAAAGAAAATGGAACTGTAACACCTGGAAATTCTTCAGGTATAAATGATGGTGCAGCAGCTTTAGTTTTAATGTCTAGAGATCAAGCTGATAAAAAATCCTTAGAGTCATTAGTTAAAATTGTATCTTGGGCCACTTGTGGTGTTGAACCTTCATTAATGGGACTTGGACCTATACCTTCAATTCAAAAGGCTTTATCCAAGGCTAATTGGAAAATAAGTGAAGTTGACTTATTTGAAATCAATGAAGCTTTTGCAGCACAAAGTATTGCGGTAATCAAAGAATTAAAAATTCCTGAGCAAAAAGTTAATGTCAATGGAGGAGCAATTGCCTTAGGTCATCCGATTGGAGCATCTGGGTCAAGAATTTTGGTTACACTTATTCATGAAATGATAAAGCAAGATAAAAAAAAAGGTTGTGCGGCACTCTGCATAGGTGGTGGCATGGGAATAGCTATGTGTATTGAGAGAAGCTAAAAAGCTTAAATTTCATTTTTTTTTTTATTTTTGGTACAATAAAAATATAAGATTAACAAAAAAAACCTTATTAATGTGATAAAATAAAATCCAATAATGTTTTTTTGGGTATATAAAATATTTTAAAAAATGAGTGAAAAATTACTTGTACCTGATATTGGTGACTTTGAAAATGTTGAGGTTATAGAGATACTAGTAAAACTAGGTGATCAAATTAAAGAAAATGATCCAATAGTCACAATTGAAAGTGATAAATCAAGTGTTGAAATTCCTTCAACAGTAGCAGGAAAAGTAGATAGTATAGCTGTTAAAGTTGGTGATAAAGTTTCCAAAGGAGATTTATTGCTTAATATTATATCATCATCAAAAACATTACCAGAAAGCACTCTTCCAAAAGATACAGAAAATATTATTAAACAAGCTGAAGAAGCATTGGTTCAAGTAAAAGAGGAAAATGAAATAATTCCAGAACCTGTAGCAGAAAAAAAACAATCTACAATTCAAGTTGTTAATGGATCTGATATTGATCCTCTTGAAACTCAAGACTGGTTAGAGTCTTTATCTGCAGTAATTTCGAAAGATGGAAATCAAAGAGCTCATTTTTTAATTAAAGAGTTAATAAATAAAGCTTATCGTGAAGGAGCAAATATTCCATATACCCAGAATACACCCTATATAAATACAATACCTCCAGAGGTTGAAGTAAAGTCTAGTGGTGATCAAAATATTGAGAGAAGAATTAGATCTTTAATTAGATGGAATGCAGCCGCAATGGTAGTACGAGCAAATAAAAAATATCCTGAGCTTGGTGGACATATTGGTACATTTGCATCTGCTGCAACATTATACGATGTAGGTATGAACCATTTTTGGAGGGCAAAAAATAATAAATTTGGTGGAGATTTAATTTATTTTCAAGGTCACAGTGCACCTGGAATGTATGCAAGAGCATTTTTGGAAGGAAGATTAAGCGAAAAACAATTAGATAGTTTTAGACAAGAGGTAAACCCTGGAGGTTTATCTTCATATCCACATCCTTGGTTAATGCCAAAATTTTGGCAGTTCCCAACAGTATCTATGGGGTTAGGTCCTATGCTAGCTATTTATCAAGCAAGGTACATGAAATATTTAATTAATAGAGGTTTGATTAAAGATGAAGGAAGGAAGGTCTGGGCTTTTTTAGGTGATGGGGAGATGGATGAACCTGAATCAATGGGAGCCATTGGATTAGCCGCTAGAGAAAATTTAGATAATTTAATATTTGTAATTAATTGTAATCTTCAAAGATTAGATGGACCAGTAAGAGGTAATGGAAAAATTATTCAAGAGCTCGAAGGAAGTTTTAGGGGATCAGGCTGGAATGTAATAAAAGTTATTTGGGGTTCATACTGGGACTCATTAATTGCAAATGACAAAACTGGTCATTTAGTTAAAGCCATGAATGAGACAGTTGATGGTGAATACCAGGCAATGAAAGCAAGAGATGGTGCTTACGTTAGAGAAAAATTTTTTGGAAAATATCCAGAAACACTTCAACTAGTATCAAGCATGTCAGATACGGATATTTGGAGACTTAATAGAGGTGGACACGATCCTCATAAAGTTTTTGCTGCTTATGATAAAGCAACCAAGCACAAAGGAACTCCAACAGTAATTATTGCAAAAACTATTAAAGGGTATGGTATGGGAAAGTCTGGTGAAAGTGTGAATACTACCCACCAAACTAAAAAGTTAGATGTTGATGATTTAATGTACTATAGAGATCGATTTGATGTTCCCTTAACAGACGAACAAGTAAGAAATATTGAATACTTTAGGCCTGACGAGAAATCTCCAGAAATAAAATATATTAAAGAAAAGAGAATAAAATTAGGTGGATATTTACCTGAACGTTCAACTTTTGCTAAACCAATCAAAGCGCCTTCAAAAGATATTTTTGATTTCATGAAATTATCAACCGGAGAAAAAGAAATGTCTACCACTATGGCCTTGGTAAGAATGTTGACAAATTTATTAAGGGATAAAAATATATCCCCTAGACTTGTTCCTATTATTCCTGATGAGGCCAGAACATTTGGTATGGAAGGATTTTTCCAAAAAATAGGAATTTATGCTCATGAGGGACAAAAATATGAACCTGAGGATGCCGCTCAATTAAGTTCATACAGAGAGGATAAAAGTGGTCAAGTTTTAGAGGAAGGTATCAATGAAGCTGGTGCCATGTCTTCATGGATTGCTGCAGCTACTGCATATACTAATCATGATATCGAAATGATCCCTATTTACATCTTCTATTCAATGTTTGGATTTCAAAGAGTAGGAGATTTAGCATGGGCAGCTGGGGATAGTCAGGCTAGAGGATTTTTGGTGGGTGCAACAGCTGGAAGAACAACATTAGCTGGAGAAGGCTTACAGCACCAAGATGGACATAGTCATTTAATTGCATCAACTATTCCAAATTGTGTAACTTATGATCCAACTTTTCATTATGAACTTGCAGTAATTTTTCGAGAAGGTCTAAGAAGAATGCATGAGAAAAATGAGAATGTTTTTTATTATATTACAACAATGAATGAAAATTATTCACACCCAGAAATGCCAAAAGATAAAAATTGTGAGGAAGGCATTTTAAAGGGCATGTATAAAATAAAAGAATTTAATAAATACAAAAAAAATAAAATTCAACTTTTAGGATCAGGAACAATTTTAAGGGAAATGATATCTGCAGCAGAGATTTTACAAAGTGATTATCAAATTGACAGTGAGATATGGAGTGTAACAAGTTTTAATGAATTAAGAAAAGATGGAATGGAGGTAGAAAGATATAATCTTTTGAACCCAGATAAAGAACCTAAAAAATCTTATGTTGAGCAATGTTTAGGTAAAACAGAGGGGCCAATTATGGCTGCATCTGACTATATGAGAATGAATTCAGATCAAATCAGACCATACACTAATAAAAGCTTTTATTCATTGGGAGCAGATGGTTTTGGAAGAAGTGATACAAGAAAAAATTTAAGAAAATTTTTTGAGGTAGATAAAGAACATTTGGTAGCTTATGGTTTGAGTGTATTAGCAAAAGAACAACTCATAGCCTCTAAACATGCAAAAGATGCAATGAAAAAGTATAATATTGACACTAATAAGCCAATGCCAACAAAATTATAAAATGTCTGAAACTGAAATTAAAGTACCAAATATCGGAGATTTTAAAGATGTTGAGGTAATAGAAGTTTTGGTAAATGAAGGTCAATCAATCAAAAAAAATGATCCTTTAATCACAATTGAAAGTGATAAATCTAGTGTTGAAATACCCTCAAATTTAGACGGGAACATTAAAAACCTAAAAATAAAAGTAGGAGATAAAGTTTCTGAAGGAGACTTAATTTTAATTATAGAAAATAATTCAGAAGTTAAAAAAGAAAAAGTTAAAGAAGAACAAGAAAACGAAAAAGAATTTAAAAAAATTGACGTAATAAGACCCGAAATCCAAAAAAATCCTATTTATACAGATAATGTTACAGGTATCTCTTCTGCTAGTCCAAAGGCAAGAAAATTTGCTAGAGAACTTGGTGTAGATATTAATCAGGTTGTCGGAAGTCAGAAAGATGGTAGAGTTGTTGAGGATGATATTAAAAAATTTGTTTCATCAAGTCACGAAAATAATGTTGTAGTTGAACAAAGAAAATCTGATAAAATTAAAATTGAATTTGAACATACTGATTTTGGTGAAGTAGAAATTAAAGATATTCCAAGAGTTAAAAAATTATCATCAAAATATCTTACTAATTCTTGGCTGACAATTCCTCATGTAACAAACCACGATGAAGCTGACATAACAGAAATGGAAAATTTCAGAACTTCTTTAACAGACATGTACACTGGAGAAAAAATTAAAATTACACCTCTAGCATTTATAATAAAGGCTTTAGTTGCATCCTTAAAAAAATTTCCTAGTTTTAACTCTTCTATTGATGAAATAGATAGTGGAAAAATGACTTTTAAAAAATATTTTCACATTGGAATAGCTGTTGATACACCAAATGGATTAATGGTTCCAAAAATTAGGAATGCAAATAATAAAAAAATTTCTATTTTAAGCAAAGAGTTAAAAGAAGTAAGTGAGCTGTGTAGAAACCTAAAAATTGACAAAAAAGAATTATTTGGTGGATCGATGACGATTACAAGTTTAGGCGGTATAGGAGGTTCATTTTTCACTCCTATAATTAATTATCCCGAAGTAGCTATATTGGGAGTAGGTAGATCTCAAAAAAAACAAATTTTTATGAATGGAAAGTTTCAAACAAGAACTATGTTGCCAATATCTTTATCTTATGATCATAGAATTATTGATGGAGCTGAGGCTGCTAGGTTTAACAACGATTTAAAAGAAAACTTAGGCAAAAATTTTGCTTATAAACTAGCTGTCTAAAAAATAATGTCTAAATCTATTTCCTTATTTAGTGCCTTATTGTGCACTTTCATTTGGGGGACAACTTTTATTGCTCAAGATACTGGAATGGATAATATTGGTCCTTTCACATTTAATGCTGTGAGATTCTTTGTTGGTTTTCTGGCTATAACACCACTAATGATTTTATTTGAATTAAAGAATTATAAATCGGAATTTAAATTAGATAGAAAAACCTTTGTAATTTACTCATTATTAATCGGAATTTCTTTATTTTTAGGTTCTGCATTACAACAAGTTGCATTGCTATATACAGATGTTGCTAATGCTGCCTTTTTTACAATTTTTTATGTACCTATGGTGCCAATAATCATTTTTTTATTTGGAAAAAAATCAATGCACTGGAGTGTTTGGCCTTCAGTAGTCTTATGCTTAATTGGAGGATATCTATTAACAAATTTCCATGATGCTACAGTAAGACTTGGTGACACTTTAGTTGTTCTAGGGGCTTTATTCTGGAGTACACATATAATTTTTACCGGAATTATAGTAACTAAATATAATCTTCCACTTACCTTAGGAGCTGTACAAACTTTAATCGTAGCTATATTTTCATTTATAATAGGTATTATTTATGAAGAGTTTATTTTAAATAATATCTTAATGGAAATTTATTCAATTTTATATGCAGGTATATTATCTGGAGGATTTGCATTTGTATTACAAATTTATGCACAAAAAAATATTACTCCTGCACCTGCAGCAATTATTTTTTCACTTGAGGGTGTATTTGCAACAATAGCTGCATGGTTTATTTTAAATCAAATTTTAGATATAAATAACTTACTTGGATGTTTTTTTATTTTATGTGGAGTTCTCTTATCTCAACTATTACCTTTGGCAAAAGAGAAATCTACTTAATAAATTAAACTAAATAAAATTAAAGCAATTAAAATTCTATAAATAACAAATGCGTTCATTGAAAATCTATTAATATATATTAAAAAAAATTTAACTGTTAAAAAAGAAAAGATAAAAGATGATATAATTGCAATAATTACTAGGTAGTTAAATATAATTGTTTGTTCCAAAACATCTTTAAAGCTCAAAACGCTTGCTCCTATTAAAGCAGGTATTGAGAGTAAAAAAGATATCTTACTTGAATCTACTCTATTAAATTTCAAGATTCTTGCGGCTGTTATAGTAATACCTGCTCTACTGACTCCTGGTACTAGTGAAAAAATTTGGAACACACCAATAAATATTATTGATTTTAAGTTTAAATTTGAAGAAATTTTTTTATCAAATCGGCTTCTATCTGAGATAAATAAAGCAATTGCAAAAATTAAAGTAGTCCAAGCAATAATTTCTATGTTTCTCAACTGGTAAATAAAACCAGTTCTGTAAAATATGTAACCAACAATTATTAAAGGAAAAGATCCAAAAATAATTAAACTTAAAAGTCTTTTATTATTTCTCGTATTAAATAGTTCATCTCTAAAAAAATAAATAATTGCTATTAGAGATCCCAAATGAAGGCTTATATCAATGAGAAGAGAACTAGATTTAAATTCATAAAGCGTGGATACCAAAATTAAATGAGCAGATGAGCTCACAGGTAAAAATTCTGAAATTCCTTGAATTGCCGATAGAATTAAAATTTCAATAATATTTTGAAACATCAACTCTTCGTAGCCTAAAAAAGTGTCATTTCAAACACTTCGCTAGAAACATATTAGGTATGCAAATATTAAAATCATTACATTTTACGGTATTAATGACATAAAAAAGGTCATGATTATTGACCTAAATAATACTTTTACTAATAAAAACAATGTATATTTTACCATAACTTATAAAAAAAAATGACAGACAAAATGTTAAAATTCGTTGAGATAGGTCAACAAACTCCACCTAAAAGAGGTGTTGAAACTCGTAAAGAGGACTTTAAAGAAATTTATGACGAATTTATTAACCGAAAAGCACAAGAGCAGTCAAGCAGGTGCTCTCAATGTGGTGTCCCATTTTGCCAAGTACATTGCCCTTTAAGCAATAATATTCCTGACTGGCTAAAACTAACTGCAGAGGGGAGATTAAAGGAAGCTTATGAATTATCCCAAAGCACCAACAATATGCCAGAAGTATGTGGAAGAATATGTCCACAAGATAGATTATGTGAAGGAAATTGTGTTATTGAACAGTCTGGTCATGGCACAGTTACTATTGGCTCAATGGAAAAATACATTACAGATAATGCATGGACACAAGGTTGGGTAAAGCCGATATCAGTTAAATTTGAGAAAGATCAAAGTGTAGGCATTATTGGAGCTGGACCAGCTGGATTAGCAGCAGCAGAGCAATTAAGAAAAAATGGATATAAAATTACTGTTTATGACAGATATGATCGTGCTGGGGGTTTATTAATTTATGGAATACCGAGTTTTAAATTAGAAAAACATGTTGTTGAAAGAAGGACAAAACTTTTAAAAGATGGTGGTATTGAATTTGTTCAAAATTTTGAAGTTGGTAAAGATGCAACTTTGGAGCAACTGAGAAAAAAGCATGATGCAATTCTTATAGCCACTGGAGTTTATAAACCAAGAGAAGTTGAATTACCTGGAAATGATTTAGAAAACATTTTTCCTGCAATGGAATTTTTAACAGCATCAAATAAAAAAGGTTTAGGTGATAAAGTTGAATTATTTGATAAGGGAATTTTAAACGCCGAAGGCAAAGATGTTGTAGTAATTGGTGGTGGAGATACTGCAATGGATTGTGTTAGAACATCAGTTAGACAAAAAGCAAAATCTGTAAAATGTTTATATAGAAGAGATAAAGAAAATATGCCTGGTTCATCGAGAGAGGTTGCTAATGCTGAGGAAGAGGGTGTAGAATTTGTCTGGTTATCGAGTCCAAAAGAATTTAAGGGTAAAAACAAAATTGAAAATTTAGTTGTAAACCAAATTCAATTAGGTGAACCAGATGAGTCAGGAAGAAGAAAACCTGAAATAAAAGAAGGTTCTGAGTATGAGATAAAAGCTGATATGGTCATCAAAGCACTTGGTTTTGATCCTGAAGATTTACCAAACTTATTTGATGCTAAAGAACTTCAAGTAACTAAGTGGGGAACAATAAAAACTGACTTTGATACAATGGAAACAAACTTAAAAGGAGTATTTGCTGCTGGTGATATTGTAAGAGGGGCGTCATTAGTTGTTTGGGCAATCAAAGATGGTAGAGATGCTGCAGCTGCAATGAAAATTTATTTAGAGGAAATGGAAACTAAAAAATCAAAAGTAGCCTAATGAAAAATTATTATAAAAACTTAAAATTACTCACAAAAAATCACGTTTATTCTGAGGAAATGGAGCATGATGCGTGTGGTGTTGGGGTAATAGTTTCTACAGAAGGTAAAAAATCTCGGGAAATTGTAGAGCACGGAATTGAAGCACTTAAAGCTGTTTGGCATAGAGGTGCTGTTGATGCAGATGGCAAAACTGGGGATGGAGCAGGAATCCATGTTGAGATACCCAAAGATTTTTTCATAGAGAAAATTGAAGTTACAGGACATGATTATGATAATGCTGAAATATGCGTTGGTATGATATTTTTGCCACGAAATGATTATTCAGCACAAGAGAGTTGCAAAACAATTGTAGAGAGTGAACTAACTAAAAACAATTTTAGTATTTATGGGTGGAGGCAGGTCCCTGTAAACCCAAAAATTTTAGGCCAAAAGGCTCTTCAAACAATGCCTGAAATTATGCAAGTTTTATTTAAATCCAATGATAAAAATTTGCTAGATAAAGATTTAGAGAGAAAGATTTATGAGACTAGAAAAAAAATTGAGAAAAAAGCTTTTCAATTATCTTTAAATAATTTTTATATTTGTTCGATTAGTTCTAAGTCAATCATATACAAAGGTTTATATCTTGCTGAGGCGATTTCAGATTTTTACTCAGATTTAAAGGATAAAAGGTTTATCTCTAGATATGCTATCTTTCATCAAAGATTTTCAACTAATACGGCTCCTAGCTGGAGTCTGGCTCAACCATTTAGGGCAATTGCTCACAATGGTGAAATAAACACATATAAAGGAAATAAAAACTGGATGAAAGTTCATGAACAAGAAATGAGCAGTCCCTTATTCGATAATATTGAAAATCTAAAACCTGTTATACAAAAAGGTGTTTCTGACTCAGCTGCGCTTGATAATGTTTTTGAATTATTAAACAAATCTGGACAACCAGCTCCACTAGCTAAATTAATGTTGGTACCTGACGCATGGTCGAAAAAAAATAAGACACTACCTAAAAATCATCAACAATTATTTAATTTTCTTAATAGTACAATGGAACCGTGGGATGGGCCAGCTGCTATTGCCGCAACTGATAATGAGTGGGTTATTGCTGCAAATGATAGAAATGGTTTAAGACCATTAAGGTACGCAATTACAAAAGATAAAATGTTATTTGCTGGGTCTGAGACAGGCATGATCGAATTAAATGAAAAAAAAATTTTATCGAAAGGTAGATTGGGACCAGGTGAAATTTTAGGAGTTAGAATTGAAAAAGGTAAAGTATTTTCAAATACTCAAATAAAAGATTATTTAGCTAAAGAATTTAAACACTTTAATTCTCAAATTGTCGACTTAGATGAAAAATTAACAATATCTAATGAAAAAAATGTTTTTGAGGGTGAGGCCCTAAGAAGAAGACAATATACTTTTGGAATTAGTTTAGAGGATTTAGAGCTAATTTTACACCCTATGGCAGAAGATGCAAAAGAGGCAACTGGCTCAATGGGTGATGATACTCCACTTGCAGTATTATCGGACAAATACAGACCACTTTATCATTTTTTTAGACAAAACTTTAGCCAGGTAACAAACCCACCAATTGACTCGCTTAGAGAAAATAAAGTTATGAGTCTTAAAACTCGTTTTGGAAATCTGGGTAATATTTTAGATTTTGACACTTTAACTAAAGAAAATATTTATGTTTTGAACAGTCCAGTTTTATCAAATTCACAATTAGATAAATTTATTAATTTTTTTGGAAAAAATTCTGAATTGATTGATTGTAGCTTTTCAAAAGATGAAAGTTTGTCCGATGCAATTGATAGAATTCAAAAGGAAGCCGAAATAGCTGTAAGACAAGGGGTAACCCAATTAATTCTTAGCGACAAAGAGATATCTGATCAAAAACTACCTATACCAATGCTTTTATGTGTTGGATCTATAAATACTTTTTTAATTAATAAAAAGTTAAGAGGTTACGTTTCAATAAATGTTCAATCAGGAGAGGCGATGGATACACACTCATTCGCTACACTAATTGGTGTAGGTGCTACTACTGTTAACCCTTACTTAGCTTTTGATAGTTTGTACCAAAGATTTTCAAAAAAACTATTTGGTCAATTTAGTTTTGATGATTGCGTAGAGAGATACATAAAGTCTGTGAATGCAGGACTTTTAAAAATAATGTCAAAAATGGGTATATCAGTTTTAAGTTCTTATAGAGGTGGTTGTAATTTTGAAACTGTTGGATTAAGCAGAACTGTAGTCGATGATTATTTTCCAGGCGTTACATCAAAAATATCTGGAATTGGATTAACTGGAATAGAAAAAAAAATTAGAGAAATTCATAAAGAGGCTTTTGAAAGTTCAGAAACAGTTCTTCCAATTGGTGGTATTTATAGATACAGAAAAAATGGAGAAACTCATCAATATCAAGGAAGATTAATTCATTTACTACAAAGTGCTGTTGGGTCAAACTCATATGATGCATATAAAAAATATGCTGAAGGTATTTATAATCTACCTCCTATAAATTTAAGAGATTTAATTGACTTTAGAAAAAAGAAATTAGGTCCTTCGATAGATTTAAGCGAAGTTGAACCAATTCACGACATATTAAAAAGGTTTGGAAGTGGTAGCATGTCTCATGGTGCATTATCAAAAGAGGCTCATGAAACTTTAGCAATTGGAATGAACAGAATAAAAGGAGCTTCTTGTAGTGGAGAAGGTGGTGAGGATGAGCAAAGATTTAAGGTGATGCAAAGTGGTGATAGTGCAAACTCAAGGGTAAAACAAATTGCTTCAGCAAGGTTTGGAGTCACCATCAATTATTTAAATAATTGTAATGAGATTGAAATTAAAATTGCTCAAGGAGCAAAACCAGGAGAAGGAGGTCAACTACCAGGTTTTAAGGTAACAAATGAAATTGCAAAATTAAGACATTCAACTCCTGGGGTTACCTTGATATCTCCACCTCCTCACCACGATATTTATTCAATAGAAGATTTAGCTCAATTAATTTACGATTTAAAACAAATAAATCCAAAAGCTCGTATAGGGGTTAAATTGGTTGCATCATCGGGTGTAGGAACAATTGCAGCAGGGGTAGCCAAAGCTGAAGCTGATATAATATTAATTTCAGGTCATAATGGTGGAACTGGCGCCACACCACAAACAAGTGTTAAGTATGTTGGAATACCTTGGGAGATGGGTCTTACTGAGGCAAACCAAGTTTTAACATTAAACAATCTTAGACACAAAGTAACTTTGAGAACTGATGGTGGAATTAAAACTGGAAGAGATGTTGTGATTGCTGCAATGATGGGAGCAGAGGAGTATGGTGTTGCAACAACTGCTTTGGTAGCTATGGGCTGTATCATGGTTAGACAATGCCATTCAAACACTTGTCCGGTTGGAGTATGTACTCAGGATGAAAAATTAAGAGAAAAATTTACTGGAACACCTGATAAAGTAGTAAACTTGTTCACTTTTATCGCCTCAGAAGTTAGAGAAATATTAGCTGAACTTGGTTTTAAATCACTTAACGAAATAATTGGAAGAACTGACTTGTTAATGCAAGTCAATAAAGCCTCTCCTAATTTAGATGATTTAGATTTAAACCCATTGTTTGTTCAAGCAGACCCAGGAGACAATAAAAGATATTGCGAGAGTACAGAAATAAATAAAGTTCCTGATACTTTAGATCAGGAAATTTGGCCAGAAATAGAAACAGCATTGGATAATTCGCAAAAAATTGAAAAAGAATATTCAATTAAAAATACAAATAGAGCAGTAGGAACTAGAATTTCACATCATCTATATAAAAAATATGGATATGAGAAGTTAGATGAAAATTTTTTAACTTTAAATTTTAAAGGATCAGCAGGCCAATCTTTTGGCGCTTTCACTACAAAAGGATTGAAGCTAGTACTTAAGGGGGATGCTAATGATTATGTTGGAAAAGGCCTGTCAGGTGCAACTATAGCAATAAAACTTTCTGATGAGAGCAATTTAATTTCAAATCAAAATACTATTATTGGAAATACTGTTTTGTACGGAGCTACATCAGGTAAGCTTTTTGCAGCAGGTTTAGCAGGAGATAGATTTGCGGTAAGAAACTCAGGAGCAATAACAGTTATAGAAGGTTGCGATTCAAATGGTTGTGAGTACATGACCGGTGGAACAGTTGTAATATTAGGAAATGTTGGCGATAATTTTGCGGCAGGAATGACCGGAGGCATGGCATTTATTTATGATAAAAATCAACAATTTGAAAAAAAAGTAAATCCTGATTCAGTCGTATGGCAAAATATAGAAACAGATTACTGGAAAGAATTTTTAAAAAATTTAATAAATGAACATTTTAAAGAAACAGGATCAGATTTGTCTAAAAAATTAATAGAAAGTTTTAATGATGAAATTAATAATTTTATTCAAGTATGTCCAAAAGAAATGTTAGATAAACTAAAAAATCCTATAACATTAAAAAAACAAGTTAAAAAAGTTAGTTAAATTAATAAATTAAGCTCTTTCAAAATTATCTTTAATCTTTTTTTACTTGATAAACTATGATCGCCTTTCTTAATTATATTTAATTTTTTTTTTGCTCTTGGAAATAATTTTAAAATCTTTCTTGAATAAGAAACAGGGACTACTTCATCCTTTTCACCATGTACCATTGTAACTTTAATATTTGAATTAATTTTCTTATTCAAAACTTTGTTTTTTCTGCCATCTTTTATTAGCTGAAGTGAAATTGGATATTCATAATTTCCATGTTTTAAATGATAAATACCCTTTCTTATTGTTTCGTCTTTCATTTTTTTAGTAAATTTTTTCCACATTAAGTTTTCTAAAAATTCAGGAGCAGCTCCTATACCTAAAAATCCCTTAATTTGTTTTTTAAATACTTTAAATTGATTAAGAGAAATCCATGCACCCATACTTGAACCAATTAATATAAAATTTTTTTTTTTTACATATTTTCTTATTAGAATAGACGTCTCTTTACTCCATTTTGAAATATTTCCGTTTATAAATTTACCTGAAGATTTTCCATGTCCGGAGTATTCAAGTGCTAAAAAACTTACCTTATTTTTCTTAGCAAACTTTAAAAATGCATTTGGTTTTTCCCCTTCAAGGTCCGACATAAAACCATGTAAAAAAACTATAAAAGAATTATTTTTAAAAATTTTGATAATATGTCTGATTTTCTTTGTATTTGATATTTTATAAAATCTGAAATTTGCCATAATCGTTTATAAGTTTTGTCTATTAATATATAATCATATCAAATGCCATCTGATTTAAAAGTTTTACAAGTAATACCAAAATTAGGTTATGGAGGTGCTGAAACTGGTTGTTTTGACATTGCTCATTACTTACCCGAAAATAACTGTAAATCTTTTATAGTCACAAGTGGTGGAGAATTACTAAAATTTATAGATAAAAAAAAAGTAAAAGTATTTAGGTTACCGGTAAATAGCAAAAATCCACTATTAATTTTAATAAATGCTATAATTTTAATTGGTATAATTTTAATTAATAATATCTCTATTGTACATGCAAGGAGTAGAGCTCCAGCTTGGTCATGTTTATTAGCAACCAAACTAACTGGTAGAAAATTTGTTACAACATTTCATGGGACATACAATTTTAAAAATAATTTAAAAAAATTCTATAATTCCATTATGGTAAGATCTGATTTAATAATTGCAGGATCTAATTTTATATTTTCACATATTAAACAAAATTATTCCAAATATCTAAATGATAAAAAAAAACTTTTAGTTATTTTTAGAGGAATAAATGTTGATTATTTTGATCCAACAACAAAATTTGAGTCTGATGAAAAAAAAATATTAAAAAAATGGAATATAGAAAAAGATAAAAAAATTATTCTTTTGCCTGGGAGATTAACATCTTGGAAAGGACAAGAAGTTTTTATTGAAGCAATTAATTTAGTTAATATTGAATTAGGCTATGAAGCATTTTATGCTGTTATTTTAGGAAGTGATCAAGGTAGAGATTTATATAAGAAAAAGTTAATAAGACTTTCAGAACAATATAGATTGTTAAATCAAATTAGATTTATAGACCACTGTAAGGATATGGCTTTGGCATATAAGGTTACAGATATTGTGGTATCTGCCTCAACCGAGCCTGAAGCTTTTGGAAGGGTTGCTGTTGAAGCACAATCTATGGAGACACCAATTGTTGCAAGTAATATTGGTGGTTCCAATGAAACAATTATTAATGAAAAAACAGGTTTTTTGTATGAAGCAGGAGATGCAAAAGCCTTAAGCAAAAAAATTTTAAAACTCCTTTATTTGGATGAAACATTGTTAAAATCAATTGGTACTGAAGGGAGAAAAAACATAGTTCAAAAATTTAATGTTGAAAAAATGTGCTTTTCTACTTATTCAGAGTATAAAAGATTATTAAATTAAATGCCTATAATTACATTACCTGACGGAAACAACATTGATTTTCCAAAAAAAGTTACTGGACTGGAAATAGCTGAAAAAATTAGCAAATCATTGGCTAAACAAGCACTTGTAATGAGTGTGGATGGTGAGCTTAAAGATTTATATTTTGAAATAAATAAAGATAGCTCTGTTAAAATTTTTACTGCAAAAGATCATGAAGGTTTAGAAGTTATTAGGCATGATACAGCACATATTATGGCAATGGCTGTTCAAGAACTATACCCAGGTACTCAAGTAACTATTGGGCCAGTAATAGAAAATGGTTTTTATTATGATTTTGCTAGAAAAGAACCCTTTACAAAAGATGATCTTGAAAATATTGAAAAAAGAATGTCAGAAATAATTGATAGAGATGTAATAACTAGAAGGGAAGTTTGGGAAAGAGAAAAAGCCATAAAACATTTTATAAAAATTGGAGAAAAATATAAAGCTGAAATTATAGAGAGTATTCCAAAAACTGAGGAACTTTCAATATATCATCATGGAGATACTTGGCATGATTTGTGTAGAGGTCCACATTTATTATCCTCTGGTAAAATAGGTAAAGCTTTCAAATTGATGAAAGTTTCAGGAGCATATTGGAGAGGAGATTCTAATAATGAAATGCTTCAAAGAATTTATGGAACAGGTTGGGCAACTCAGAAAGAATTAGATGACTATCTAACGAGAATTGAGGAAGCAGAAAAAAGAGACCATAGAAAACTTGGTAAGGAAATGGATTTATTTCATTTTAGAGAAGAAAGTCCGGGTGTAGTTTTTTGGCATCAGAAAGGTTGGGCTTTATTTCAAAAATTAATAAGTTATATGAGAAGTAGACAAGATGCAGCTGGTTATAAAGAGGTAAATACTCCAGAAATATTAGATAGACAATTGTGGGAAAAGTCTGGGCACTGGGAAAAATATGGAGAGAATATGTATACTTCTGAAACACCAGATGAGAAAGTTTTTGCAATTAAACCTATGAATTGTCCTGGACATATTCAGGTATTTAATCAAGGATTAAAAAGTTATCGAGATCTTCCCTTGCGCATTACAGAATTTGGAAAAGTTCATCGTTATGAACCATCAGGAGCATTACATGGTCTTTTAAGAGTTAGAGCGTTTACTCAAGATGATGCACATATATTTTGTTCAGAGGATCAAATTACCAGTGAATGTTTAGAAGTAACTAATTTAATTCTTGATATTTATAAAGATCTTGGTTTTGAAAATATAATTCTTAAATATGCTGATAGACCAGAGGTTAGAGTTGGAGAGGATGAGGTTTGGGATAAGGCAGAAGCATCATTGCTAGAAGCAGTAAAAGCTTCAAAGTTAGAATATAGTATTAATAAAGGCGAAGGCGCATTTTATGGTCCAAAGATTGAATTTGTATTAAGGGATGCGATCGGTAGAGATTGGCAGTGTGGTACTCTACAAGTGGATTTTAATTTACCTGGAAGATTGGATGCTTCTTATATCGATAAAGATGGAACTAAAAAAGTACCTGTTATGTTGCATAGAGCTTTATTTGGTTCACTAGAAAGATTTATAGGAATTCTAATTGAAAATTATGCAGGTAAGTTTCCCTTTTGGATCTCTCCTTTACAGACAATGGTAATTCCTATTTCAGAAGAATTTAATGATTATGCAATAAAAGTATCTGAAAAAATAAAACATGAAGGTATTAGCTCTTCAGTAGATTTGAAAAATAATAATTTAAATTACAAAATTAGAGATCATTCTTTAGCGAAAATACCACTTTTACTTATTTGTGGTAAAAAAGAAGTTGACTCCAATTCAGTAACGATTAGAAGATTAGACTCTAATAAACAAGAAAATATGGATATAGAACATTTTTTAAAAACTTTCTCTGCTCTAAATAAAGCATCATCAAACTAAGTGGCAGATTTCAAACAAAATTATTTTCAAAGAAGAACCAAGGATAGAGGTCCGAGATCTAATAATAGAATTTCTTCTCCAGATGTTCAAGTTATAACAAGTGATGGAGAAAATCTTGGAGTTATTAACACCAATGAAGCAATTTCTATGGCAAAAAATCAAGGTTTAGATTTGATTGAAATAGCACCTAATGCAAACCCTCCTGTATGTAAAATAATGGATATGGGTAAATATAAATATGACGCTCAAAAAAAAGCAAATCTTGCAAAGAAAAAACAAAAAATTGTTTCTTTAAAAGAAATTAAAATGAGACCTGTTACTGAAACTCATGATTATGAATTTAAAGTTAAAAATGCCAAAAAATTTATAGCCAAAGGAGACAAAGTTAAATTCACTATAAGATTTAAAGGTAGAGAGCTTCAACATTCACATCTAGGTAATGAACTTATGGGTAAAATTAAAGAAGATATGAAGGATATTGGTAAAGTAGAATTGCATCCAAAGTTTGATGGGAAGCAAATGATTATGGTAATTCAGCCTTTATGAGCTTTAATATAGGTTGTAAAATTATATCTTTCTTTGTATAAGACCGCTGAATTATGCCAAAACTTAAAACAAAAAGCTCTGCAAAAAAAAGGTTTAAAATTTCTGCAAAGGGCAAAGTTATTTCTGCTCAAGCAGGTAAAAGACATGGTATGATTAAAAGAACGAACTCACAAATAAGAAAACTAAGGGGCACAACAACATTATCTAAACAAGATGGAAAAATTGTTAAGTCATACATGCCTTACAGTTTAAGAGGTTAATAATGGCAAGAGTTAAAAGAGGCGTTACAAGTAAAGCTAAACATAAAAAAGTTCTAAAAGCTGTAAAAGGGCAATGGGGCAGAAGAAAGAATACTATTAGAGTTGCTAAGCAAGCAATGGAAAAATCCATGCAATATGCTTACAGAGACAGAAGAAATAAAAAAAGAGATTTTAAATCATTGTGGATACAGAGAATTAATGCCGGCGTGAGAGCTGAAGGCCTAACTTATTCAAAATTTATCAATGGATTAAATAAATGTGGTATTGCAATAGATAGAAAAATTCTTGCTGAAATTGCTTACGATAGCCCAGAAGCATTCAAAACAATTGTACAAAAAGCTCAATCAGCTTTAAATTAATCTTCGCTATTGTTTTTATTTCTTAAGGAAATAATCTACTAATATGTCAGAGATAAAAAATATTAGAGATCAGTTTATATCAAAGCTAGAAAATGATATAAGCATTGATCAAATAAACGAAATTAAAACTGAGCTCTTTGGTAAAAATGGTTTAATTTCATCAAAATTTAAAACAATAGGATCAATTCCAGAGACTGATAGAAAAAAATTTGCATCAGACTTAAATCAGGCTAAAGACGAACTTCAGAATTTAATAACTTCTAAAATTAGCGAGATAGAAGGAAAAAAAATAAACGAAAAATTAGAAAAGGAAAAAGTTGATATAACTTTACCTGAAAGACTTTTTGTTAGAGGAAAAGTTCATCCTGTATCACAAACTATTGATGAAATTTCATCCATTTTTTCTGAAATAGGATTTAGTGTTGAGGAAGGCCCTGATGTTGAAAACGAATATAATAATTTTACTGCTTTAAACACACCTGACAATCATCCAGCAAGAGATATGCATGATACGTTTTACTTAGATGAAAGCAAAGAGGTTTTATTACGAACTCATACTTCACCAGTTCAAATCAGAACTATGCTAAAAGATAAACCTCCATTTAAGATTATTGCTCCTGGTAGAACTTATAGATCTGATAGTGATCAAACACACTCACCAATGTTTCATCAAGTAGAAGGTTTGCATATAGATACAAATATAAATATGGGACATTTGAAAGGATGCTTGAATTATTTCATTAAAGAATTTTTTGAAGTAGAAAAAATTAAAATGAGATTTAGACCTAGTCATTTTCCATTCACAGAACCATCTGCTGAAGTAGATATTGGATATGAAATAAAAGATGGAAAAATAATTATCGGAGAAGGAGATAAGTGGCTTGAAATTTTAGGCTGCGGTATGGTGCATCCAAATGTATTAAGAAATGTAAAAGTAGATCCTTCAAAATATCAAGGATATGCTTTTGGAATAGGTATAGACCGATTAGCAATGCTTAAATATGGCATTAATGATTTAAGAGCTTTTTTTGATTGTGATTACAGATGGCTAAATCATTTTGGTTTTGACCCACTTGATGTCCCTTCAAATTACAGAGGTTTAAGCAGATGAAGATTACATATGATTGGCTAAAAGATCATTTAAAAGTAAGCGCTAAAGAGGACATGCTTATTGAGAAACTAACAGACATAGGTCTTGAGGTTGAGAGCATAGAAAGTTTATCTGAAGGATTAGATTTATTTAAGATTGCAAAAATTATAAAAACAGAAAAACATCCTAATGCAGACAGACTTAAAGTTTGCGATGTTGATGTTGGTAATAAAGAAATCAAAAAAGTTGTTTGTGGTGCTCCAAATGCTAGAGCGGGCCTTCTTACTGTATATGCCCCACCAGGCGCTATAATCCCAAAAAATAAAACTAAGCTTGTTGTTGCTAAAATAAGAGATGTTACATCTTATGGAATGCTCTGCTCTGAATCAGAATTGAATTTATCAGATGAAAGTGATGGGATCACTGAGCTATCTTCATCCAAATATGAAAAAAACATTGGAAAAAGTTATTTTTCTAAACCAAGTTCTAACCTCATCGATTTATCAATTACACCAAATAGACCAGACTGTCTTGGTGTTCGGGGAATAGCAAGAGATTTATCAGCCGCAGGTTTTGGAAACTTAAAACTAGAAAAAGATAAAAAAATTAAATCTAATAAAAAACAGAACTTAAAAGTAAAAATAACAAAAGAAAAAAATCAAGGGTGCTTATCTTTTGGTAGTTGCTTGATAACTAACGTCACAAATAAAGAAAGTCCTAAATGGTTGAAAGATAAATTAATTTCTATAGGCCAAAAACCAATATCTGCAATTGTAGATATTACAAATTATGTCATGATCGATATTAATCGTCCTTTGCACGCATACGATGCTAACAAAGTTGATAAGGGAATAATTGTTAGAAATTCAAAATCAGGAGAAGAATTTACTGCTCTAGACAATAAAAATTATAAACTAGACGATGGCATGTGTGTAATAAGTGATAACAAAGGTGTCTTAGGTCTAGGAGGTATTATTGGAGGAATAAGATCTGGTACAGAGTTAGATACAAAAAATGTTTTATTAGAGTCGGCTTATTTTGATCCAAGATCAATTAGAAAAACTGCTAAAAAATTGAATATCGATACAGATGCTAAATTTAGATTTGAAAGAGGTATTGATCAGTTGTCTATTGAAGATGGATTAAATAAAGCAGCTTTTTTAATTAAAGAAATTTGTGGTGGTGAAATTAGTAAAATAGATATTCAAAAAATTGAGTCCTATAAAAACAAAGTAATAAAATTTGAACTAAAAACATTTGAAAAAATTACTGGTTTTAAAATTTCAACTAAAGAAATGATAACTATTTTAGAAAAACTTGGTTTTAAATTAAAAAAAGAAAAAAAATTCTTTAAATTATCGGTACCATCTTGGAGACCAGATATTGATCAAGAAATTGATATAGTGGAGGAACTTGTAAGAATTAGTGGCTATGAAAAAATAAAAATAGAAAATCCTATTAAAGAAAGATCAAAAAATACTTTAAATCCAACTCAAAAGTTGTTTCACTTTCTTCAAAGGGCAGTAGCATCTAAAGGGTATTTTGAGGCTATTACTTGGTCCTTTGCAGATGCTAAATTTAACAATCACTTTAAAGAGGCAAATAAAGAAATAAAAATTGTAAATCCAATTAGCTCTGAGTTAGGAGTATTAAGAAATTCTATTTTCTCAAATTTAGTAATGTACATGGGTAAAAACTTAGATAGAGGAATTAAGGATTTATCAATATTTGAAATAGGGCCAATATTTTATGGTTCACAACCTGGGGCTCAGAATACAGTTGTTTGTGGTTTGTCAGCTGGAAAAAAATCCAGACTTTCATGGATTGAAAAAGACAGAAATATAGATGTTTTTGATATTAAAAAGGATGTTGTACAAACTTTAGTAGAAGCTGGTTATGACTCAGAGAAATTTTACTTAGATGATGAAACCCCTAATTATTATCATCCAGGAAAATCAGGCAGAATATTTTTAAATAAGGGAAAAGAAAAGGTAGCTGCTTATTTTGGCGAAATTCATCCAAACATTATCAAAACGCTAGATATTAAAACAGATTCTTTATTAGGTTTTGAAATATTTCTAGATAATTTAAAATTACCAAAAAAACCTTTAAAAGACCAAAAAACAAAATATTCAGTATCTGACTTTCAAAAATCTGAAAGAGATTTTGCATTTATTGTTGATAAAAAAATAAGTGCACAAGATTTAGTAAGTGTAATATCAAATATTGATAAAAATTTAATTTCAAATGTTAAAGTATTTGACGTATACGAAGGAGATAATATTCCTGAAAATAAAAAATCAATTGCTATCAGTGTAACAATTCAATCTTTGGAAAAAACTTTAACGGATAATGATTTGGAAAAAATTAATAAATTGATAATAGAAACAGTTGAAAATAAAACTGGCGCTAAAATTCGTTCCTAAAAAAAATAATGAGTACAATTGATAATATAAGAAATTTTGCAATCATTGCACATATTGATCATGGAAAATCTACTATAGCCGATAGAATTATTCATAGTTGTGGTGGATTAACTGAAAGAGAGATGAAAGCTCAAGTTTTAGATTCTATGGATATTGAACGTGAGAGAGGGATCACAATTAAAGCTCAAACTGTAAAATTAAATTACAAAGCTAAAAATGGAAAAAATTATGTTTTAAATATTATTGATACCCCAGGTCATGTAGATTTTAGTTATGAAGTAAGTAGATCTTTATATGCATGTGAGGGATCAATTTTGATTGTAGATAGTACCCAGGGAGTAGAAGCACAAACCTTAGCAAATGTTTATCAAGCTCTAGATACTAACCATGAAATAGTACCTGTTTTAAATAAGGTTGATCTACCTGCATCAGATTTAGATAGAACAAAAAAACAAATTGAAGATGTAATAGGTATTGATACAGAAAATGCAATTCCATGCTCAGGTAAAACGGGCGAAGGAATAGGAGACATTTTGGAACAAATAATAACAACTCTTCCTGCTCCAAAGGGATTAAGTTCAGCAAATTTAAAATGTTTGTTGGTTGACAGTTGGTATGACACTTATTTAGGAGTGGTAATTTTAGTAAGAGTTATAGATGGAAAACTTACTAAACATATGAAAATTAAAATGATGTCTACTAATCAAGATTATATTGTTGAAAAAGTTGGAGTTTTTACTCCTAAACCTGTTGATATTAATGAATTAAAAACAGGGGAAATTGGATTTATTACTACTGGCATAAAGGTTTTGTCCGAGACAAAAGTTGGAGACACAATTTGTGACGCTTCAAAACCGCTAAAAGAGGCTTTGCCTGGATTTAAACCAAGCAAACCAGTTGTGTTTTGTGGATTATTTCCTGTAGATAGTTCAGAATTCCAAAAATTAAAAGATGGTTTAGCTAAACTCCAGTTAAATGACGCTAGCTTTTCATTTGAGCCAGAATCATCATCTGCTTTAGGGTTAGGTTTTAGATGTGGATTTTTAGGATTACTTCACTTGGAAATAGTGACAGAAAGACTAGAAAGAGAATTTGATGTAAATTTATTAACTACAACTCCGGGAGTTGTTTATAAAGTATATTTAAATAATGGTAATATAATAGACCTTCAAAATCCTTCAAGTCTACCAGATCCAACCTTAATTCAAAATATTGAAGAGCCATGGATAAAGGCAACAATAATAACTCCTGATCAGTATTTAGGTTCAATAATTAAAATGTGCCAAGATAAAAGAGGGATTCAAACTAACTTAAGTTATTCAGGAAATAGAGCTGTTGTAAATTATGAACTTCCCTTAAATGAAGTTGTTTTTGATTTTAATGATAGATTAAAATCAATGACAAGTGGATATGCTAGTTTTGATTATGAAATTATCGAACACAGAGAAGGAGATCTTGTAAAACTTGGAATTTTGGTAAACGGAGAACCTGTCGATGCTTTGGCAATGATGATACACAAGAATTTTGCCCAAAAAACAGGGAGAGAAGTATGCGAGAAGTTGAAAGATCTAATACCTCGACACAACTTTATGATACCAGTACAAGCAGCTATCGGAGGCAAAATTATTGCCAGAGAAACAATTAAAGGATTTAAAAAAGATGTTTTAACTAAAATTCATGGTGGTGGTGCAACGGATAGAAAGAGAAAACTTTTAGAAAAACAAAAAAAGGGTAAAGCAAGATCAAAACAATTTGGAAGAGTTGAAATACCTCAAGAGGCGTTTATAGGTGTTCTTAAAATTCAAAAGGAATAATTATGAAAGTTTATGATTGTTTTACGTATTTTGATGAAGATTTAATTCTTGAAACAAGATTAAATATACTAAACGATTATGTGGATTATTTCGTAATAGTCGAAAGTACATTTAATCACAATGGTGAGAGAAGAACATTAAAATTTGACATAAGTAAATATGAAAAATTTAAAAATAAAATAAAATACATAGTATGGGATGGTTATCCAAATAATATAGAAGAAATTAGTGAGCGTGATGCAGAAATAGTAAGAGAACAAAAATTTATTAACAATGCAGTCAAAAGAGAAAATGGACAAAGAAATTATGTGATGAAAGGTATAGAAGAAGCCAATGATGAAGATTTAATATTATTGTCAGATTTAGATGAAATACCTTCTTTAAATAATTTAGATCTTAAAAATCTTAAGCAAAAGATAATAATATTTGAACAAATC
>CACOQN010000002.1 GCA_902629285.1 uncultured Pelagibacteraceae bacterium | reverse complement strand
ATAAGTTACTTTTGAATACTTATTTTTTAAAATTTTAAATAAAATATCAAAAACTATCAGTGGTCTTGCGTTACCAATATGTGGATCATCATAAACAGTTGGGCCACAAACATACATTCTAACATTATCCTCATTCTGAGGTAAAAATTTCTCTTTCTTATTAGTAAGATTATTGGTTAAAAAAATATCAGTACTCATAGGTTTAGAAATATACTTAAAACATAGATTTGTGAATCTATTTGATTAATTTGGAATTTTACACACTGGAATTGGCTCCATTTTGTGCAAATTTGCATTACGAATTGAATTGTATTTTTCTCTATTTACTGAATTTTCATTATTCATAGCCTCTTCAAGCTCTTTATAACTTAAACCTAACTGACCTTCGTCTGTTCTACCATCATCCCATAATCCATCTGTTGGTGCTGCATTTATAATGTCTTCTAAAATACCGAGTTCTTTACCAAGCTCCCAAACTTCAGTTTTATTACAGTCAGCAATTGGAGAAATATCCACTCCGCCATCTCCATATTTGGTATAAAATCCAACTCCAAAATCCTCAACTTTATTGCCAGTTCCAACTACAATTCCCTTGTTTGCTGCCGCCACTTGATAAAGTGTTGTCATTCTTAATCTGGCTCTCGAATTTGCCATGCCGTGTTCATTTGAAAAATTGTTTAATGTTCCCTCAAAAGATTTAAATAACCCATCTAATTCAATTGTGTGACCTTCAACATTTTTATAATTTTTTTTTAACCATTCTTGATGTGCTATGCTCAAATCATGTTGAGCACTTTTCTGTTTAATAGGCATAGATAAAACTATGGTTCTTAAGCCAGTCATAGCGCTTAGTGTACTAGATACAGACGAGTCAATTCCTCCAGAGATACCAATTACTAAGGACTCGGCTTTATTAGGCATACGTTCAACGTAATCTTTTATCCAATTAGATATAAACTTAGATTTTTCAGAAGGATTCATAGTGTTTATTTATCAATATAATTTTTTAAAACAACAGCCTAAGATGCCGCCTGAATAGCATTTTTGGAATAGCTGCTATTCTTTTTTATCTCATCTGAAATTAAAAAGGCTAGCTCTAAAGCTTGATCAGCATTAAGTCTTGGATCACAATGTGTATGATATCTACTTGATAAATCTTGATCCTGAATATTTTTGGCACCACCGGTGCATTCAGTTACATTTTGTCCTGTCATTTCAATATGCAAACCTCCAGCATAAGATCCCTCACTTTGATGGACTGCAAAAACATCTTTAACCTCTTTTAATACATTGTTAAAGCGTCTTGTCTTATAACCTGTTGTAGATTGTATAGTATTACCATGCATTGGGTCACATGACCAAATAACATTTATACCTTCTTTTTTAACACCTCTAACAAGTTTTGGTAAGTATTTTTCGACACTATCGTAACCAAATCTTGATATTAAAGTTATTTTTCCTTTTTCGTTATTTGGATTTATTAAATTACAAATCTTAACTATCTCCTCTGGTTTACTGGTTGGTCCACATTTTATTCCTATTGGATTTTCAATTCCACGGCAATATTCAACATGACCACCATCAAGCTGTCTTGTTCTGTCACCTATCCAAACGAAATGAGCAGAGGTTGCGTGATGCTCTCCTGTTGTAGAGTCTACTCTGGTCATACTTTCTTCAAAAGGTAAGTGTAATGCTTCATGCGAAGTCCAAAAATTTACAGTCTTTAATCTTCTATTAAATTCTGAGTTAATTCCACAAGCATCCATAAATGATAATGCATCTGCTATCTTATCTTCTAACTCTTTGAATTTCTTAGCTTGAGGACTTTTTTTGATATAACCTAAGTTCCACAAATGAACTTTTTTTAAATCTGCAAAACCACCATGTGAAAAGGCTCTTAAAAGATTCAATGTTGAGGCCGACTGAGAATACGCCCTAAATAATCTTTTTGGGTCATGTTTTCTTGCTTTCTCAGTAAATTCTATACCATTAACATTATCACCAAGATAACTAGGAAATTCTAAATCCCCTTGTTTTTCAGTAGGTGCACTTCTTGGTTTAGCAAACTGACCTGCTATTCTTCCTAGTTTAATTACAGGTAGTGATGCCGAATAAGTTAACACTAATGACATCTGGAGAATTACTTTAAAATAATCTCTTATGTTGTCTGGATTAAACTCTGCAAAGCTTTCTGCACAATCACCTCCTTGAAGTAAAAATGCTTTACCATCTACAACATCAGCTAATTGTCTTTTTAGATGTCTTGTTTCCTCAGCAAAAACAAGTGGTGGAAAGGTCTTTATTTTATTTAAAACTTGATCTAATTCTTTTTTATCCTTGTACTCAGGAATGTGCTTAACAGGATAATTTTTCCAACTATTTATTTTCCATTTTTTCATATTCAACCCGGGATTGTTTTAACAGAGTTTTTATATTATTCAACAGTAACAGATTTAGCTAAATTTCTAGGCTTATCAATATCATAACCTTTTTTTAGAGCAGAGTAATAAGCAAGTTTTTGAAGAGGAATTGTTAAAAGAAACGGTAACAAATCATTATTTGTATTTTCAACTTCAATTGTTTCCCAAATATTTTCTGAGATAACATCATCATTAGTTTTATTTGTTATTAATAAAACTTTTGCACCTCTTGCAATAACTTCTTGCATATTTGAAATAGTTTTTTTGTAATAACTATCTTTAGGTGCTAAGACAACAACTGGCATACCTTCCTCGATTAAAGCCAATGGTCCATGTTTCATCTCACCAGCTGGATATCCTTCTGCATGAATGTAAGATAATTCTTTAAGTTTTAATGCACCTTCTAAAGCTATTGGATATGAATAACCTCTCCCCAAGAACATTGATCCTTTAGCTTCATTAAATGTAGACGATATTGCTTGAATATCATTATCTAGAAGAAGTGTTTTTTCTATTAAGCTTGGTAAAGTTTTAAGATCTTTAATTTTTTCTTGATATAATTTATTTTGAACTTCGTTTCTCAATGATCCTATTTTTAATGCAAAAATATATAAAATAAGTATTTGACCTAAAAATGCTTTTGTTGATGCTACTCCTATTTCTGGGCCACAATGAATTGGTAATACAAAATTTGAATCCCTTGCTATTGAGCTTTCAATTACATTAACAACAGAGCAAGTTTTCATATTATTTTTATTACAAAGATCTAAAGCTGCATATGTATCCGCTGTTTCTCCTGATTGTGAAACAAATATATATAAAGTATCTTTTTTAAATCTATTTTTTCTATATCTAAATTCAGAAGCTATATCTATACTTACATCTAGAGAGGTAAGTTCCTCAAACCAATATTTTGCCATCATACAAGAGTGATAAGCAGTACCGCATCCAATTAAAGTTATTGATTTGATGTCCTCTAATTTCCAAGGAAAATTAAATATATTTATCTCTTTATTAAAATTATCTATGTATTCTTTAATTCCAGTTTTAATTGTTATTGACTGTTCCTCAATTTCTTTTGCCATAAAATGCTTAAAATCACCCTTATCATAACTTGATTCATCTGATGATAATTGTAATATTTTTTTATTAACTTTTTTTCCTTCATCATTAAAAAAAAGGACCTGATCTTTTTTTAAAATACAAAATTCACCGTCATCAAGATATGTGATTTTGTTTGTCATTGATTTTAAAGCATAAGAATCTGAACCTAAATAATTTTCATTAGGACCATAACCAACTGCCAAAGGTGATCCTCTTCTAGCTCCAACGATTAAATCTGGCATATCTTTAAAAACAATGCCAAGAGCAAAACTACCATGAAGTTGTTTTAAAGTTTTTGTTATAGCTTCTACTAATTCTGAAGTCTTCAAATAATCAGTTATTAAATGAACAATAACTTCTGTATCTGTTTGTGATTTAAATTTATAACCCTTATTAATTAGATGTTTTTTTAATATTGTTGAATTTTCAATAATTCCGTTGTGAACAACTGAAACATTATGGGATGAATGTGGATGAGCGTTAACACTATTAGGAATTCCGTGAGTTGCCCATCTAACATGACCAATACCTATATTTCCTTCCAAGTGTTTAATATCATAATTATTTTCTAGATTATCTACTCTACCCTCTGATTTTACCTCATTAATTTTTCCATTTGAAAGAGTGGCTATTCCAGCTGAGTCATAACCCCTGTACTCCAATTTTTTTAATGAATTAACAATGTTTGCAGAAACAGGTTTGTTACTTGATATTCCAATAATTCCACACATAAATTATTTTTTATTCCTTTTGTAATTTTTAATTTCTAATTGTTGCGATCTGGTTAACGCTAAAGATTTTGTTCTGACATTCTTTGTAATAACTGATCCAGCCCCAATAATACTATCTTTGTTAATGGTGATTGGAGCAACCAATGAAGAATTTGAGCCTATAAATGCTTTGTCTTTTATCTTTGTTTTATTTTTATTCACTCCGTCATAGTTACAAGTAATAGTACCTGCGCCTATATTTACTGATTTTCCAATTATAGCATCTCCCACATATGATAAATGATTTATCTTAGATTTGTTTCCTAGAGTGCTTTTTTTAATTTCTACAAAATTACCTACTTTAGATCCTGATTTCAAAATTGTGTTTGGTCTTACTCTAGCATAAGGGCCAATTTCAACTTTATTTTCAATAGTACAAGATTCTAAGTGTGAAAAAGATTTTATAATTACATTATCCCCAATTTTAACTTTAGAACCTATAACGA
This sequence comes from uncultured Pelagibacteraceae bacterium, assembly GCA_902629285.1. Taxonomy (GTDB): domain Bacteria; phylum Pseudomonadota; class Alphaproteobacteria; order Pelagibacterales; family Pelagibacteraceae; genus Pelagibacter. The sequence goes on along the minus strand of CACOQN010000002.1, from coordinate 137,421 downwards.
CATAAGGTTCTATAGTTACCTTCTTTCCAATCTTAGTATCTTTTGAAAAAAAAATAGTTTCAGGACCTATCATCCTAACTCCTAATTTTATAAATTTATCTCTTATTTTTTTTTGATTTAAAACTTCCATTTAGAATTTATTTACATTAAGAATATGTCTTGATTAATTCACAATTTATTTCTTTAAAATACTTTTAAAATGAGTCAAAAATTTACAGTTTTATTTGATTTAGATGGTACTTTAGTGGATACCGCTCCAGATTTGATACGTGCCCATAATCACGTAATGAAGAAATTTGGGTACCCGACTAAAACTTTGGGAGAACTAAAAAATGCTGTTGGAAAAGGTGCTAAAGCTATGATGGCAAAAGCTAATGGACAGTGGAAATGGTTTGATGAAAAAATTCAAAATGAAATGACAAATGAATTTCTATCTTATTATGGAAAAAATATTTTACATGAAAGTAAATTAATTAATGGAGTAATAGAATTTTTAAATTGGTGTAAAAATGAAAATATTTCTATGGCAGTATGTACTAATAAAACTGAACACTTAGCGGTCGACCTTTTACAAAAAATTGGGATTTATGATTATTTCGAATATGTTGCAGGATTTAATACTTTTGATTATTGCAAACCAGACCCTCGACATTTAACTACTACGATAGAAATTTTAGATGGTGATAAAAATAAATCTATTATGATTGGTGACAGTGAAACAGACTCTAATGCTGCCAAGGCAGCTGAAATTCCAATTATTTTACTAAAATATGGATATACAGAAAAAAGATCTGATGAAATTTACCATAATCATATAATAAAAGACTTTGTAGGTCTTGATAAAATAATATCTAAATATCTTTAATATTGATTAATTTATTTTAAATATTAAAACAAAATCACAAATATGGAGTTATTTTGATATTAAATACAATAAAAGTATATCCGTCTAAAATTAATCTTCCAAAGAAGAAACAGCTTGCTTGGAAAATAGCTGACATAGCGAGCGATAATGCTAAATTGAACAAGGATGCAATTGAGATGGTTATCAATAGAATAATTGATAACGCTTCAGTTGCAATCGCCTCATTAAATAGAAAACCAGTAATTTCATCAAGGGAAATGGCTTTAAGACACACCAGAAAAAACGGTGCAACTCTTTTTGGTGTGCATTCAAAATTAAAGTTTGATTGCGAATGGGCTGCATGGTCTAATGGAACTGCTGTTAGAGAATTAGATTTTCATGATACATTTTTAGCTGCAGATTATAGTCATCCAGGTGATAATATTCCCCCTCTTATAAGTGTGGCACAGCAAAATAAAAGAAGTGGTTTGGATTTATTAAAAGGAATAATCACTGCTTACGAAGTTCAAGTTAATTTAGTTAAAGGTATTTGTTTACACAAACATAAAGTAGATCACATAGCTCATTTAGGACCAAGTGTAGCTGCAGGTTTAGGTGCCATGCTTAAATTAAATACAGAAACAATTTATCAAGCTATTCAGCAGGCATTACACACTACTATATCTACTAGACAATCTAGAAAAGGAGAAATCTCAAGTTGGAAAGCCTATGCTCCAGCACATGCTGGTAAACTTGCAATTGAAGCAGTTGATAGAGCTATGAGGGGTGAAGGTGCTCCTAGTCCAATTTATGAAGGTGAAGATAGTGTTATAGCTAGAATATTAGATGGCAAAAAAGCAATCTACAAAGTTCCATTACCAAAAAAAGGTGAAACAAAAAAAGCTATATTGGAGACATATACAAAAGAATATTCTGCTGAATATCAATCACAAGCATTAATAGATTTAGCAAAAAAGCTTAGAATGAAAATTCCTAATTTAAATCAAATTAAAAAAATTGATATATTTACAAGTCATCATACGCATTATGTAATAGGAACAGGAGCAAATGATCCTCAAAAAATGAATCCAAATTCAAGTAGAGAAACTTTAGACCATTCAATAATGTATATTTTTGCAGTCGCATTGGAGGATGGAGACTGGCATCATGTGAAATCTTACACAAAAGCAAGGGCAAATAGAAAAAGCACAATAAAGATATGGAAATCCATTAAAACATTTGAAGATAAAAAATGGACAAAAAAATATCATGATCCTAATCCAAAAAACAAATCATTTGGTGCAAAAGTTGTTATTACACTTAATAGTGGTAAAAAAATAATTGAGGAATTAGATAAAGCTGATGCACATCCTTATGGAGCAAGACCTTTTAAAAGACAAAATTATATTAATAAATTTTTAATATTAACAAATGATATCTTAGAAAAGAAAGAAAGTGATCGATTTTTAAAAACCGTACAAAATTTAATAAATCTTAAATCTGGAGAGCTAAGTAAATTGAATATTGAGGTAAGAAAAAGTAAATTAAAAAGAAATTTAAGAAAAGGAATTTTTTAATGCATTTTGTTGAGAAAGAACCAAGTCAAAAGAGATTAGATTTTGATACTAAACTAAAGTCGAATAAAATTTTAAGAGTTCCAGGAGCTTATAATCCATTAACTGCAAAATTGATTGAGGAAATTGGTTATGATGCAGTCTATGTTTCAGGCGGAGTAATGGCAAATGATCTAGGGTTTCCAGATATTGGCTTAACAACCTTGCAAGATGTAAGTACAAGATCTTATTTAATTTCAAGAGTTACAAATTTACCAACAATAGTTGATATTGACACGGGATTTAAGTCTTGCAAAGAAACTATAGAAATATTTGAAGAATTTGGAATTACTGGAGTTCATTTAGAAGATCAAATTGAACGGAAAAGATGTGGACATTTAGACAACAAAGAACTTATTTCAACTGATGAAATGGTAAATAAAATTAAAGAGTCTGTAGCTGCTAAAAAAGATAAAAATTTTAAAATTATTGCACGTTCAGATGCAAAAAGTGTTGAGGGAATTGATAAAATGATTGATAGATGTAAAGCATATGTTGATGCTGGAGCTGAGATTATTTTTCCTGAAGCTTTAAGTGATGAAATAGAATTTGCCAAAGTTCGAAAAGAACTTTCTTGCTATTTACTGGCTAATATGACTGAATTTGGTAAGTCTAAATTATTTAACCATAAAGAACTTGAAGATCTTGGATATAATATTGTTATATATCCTGTTACTACTCAAAGATTAGCGATGAAAAATGTTGAAGATGGTTTAAGAGACATTTATGCAAATGGACATCAAAATAATATAATAGATAAAATGCAAACAAGAAAAAGGCTTTATGAATTAGTTGATTATGAAAAATACAACGAATTAGACGAAAAAATTTTTAACTTTAGCTCTGAAGGGCACGAATAATGAATGATGATATAAAGAAAGGTTTACTCGGAATAGTTGTTGACGAAACTGAAGTTTCAAAGGTAATGCCTGAAATAAATTCTCTTACTTATAGAGGTTATGCAGCTCAAGATTTATGTGAATATTGTAGATTTGAGGAAGTTGCCTATTTAATTTTAAATAAAGATCTTCCAAATTCAATTGAACTAAGAAAATTCGAAAAAGAAGAAAGAAACAATAGAGAATTAACAAAAAATCTATATGAAATAATAAAGCACATGCCAAAAAAATCTCACCCTATGGATGTTGCAAGAACAGCTGTGAGTGTGATGGGATTAGAGGATAAGGATACAGTAGATTCTTCACCAGAGGCAAATATGAGAAAAGCTTTGAGAATATTTGCTAAAACTCCAACTGCTTTAGCTGCTTTTTATAGAATTAGAAAGGGTAAAAAAATTATTAAACCTAAAAAAACATTAACTTTTGCTGAAAATTTTTTCTATATGTGTTTTGGAAAAGTGCCTCAAAAAGAAATCGTAAAGGCATTTGATGTGTCTTTAATTTTATATGCTGAACATAGTTTTAATGTTTCAACATTCACGGCAAGAACAATAACAAGTAGTTTATCTGATATTCATGGAGCAATTACAGGAGCTATTGCTAGTTTAAAAGGTCCACTTCATGGTGGTGCAAATGAAGAAGTTATGCATATGATGAATAAAATTAAAAAACCTGAAAATGCTTTGAAATGGATAAATAATGCCTTAAAAAATAAAGAAGTTGTGATGGGCTTTGGTCATAGAGTTTATAAATCTGGTGACTCAAGAGTCCCTACTATGAGAAAATACTTCGGAAAAGTAGCTAAACTTAAGAAAGATAAAAAATTTGAAAAAATTTACGATATTGTAGAAAAAGTAATGATCAAAGAAAAAAATATTTATCCAAATGTTGACTACCCTACTGGTCCAACTTATCACCTAATGGGTTTTGACACAGATTTCTTTACTCCTATTTTTGTAATTTCTAGAATTACAGGATGGTCTGCACATATTATGGAACAACATGCTGCAAATAAACTTATTAGACCATTGGCTAGCTACAAAGGAAGTAAACATAGAAAAGTAATGGGATTAAATCAAAGATAAATTAGTGTTTCTCTAATTTAGCAAATCGATTATTACACATTATTGTGCGTTTTATATCATTATCATACGAGAATTCATCTATTGCTTTTTTAACGCCTGGGGCATAAGACAAGTCATAGTCATCACATAAAACAGTTCCACCATTAATTATAACTTCTCTACATAAATTTAAGTCACTTTTAACTGTTTGATAATCATGACCTCCATCAAGAAACACAAAATCAATTTTAGACATATCAATTTTTTTTAATACGATATTTGAGTTACCTTTTATTAAAGAAATATTATTTTCAAATTTTTTGAGAAGATCTTTGACCGCCTCCAAGCTATATGGATCTTGTCTTTTAATATATTTAAAATAAATATTTTTGAATGGATTAGAGAATTTTGTATTTGGGATAATTTCATCCTTGTTTTCTATATTTTCTGCAAATAAATCTAGACCAATATATTTAAAATCATTTCCATGAATTTTTTTAAGTAATTCACAAATATTTCTTGCTGTCACTCCGTGAAATACTCCAATTTCAAGTAAGATTTTTGGACGCTTTATAGCAATTTCTTTTAAAAAAAACTCCCCAACTCTTTTTTGTTTTAGACTAGTCTTTCTAAAATATTTTTTATATTTCATAACTATATAATATTTGTCTACTTTTTTAATTAAAATAAAGAAAAAAATTCTAATATATTAATAAAAATATCAAAATTATCATTTGAATAAAATTAAATACTACTGATGTAAAATGAAGATATTTAAATTTCTTGTCTTGATTATTATCTCTATATTTGTTGATTAAAGGCATTAATATATAACAAGAAACGAAAAATAAAATTGCTACAAATAGAATAAGATAAAAATTAAAACTAATATTTTTTTGGAAAAAATAAATTGAAGCTATAAGAGTGCTTAAGGCCAAATTTACATTATAATAAAAAGGAAATATTTTTCTTATAAATTTTCTTGCATTTTCTTCATCTAGCACTGTAAAAGTTATTGGAGCAATTACAAAAGAAAAGAAAACCATTATTCCTAAAATAGCTGCAGTTAAATGAATAGCTACTTGATCTAGCATAAATTAAATAATGACTTCAAATCCTTCAAAATTAGGTGCTCCTAAATATAAATCTTTATGCTGACCTGCATTTTTATGTGCTAGTCTAAATGCTTCAGATTTTGTCCAATTAATAAAGTCCTCTTTTGAATTCCAGATACTATGAGAGGCATAAAGTGAAAATTCACTATTAGTTTCACCTTTAATAAGATGAAATTCTTTAAAACCTTTTACATCGCTTAAATGTGTATCTCTTTCTCTCCACACTTTCTCAAATTCTTTCTCTTTACCAAGCACTATCTTAAATCTATTCATTGCTATAAACATAATTAATTTACAAATAAGAAATTACCTTTTGAGGGTCAGGTCTTCTCCTTTCCATTGGCTCTTCAAGTTTATGACCTAAATATATAAACCCAGATATCTTATCAATTTCCGGTCTACCTCCTAGATATTCAATCATTTTTTTATTATATGCATACCACTCTGTTAACCATTGTGCAGCATAACCTAATGATTGGGCACAAGATAACAAATTCATGCATACTGCACCAGATGACAATGTCATTTCCCATTTTGGAATTTTTGGGTGTTCTACAGGGGTTGATAATACTGCTAAAATTATTGATGCTCTTTGAAATCTTTTGGACTCCATTTCTAGTTGAGACACAGATGCATTTGGGTTTTCTTTTTTAAACTCGGTTAAAATTATATTTTCATCAATTAACTTTAGCTTATCACCTTTAATAACGCTTATTTTCCATGGATTTAGTGCACCGTGATCTGGTACTCTTATTCCTGCAGCTAAAATCTTATTTAAATCTTCATCAGGAATATTTTTAGATGACATTTTTTTTGCTAAAACAGATCTGCGCTGTGTGAAAAAGTTACTTTTCATTAGAGACTGCCTTATTACTGTGATCTAGGCAAAAGCTTCAGCCCATGTACCTTGAGTTGATGCTTTTGAATATTCTGTTGCACGACCCTCAAAGAAATTCATATGCTCAACAGCATTAAGCATTGTGTCTAACCAAGTTAAAGGATTTTTTTCTATATCGTAAATTGGTTCTAAGCCTAATTGAACTAATCTTCTGTTACCAATAAATCTTATATAATCTTTAACTTCTTGTGCAGTTAAACCTTGCATTGGTCCCATCTCAAAAGCCAAATCAATAAATGCATCTTCGTGTTCAATAATAGTTCTGCAGGCATCGTAAAGTTCCTTTTTTAATTTTGGAGTCCAAATTTCTGGATTTTCTTTTATAAACTCTTTGAAAATCCTAATCATAGAATTACAATGAAGAGTTTCATCTCTTACTGACCAAGTAACAATCTGGCCCATTCCTTTCATTTTATTATGTCTTGGGAAATTTAATAGAATTGCAAAACTCGCAAACAATTGTAATCCCTCTGTAAATGCACTGAATACAGCAACAGTTTTTGCAATATCCTCTTTTGAATTTACATTAAAGTCTTGCATGTAATCGTATTTATCTTTCATTTCTTTATATTTCATAAATGCAGAATACTCAGACTCAGGCATTCCTATTGTATCTAATAAATGTGAATAAGCTGCTACATGAACTGTTTCCATTGCCGCAAAAGCTGTCATCATCATTAAAACTTCCGTGGGTTTAAACACGGAAGTATAATGTCTTAAATAACAATTATTAACTTCAACATCAGCTTGAGTAAAAAATCTAAAAATTTGAGTCAATAAATTTTTTTCAGGTCCTGACAAATTTTTTTGCCAATCTCTAACATCATCTCCTAATGGAACTTCCTCTGGTAACCAATGAATTCTTTGTTGTGTTAACCATGCATCATAGCACCAAGGGTATCTAAATGGTTTGTAAACAGGATTTTCTACCAATAGACCCATTTTATTTGGTTGGATAATTTCTTTTTTCTGAGTTTGTATGATTTCTGAATTTATTTTTTCTGCTACTGACATGATAAACACTCCTCGTATTCTGGTTCTTCAGTTTTGGTTGATTTATTTTTGTAAACGTTGGCCATAATATCTGTTGATTTAGCGTCATTGATATTTTCGGCTCTTTGAATTGATTTTGATCTACAGTAATAAAGGCTTTTCAAGCCTTTCTTCCATGCATCAAAATGAATTTTATGTAACTCTTTCTTGTGTACATCTGCTGGTAAAAATAAGTTTACCGATTGTGCTTGTGAAATATAAGGGGTTCTATCTCCACTAAGCTCAATTATCCAATTTTGATTGAGCTCAAATGCAGTTTTAAATACATCTTTTTCTAAATCAGTTAAAAAATCTAAATGATTAACTGAGCCTTGATTAGTAGTAATAGTAGACCATGTCTCATCATCATTTTTGCCGTGGTTTTCTAAAATTTCTTCTAAATATCTATTTCTAACATTAAAAGAGCCTGACAAAGTTTTGTGAGTATAGCTATTTGCCGCTATAGGTTCTACACCTGGAGATGCTCCACCACAAATAATTGAAATTGAAGCTGTAGGAGCTATTGCTGTTTTGTTAGAAAATCTTTCTTTGTATCCATACTCTGCTGCATCTGGACAAGCTCCTCTCTCCTCTGCTAAATCTTTAGAAGCTTGATTAACTTTTTCATCAATATTTTTAAATATTTTTTTATTCCAAGATTTTGCCATTACTGATTCTAGTGGAATTCTATTTTTTTGTAAGAAAGAATGGAAACCCATAACACCAAGACCTACACTTCTTTCTCTTTCAGCTGAATATTTTGCATCTTTAAATTGATCAGGAGCTTTATTAATAAAGTCAGATAATACGTTATCTAAAAATCTCATAACATCATTAATCATGTCTGGATCATCTTTCCATTCATCATATTTTTCTAGATTTAAAGAGGACAAACAACAAACTGCTGTTCTATCTCTTCCATCTTTGTCAATGCCAGTAGGTAAAGTTATCTCACTGCATAAATTAGATGTTTTAACTGTTAAATTTGCAAGTTTATGATGTTGTGGAATTTGTCTGTTAACAGTATCGATGTAAATAATATATGGTTCACCAGTTTCTATTCTAGCAGTTAGCAATCTGATCCATAAATTTCTGGCAGAAATAGTTTGTTGAATAGATCCATCGGCAGGACTCTTTAATGCCCATTGCTCATCTGTTTCAACAGCTCTCATAAAAGCATCTGACAATAAAACACCATGATGTAAATTTAATGCTTTCCTATTTGGGTCACCTCCAGTTGGTCTTCTCATTTCTATAAATTCTTCTATCTCCGGATGGTCTATAGGTAAATAACAAGCTGCAGAACCTCTTCTTAATGAACCTTGACTTATTGCCATTGTTAGTGAGTCCATTACTTTAATAAAAGGAATTATTCCTGAGGTCTTTCCAACTTTACCAATTTTTTCACCAATTGATCTTAGGTTACCCCAATAACTTCCTATTCCACCACCTTTAGCGGCAAGCCACACGTTCTCACTCCAAAGGTCTAGAATTCCTCCTAAACTATCTGAGGCTTCATTTAAAAAACATGAAATTGGCAATCCTCTTTTAGTTCCACCATTTGATAAAACAGGTGTAGCTGGCATAAACCAAAGATTGCTTATGTAATTATAAATTCTCTGTGCATGTAAATTATCATCTGAATATGTACTTGCTACTCTAGCAAACAAATCTTGGTATGACTCGTTGGGACCAAGATATCTATCTTTTAAAGTTGCTTTACCAAAATCTGTTAAGTTTGCATCTTTAGAACGATCAATCTTAATTATGACTCCTTTATCGTTTTGAAAAAGTTCAGTTTCATTGTTTAATGAAAATAAATCAGGTCTATTTCCTTTTGATAATTCATTAACTTTTGGGCTATATTCAGAGACAGCTTGTTTAAGTGCTTGAGAAAGAATCTTATTCATAATTATTACTATATTTTGTTATTAATACGAAAACAACTATATGTTGTAGGCGCTTAAGGTTGATATACTATATAAACTTATAATCAACGGAACATTTATAGAACGCGACAATATGATAATCAACAAAAAAATAAAATTTATTTCAAGAAATTAACATAAAAAGAGTAAGTAAATAACAAATGAATCAAAACATAAAAATAGACCCATATGGATTTAGGGAATATGACGCTCGGTGGTTGTATAATAAAGATATAAATTTGGCTGGTATAGCGAATCTTGGTAAAGGACTTGGAACACAAATAAAAATTCACACAAATAAAAATAACCCGAGAATTATTGTTGGACATGATTATCGTTCATATAGCGAAGAAATAAAAACTGCCCTTAAACAAGGATTAAAATTTACGGGTTGCTATGTAGAAGACATAGGTTTGTCATTATCACCTATGGTGTATTTTGCTCAATTTAATTTAGGTTCTGACGCTGTTGCAATGGTTACAGCAAGTCACAATGAAAATGGTTGGACAGGTGTAAAAATGGGGATCCAAAAAGGTTTAACACATGCTCCTGAAGAAATGAAAGAATTAAAAGAAATAACTTTAAATGAAAAATTTTCTAAAGGTGAAGGAAAGGAAATACAAATAAAAGATTTTAATGAAATTTATAAAAAAGATTTGATTATCAAAAATAAGATAAAGAAAAAAATAAAAGTTGTAGTTGCTTGTGGAAATGGTACAGCAGGAGTTTTTGCGCCAGATATTTTAAGAGGTATTGGCTGTGAGGTTATAGAATTGGACTGTGAATTAGATTGGAATTTTCCTAAATACAATCCAAATCCAGAAGATTTAGAAATGCTTCACGAAATTGCAAGAGTAGTTAAAGAAAATAACGCTGACATAGGATTTGGTTTTGATGGCGATGGTGATAGAGTTGGTGTAATTGATAATAACGGAAATGAAATATTTTCTGATAAAATAGGGCTTTTAATAGCTAGAAATTTATCAAGTAAACATAAGAATTCAAAATTTGTAGTTGATGTAAAATCAACAGGTTTATACTCAAAAGATAAGATTTTATTAGAAAACAATTGTGAAACTATTTATTGGAAAACAGGTCATTCCCATATTAAACGAAAAGTTAATACTGAAAAAGCCTTAGCTGGATTTGAAAAAAGTGGTCATTTTTTCTTTAATCAGCCATTAGGTTTTGGATATGATGATGGTATCAATTCAGCAATCCAAGTATGCCACTTATTAAATAATCAAAATAAAAAAATGAGTGAAATTATTAGTGAATTACCTAATACATTTCAAACACCAACAATGGCGCCATATTGCAAAGATGAAGAAAAATATTTAGTTGTTGAACAGATAATTAAAAAAATTAAAAATTTACAAAGAAATAATGTTGAAATAGATGGCCAGGTTATTAATAATATTTTAACTGTCAATGGAGTTAGATTTTCATTCGATGATGGTTCATGGGGACTTATAAGAGCTTCTTCAAACAAACCGTCTTTAGTTATTGTTACCGAAAGCCCAACATCAGATGAAAGAAAGAAAAAAATCTTTGATTTTATTGACGATTTGTTACAAAAAACTGGTAAAATCGGTGAGTATGATCAAAAAATTTAATTTTTTAAATTATCATCATTAATTTTATTTTCTAAATTATCATTATTCTGATTATTTTCTTCTCTAGTAATATCATCGCTGTAAAATTTTTTAATCAACTCTTCCTCTTTAAGTCTTTGCTCTTCATCAAATTTTTTTTCCCATTCTCTCATTCGCCTATTTTCCTCTTCAATTCTTTGATTTTCAGCTATTTTAGCTAATCGATCTCTTTCATTTTCTTCGTCAATTCTTTTTTGACTTTCTTCCTCTAGTTTTAATTCCTTTTCTCTTTGGCGTCTTTCGTTTTCTTTATTAATTCTCTCAAGTTCTTCTTCCTTAAGCCTTTTTTCTTTTAATCTTAATTCTTCCTCTTTAGCTCTTTGTTCAGCGTCCTCTTTTAAAATCTGCCTTTGTATTTCTTGCTGTCTTTCTGTTTCAAGATCTCTTAATCTTTGTTCCATTTCTTTGAGTTTTTTTTGTTCATATTCAAGTTTTCTGGCTGCTTCTCTTAATCTTTGTTCTTCTTCCAGTCTATTGTTTTTTTCAATTTCTTTTAATCTTAATTTCTCTTGTCTTTCCTTTTCTTTTTCATCTCTTCTTTTTTGAGCTTCAAGTTCTTGATTTTTTAATTTTTCCTCTTTAATTTTAATATTTTCCTCTCTAATTCTTTGTCTCTCAAGCATCTTGAGCCTTAAATCTTCCTGCTTAAGCTTTCTTGCTTCCTCTCTAATTTTTCTAGTTTCTTCATCTTTAATTTTTTTCTTTTCAATTTTTATCCTTTGAGCTTCTATTTTTTGTCTTTTTTCTTCATTTTTTTTTTCTTGCTTCTCATTTTCAATGATTAGTTTTTTTTGAAAAAGAATTTTTTTTTTCTCTTCTTTTAATTCATTTTGTTTTGCTTTTATTGCTAATTTTTTTTCTAAAAGTAACTCTCTTTTTTTTTCTTTTTCTAATTGTTTTTGTAACGCTAGATCTTTTTTAATCTTATTTTTTTTATAATTTTTTAAAAACGAGGAGAATTTACTTTTTGTTTTATCTATTGGATCAAATAAATTTTTTTTAAACTTTTTATTAATGTTTTTTATTGAAACCATATTTTAAAGTATCAATTAAACTTAAATACTAAATATAATGTGTGGCTAAATTGAGTTTTTAGTACAACTTTAGATTGTTGACAATAATATTAATTAATAAAATACATTTACAACTATTAAGTGTTTATAGATTTTATGAGAATCACCTAAGATTAATTGTGAGGTGATGGAGGGAGACTGAAGTCACCTCTTTTTTTTACATTTTACAACTTTAAATATTCGTAAAAAAACTTAAGTGATACCACTAAAAGAAAAATTCCAAAAAACTTACTAATTTTATTTTTATCAATACTGTGAACTGTTTTAGCTCCTATTCTGGCCATAAATGTCGTAATAGGTATAAAAATTAGAAATGCAGGGACATTTATAAAACCAATACTAAGTGGAAGATTGGAATTTAAATAATTTCCTGAAATTAAAAAACCTATTGCTCCAAATAGTGAAATTAAAAAACCTATAGCTGCTGCACTTCCTATAGCTTTATTTATTGAATAACCAAAAAACTTAAGAATAGGAACATTCATTACTGCTCCTCCTATACCCATAGGAGCAGATATAAACCCAACAAGAAAACCAAGAATTACTTTTAAGTGTAATTTCATCTTAACAATTATGTTTTGTTCCTTCTCTTTTATTAATAATAAGTAAATTCCTAAAAATAAAATCATTACAGAGAAAAATAAAACTAGAGATTTTGTTTTTAAAGAAGATGCAAAAATAGTTCCAACAACCACACCTAGTACAACAAATAAACCGTAGTTTTTAACAATATCAAAATCAACAGCCTTAAATTTATTATGTGTAAATACTGAAACCGTAGATGTGGGTATTATTATTGCAAAAGAAGTTCCAACTGCTAGGTGCATTATATATTGAGGATCAATTTCGAGAGAACCAAATATAAAATATAGAAATGGTACAGTGATTAATCCACCACCAATTCCAAACAGACCAGCAACAAAACCAACTGGAATAGCTGTTAAAGCCATCAAAAGAATAATATAACTATATTCGTTTGTTATAATTGAATTAAGCAGACTGCCCTACTCTAGTATCAATATTTTTGTATTTAATTTTATCCATAATGTGATCAATTTTTTTCACATCAGCATCTCTTACACACATGTTTTCACTTAAGTACCTTTTCCAATAACTTGCACCCGTTTGACCATGAAATAAACCAAGAGTATGTCTCATGATTTGATTTAATCTTGTTCCTTTTTTTAATTCTTCTTTAACATAAGGAATAAGTTGTGCAATTACATCTTGTCTACTCGGAACATCATCATTATTAAATATTTCTCTTTCAATATCTGCAAGTAAATAAGGTGTATGATATGCAGCCCTACCAATCATTACACCATCAGTTTTTTCTAAATGAGGTATTATTTCATCCACTGAAGTTATTCCTCCATTAATGATGATCTCTTCATTAGGAAAATCTTCTTTTAATCTATGTACATAAACATATTTTAATGGTGGAATATTTAAATTTTGTTTAGGAGTAAATTTACCTAACATTGCTTTTCTTGCATGAATGATGAAAGTTTTAACTCCGGTTGCTTTTAAAGTAGAAATAAAACTATGTAAATTTTCATAATCTTCTACATCATCGTAACCAATTCTTGTTTTAATTGTTACTGGTAGTTTTGTTACTGATTGCATTTTGCTTAGACAATCTGCTACTAAATTTGGTTCTTTCATTAAACAAGCACCAAATCTATTTTTTTCAACTTTTTTACTTGGACAACCCAAGTTTAGATTAATTTCATCATAACCAAAATCTTCACCTACTTTAGTAGCTTCACTTAAAAGTTTTGGTGATGAACCTCCAAGTTGGAGTGCTACAGGTTTCTCGTTTACATTAAACTCTAATAGCTTTTTTTTATCTCCTCTATTTATAGCTTCATCAACTATCATTTCGGTGTAAAGAAGAATGTTTTTGGATATTAATCTTAGAAAATATCGTTCATGACGATCTGTGCAATCCATCATAGGAGCAACTGATACTTTCCTATTCATGGTATTACCTTATATTATTTTTTTATGAGTTTGAAGCTTCTGTGTCTTCTGCAGATGTATCTGCTTCTTGATTTTCTGACTCTGATACCTCGTCTAAAGAAACTTCACCTTGCTCATTCATTGTTTCCTCACCCACTGAATTATCAATGTCAGCTGTTGCTGTTTCAGATAACTCAGCTAAATCTTCTTTTGTTACCTGAATTTTCTCAGGAGTTTTTCTTGCTCTTTTAGATGGTAAAATTGGAGTTCCGCTTTTGGATATTTCACCTTTATATAAATTTTCAAAATCGTCACCGATTTCTTCATCATCCTCAGCAGCATCATCAACTTGCTCAACATGTTTTCTTAGTTTGTAGACTGCACTCTCTGTTAAATCTGAAACTTTAATTTTTTCCTCTGCAATTTCTCTTAAAGAAATAACTGTATTTTTATCATTATCTCTATCAATAGTTGGTTCAATACCTGCGTTAAGTTGAGTAGCTCTTTCTTTAGCAACAAGTACCAATTCGTAAGGACTTTCCACTTTATCTATGCAATCTTCTACAGTTACTCTGGCCATGCGGAGTATCTACACAGTGAACTTTAAAAAATCAAGAGCTATTTTATAAATAATGAGGATTTAGCTTATTTTTAATCAAATAAAGAAGAACAATTGAACCAAAAATATAGGTACCAGAAACAACAGCAATTTGTTCAATTGTGAAACCATTATCGATCAAAAAACCGAATAAAGCTGTACCAAAAGCGGTAGCAAATACCATTAATGCTGTAGTTAATGCTTTTATAGACCCAATAAACTTTACACCGTAAATCTCAGCCCAAGTTGAGGAACCAAGTACATTTGCTAACCCGTTAGTAACACCCAACAAACCAAAAAATACAAAAGAGGAAAACGAGGCATCAAAATAATAGAGAACTATAGTAGAAAAAAATAGTGGGATATTCATATAAATAAGTAATTTTCTGCTTGAAAATTTATCAATTAAAAATCCAGATATAAAAAGAGTTATTACTGATAAAATTGAGTATGCCATAAACGATTGTGCTATCACATAAGGTCCCCACTCTTTAGAAGAAGTGATGAAAGATTGGTAAACAAAAGAGCCAGTTGCAATCCATGGCATTGCTAACATCGTCATACAAATTATATAAAATCTATAATCTTTTAAAACTTCTATCCTTTTCCATTGTTTAATTTCTCGATTACTGTCTTCAATTTTAGAATCTTCTCTCGTATCGAGTTTAACTTCTTTTACTAAAACATAAGTTACAGCAGGTAAAACAAGTATAACTATAATAGAAATAGAAACCCAAATATTTCTCCATTCTATAAAAAATAATAAAAAAACAATTAAAACTGGCATTATAAATTCAGCTAATGATAGTCCTAACCAAGCTGTACTTAAAGCCCTACCTCTATTTTTTTCAAAAAAACGAGATATAGTTGTTGTAGCTGTATGACTTGATAAACCCTGACCAGCCAAACGCATTAAAAAAATTCCTATAAATAAAAAAATAACAGATGAAATTTTAGAAAATACAAAACATGAAGCAGATAGAAAAATAATTACATAAGATGCAAATTTTAAAATATTTACATCATCAATTTTTTTTCCAATCCAAACTAGAGTAATGCTACTTAATAAAGTAGCAGAAGCATAAATTGAGCCAAATTGTCCATGTGTTATTGATAAGGCATCTCTAATGCTTGAATTAAACAATCCTAGAAAAAAACTCTGTCCAAAGCTTGAAAAAAATGTAAAGATAAACCCAAATAGAATTACTTTTAAACTTAAACTTTTAAACATAGAAAAAAATTATGACTTGTAATGTTGCTTTCATAGGTCTTGGTGTTATGGGCTATCCAATGGCTGGTTATATATCAAAAGGTGGCCATAATGTAACTGTTTTTAATAGAACAAAATCAAAAGCAGAAAAATGGGTAAGCGAATACAATGGTAAAATGGCAGAAACACCAGCAGAAGCAGCAAAGGATGCTGAATATATTTTTACATGTGTTGGTAATGATAACGATTTAAGAGAAGTAACTTTTGGAGAAAATGGTGCTTTTAAAACCATACAAAAAAATTCAGTTTACATAGACAACACTACAGCCTCAGCAACAATTGCTAGAGAAATTTATGAATATGCAAAGAAAAATGGTTTTGGTTCATTAGATGCGCCAGTCTCTGGTGGTCAGGCTGGAGCAGAAAACGGTGCTCTAACTGTGATGATTGGAGGTGATCATTCTGATTTTAATAAAGCAAAAGATAAAATTGATTGTTATAGCAAAAAAATGAAGCTGTTAGGATCAGCAGGTAGTGGTCAGCTAGCAAAAATGGTTAATCAAATTTGCATTGCTGGATTAGTTCAAGGTTTGTCAGAGGGTATAAATTTCGGTATGAAAGCTGGATTAAATATGGAAGACGTAATTGAAGTTATTTCAAAAGGAGCAGCACAATCATGGCAAATGGAAAATAGATATAAAACAATGATTGACGATAAATTTGATTTTGGTTTTGCAGTAGATTGGATGAGAAAAGATTTAAAAATTGCTATGGATGAGGCTAAAAATAATGGATCATTATTACCTATCACTGAAATAGTGGATAAATATTACGGAGAAATTCAGGAGATGAAAGGTAATAGATGGGATACTTCAAGTTTAATTAAAAGATTTAGGAAGTAATATGCAACCCTCATACTATGAGGATTTCTCAGAAATTAAGAAAAAAATTTGGTCATTACTAGATAATGCTGTTAAGGACCGAAGTTCACCATTCAGGATTCCAGTATTTGCCTGTGGAAATCAAAATGATATTGATGGAAGAATAGTCGTTTTGAGAAAATCAGATCAAACAAATAATCTTATACAATTTCACAGCGATATAAGATCAGATAAAATTGAAAAAATAAAAGCTAATAAAAATGCTGCCATGTTATTTTATGATAAAGATGAAAAAATACAGGTAAGATTAAAAGTGGAATGTGTTATTAACCATCAAAATGATATTACCAAAGAATCTTGGTCTAAAACTCAGCACATATCTAGAAAATGCTATTTAGTTGATAATGGACCTGGAACGGAATCTGATATTCCAACCTCTGGATTAAAACCAGAGCTTGATAATTTCGATTATACTAAAGAACAAAGTGAAGAAGGTTACAAAAATTTTACTGTAATTCAGTGCAAAATTAAATCTATAGAGTGGCTTTATTTAGCAGCTAAAGGTCACCGTAGAGCAAGATTTGATTTAGAAAATAATAAAGATAATTGGCTAGTGCCATAAATGGTTACTGGATACATATTCACAGCATTTTTAATTATCCTGGGATTAGCTGTAATGAGATTTGGGAGTATTCATTTTAAAAAATTTAAAGAGGGTAAAACCAAAATTAAATCAAAGTTAAGGGGACAATTAACTTTTTTAATTTTATTTATAATAATAATTGGATTAATAGTTTATTCAGTCAATGATCTCTTATTTAATTAATAGATTTGATTTTAGCTAAAAATATCCTGTATCTTTAATGACTTACTTGGGAGTATTTTTTTAAGATCTTTTCTTTTGTATTTACTTAATCTTTCGTAAAATTCAGGTACAGTCATTCCAAAAGTATTTTTAAAAGATGGTTGCCAATTCCAACCCTGAGGTTGCTTACCCCTATGTATCCAGAATTCTCTAAAAACCAACTCAAATGCTTTTTCTTCAGAAATATTATTTTTTTTTAACTCGTTAACTAGAACCAGAACTATGAATGCAGAGCCTGAGTAATTGTTATCAAATCCTTTTTTTT
The DNA here is from genome assembly GCA_902629285.1 of uncultured Pelagibacteraceae bacterium. Lineage (GTDB taxonomy): Bacteria > Pseudomonadota > Alphaproteobacteria > Pelagibacterales > Pelagibacteraceae > Pelagibacter. The sequence goes on along the minus strand of CACOQN010000002.1, from coordinate 119,519 downwards.
GTGGTGATGTACTATATTTTTCATATAATTTAGGTTCTTTGGAAACCCTTTTAATGCTCCAATTATCACTTTGCTTAAGATCATTTTTTAAAAGGTATTTTTTATAATATTGCTTTAAATAAATCTCCTCTAAAACTTTAGCACCCCCCTCGAATAACCATTTTGGAGAGTTTCTATCTAAAATTTTGTCATGAGAAAGTGCTCTTTGATAAACGTGAAAATACTCATGCACAACAACAGAGTAAGTACGAATTTTATTTACTGAACTTTTTAAATCGTTTGGATTAATGTCTAATTGGACCCATGGTGCAGGTGAATTAATTCCTTCAAGACCTGAGTACTTCATATTAGCACGCTTTTCTGGAAAAGGATTTTTTGTACTTTTCCATGCATAAATATCCATTCCATAGCCCTGTTTCATATTCATCAATGTCATATTATTCTTGACCCAATGGTTGGTGTTCTCATTTATGGGCAAAACTTCTTGAACAATATTCATTATATTACTGAATTCAGTAACCCATTTCTTTGGTAAATTTTCATGCAAGTTATATTTGAATTTAAATTTTTCAACAGCAACGCCTGAGGTGGAATAAAAAACTAAAGCGATAAAAATTAAAAATATTTTTTTCATACACCTTTAATAATTATATTTGTACCCTTAGAATTATCTAGTCTTATTTGTTTTATTGGTTTGTACTCATCAGAATTATACCATTCTAATGCTTTTTCATAACTAGGAAATTTAAGAACAATGATTCTAGGAAATTTTGTTTCTCCATCGAAAATTTGAAATTCGCCAGCCCTTACCAAAAATTCTCCACCAAATTTTTTTACTAGTGGTGTAACTTTTTCCACATATTCTTTATAATTTTCAGGGTTTGTAATTTTTAGCTGTGCTATAACGTATCCTGCTGGCATTGTTTTCTCCTATATAAAAAATTGTTTTTTACACATTTGTAATATTTGAATTTATTAATTTTTCTTCTTTAGGAGCAAGTACAACTGCTAAAATTCCTCCTAAAACTATCAAAGAGCTCCCCACTATTTCTCTCCAACCAAATGGTTCGTTTGTAAGCATACCTGAACTTATTACTCCAACAACAATTTCTGCAAGAAAAAGAATTGAACATAAGCCTGCACCTAATTTACTTGGAGCCCAGAGTATTACTATTGCTGTAGGAATAAAATAAAAAACAGATATTACTAATAAAAAAGAGGACATTGAAATGAAAGACTCAATTGCAGGCATTTCTCCTAGGTAATCAACTAAAAAAAATCCAGTAACTATATTAAATAAAGCTCCATAGAAAAAAAAAGAAAATACAATTGGAAATACACCATCAGTTTTAATAACTTCAAGTCTTATCATTCCACCAGCAAATATTGCACCACCTACTAACGCTAACCAATCTCCTGCATTTTCTGGAAGGGGTATAATAGTTTGTTTACTAAAAACAATCCATAAACCACCAAGAGCTAATCCCAAAGTAAGTACTCTTTCTAAACCAGGTCTTTTTTTTAGAAATAATATTTCAAATATTGTTGTCCAAATTGGCGTCATGTAAAATAATATTAATGCTCGTACAACGTCAGTTAAAAGAAAACTTAGAGCATAACAAATGAAACCACCACCAACTAGTAAACCAGTGACCGGTAGCTCTAATCCAGTTTCTTTTTTTTTAATTAACCTCCAAATAGCTATTGGTAATAATATTAAAAATCCTATTATCATTTGAGCAATAGTCCCCCATCCACCTGTAAGACCACCTTCAACAAGTATTCTTTGTGGTAACCAATAAATTCCCCAAGACCCAGCTGAAAAAGCTAAAGCAAAAGCAATTTTAAAATGATGTGGGTGTCTAGTCATTAATTTAAATTAAATATACCTAGAAAATTGATTTCGAGTAATTTTTCCAATTGTCTTGATAATGTTTTGTATTTTCAAAAACTGCTTTTTTTTCTTCCTCTGTAACTTCTCTAATTACTTTACCTGGAGAGCCAACAACTAAAGAATTGTCAGGTATAACTTTATTTTCTGTAATTAAGGCTTTAGCTCCAATAATACAATTTTTTCCGATATTAGCTTTATTTAAGATGACTGCACCTATGCCAATTAAACTATTGTCTCCAATAGTGCACCCGTGAAGCATTACTAAGTGACCAATTGTAACATTTTTTCCAACTTTCAAGGGACATCCAGGGTCTGTGTGTAAAACACTTCCATCCTGAACATTAGATCCTTCTCCTATAAGAATATTTTCAATATCCCCTCTTAAAACAGCGTTAAACCAAATACTTGTATTTTTTTCTAAAGTAACATCTCCTATTATTGTTGCATTAGGAGCTACCCAATTTTCGCCAGAGTTTTTTGGTTTTTTATCTTTTAAATCGTAAAACATAATCTATATATTTTACATTATGCCTATACAAACTCCAATATGTGATTTTGGTCAAAAAGCTATTCCATTTGAATTAAAATCCACTGATAATAAAATTCTCTCCTTAAATGATATCAAAGGTGAAAATGGAACTTTGATCATGTTCATTTGTAATCATTGTCCATATGTAAAAGCAATTACGAAAGAATTAGTTGAAGATTGCACTGAATTAAAAAAAATTGGTATCAAAACAGTAGCAATATGCTCAAACGACTTTGTTAATTATCCAGATGACTCATTTGATAACATGATTAAATTTTCTAATGAGCGTAATTTTAATTTTCCATATTTACACGATGAAACTCAAGAAATTGCTAAAGCATATGATGCTGTGTGTACTCCAGATTTCTTTGGGTATAATAAAAACTTAGAACTTCAATACAGAGGAAGACTAAGAGAGCTTAAGAAATTTATTCCAGTCAAAGAGGGAGAGAGTGAACTTTTAACAGCTATGAAACAAATAGCTGAAACAGGTAAAGGTCCTAAAGATCAAATACCAAGTGCGGGCTGCGGTATTAAGTGGAAGCATGATTAATGTATCTTATTATTACTAGATCATTCCCACCTGAGCTTGGTGGTATGCAAAATTTAATGTGGGGTCTATCAAAAGAGTTATCCAAAAACTTTATGATTAAAGTTTTTGCAGATTATATTAATGAACATAAGGAATTTGACGAACAGGCATCCTTTTCAATTGAAAGAGTTGGTGGAATAAAATTACTTAGAAAATATAGAAAAGCACAATTAATCAACGAATATATCAAAGCAAATAAAATAGATGGTATTATTGCCGACCATTGGAAAAGTTTAGAACTTATTAAAACATCTAAAAAAAAATATTGTTTAATTCATGGTAAAGAAATCAATCATCCTAAGGGTTCAGGTCAAAATAAAAGAGTTATTAATGTTTTAAATAATGTTGATAAAGTAATAGCAAATTCTCAGTTTACAAAAAATCTTGCAATAGAACATGGGGTTAATGCAAATAAAGTAATTGTAATAAATCCAGGTGTAGATCCTGCTGAAGAATTAAATAAAAAAACTTTAGATAAAGTTGAAAGTATACTTAAAGTTAAAAATCCAAGACTAATTACTGTTTCAAGATTCGATAAACGTAAAAATCACGAAAAAATAGTAATGGCTCTAAGAAATTTAAAACAAATTTATCCTGACATCGTTTATATTTGCGTTGGATATGGAGATGAGGAGGAAAATATAAAAAAACTTGTAAAAGAGCTAGATCTTGAGGCTCAGGTTATGTTTTTCAAGGACATAAGTAATGATCTAAAAAACGCTTTAGTTGCAAAGTCAAATATTTTCGTGATGCCGTCTATAATCCATAAAAAATCAATTGAAGGTTTTGGCATAGCGTATGTTGAGGCTGCACAATACGGTATTCCATCAATTGGAGGTAAAGATGGTGGTGCAGTAGATGCTATTATCCATGAAGAAACTGGTCTTATTTGTGATGGAAACAATCTTGATGACATTTATTCCTCAATCAATTCAATGTTAAATAATAAAAAATATTTAGAACTTGGAAAAAATGCAAAAGAATTTGTCAATAAATTTCAATGGTCTAAAACAATCGAAAAATACAAGAAGATATTAAATTGATTTCAAAGAATAAATTAGCAATTTTTTTAATTGTGGCCTCAGTATTATTTGGAACATTAATGCTTACATTTCTAAAATTAGCTCAAGAAGAAGTTAATGTTTACGTTGCAGGATTTTTTAGATTTTTATTTGGTTTTCTAATTATTTTACCATATATATTAAAATCTAAGTTTACAGTTTTCAAAACGATTCATCATAAAAAACATTTTTTTAGAGCTTTTTTAAACTTACCTTCAATGCTTTTATATTTCTCAGCTTTATTTATGATGCCAATTGAAAAAGCTACAGCAATTTCTTTTGTTGTTCCTTTCTTGGTAACAATATTGGCTGTCTTATTTCTTGGAGAAAAAATCTATGTATACAGAAGTTTTGCCCTAGTTTTAGGATTTATTGGTATGCTGATAATTTTAAGACCAGGAATAATTGATATCTCCATCGGAGTTTATATGGCACTAGCTTCATCTTTTATGTGGTCAGTAGTGATTATAATTACAAAAAGTATCGCTAAAGATGATAGTTCAATCACAATTTTATCTTATGGATACACCTATATGACATTTTTTAGTTTCATTATTGCATTATTTCATTGGCAAACGCCTGATTTACAAACTTTGATTTATTTATTTTTTGGAGGTTTATTTGGTACATTGTTACATCTTTGTATTAATCACGCTTATAAATTAGTAGATGTTAGCGTGACACAACCCTATTCCTTTCTAAGTCTAGTATTTGCCTCTTTGATAGGATTCTATGTCTTTAATGAAACACCTGATCTATTTACATGGATTGGTGCAAGTGTAATTTTTTTAGGAGTTTTAATTATTTCTTATAGAGAAATGAAATTAGAAAAAGAAATAATTAGAAAGAGTATAGATATTAAAAATTAAAAAATAATTTTGGATACTCTTTCAAAAACTTTTTCTGCTGTCAGTTTTGATAATTCAGGTACTTGAATTGCCTTAAAGTTTTCTCTTTCAATACTTACTTTATGGGGAGTTGTATGAGATCCAAATAAAGCGATTCCTTTTGATCCTAAGTGTGCTGTCATATGCGCAGGTCCAGTATCATTTGCAACAACAAATGAGCTATCTTTAATTAATGCTGCTAACTGTGAAATATCTAAAGCTTTGCCATTATCTAAAATACAGAGAGCGTTAATTTTTGATGACTCTTCTATTTCACCAGGTCCAGGTGCAATAACTACTTTTAATTTATTATCTGATTTTTCATTAATCATGGAAATTAACTCATTATAATAAGGCCATTTCTTTGATATTAAATGAGGTGAACAGAAAGGAAATATAAGAATATATTTATCTAATTGATAATAATTTTTAATTTGAAATATGTCTGACGGACTCCAAGAAAAATCAGGGCTTAAGGTATTATTGGTATCTATACCCGAGCTTTTTAATTGATAATCAAATCTAGATAAAACAGAGTCTTTATCAAAATCTTGTTTTTTAGTTCCTTCTGGCAATGTTGTTTCTGTAGATGACCAAGTATCTTTTGTTGCTTTGGGAAATAAAATTTTTTTGTAAAAAGTTGTCCTACTAGAGTTCTGTAGGTCATATACTTTTGAAAAATTATATTTTTTTATGCTTTTCATCAATGAATATAAATAAATCAGGTTTAATCTTGATAATCGCTTATCTAAAATAACCTTTGAGATATATGGATTTTTTTTAAATAGATCAAAATATGGTTCAGTAGTAAGCAGATGAATTTGATCTTCCTTATGATTTTCAGAAATGTCTTGAATTGCACCACATGCTTGAGCTATATCCCCTAAAGATCCATGTTTAATTATTAAAATATTAGACATAATTTTAACAATTTAACATAGTATAAGATTTAATGAATAAAATTATAGTAGAAGTTTCGGTAGGCGAACTTTTAGACAAAATTTCAATCCTAGAAATTAAAAAAGAAAAAATTAAAGATCCTGAAAAACTAAATTTTATAGATAATGAACATTCGATTCTAAAAGATCAAGTAGAAAAAAATGTTCAATCTGACGACAAACTTGAACAATTATTTCAAGAACTGAAGAATATTAATACCAAACTTTGGGTTATAGAGGATGACAAAAGAGATTGTGAGAAAAATAAAGATTTTGGTGAGAAATTTATAAAACTATCCAGAGATGTTCATTTTTTAAATGATGATCGAGCAAAAATTAAACTAGAAATAAATAATCACACTGGGTCAAAAATTAAGGAAATTAAAGAATATACTAGTTATTAAATTAATCAAAAAGTAGCCAAAAACCAACTAAAATTAATATTGATCCGCCAATTAAATTTAATATTTTTAAGTACTTATTTGCAATCAAATTTCTAAATTTACCAAAAATTAATGCATAACAACTATCAAAAATCGTAGCTACAAGGATAAACAACAAACCAAAATAGATTATTTGAGAGCTTATTGAATGTTCTAAACTTATGAACTGAGGTAAAAATGATCCAAGAAATAAAAAAATTTTAGGATTAGTTAATATTACGATAAATCCCTGCAGAATAAATCGTTTATCGTATTTTTCAGCCTGATCATTTTTTACATTTATTTTTGATTTAAACGCAACAATTCCTAGAATAATTAAATAAATTGCACCAAAAATTCTAAATATTTTAATAATTTGATCCACAAAGGGAGAAATAAATTTAAAACCAAGAGCTAATAAAAAAATTAAGAGTAACACACCAAACTGAGTTCCTAAAATATTTAATAGACCTGCCCTAACACCTGATTTTAAAGAATTTGCAATTATTAAACTTACAGTTGGTCCAGGAACAATAACAACTAAGAAACTAGCTATAATAAAATATAATAATTCCATTATATGAATATTAATTATGAAAAATTTTTGGAAACCAATCTTCTCTCATTAAACTTCCATTTTTTAAATTAATATTATCGAAAGGTGGAGAAGTTGGTCCACCTCTATCAATGTATTTAACATCATCACCTATAAATCTCATTGAAAAAGCTCTTCTAGATTTTGAACTATTATTACCTGTTGATCCATGAACTGTTTTAAAGTTAAACAGAACTGCATCACCTAATTTTAATTCTGGTATTAAAATTTTTTTTTCAAATTCTTCTATTGGAGGTAAATCCATAAAAGAACTATCATCCTTATACCAAGACTGGTTATTTGACCATTTCGTAGGTCTAATTAACTTTGACCATTTATGAGAACCTAAAATTAATCTAATATTATTTTTCTCATCAACTTCATCTAATGGGATCCAAAAACTTCCTGTATCATTGCCATCTACACAATAATAAGGCATATCTTGATGCCAAGGAGTTTCTTTGTAAGTACCTGGATCCTTGATAAAAATATGTTCATGAAAAATTTGTATAGCTTTGGAGTTAGTCGCTTCAGCAACTATTTGAGCACCAGTTGAATTAAATATACAATTTTTAAATTCTTTTATTCTTTCCCAATTACAATAATCCTCAAAAAATCTGCCATTTTCGTCAGTTACATTTTCTCTCCCATGCTTACTTGGATTATCTAAAACATTTTGAAATCCTTTTCTAAGTGGCTCAATCCAATCTTTAAATGCATCTTTAATTATTATCACACCGTCGTTTTGATAATCTCTAATTTGTTGCTCTGATAAAAACATTGCTATTATTGAAAGCTATACTTTTTCTCTAAATATTTTATTACGTTATGAATAATAAAAGTCATAAATAAATAAATTCCACCTGCAACAATAAATACTTCTATTGGTTTAAAAGTTGTTGAAATAATATATTTAGCAACACCAGTCAAATCCATTAAAGTTACTGTGCTTGCTAAAGAGGTTCCTTTCATCATTAATATGATTTCATTTCCATACGCAGGTAATGATTGCCTAATAGCAATTGGAATTTGAATTTTATAAAAAATTATTTTGTTTGATATGCCTAGGCTTTTTCCAGCTTCAATAATACCTGGTTTAATTGTTTGAAACGCTGATCTTAAAATTTCAGAGGTATATGCGCCAGTATTTAAGGTAAAAGCAATTATTGCGCACCAATAAGGTTCTTTTAAAATAATCCACAAAAATGTTGTTCTTAAATATTCAATTTGTCCTAAACCAAAATAAATAATGAAAATTTGGACTAATAAAGGTGTTCCTCTAAATATATATGAATATCCATAAGCAAATTTATTAATAAATATGTTATTATTTAATCTTAGAATTGCAAAGAAAAGACCCAGGAATAATCCAAAAAATAATGATGCTGATAATAATTTTAAAGTAATAACTGTTGCTCCCAAAAGTTTAGGAAAGCTAGTTATCATTAAATCAAAATCCATTAATACCCTCTACTATACCTTACTTCTAACTTATTAATTAGCTTCATACTCACGTAAGTAAGTAATAAATATAAAACTGCAGCAAATGAATAAAAGAATAAAGGATCTCTTGTTGAACCTGCTGCTATATAAGATTGCCTCATGATCTCAACTAAACCAGTTACTGAAATAAGAGATGTATCTTTTAAAGTTATTTGCCAAACGTTGCTTAAATTAGGAATGGCTAATCTCAACATTTGAGGTAAAATTATTTTGTAAAATTGACCATATTTATTAATACCTAAAACTTTAGCGGCTTCAAATTGACCTTTATCTATAGATTGTATTGCACCTCGAAATACTTCAGTTGAATAAGCACCAGAAATAATTCCAATTGCCATTGAGCCTGTAATAAACGCATTAATTTCTATATATTCATAATAACCAAAAATTGATGCAACATACATTATTGCACCACTTCCTCCAAAAAAGAAAAGGTAAATTACTAAAAGTTCGGGCACTCCTCGAATAACTGTTGTATAAAAATTTCCAATAAGATTTAAAGATTTATATTTAGAAAGTTTTAGCGGAGTAAAAATTAATGCAAATATAAATCCCACTAACATCGCTGTTACAGAAACAGCTATTGTCATTAAAGTGGCATAAAACAATTCATCACCCCAACCTGTTTTGCCGAATGCTAAAAGTTCCATATAGATTGGCGACTATATAATATTATAGTCGCCAGATCTGAAATTATTACATAGATGCGTCGAAACCGAAGTGTTTTATAGCTAGTTTGCTAATAATTCCTTTTTTTCGAGCTTTATCAATTGCCTTATTGAAATCTTTAAGGAGTTTAGCATCTCTTTTTCCAATTGCATCATCTCCACCTTGTCTGATTCCAACACCTACACCATTACCGAATGCACCACCTGAAAAAGTTGGTCCAACTAGAACAACTGATTCACCTGATTTGTCTGCGTAATCTGTAAATGCAACAGCTGCTGCTAATGCAACATCACATCTACCAGAAGTTAAATCTAAATTAACCTCATCTTGAGTTTTGTAAGTTCTTACATTAACGCTTCCAACATCACCAGATTCTAAAAAGTTTTGATGAATAGTTCCTGTTTGTGTACAAACAGTTTTTCCTGATAATGCGCCTGTTAGAGTTTTTAAAGCTTTTTTAACATCAGATCCACCTAAAGATAAATTGATACCTTCTGGTGTATCCATGCCCTCTAAACTTGAACCTTTCATTACTGCAAGAGAAGCTACTTCATCAGCATAACCTTGTGAAAAAGTAATTGTTTTTTGTCTTTCAGCAGTAATTGACATACCAGCCATAATAGCATCAAATTTTCTCATCAATAACGCTGGTATCATTCCATCCCAATCTTGCTCAACAATTGTACATTCATGTTTCATTATTACACAAAGTTCTTTTGCTAATTCAACCTCAAAACCAATAAGATTACCTGAGGCATCTTTAGAGTTCCATGGAGGATAAGCACCTTCAGTTCCAATTTTTATTTTGTCAGCGTATACATTCCCGATAACAAATAATGAAGCTAGAACTGTTAAAATAGTTTTTTTAAATATATTCATTATTATCTCCTTAAATTTAAAACAATTATTTCACAATTTTAGATAATAAAAAAGAAAATTAATGGTTTATAGAAGAAGAGAAATTCCAAGAACAATCAAAACTAGGTATGTAAACTCGCGATAATTTTGTATTGCCAAAATTTTGATTAAACACATTCAACCAATTTTCAACCTGTTGTGGTTTTTTATCCTGACTTCCAACTTGAGCAGTGATAACTCCTTTAGGTTTTAGAATTCTTACTAAAGATTCCATATTTTTGGCTGCTAAATCTATGCAAAACTGATCATCGTTAAGATCAACAAAGATATGATCATAAGTATCATCTCCTACTGATTTAATGCTTTCAAATGCATCACCCCAAACACATTTAACAGAATTTTTTTCTGTGGCTTTTTTTCCAATATCTCCAAGGTGTTTATTGCAAACTTCTACAACCTCAGGATCTAACTCATACCAATCTATAAAATTAAAATTTTTTGAAATACATTCTCTTGCAACACCACCGTCTCCACCACCTATAATAGCGGCTCTTTCATTAATCTGATTCAAATTAAGTCCAGAGCTTACAAAAGTTGAACTGTATAAATGCTCATCGGTTGCAGCTACTTGAATTTCTCCATCAATAAATAATGATTTTCCAAATTGCTCTAAATCTAAAATTTCAATATGTTGTCCAACTTTAGATTTAAAATCTTCCAAAACATCATTTACAACATAAGATTTTTGTAAACCAGGTGAACTATAAATGTCATGATAAAGAGATTTTGTATCTCTATTAAACTCTTTTTTAACAATTCTTTTATGGGCAAATTCTTTTTTAATAATATCTATAGCTACTGAAGGACTAACATTACCACATGTGAAGAAATCAAAACTAATAATTCCTTTTTCTGGAAATGTATGAAAACTAATATGGCTTTCAGCTAACAAAGCAAGAATGGTGAAGCCCTGAGGCTCAAATTTATATTTAGATATATTGAGAATTGTTACTTTTGCAGCTTTTGCAATATCATGAATTATTTTTTCAAATACAGAGGGATCATATTCTTTTGATGTACCAATGATATCTAGAGTGATATGTTCACCAACTTTAGTCATTAACTAGCCTCTTTTATAATTCTTCGCTTTGGATAAAACTTTTTTCATTTCTTTTAATGAAAGAATCTTTGGCTTACCCAATTTAAGGCTCGTTATATACTGAAGCGATATATTTTCAACCTCTTCAGCAAGTTCAAACGCTTTAGACAAATTTTCCTCAAATGCAATCTGGCCGTGATTTGCAATTAAACAAGCTTTTCTTCCTATTAAAGCTTTCAAAATATTTTTTGATAAATCTCTAGTTCCAAATGTTGCATATTTTGCACATTTGATATTGTGACCTCCAGCCATCGCAACCATGTAGTGAAATGCTGGAATTCCTCTCTTGTGAGTAGAAACAGCTGTTGCATTTGCTGAGTGTGCATGAACAACTGCTTTTGCTTCTTTTCTATTTTTATAAATATCCTGATGAAATTTCCATTCTGACGATGGAATGCCTTTTTTTTTATCAAACTTTCCATTCATTGAAACAAAAACAATATCTATATTTTTTAAAGTAGAATATTTTTTACCTGATGGTGTAATTAAGAAGCCATCCTTATATCTTACAGAAATATTACCAGACCTTAGAGCAGAAAGTTTCCTGCTATTTAACATTTTTGAATACTTTATTATTTCATTTTTAATTTTACTTATCATTATAATACAAATCGCATTTTTCCTATTTTTTGACCCGTAGAATTTATTACTTCAGTTGATTTAAAATTTGCTAACTCTTTTTCATCTATGATATTTAATTTAGATATCAATCCTGCAATAGCAATTTCAGCTGCTCTTGCTGCTCCATCTAAAATCTTAACTACTAATGCAGATCTTATCTCAGGTATTAGAGCTAAAAATATCCCTTCTGCACCATTTTTAAAGAATATTTTTTTTTTTGAAAGTTTCGTTAATATGCAATTTACACTATTTGCACCTCCAGTTATTTCAGGAAAATTTACACATGAATTAAAAATTTTTTTTGCAATGTCACCATTTTCATTTAACTTTTTACTATCTGTTAATTGAGATGCTGCCAATGCAAATTTTCTTAAAGGCATAAAAGGGTTTGGTAAAGTACAACCATCAATTCCAATGTTTTTTATTTTATACTCTGACAAATTTTCTATTAATTTAATCAAATCTTTTTGTATTGGATGAGTTTTTTTTTGGTAATTTTCTACTGTTAAATTTTTGTGCATACATACTGCCAAGTGTCCACAATGCTTTCCTGAGCAATTATGATATATTTTTCTTTTATTTTTAAATTGAAATTTTGCGTTAAATTTATCCTCTAAATTCAAAGGCCAATCATGACCACATGAAAGATCTTCTTCATTAATGTTAATTTTTTTCAACCAGCTAGAAATAATATCTAAATGAAATTTTTCAGCATGATGTGATGCTGTTGTAATTGCTATTTGTTCTTCCGTGAGATTCATTGTGTCTGCTATACCGTCCTTGTAAAGATTTAGAGTTTGAATTGGTTTTAATGCTGATCTAGGATATATATTTATTTCTGAATTCCCCCACTCCTCTAAAATATTTCCTGATGAATTAATTAACACTGCCACACCCTGATGAGTACTTTCTATCTCACCACTTCTAGTAATTTCCACCATTTTTACAGCTACCATAAATCTACTTAATAAATAATTTTTTTAACCCTTCTGTGGATGCTTCTGTGATACCTCTTTCTGTAATTAAACCTGTAACATATTTTGCAGGTGTAACATCAAAAGCTAAATTCATTGACTTACTTTTATGGGGATAAATTAAAACTTTCTTAATTTGATTATTTTCATCAACACCATCAATATGAGATAATTCCTCTGAGTTTCTTTCCTCTATTGGAATATCATTTACATCTTTAGTATCCCAATCTATTGTTGAACTTGGGAGTGCAACATAAAAAGGAACGTTGTTATCATAAGCAGCAAGTGCTTTAAGATAAGTACCAATTTTGTTACAAACATCACCATTTGATAAAGTTCTATCTGTTCCAACAATACATATATCTACTTCACCTCTTTGCATTAAAATTCCACCAGTGTTATCAGCTATAATAGTGTTTGGAACTCCTTCCTCGTTTAATTCATATGAAGTTAAATTTGCTCCTTGGTTTCTTGGTCTTGTTTCATCTACCCATATATGCACGGGTATCCCTTTTTTATGCGCATGATATATAGGTGAAGTTGCTGTTCCCCAATTAATAGTTGCTAACCAGCCAGCATTACAATGGGTAAGAATATTTACTATATCTTTTTTTTTATTATAAATTTCCTCAATAATTTTTAATCCATTAATACCAATTTCTTTACAAAACTTTTCATCTTCATCGCATATATCTTTAGCTTCATTTAAAGCTACATCTAAAATTTGATCACTATTAATTCCAGATATTTTTTTCATCATTCGATCTACAGCCCACTTTAAATTTATAGCTGTAGGCCTAGCTTGAATCAATTCTTCTGCACTTTCTTTAATAAAATCGGGTTCTTTTTTTTCTGTAATTGCTAGAACAACTCCATATGCAGCAGTCCCCCCAATTAATGGCGCACCTCTTACTTCCATTGTTTTAATAGCATTAATAGCATCGTTTACAGTTCTAAGTTCTTTAATAATGAAACGATGTGGAAGCTTGGTTTGATTAATTATCTTAACAACATTTTTCTCATACCAAATTGTTCTATATTCTTTACCATCTATTCTCATATTAATAAATTTATTTCATTTAAACAAAACTCTACCAGCTATAGTTTTAAGCTTTTCTTTTGTTTTTTGAGTTCTTTTTTCTGGAGCAGTTATTATTGCTACATCTAAACAATTATTAGTAGGATCATTTGAATCTATATGATTTTCAAAATTATCTATCAAATTTTTAATCATGATCTTGGCTTTTTCAGCATTACCTAAAAGAACCTTTATTACTTGTTGAACATCAACATTTTTATGATCAGGATGCCAACAATCAAAATCTGTAACCATCGAAACTGATGCGTATCTTATTTCAGCCTCTCTTGCGAGTTTTGCCTCAGGCATATTAGTCATTCCAATCACATCAGCTTTCCATGATCTATATAAATTAGATTCTGCTAATGTTGAAAATTGTGGGCCTTCCATAACAATATAGGTTCCATTTCTTTGGTAATCTATATTTGCTTTTTTAATTGACTCCTCACATGCATTCATCAGTCCTTTTGAAGTTGGATGAGCCATAGATACATGAGCAACTATTTCATCATCAAAAAAAGTCTTTTTTCTTACAAAAGTCCTATCAATAAATTGATCGACAATAACAAATTTACCTGGAGGTAAATTTTCTTTAAGAGATCCAACTGCAGAAACAGACACAATATCTGTAACACCTAACTGCTTAAGAGCATCTATATTAGCTCTAAAGTTAATATTAGATGGAGAAACATAATGACCTCTTCCATGTCTGGGTAAAAAATATACCTCTTTATCGTTGTAGTTTGTTTTTAAAATTTGGTCTGATGGTTTGCCCCATGGAGTATTTAAATTAAGTAATTCTCTATCTTTAAATTCTTCAACATCATAAAGGCCACTTCCACCTATAATAGCTAATTTATTAGTTGTCATAATTAAAAATTTATTTATTTATACTTTTATAATTAACTATTATGAACCTAAAAGATTATATTAGATCAATACCTGATTATCCCAAAAAAGGGATTTTATTTAGAGATATTACCACGTTAATTAAGAACGAAAATGCCTTTGCTGAGACTATAAATCAAATAGTTGAAAGATCAAAAAAGTTTAATTTCACTAAGATAGCAGCGATAGAGTCTAGAGGTTTTGTCTTTGCCTCTGCTGTTTCTTACATCTTAAAAAAACCTTTCATAATGTTAAGAAAAAAAGATAAGTTACCAGCAGAAGTACATTCAATTGATTTTGAACTAGAATATGGAACTGCTACGATAGAGGTTCATAAAGATTCTATAGATGACAAAGACTCAATTTTAATCATTGATGACCTAATTGCTACAGGAGGAACAGCAGAAGCAGCTGCAAAACTTGTCGAAATTTCAAATGGTAAGGTTGCAGCTTTTATTTTTGTAATTAACTTATTTGATCTTGGTGGATCTGATAATTTAATTAAAAAAAAATATCAAGTTGAAAATTTAATTAATTTTCCTGGACACTAAATTTTGATATTTGGTCTGTAATAAGATTTTTTACCAATAGCAGCATTTAAATATCCTAAAGCTCTATGTAAATATACTGCTCTCCTCTTAGAATTTAAAGTTATCAAATAAAAAATATATTTTAAAATAGCAGAAAAAAAAGATGGAAAACCATAAATTAAAGCCGACAGGTAATTGCTATGTTTTTTATTAAAATAAAATTTAGACCAAATCCAATGCCAATTTCTTGAAAGCTCAATTGAATCTGAAAATTTAAAACTTACAGCTTTAGCACCTAGATGATTAATTTTAGACTTAGGTACAATAAAAATATTTTCGTTATTTTGAATCAATCTTTTACACAAATCATCATTTTCTAAATATAGAAAAATATTTTCATCAAAAAATTTAAAGTTTTTAAAACTATCTATTTGATTTAATTTTTTTACATTTAAAAGCATTGCAAAACCGTCAACACTCCTTACTTTGAATGGATTATTTAAATCTATATTTATTTTTTTATCAATTAACTTGTAGTTTAAATTAGTATCTGAATTTATAAGTGGAGCAATTATTCCAAAAGAATCAATTTTATTTGATGCAATTATTAATTCATCTATAGTATTATTTTCTAAAATTACATCTGGATTTAAAATTAAAGCATAGTCAGTATCACAATTCTTTAAACCTAAATTATTTCCAGCACCCATGCCTAAATTTTCTAATGATAAAATACATTTGGCGTTTTTATAATTTTTCTCTATTTTTGATTTGAAATTTTGATTTCCTGAGTTGTCAACAACTATAATATTGATATCTTTTGGTATTGATTTTATACAGTCGTGTATTACTTCATCACTCATAAAACTAACAATGACGACTGATAAATTTTGCCTAGATATTGACATAAGTGTTGTTTAAATGAACTATACTAATACTTTTTACTAATGTAAAAATAATTTAATTAATGAAAAAAATAGTTGTTACCGGAGGTTTAGGTTTTATTGGAAGTAATTTAATTGATCTACTGATTAAAAAAAATTATTTTGTAGTTAATATAGATAAAATTTCTTACTCCTCGAATTTTTACAATGTGAAGGAGTTTAAATTTACTAAGCGATACAAATTCATAAAATGTGACATTAATAATAAAAAACTTAAAAATATTTTTAATAAATATAAACCTATAGCTATATTTAATTTAGCTGCAGAGACTCACGTAGATAGGTCTATAGATAATCCTGAAGCTTTTATCCAAAGTAATATTCTTGGTGTTTATAATTTGTTAGAATGCTTTAAAAAATATTCTAAAAAATATTCTTCAAAACTTATTCACATATCTACAGATGAGGTATACGGGGATATTTTAAATGGAAGAACATCTGAAAATTACCCTTATAAACCAAGCTCACCATATGCTGCTAGTAAAGCCGCATCTGATCATTTAGTCAGCTCTTATATTAGAACTTATAATATACCAGCAATAATAACTAACTGCTCAAATAATTATGGGCCAAAACAACATCCAGAAAAATTAATACCTAAATTAATTTATAATATTTTAAATAATAAATCTTTGCCAATCTATGGCAAAGGTAGAAATTCAAGAGAATGGATATATGTAAAAGATCATTGTGATGCTTTATTTAAGATATTTAAGAGAGGAAAATTAGGCAATTTTTACAATATTGGATCAAATAAAAATCTGACCAATATAGAGGTTTGTAAAAACCTTTTAAATTATTCAAAAAAAATAATTAAAATAGGAGATAAAGTAAAAATTAACTATGTTGAAGATCGACCAGGTCATGATGTTAGATATGCTTTAAATAGCAATAAAATCAAAAAAAAATTAAATTGGAAAGCAGAAACAAATTTTAAAAAAGGTATTAAGTTAACATTTAATTGGTATAAAGAAAATTTAGATTATTATAAAACAATCCACAAAAATGATATTTTAAAAAGATTAGGTAATAAATGATTACAAAAGGAATAATTCTTGCAGGTGGAATGGGAACTAGGATGAGCCCTTTAACTAAGGCGGTGAATAAACAACTTCTACCCATATATGATAAACCATTAATATTTTACCCTTTATCAATTCTTATGTTGGCAAAAATAAGGAATGTTTTAATAATTGTAAATAAGGGACAATTAGATCAGTACAAAAAATTAATTCCAGATGGAAAAAGGTTTGGAATGAAAATTAATTATATCGAACAAGATAAACCAAGGGGGTTACCTGATGCATTTATATTAGGAAAAAACTTCATTAAAAATGATAGTGTTGCAATGATTTTAGGAGATAATTTTTTTTACGGACAATCCTTAAGTAAAATGCTTTATGAATGTGTTAAAATCAAAAATGGTGCAAAAGTAGTTCTTCATAAAGTTTCTAATCCTGAAAAATTTGGTGTCGCAAGTGTAAATGGTAAAAAAATTCTTTCTCTGAAAGAAAAACCAAAAAAACCTAGATCAAAATTGGCAATAACTGGACTATATTTTTTTGATAACAAAGTTATTAAATTTGCAAAAGAATTGAAACCATCAAGAAGAAATGAATTAGAAATTGTTGATTTATTAAATAAATATAAAAAGAAAAAGCAGCTCTCGGCAGAATTTATTGGTAGGGGTGGTGCTTGGCTGGATACTGGATCTATAGAAGATTTTTATAAAACTAGTAATTTTGTATCATCAATTGAAAATCTTCAAGGTTTTAAGATAGCTTGTCTAGAGGAAATATCATTAAATAATAACTGGATAACAAAAAAATCAATTATTCAATCAATTCGATTTTATGGAAATTGTGAGTACTCAAAATATCTTAAACGGATAATATCATAGTGACTGTTAAGACAAAATTTAAAGATCTTTTATTAATTAAACAAAAAAGACACTGGGATAAAAGAGGTTACTTTAAAGAAATAAAAAAAGAGAGTAATATTAAAAAAAAATTCCCTTTTTTAGTAATGTCTTATTCTAAGAAAAACGTAATTAGAGGATTACATATCCAAAGTAAAAATTCCCAAGGTAAATTTGTAACAGTAATTAAAGGGAAAATATTCGATGTTGCCCTTGATTTGAGGAAAAATTCCAAAACTTTTGGTAAAGTTTTTAAATGT
Source organism: uncultured Pelagibacteraceae bacterium (assembly GCA_902629285.1). Taxonomy (GTDB): domain Bacteria; phylum Pseudomonadota; class Alphaproteobacteria; order Pelagibacterales; family Pelagibacteraceae; genus Pelagibacter. Next base: position 101,199 of record CACOQN010000002.1, on the reverse strand, counting down.
ATATTAAGCGAAGCAAATTCTAACTCTATATATATACCTGAAGGTTTTGCACATGGATTTCAATGTTTAGAAAAAGAAAATTATATTATTTATAGTTGTACAAAATATAGAGAAAAAAATAATGAAGTTACAATTAATGTTAATGATAAATATTTAAAAATAAATTGGCCATTACAAAAAAAAATCTTGTCACAAAAAGATAAAAAAGGAATTTCTTTTTTAAATTATAAAAAAATCTATTTAAAATGAAAAATATGATTTTAGTTACAGGTGGTGAAGGAAGATTTGCAAAAATATTAAAATCTAAAAATAAAAAATTAAATCTTTATTTTGCAAACAAAAAAGAATGTAATATTTTAAGTATTAATTCATTGAATAAAATCATAAAAAAAATTAAACCAAAAATAATTTTGCATTGTGCTGGTCTTTCAAGACCAATGAAAATTCATGAGAAAAATATTATTAAAAGTATTGATCTTAATATTATCGGTACATCGAATATTACTAAAGTATGTAAAAAAAATAATATTAAATTAATTTATTTTTCTACAGGCTATGTTTATGAGGGTAAAAAAGGTAATTATTATGAACACGATCCTGTAAAACCATTTAATAATTATGGCTTGTCAAAACTTGGAGGCGAGTGTGCAGTAAGAATGTATGAAAATTCGCTAGTATTAAGATTAACCATGACTGAAAAGCCTTTTAAATATAAAAAAGCTTATTCAAATTTACTTACAAATTTTATGTTTCATGAGGAAGTAGTAGAGTTACTTCCACTACTTATTAATCAAAAAGGAATTATTAATGTTGGTGGAAAGTCACAATCTGTTTACTTATTTGCAAAATCACACAATACAAAAATTAAAAAAATAAAGTTAAATAAGAAATCAAAATTGCCACCCAGGCAGACAATGAACACTTTAAAATTGAAGAAAATATTAAGTAATAAATCTAATTAAAACTTATCCACAAGTAATAAATTAATTTGAAATTCATTGTTATAATTATAACCTTACAAATATGAGAATTGAAGAAGAACTAAAATTAGATTATTCAGATGTCTTGTTTAGGCCCAAAAGAAGCACTCTAAAGAGTCGTAAAGACGTTAATTTATTGAGAACTTACAGGTTCAAGTACAGTAAAAATGAATGGTCTGGAATTCCTATAATGGCAGCTAATATGGATGGTGTTGGAGAGTTAAGTATTGCTGAGAAACTAAATGATTTTGGAATGATAACAAGTTTAACAAAACAACATGATGTAAAAAAAATAAAACAAAACAAAAATATAAAAAAAATTTATCCAAATATTGCTTTAAGTGTAGGTATAAAAAAAGAAGACTTTCAAAATCTTGATAAAGTATTAAAAGAGTTTAGTTTTTTTAAATTTATTTGTATTGATGTAGCTAATGGATACACAGAACATTTCACAAATTTTGTAAAATCTGTTAGGGATAAATATCCTACAAAAACTATTATCGCTGGAAATGTTGTTACAGCAGACATGACACAAGAGCTGGTTTTAAGTGGGGCAGATATTGTCAAGGTTGGTATAGGACCGGGAAGTGTTTGCACAACAAGACTTCAAACCGGTGTGGGTTACCCTCAATTAAGTGCTGTGATTGAATGTGCTGATGCTGCACATGGACTTGGAGCACATGTAATAGCTGATGGTGGTTGTACTTGTCCAGGTGATGTTGCAAAAGGTTTTGGTGGCGGTGCAGATTTTGTTATGCTTGGTGGTATGTTAGCTGGACATGATGAAGGAAATGGTAAAATAGTCAAAGTTAATGGACAAAAGTACATAGAATTTTACGGATCTAGTTCTGAGATAGCAAATAAAAAACATTATGGTGGACTTTCGGACTATAGAAGTAGTGAGGGAAGAAAAGTAAGGGTAAAGTATAGAGGTAAAATAAATGATACAGTTCTAAATATTCTTGGTGGTGTAAGAAGTAGTTGTACATATGTAGGAGCTCCTTCATTAAAACAACTCAGCAAGTGTACAACATTTGTAAGAGTATCAAATCAATTTAACGACAGTCTTATTAAATAAAATTTAATTTTTTAAAAATTACTCAAATTTAAAATCTTTTATATTAGTCGTCTCATATTTTTCAAAGGGCATATGTATCCATGGAGAATTCTCTAGATAATCGACACAATAGTCTGGTTTAAATGCTGAAGTTGATTTATGCCAAATTACTGCTGTTTTTATTTTTTCCTCTAAATAAAATCCGTAAAATAGTTCCATCCATTTTATACTTTTTGTTAAAGTTTTTCCAGAATCGGCAAGATCATCAACTAATAAAACATGAGATCCTAAATTTGGAGTCGTTTTAGCTAAATCTCTTGAAAATGTAAATTGTCCTTGCTGGTTTTTAATATCATCACTATTACCGTGATAAGATTCAACTGACAATATAGCCAACGGAACATTGAATAGCCTACTAAAAACATCTCCGACCCTTAATCCACCTTTTGCAATACATATAATTTGATTAAATTTACAATTATCTTCATAAACTTTTTTAGCTAGTTGCTCTATTTTCCTATGATAATCTTCCCAGCTGATATAAATGTCTTTCATTTTAATAATATATGGTAGCGGGAAGTGGGATCGAACCACTGACCTCGGGCTTATGAGTCCCGCGCTCTAACCAACTGAGCTACCCCGCCATAATTAATAAGTGACTTATAATATAAATCATTATTGTTTCAATAAACTTTTTTTTATGAATTAACTAAATACTAAAATAAGATGCCAAACTACCTATTGCACTTATTAAGAGAAGGGAAAAAATAATTTTTTTTCTAAGAGTTCTTTTTTGATCTAACCTAACCCTATTAAGCAAAATATTTACATTGGTTGTTTTAATTTTATCTTTTTTTAAATCGTTGTTTGCTTCAAAATCATTATTAACTTGATTTATATTATGTATCTCTTTTTTCACAAACCAATTTAAGCAGGGTTTAGAAAAAATTTCAATCTAATTGAATATATTTAACTTGTTTTGAAATCTGTATTTTTAAGAGGCTTTTCGAGTAATTCCGTTGAATATTTAATTTTTTCAATTTCTATATAAAACCTCTGATCTTTTGATTTTTTATTTACTATCTCGCTATTAATATAGCCAAAAGCTAAGTTTTTTTTATAATTAAATGAATAATTACCAGAAGTAGTTCTACCTATAATTTTATCACCTAAATAGATGGGTTCATCATGAAGGAGTAATGGTTTTCCAGGTTTATTTTCTTTAAGGACAAACATTGAAAATTTTCGATCTTGTTTTTTATTCTTAATTTTTTCCAAAGCTCCTTTTCCAATAAAATTAATTTGTTTTTTGTAACTAATAGTAAATTCTAGACCTGCCTGATATTGATTTTCTTCAGGTGATATATCGTGTCCCCAATGCAAAAAACCACTTTCCATTCTCATTGTATCCAGTGCATGCATTCCACAATTAGATAGATTGAAAATTTTCCCCTCTTCTATAATTTTTTCATATATACTTTTTGCATCTTTATTTTTTATATATAATTCGTAACCAAGCTCACCAACATAGGATAATCTTTGTATCCAAATTTTTTTTCTTTCAATATTAATATATTTAGAAGTTGCAAATTTAAAATTTTCTTTACTAAAATCATCTGTACTTAATTTTTGCATTAATAATCTACTCTTAGGACCAAATAGTCCAAAAACACAATAATCATCAGTTACATCTTTTAACTCTACATCATTAGACAAATGTTTTTTTATATGAAATTTGTCTCTTTCTCTTGTTGCAGCAGAGCTTATTATTCTAAAATGATTGTGATCTATGCAAACAACTGTTAAGTCAGTTTCAATACCACCATCTTTATTTAACATATGTGTATAAGTGCACTTACCAATTTTATGCTTAATATTTGATGTACAAATTTTTTGTAATTCATCATGAGCTTTATCTGATTTAATTTCAAATTTGGAAAAAGGTGTTAAGTCAAATAGACCAACATTTTTAACTGTATTGTTTGTTTCGTACTCAACAGATGGATACCAATTTTGATAGTTATAACTATACTTATATTCTGCTTTTTCTCCATCAAGTGCAAACCACATTGGTCTTTCATATCCACCTGATACACCAAAGCAAGCTCCAAAACTTTTTAAATTATCATGATGTGGAAGTATTTTTATATTTCTTGAAGTTTTATGTTGTTTATATGGCCAATGCATTCCATACAAATCACCAAGAGATTCAGTTATTCTCTTTTTAATAAATCCTAAATCTGAGTGAAATTTCTGAAATCTTTTAATGTCATAATTAAAAATATCTTCATTAATATGACCATTCATTAACCATTCTGCAGTAACTTTTCCAACTCCACCTCCACTTCCTATTCCAATACTATTTAATCCACAACAAACAAAAAAGTTTTTAATCTCTGAAACCTCTCCTAATAAAGTATTTGTATCTGGTGTAAAAGATTCTGGACCTGAAAAAAATTTCCTAATACCTGTTTTTTCTAAAATTGGAAATCTATCTATGGCAGATGCTAAATAAGGTTCAAAATGTTCAAAATTTTCCTGAAACTCACCAAATGAAAAATCTTCTGGTACTTTGTTAGTTTTATCCCAAGCAGGAATGGAATTTCCTTCAAAAATTCCAACTAATATTTTGCCAGCATCCTCTTTAATATAAGTTCGATTATCAAAATCTCTAATAACAGGTAGAGTTTTTGATAAATTTTCAATTGGCTCTGTTATTATATAAAAATGTTCTGCAGGATAAAGTGGAATACTAACTCCTGCTTTTTCACCAATTTGTCTAGACCACATCCCTGAAGCTAAAACAATATATTCACAGTCAATTTTTTGACCATTAACTTTTACTCCAGAAATCTTTCCTCCTTTTGTTAAAATTTCATCCACCGGTGATTTTTCAAAAATCTGAGCACCTTCCATTTTTGCTCCTTTAGCAAGCATGTGTGTAACACCTGAAGGGTCTGCTGCTCCATCTCCTGGCATTAATATTCCACCTATTACTTCTTCAGTATTAATAATAGGATAATCTTTTTTAATTTGATCTTTGCTCAAAATTCTTACATCAACGTCGTAAAGTTGTGCAGTAGTTGCTTGTCTTTGTAGTTCCTGCCATCTTCCTTTATTTTGTGCAATTGAAAGAGCACCATTTAATCTTAAACCAGCTGAATGATCGACTTTTTTCTCAAGTTCTTTATACAAATCTAAAGTATATTTTCTTATTTTTGTAATTGCTGCTGAGGGGCCTAATTGACTTACTAAACCTGCGGCGTGCCAAGTTGTTCCTGATGTTAATTGATCTCTTTCTAATAGAATTGTGTCTTTCCAACCAAACTTCGCTAAATGGTAAGCCACAGAACAACCAACCACTCCACCGCCAATAACAACAACTTTTGTGCTTGTTGGTAGTTTTTTTTTCATTTATTTAATTTTTGATTGCATCTCCTGGATCAAGATATGGGTGTCCAAATACATCTGCAACTGCTTTATAAGTCACATGTCCTTTGTGAACATTGAGTCCTGCTAAAAAATTTTTGTCCTCACCTAGAGCTTTTTGATAACCTTTGTTAGCAAGCTTCACTAAAAATGGTAATGTTGCTTTGTTTAATGCTAATGTTGAAGTCCTAGGAACTCCACCTGGCATATTTGCTACACAATAATGAACAACATCATCAACAATATAAGTTGGTTCACCATGAGTAGTTGGTTTACTGGTTTCAACACACCCGCCCTGGTCAATTGCTACGTCGACAATTACAGAACCTCTTTTCATTAATTTTAACATATCCTTAGTTATTAATTTTGGTGCTTCTGCACCGGGTATCAAAACACCACCAACTAATAAGTCTGCCATAGATACTAATTTGTTTAGATCTGTTTTATCACTTTGTTCTGGAATAATTTTATCCCCAAATATTTGCACTAATTGTTTAAGTCTTGCTTCAGATTTATCAACAATATGAACTTTCGCTTGCATTCCAGTTGCAATTACAGCCGCATTTTCTCCAACTACTCCACCTCCTAATATAACGACTGTTCCACCTGCTACTCCTGGTGCTCCACCTAATAAAAGACCCCGCCCTTTTTGGTTTTTTTCTAAACAATGAGCTCCAGCTTGTACTGACATTCTGCCAGCGACTGCACTCATTGGTGCTAATAAAGGCAATCTACCATTATCATCTGTCACAGTTTCATACGCAATGTTAATACTCTTTGACTTTATTAACCCCTCTGTCAATTCTTTTGCTGCAGCTAAATGTAAATAAGTGTAAACAATTTGATTTTCCCTAATCATGTCCACTTCAACTTTTTGTGGCTCTTTAACTTTTACGATGATTTCGGAGTCGTTAAAAATATCTGATGCAGAACTTGAAATTTTTGCACCTGCATTTAAATATTGTTCATTTTCAAATCCAGCTTCAAAACCACCATTATTTTCAACAATTACTTCATGGCCTTCTGATACTAGAGTTTTTACACTCTCTGGGGTTAAACCAATTCTATTTTCTTGTGGTTTTATTTCTTTTGGAACCCCAATTTTCATAAACGAAAATTAATTCTTTTTACTTTTTGCGTAATTTGTTATTCCAGTTCGAAGTTTTTCAATTATCTCATCAATATGTTTTTTTTCACAAATAAACATAGGTGCAATTATTAAACAGTCTCCTGTAGCTTTGAAATTTACACCAGCTTCATAACAATGTTTAAAACAAGTAAAACCTGCTGCCCCTGGTTTTTTATCCATGACCATGTCAATTCCACCCATCATTCCATAACCTCTGATGTTGTCAACAACATCAATATCTTTTAAAGACATTAATCCCTCTTGGAAGTAAGGTGACAAATTTTTAGCTCTGTTAAAAATATCATCCTTTTCAATTATGTCTTGAACAGCTAAGCCAGCGGCCACAGAAATTGGTATTCCTGAATAAGTATATCCATGAAATAATTCTATTGTTCCTTTTGGAGCATTTTCTGCAATTGCATCATAAATATCTTCTTTACATGCAACAACTCCCATAGGACTTATACCATTTGTTGTGGCTTTTGCCATTGTCATCATATCTGGTGTAACACCATATTCTTGTGATGCAAATGCTGATCCTGTTCTTCCCCATCCTGTAATTACTTCATCAAAAATTAAAAGTATCCCATGCTTATCACAAATTTCTCTCAATCTTTGCAAGTATCCCTTTGGTGGAACAAGTGTGCCAGTTGATCCGGCTATAGGTTCTACTATGCAAGCTGCAATATTTTCAGCTCCAAAATTCATACAAATTCTCTCTAAATCTTCTGCAAGCTCGACTCCTGTTTCAGGTTGGCCACTTATAAATTTATGCTCTGGTAAATGCGTATGCCTCATATGAACAACGCCTGGCATCAAAACACTTGCAAATGTTTTGACATTATTAACCATACCCCCTACTGAAGTTGCACCAATATTCATACCGTGGTAACCTCTTTCCCTGCCAACAAATCTAAATCTTTGACTGTCACCTCTTGCTCTATGATAAGCAATTGCAATTTTAATTGCAGTCTCAACAGCAGTTGAACCGCAAATAGTGTAAAACATTCTGTTTAGATTTCCTGGAGTATGTTTTGAAATTCTTGTAGCTAATTCAAATGATCCTCCAAAGCCTTGTTGAAATGGTTGACAATAATCTAAAGTTTTTAATTGATTAGTTATTGCATTTATAATTTCCTCTCTACCATGACCTAAAGGATTACAAAATAGTCCTGAACTTGCATCAATCTGGGTTTTTCCTTGATGATTTTTTAAATATACACCTTTTGCTTCAACAATTAATCTTGGGTTTTCTTTAAAATCTTTATTAGATGTAAATGGCATCCAATGCTCATTTAAAGAATTTGGGATTGCTGTTTTATTTTGTGTACTCATATAATTTCTTTCTTAAATATTTTAATTTCTATTAAAGACTAATTGTAAATCTTCTTTAGACTAAAATAAATGGATTAACTACCACATAATTGACACAACCAAAGATTGTATATGTTTCTTTTTTTATTTTACTTCGGGCTCGATATGAATTTAAATATCGATAATTTAATTAATTAAACATAGGGGAATAAATGAAAAAAATACTAAGTTTTATTCTAGGATCAATTCTTGCACTTAACCTATCAATATCAGTTGCTAATTCAGCTGCAAAAGAGGTTAGAGTTGCATACTTTCTAGAATGGCCAAGCCCAAATCTAGAGGACATGCAGAAAAAGAATTTTGCTAAAGCTCTTGGTGTTCCAGTAAAATGGACAAACTTCACAAACGGTGGAGCAATGACTGATGCTATGTTAGCAGGAGATATTGATATTTCTTACTCACAAGGATTAGTACCGTTTATCAATGCTGTAAAATCTAATGCACCAATCAAATTAGTTGATATCGCAATGGAATACGGCATGGGTGGAACTACTTGTGTTACATCTAACGCATCAGGAATCACTAAAGCTAATGCTACTGAATTAGAGGGTAAAAAAGTTGCTGTTCCATTAGGAACAATGGCTGAATACGTTTTTGATGAAAGTATGAAAGTTGTTGGAGCTGATAGAGGTAAAATGGATATTATCCAAATGGACCCTGAAGAAGGTGCTGCTGCATTAGTTAGCGGTGATGTTGTAATGGCTTGTTTATTTGGTGGTAACTCTATCAAAGCAGCAACTGCCGTTGGATCAAGACTTTTAACTGTAGATGAAGCTAGAGCAGCTGGTATCTTAGGTATAGATATCACATCTGTTACAGATAAATTCATGAAAGAAAACCCAGGTATGTTAAGAACTTTCATAGAAGTAACTCATGAAGCTAATGCAAGATACAAAGCTGGTAAAGCTGACTTGAATTCTATGGCAAAAGCTTCTGAAATGAAAGTTGCAGATATGAAAGACACTTTAAGTGGTTTCAAATTTTTAACGCCAGAGGAAACTAAGCAATCTATGACGAGTGGTAATCTTGATGGTTTCCTAAAAGGTATGGGAACTCCAGGAGGATCTGTAGATACAAGTTTCTTACCTTTATAATTTTAAGGGTTTAAAACTTTTAATAGGCACCGATTATTTTAATTGGTGCCTATTTTTTTTATAAAATTTCTAATATAAAGAATTTATGAGCGATCTCGTTTCTCAAAATCTAAATATGATTTTTAAAACTCCAAAAGGAGAAACAGTTCATGCATTAAAAGATGTGAGTTTTACTCTTAAAAAAGGAGAATTACTTACAGTTCTTGGACCATCTGGATGTGGAAAAACAACTTTACTTAATATTACTGCTGGATTTTTAAGACCTACTTCAGGGAAAATAACACTAAACAATAATGAAATTGATGGACCTGGTGTCGAGAGAGGAATGGTTTTTCAACAAGGTGCTTTGTTTGAATGGTTGACTGTTGCTGAAAACGTAAACTTTGGGCTCAGGATGAAAAAAGAAGATCCAGAAGTTACAAAAAAAAGAGTTGATGAATGGTTAGATATAGTTGGACTTAAAGGTTTTGGTAACACTCCAACTTATCAGTTATCAGGTGGTATGCAGCAAAGAGTTGCGCTTGCAAGATGTCTAATCAATGATCCTGACTTAATTTTAATGGATGAGCCATTAGGTGCATTAGACGCTTTAACAAGAGAAAAGATGCAGTCTTTAGTTTTAAAGATTTGGAAGGAAACTGGAAAAACAATCATCTTAATTACACACTCTGTTGAAGAAGCATTATTACTTGGAGAGAGATTATATGTAATGGCACCAAGACCAGGTCGTATACATAAAGAGTATAATCTTCCATTTGCAGAAATGGGTCTTACACAAGACTTAAGAGAAATTAAAAAAAATAAAGAATTTTCATCTACAAGAGAAGAAATTTTATCCATGATTTGGAATATGGAAGAAGAGATAATGGGGAAAGATAATTAATGTTAACTCAACTTGTAACAATATTAATTATCGTAGCTGTCGTTGGTTGTATTCTTTATGGAAGAAGATTAATTAGAACTGAAAAAGTTGATGCTGTTTTTGGTAATCCAGAAAGAGCAAAAGGTGGAACACACTGGGTAATAGTTGGAACTAGTGCAATTCTGATGTTATGGCTTTATTATTCGTGGGATATAGCAAAAGGTTTTTATCCAAAATCAGCAAATGAATTGTGCCAGGTTGCTAAAATCAATGAGTCGTTATTAGGTTTAAAATATCAATTCCCAATTGAAGAAAGAGAGTTCAAAAGCACATCAATTATAAAAATTGAGAACAAAAATCTTAAAAAAATTGCTAATGAAATAAATGGATCATCAGATTTAAATGATCAACAAAAAACAATTCTAGTAAGTTATATCAATAGAACTTCAGAATTAATTCCATTCTTAACTAGTGAAGAGCTAATGGAAATGGAAACCAAAATTAAAATAAAAGAAATGACAGAAGAAATAAAACTTCTGAGCTTAAATTTTCAAAAGAAAGATTATCCCTTCGAAACTGATGCTGAAAAAAATGAAAGACAAAAACTAATTGATGAACAAGGTGGTTGGGGCATTACAACTATAGATTCTGGAACCGGTACAATTGAAAACACTATTGAAATACCAACTGCACCCCAAACGAACAAAGGTTTAAAATTTCATGCAGCAGCTGCTGAACTAAAACTTATAAATGATCAATTTTTTAAACTAAGAAATCATAATCCTCAGTTTAAAAATACAATAAAACAACTTAAAGATGATATTAAAGCTTATAGAAAAAATTTAGATGATAATCAGGAAATTGCATCCGATTATGCTAAGAACATTGTTAAAATTGCAAGAAGAATAGAGTTCGCAAGTATATACCCTCCTAATGCATTAAATGAAATGCAGGCTGCAATTATTGAATTTGATGAATTACAAAATAAAGAACAGGCTGGATTAAGATTAATAGATATTCTTTTATTCCCAGCTGGAACAATTGTTGCAAGTGGGCCCACATGTTCAGAACAAGGATCAGGAAGATGGCTACCAAAACCATCTGATACTTTTAATAAATTCATACTTATGTCAAAGCCAAGTGTTGGCTATAAAAATATTCCTCTTTTATGGATTGAGATGGTTGATGTTAGTAAAATGATAGGATTTATTTTACCTGATTGGATAGCAGATATATTACCTGGTGAATATCCAGTGCATACAAAAGACGGTATTGTAAAAGAAAACTTTAAAAGCAATGTGTTAAAAGTTGTTACGGGTGATTTTAAATTATTTAAAGTACCTGTTCCATATGGACATATATGGGACTCATTCTTGAGGGTATTTTTAGGATTGGTTTTTGGAATTCTTATTGGGGTGCCATTAGGGTTGTTCATGGGTCTAAATAGATTTGCTAAAGGATTCTTTGATCCCTTAATCGAATTATACAGACCTGTTCCACCGTTAGCTTGGGCGCCATTGATCATTTCAGTTCTTGGAATAGATAATACAGGTAAAATATTTTTATTATTCATGGTCTCACTTTCAATTATGATTATTTCTGCAAGAGCTGGTGCATCAGGAACACAGCTTTCAAAAATACATGCTGCACATTCATTAGGAGCTACTAAAAAACAAATTTTAAGATATGTGATTTTTCCTAACTCACTTCCTGAAATTCTTACAGGAATTAGAGTTGCCGTTGGTATGTGCTGGGGAACACTTGTTGCAGCAGAGTTTCTAGCAGGTACAACTGGTATTGGTTTTGTTGAAAATGTTGCAAAAAAATACTTTCAGTATGAGGTTATTTGGATAACAATTTTCATAATGGGTCTGCTGGGTCTTTTATTTGATATATCTTTAAGAAAAATTATAGATAAGACTATTCCTTGGAGAGGCAAAGGTTAAGAGGAAACGTTATTTAAAGAATTAGACCTTTTTTATAAAACCAATAGCAGCACCAATGGTAGTCAAAAATCCAGCTAGAGGTAGGATAGCAACTGCATATTTTTTGGGCATATAATTTGGTTTGAACTCAATACCTTGCATACTAATTTCTAAATACCACATTTCCCAATACTTCCCTCGCATACCCTCTACAAGTTCAATTCCATAAATTATTAAGACTACACCAATTATCATAATCATAATTTTCCAGAACTGTCGTATGTATAATGAAACTCTCTCTGGTAATTTTTCATAAATTAAATTTAAAGCTACATGTTCATTATCTCTTGCTGTTAGAGAAAGTGCTATAAACATCAACCATATATTACTTAAAACTGTTAGCAAATCCCCCCAAACAGGAGGGTTATTAAAAACATATCGCATTGTAACATTGTAAAGGGTGAAACCAACCATAGCAGCCAACAAGAGTGAGCACATAGCTTCCAACGTACGATGAATAAAACGATCAATACTGTTTAAAAATTTTATCATTAATTACTCAATAAGTTTGGAAGAAACATTGTTAGTTCTGGTACAATAAGAATAAAAAATAAAAGTAAAAAAAGACCAACAAGATAAGGAATTAATGCAATAGCAACCTTTTCAAGACGCACTTGCGCTATTGTTGCAGAGGTAAAGTAAGCAACACCAACAGGTGGTGTAACTGATCCTATCAAAAATCCTACTATTACAACCATCGCCGCTTGTACCTCAGGAAAGCCTGCTTGAGACATAACATTTACAAGCACTGGACCAACAATGATAATGTTAACTGCTGAGTCCATTACAGTTCCAAGAAGAAAAATGAATAGTATTAAAGCTAAAATAAATAATATAGGAGAATCCGCTAAGCCTAAAAGCCAAGCTTCTAGATCACCAATTGCACCAAGAGAAGTAAGCAACCAACTAAAAGGTCCTGAAGCAGCTATTATAATAAAAACCATTGCTGAATTACGGAATGCTCGTCGAAAAGCTCCTGTACAATCTTTCCATTTGATAGTTCGATAAACAAATACACCTGTAAACAATGCAACCAAAGCAGTGATGGCTCCTGCCTCAACAACAGATGCGACACCTCCCATTACTGAACCCACTAAAACTAAAGGTATTAAAAGAGCAAATGAAGAACGATATAATTCTTTACCAGCTCGACGTACTGAGAATGGTTCATCGCTACGCTCGAAATTATATTTAACTGCAAAGTAATGGTTGATTACCATTATCACAACACCAATCAAAATCCCTGGTATAATTCCAGCTGCAAATAATGCTGCAATCGAAATCTCAGTTGCATTAGCAAGAACAATCATCATGATGCTAGGTGGAATAATCCCTCCTATAGTGGAACTTACTCCTGTAACAGCAGCTGAAAATGCAGCGGGATAACCTGCTTTCTTCATTGCTGGTAAAACTAATGCTCCAACTGTTGCGGTATCTGCTACAACAGATCCATTCATGCCAGCAAAAAACATACTTACCAAAACATTTACTTGGGCCAACCCCCCTCGTATACGTCCAATTAATGCCCTACTCAAAGCAACTAAACGGTCAGTGATTGTTGCACTTGTCATTAACTCACCAGTTAACATAAAAAATGCAATAGCGGTCAATGGAACTGAGTCTATGGCGGTAAACATCTGACTAGGAATTAAAACAAGGGGTACCGCGTCCGTGAGTAGAATATAAACAAATGGAATCAGTATTAATATAAAGCCAATTGGAGCTCCTAATAGAATTAGAAAAAGGAGTACTACGAGTAAAATAATACTTTCCATAAATATTAATAAGTTATGATTTTTTTTTGGTAAAGACCATCTAATTCTAAAATAGAACTAAATGGTCTTCACATAGTTTTTTTTGAAGATTTATAAAGCTCCAGCTTTCTCTAACTGAGCTACAAATCCATCCATACCTTGTTCTAAAAGTACTCTTTTAGCTACTTCTGGTTCAAAAGTACCCTTAGCATCTAACCAAGCACCGATTGCACCTGCTCTCCACTTAGTCATTTCCGCTTCTGTTGGTACATACCACTCTTTTGCAGACGCTTTAATTGCATCTTCACCATTTTTAATCCAAGCGTTATCCAACTCGTTTACTTTTTCTCCATAAGCATCAGCTGCTTCGTGTAACCATTTTCTTTGTTGGTCAGACAATGCATTGTACTGTTTAGCATCCATCGCTAAAATATTTCCAGACCACATTCCTCCGATCTCAGTGAAATATTTTGCAACTTCATGAAGTTTTGCGACATGCTGCCATGGACTAGCAACATACTGACCTTCAACAACACCTGATTGAAGACCTTGATATAATTGACTCCAGTCATAAGGCGTTGGTGTTGCACCCCAATTTTTAACTAGCATGAATTCAACTGGACTTTTAGTAGTTCTCCACTTAAGTCCTTTCATATCATCTGGTTCATGAACAGGTTTAGTTGCATTTCCAAGCTGTCTAAATCCTCCACTTGAGTATACAGAAAGGCAAATGTGACCAGCATTCTCAAGAGCTAGTTTACACTGTCTTTCAGCTAACCATTCATCAGATATTCTTTTAGCATCCTCTAGTGATTTGAAAATAAAAGGCAAATCGAAGATTGCTAATTCAGGCCCAAAGTTACCATAGTTTGCAGTAGAACTAGTCCACAATGCTATAAGTCCTTGGTTGGCTTGTTCACCGCATTTTTGCTCTGCACATAAGCTTCTTTGATAATGTGGCTCAATTTTCATCTTGCCACCAGATGCTTTCTCCATAGCTGGTATCAACGCCTGATCTATTGCGTCACCAATCGGCATACCCAATCTACCAGTAGTTCCAAGCTTAAGAGTTATTTCTGCATAAGCAGCTTGTGCAAAGAAAATAATTGCAATCACTTTAATAAGTGTCTTGCTAATTGTTTTAATAAACATTTTACTTCTCTCCTCTTAGTTAGTTTAAATTATCAATTTAAATTAATTTAAGCCTAATTAAGTTTCCAATGCAAGTATACACAAAAAAAAATTCTCTAATCAAAATGGGATTACAATTAAAAGTTGTATTAATAATTTGATAGTAAATATATTTATTTTAGTCTCAAGGTATCTTAGACTAAATTTATAAATAAAATAAATTCAATTTATAGGAAAATTTTATGAGTTCAGGTAACAAATATAAAGTAATAGCCAGTAAACTTAAATTTGAAGGAAGAGCATTTATCAATGGCAAATATGTAAATGCTATTGATGGTAAAAAATTTGAAACAATCAATCCTGCAAATGGTAAAAAACTTTGTGCTGTTGCAAAATGTAATCACAAAGATGTTAACTTAGCAGTTAAAGTTTCAAGAAAAGCTTTTAATAGTGGAGTTTGGTCTAAAAGCTCACCTGAACATAGAAAGGAAGTTTTATTAAAATTTGCTGAATTACTTAGAAAACATGGTGAGGAAAATTCAGTTTTAGAAAGTGTTGATACAGGTAAACTTATCACGGATTGTATTAATGAAGTTGCAAATGATGCGCCAATGCATTTTCAATGGTATGGAGAATTAATTGATAAAGTATTTGGAAAAGTTGGTCCGACAGAGCCATCAATCACTAGTTTAATCGTTAAAGAACCAATAGGGGTTGTTGCTGGAATTGTTCCCTGGAACTTTCCTTTAATGATGGCTGTATGGAAAATGGCACCTGCTCTTGCAGCTGGTTGTTCAGTAATCATTAAGCCTGCAGAAGATACGCCTCTCACAGCAATTAGAGTTGCTCAAATTGGAAAAGAAGCTGGGATACCAGATGGAGTTTTAAATGTACTTCCAGGTTATGGTGATGTTGGTGAAGCTTTAGGTCGACACAAAGATGTTGATGCAGTTTCGTTCACAGGTTCAACTGAAGTAGGAGGTTATTTTTTAAAATATTCAAGTGAGAGTAATTTAAAACCTGTTGCATTAGAAATGGGAGGAAAAAGTCCATTTATTGTTTTAGAGGATGCCAAAATTACTGATGATTTAATAGATAATGCAATGAATTCTGCATTTTGGAATGGTGGACAAAACTGTTCAGCAAATATGAGACAGATAGTTCATAAAAAAGTTAAAGATGAATTTTTAGACAAAATTATTAAAAAAGTTAAAAAGTTAAAAGTAGGAGATCCATTAGATTTAAAATCAAATATGGGATCTATGATTTCAAAAGGCCATTTACAAACTGTCGATGGATATATTCAAAAAGGAATAGATGAAGGAGCAAAACTTTTATCAGGAGGAGTTTCAAATGAAAAACAAAAAGGTTTTTATGCAAAGCCAACTTTATTCGACGGATTAAAAGAAAATATGACAATCGCTCAAGAAGAAATATTTGGACCAGTTCTTGGTGTTTTAACTGTTAAAAATGATGAAGAAGCCTTAAAAATTGCTAGTAATTCTAAATACGGATTACATGCGAGTGTGTTCACTCAAGATATAAACAGAGCATTTCATTTATCTAAAAGTCTACCTTGTGGAACTGTATCAGTGAATACTTTTTCAGAAGGAGATATTAAAACTCCATTTGGAGGTTATAAGCAATCTGGTTCTCTAAGTAGAGATCAAGGAACTGAAGCTTTAAATTCATTTCTTCAAACAAAAACAATTTGGATAAGTCATAATTAATTGATGATCAAACCATACAAAATAAGTGTGCCTAATAGCACACTTAATAATATCTATAAAAAAGTAAAAAACTACCCATGGAAGATGATGCAAAATGTAAATGGATGGGAATATGGAACTAATTATAAATTTCTAAAAAAAATTTCAAAATATTGGGTTTCAAAATATAATTGGAAAAAGTTTGAAAACAAAATTAACTCTTTTAAAAATTATAAAACTAATGTTGATGGTATAAATATACATTTTATAAAAGAAAAAAGTAAAAATCCTAAATCTAGACCGCTATTGCTTTTACATGGATGGCCAGGCAGTGTAATTGAATTTTTTGATATCATCCCAAGACTTGCTCATCCTGAAAAATTTGGTGGAAAAATTGAAGATGGGTTTGATGTTATTGTTCCTTCATTACCAGGATTTGGTTTTTCCACTCCAATTAAAAAAGCTTTAGGTCCTAGAAAGATTGGCAAAATACTAAATAAATTTATGGTTAAAAATCTAAATTATACAAATTATGCTGTGCAAGGTGGAGATTGGGGAGCAACTATTGCATCATGGATTGGTTTTGATAGTTCAAAAAATTGTAAAGGAATCCATATTAATTGCTTACCGATTAGACATCCTAAAGGGCCAAAAAATATTAAAGAAAAAAAATGGGAAAAAAAATTTAATTTTGATCAAATAATGCAGGAAGGATACAGAACTCAACAAGCAACGAAACCTCAAACCTTATCTTATTCAATGATTGACAGTCCAGTGGGAACTGCAGCATGGATTTTAGAAAAATTTCATGGTTGGTCGGACCTTAAAAAAGGTAGGATTGAAAAAACATATTCAAATGATGAATTAATATCAAACGTAATGATCTATATAGTTACCAAGAGCTTTAATACAGCTACTTGGATATATTTTGGAAGAAGAAAAGAAGGTGGCCGATCTTTTCCAAAAAATTTTAAAAAAATAAAAGTTCCAACTGCAATAGCAGAATTCCCAAAAGAAATGCTTAGATGGCCACCAAAATCATATGTGAACAGAATTTTTAATATTAAAAGATGGAAAAAATTTTCCAAAGGTGGGCATTTTGCTGCTTTGGAGGTACCAAATTTATTAATAAATGATGTAAAAAATTTTTTTAACAAAGATATAAAAATATTTAAATAGAATTTTCTACTGAAAATAAATTTCAATATATATTCTTGTGTTTTTTGAATAATTTTATGATCTGTAGAATTATTAAGATTACCAAAAACAAATCCTTAACGTAATAGATAAAGGTCAAAATTATTTTAATTTTGATACTTTGGATGAGGTTTTAAGATTTGATCTAAGTTTAATAAATTTTAATACTTTTTTATCTCGCAATTGATTTTTTAAAGGAGAATATAATGCTTTAAATCTTTTTTCTGCTTTTTTTGTTTTATCAATTAAATAATAAACCGCCATACTCTTTCTAACATTTTTATTTACTTTGTTTACTCCATGCCAACTTCTTAATGAAGTATCAAAAAAGACTGCCCTATTAAATTTTGGAAAAATTTTTACAATTTGTTTTCCTGGAATTTCTTTATTTGTCTTATTATCTTCGTAAAGGCACAATTCTCCACCATTACTTTTTTTCCAATTTGTATTAAAAAAAATAATTAAATTAAATTTCCTTACAAGATTGAGCTTTGGATGGATTACATAATCTAAATGTGGGTTTAAAATACCTTTGTCTTTCATCAAATGTAAACCTCCACCGTTTAATCCATAATCTGGATAAAGACTTTTCATTTTTAAGGGTTTTCTAATATTTGATAAAAAATTCTCAGAATTTAAATTAAGAAGTAATTGGTAGGTTTCTGCTGAAAAAAAATTCCAATTATCTGTGGCTTTTTTCACTTCACAAAAATTATTGTAATTCCAAAGTTTTTTATCCTCTAATTTTTGAAAATTTTTTTTTACTTTTAAGGCAATATCTTTTTTCAAAAAATTATCAATAACTACATAGGGAAAAGGCTTTTTTTTACTAAAATTTTTAAGAGACTTGATAAACTTTTTAGTATTAATAAACGAATTTAAATTCATACAATTATATTGATTAAAAGGTATAAATAGACAACATAGTTTTTTATATATATGAGAATATTTGACTGTACAACATTTTATGACGAAAATTTTATTTTAGATGTAAGATTTAATGTCCTAGACCCTTTTGTTGACAAATTTGTCATTTGTGAGTCAGCTTTTTCACACAGCGGAAAAAAGAAAAAATTTAATTTTAATATTGCCAATTTTGAGAAATTTAAGCACAAAATTATTTATCTTAAAATTGATCATGAGCCTGAAAATTTAATTTATCAAACCTCAGCTAACAAAAATATTAAAGAAGATTCAAGTTACGCAAGGATTAATGCTATCAACAGGATTGCCTATCAAAGAAATTTTATAAACGAGGGAATTACTGATGCAAGTGACAATGATTTGATTTTTTATAGCGATAACGATGAAATACCAAATTTAGATGATGCTAAACTAAATACAATCAACAATAAACTAATCTTTTTTAAACAAAAATTATTTTATTATAAATTTAACTTATTGTGTGATCGTTATGAATGGTATGGAACAAAAGCATGCAAAAAAAAAGATCTTATAAATTTTGAATGGTTGAGAAATACCAAGACAAAAAAGTATAATTTTTTAAGATTTGACACATTTTTTTCAAAAACAAAATATACAGATGTAAAAATTATAAATGACGGAGGTTGGCATTTTAGTCAGCTAAAAAAAATTGATGATATCTATTCCAAATTAACAAATTCTGAAGATCATCAAGAATTTAAAGAAACAGGGAAAAGTATATCTGATATCGAAGATTTAGTTAAAAGAAAGGTTATTTTATATGATCATAAAGCTAAAAGTTCTGAGTTTAAATTTGGTAAGGAGTTTAAATTACAAACAATAGGATTAGATAAAATGCCCAAATATATTCAAAAAAATAAAGAACAATTCAAAGAATGGATTGATGTATAATAATAATTCTTGAAATTATGAAAATAACTCAAACTAAAAAAATTATAAATAAAATATTTCAGAAATTTGGATTAAGTAAAAATGATGCATCTATATCAACAAATGCATTAATAAACGCTGAGCTTGTAGGTGCTTATGGACATGGTTTATCTAGACTAAAAATGTACTGTGATCGAATTTCTAAAAAATTAATTAACCCAAAACCAAAAATTAAGATTAAGAAAATTTCACAGTCTATTTCACATATAGATGCAAATAATTGTATTGGATTTGTTGCTGCTGATCTTGGAATTAAAATTGCAATCAAGCATGCGCAAAAAACTGGAATTGGGATGGTAGCAGTTAAAAATAGTGGTCACTATGGTTTATCTGGTTACTATGCAGAACAAGCAGTTAAAAAAAATTTAATCACAATGATATATACAAATGCTCCACCAGCAGTTGCGCCTCACGGTGCATTAAAGACTTTATTTGGAACTAATCCAATTTGTTTTGGCTCCCCTTCTGGCTCTAAAATTCCGTTTATATTAGATACTTCAATTTCTATGATTAATAGAGGAAAGATAAGAGTTGCAGCAAGAAACAATCAAAAAATTCCTGCTGGTGTTGCGTTAGATAAATTTGGTAAACCAACAACTAATGCAAAAAAAGCTTTAGCTGGAGTTCAATTACCAATCGCAGGTTTTAGAGGATCAGGTCTTGCTTGGATGGTAGACATTTTAAGTGGTGTATTAACTGGAGGAAATCACGCGGGAAGAGTTAAGGATCCGTTTGATGATTTTTCGGGACCTCAAAATATTGGACATTTATTCATAACATTTAAAGCAAATTTATTTCAAAAAAATTTTAATCAAAGAATACAAGATAATATTAGAACGATCAAAAAGCTACCTAAGATAAAAGGAATTAAAGAAATAATGTACCCAGGCCAAAATAAATTTAATAGGTATAAAAATAATTCAAAAAAAGAAATTTTTATATCAGATATTATTAAGAAAGATTTAGAAAACTTAGTAAGTTAACATTGTAAGAGCACCCAACGAAACAATGACAGAGGAAAGAATAATTGTTCTTTTTACCTTCTCTTTTTTCTTCTCTTCATATAGCCTTTGCTTTAAAACCTCTATGTTAACTCTTTTAGCCACTTGTTTAGTATTTACTGAAGTTTCAAAAGTATTAACTCCTGGCTTAAGAACATCTAATTCAACAACATTATTTGTGTTATTAATTTGAGATGGGGTCTCTATAGATTTAGATGTTCTATTTAAGCTTTCTGTACTCATAAGATTAGTAAAACATGTCTAGTTCAATTAATATATATTGCTGATGTCCAAAATGGGCAATTCATATGCGACATTTGGCAAAAATACGTGTTTTTTTAAAATTTTAATAGATAATGTGGTTAATTTATTATTAGTAACCAATCCCGATTATAGTTAAATCATCATCTAAAATATTATTATTTTCTCTTATTCCAGTTTCTTTATAGCCTTTTTTAAGGCTTTTAATTCTTATTTCTTCAGTTGAATTTTCAAGTTCTTTTTGTAAAGAGGAATTTTGATGTTTAGATAATAGTTTTTTAACTCCCTCTATACCAATTTCCTTTTTGTTTTCATCTAAACATTCTGAAAAACCGTCAGTAAAACAATAAATTCTTCCTCCATCTAACTTAAAAGAGTCAAGTTTATAAACACTTTGATCTGTTTGCTTAGTTATACCAAGAGGAGTAGATGATGATGGATATTCTAAAAAGTTATTACCTTTTTTTAATAATGCTGGTTGATGACCTGCATTTGCAATTTCAATTATATCTGTTTTAACATTATAACATCCTACTATTGAGGTCACAAAAGTGCCAGGGGGATTTGTTTCTTTAAGGTCATTGTTCATTTCAAGCAAAATTTCATTTGGTTTAAACTTTAATCGTGAAAAAATTTTAAACAATGTGATTGCTTTAGCCATTACCATTCCAGCATTAACTCCTTTTCCAGAAACATCTGACAATGTAAAATAAACTTGATCGTCATGTAGATAAAAATCATAAAAATCTCCTGAAATTTCTCTAGCTGGAATATTTAATCCAAAAATTGGGTAATTAGACAAATCTCTATTTGGCATCAATCGTTTTTGAACATTCATAGCTAGTTTAATTTCAGATGAGACTCTATTTTTCCATTTATTTTTTTGTTTTTCACTTTGCTCCAATTTTTCCATCAAGAAATTATACTGTGTGCCGATAATTCCACTATCAGTAAATGGATCTTGAGGTGCTCTTAATGAATAATCTTCAGTACTTGCTTGATTTTTTAGAACTTCAAGTAATTCATGGGTATCCGTTGAAGCATTGTGCTCTGAAATATTTAAACCTAGCTCCTCTTGGATTTTACCAACTCTAAGAGGAAAAACATAATTTATTAATTTGAAAATTACAAATGATGCTATAAAACAAAATCCTCCAATACTAAATGTACCTATTATTTGTATTGTTAATTGTTCTATCCTTGATTTTTCTAATCCCATCATTTCAAAATCACCAAAAATAGCAACTGATAATGTTCCCCAAATACCTCCAACTAAATGAACAGGTATAGCACTTACAACATCGTCAATTTTTAATTTTTCTAACAAAATAATTGTTGAGCCAGATAATATTCCTCCAATAGCTCCGATATATATTGCTTCAGAAGGATTTACGTATGCACAGCTAGCTGTAATTGAAACTAATCCAGCTAAAGGTCCAGTAATCATGAATAATGGTTCGGGTTTTTTCATAACAATGACGCCCATTACACTTGAAAAAATTAACCCAAAAGACGCAGATAAAAATGTATTAATTAATATTAAAGGGATTTTTAAATCCATTGCACCATTTGCACCTCCATTAAATCCAAACCATCCAAACCATAAAATTAAGGCTCCAAGTGCAGCCATCGGAGTATTACTTCCCTGAAATAGTTTTTTATCCTTATCTTTTCTAAACCTACCAGTTCTACTTCCAATAATTAATAATACCGCTAAAGCAACCCAACCACCCACAGAATGAACAACCGATGCACCTGCAAAATCTAAATAACCCATTTTACCAAGCCATCCAAATTTAACCTCTGGATTAGAAAAATCAAAAGCCCAAGCCCAATGTCCAACTATCGGATATATGATGCCCGATGTTACAAACGTAATAATAACATATGAGAAAAATTTAAGTCTTTCAGCTACCGCACCTGAAATTATAGTTGCTGCTGTTGCAACGAACATGGCTTGAAAGACAAAATATGTCTGATAACCAGCTACTTTTGTAGTAAAAAAGTAAAACTTATTACCAAATAAACCCATCACACTAGTTCCGTACATTAGTGCAAATCCAAAAGCCCAAAAAGTAACTACAGCAATTCCAAAGTCAGTTATATTTTTTAAAGCTACATTAATATTATTTTTATTTCTTGATAAACCAGACTCAAGACACATAAATCCTGCTTGCATCAAAAAAACTAGTATGGCACAGATTAATAACCAAAATGTATCTAAATTTGCCTGAAGAACAGCTTCTAATCTAAATTCTGTTGCTTTGATTGCACCTTTGCTGGTGAGTTCTAATTGACTTATTTTAGACTGTAGCTTATCAACCAAAATTTGGAGTTCAGCTACAGTCATAAAATTTTTTAGTCTACAAGTTTTCTTGCTTCTTCAGCGTCAGTAATTATTCCATCAACACTAATTACTTTAACAACTTCAAATCCAGTTCCTAAAATAGCATTTTTGTATTCATCCTCAGATAAATTTGACTTATCCGCAAAAGAAGATACAGCGACACCCTCTGGCCAAGAAACTTTAACAGTTGCATCCGGACAAGCCTTTTGTAATGCTTCAGTTACCATTTTTTGACACTTGATGCACATCATGCCATTTACTTGTGCAATCTGAGTTTGTGCTGCAAACAAGTTAGTGCTAAATAAAAGAAAACCTATTGTTAGTAATATTTTTCTGAACATTTAATCCTCATTTCTTTTAAGAAAATTTACCATTTAAAGTTTAAACTTGCATTATAAATAAGATCAAAATGGGGGGAAATATTATTTTCCAATTGAGATCAAGGTCAAATCGTCACTTAATTTATTATTACCTGCGGCTTTTACCACAGCTTTTGTAATTTCAGAAAGTTGTTTCTTTGGATCAGTATTAAAATTCTTTTCAATTAATTGAACTGAACCTTCAATACCTATTTCTTTGCCATTTTCATTTTCACTTTCAGATAAACCATCGGTAAAAGCATAAAATCTATGACCATTTAATTTTGTTTTGTTTACATGGTACACTGATTTATCTTTTTGAGGAACAACACCCATTGGAGGCGAGTTGCTCTCAAATTGTTTGTATTCACCGTTTTCATTTCTAATAACTGCTGGTTGATGTCCTCCATTGACCCACCTTATTTCATCTGTGATTGTATTGTATTCACCTAATATGCAAGTTACAAACATTCCACCTGTTTTTGTTAAATACAAATCGTTATTCATATGAAACATCATTTCATCTGGGTCCACTTTATCTCTAGACATAATTTCAAATAATGTTGATGCCTTAGCCATAACCATTCCTGCATGAATACCTTTTCCGGCAACGTCAGCAATTATAAAATAAACACTGTCATTATGAGGGTAAAAACTAAAAAAATCTCCTGATACTTCTCTTGCAGCTAAATTGATTCCATGAACGGGATAATTTTCTAAATTTCTTTTTGGTAAAAAATTTTCTTGAACTTTTACCGCAAGTTTTACTTCGTTAGAAATTCTATCACGCCAAATTTTCTTTTCTGTTTCACTCTTCTCTAATTTGTTCATCAGTTTATTATAATACAATCCTATAACTCCACCTGCTGTAAAAGGATCTTGTGGTCCTCTTATAGTTAAATCTCCACTATCAGATTGTTTTTCTAAAATTTTAATTAAATCATGCTCAACAGATGTTGCGTTATGCTCTGCAATATTTAGTCCAAGTTCTTCCTGTAAAGGACTTACTCTTAAAGGATAAAAATAATTTAAAATCTTTAAAAGAATAAAAGATCCAAAAAAAGCAAAAGCACCAATTGAAACTACGCCGATCAACTGAACTTTGATTTGCTCTAATCTTGTTAATCCTGTATCTATTAATTCCAAATCACCAAATAATCCAACTGCTAAAGTTCCCCATATACCAGACGCTAGGTGAACAGGCACAGCACCAACGACATCATCTATCTCATATTTTTCTAAAACCTCATTTACGAAAATAGATATCATTGCCCCGATCATACCAACAAATATAGCTGTTACTGATGTCATGGTATTACATCCAGCTGTTATTGACACTAGTCCAGCAAGTGGGCCTAGTATAACATAATATGGATCTGGTTTTTTAAATAATACAAATGAAATACCAAGACCTGTTAACAAACCAAATGCTGCTGAGAGAAAAGTATTAATCAAAATTAATGGAACCGTTTCATCCATTGCTCCGTTACTCCCACCATTAAAGCCAAACCATCCAAACCATAATATCAATGTACCCAAAACTGCTAATGGAAAACTTGAACCAGTAAATTTTCCTTTATTTGCCTCAGAATATTTACCAATTCTAGGACCTAAAATTAAAACAGCTGCTAAAGCTATCCACCCTCCAACAGAGTGAACTATTGTACTTCCCGCAAAATCAACAAAGCCCATGTCAGTTAACCAACCAGTAGTTTTAAGATTGCCTGTAACTGCTAATAGCTGCGTTACAGCATCATTCATTTTATTTAAATAGCTAGATGACCAAGCCCAGTGACCAACTATTGGATAAATTATACCTGTTGCAAGAATTGTAATGATTAAATAACCATTAAATTTCATTCTTTCAGCTACTGCACCTGAAACAATTGTTGCAGCAGTTGCAACAAACATAGCCTGGAATACAAAATAAGTCATATATTCTGCGTTGTCCGTTTTAAAGAAAAATAGATCAGTTCCTATTATGCCATTCCAACTGGTTCCAAACATTAAACCAAAACCAAAAAACCAAAAAATTACAACTGCAACACCAAAGTCAGCTGCATTCTTAAGAGCTACGTTAATGCTATTTTTATGCCTTGAAAGACCAGTTTCCATACACATGAAACCTGCTTGCATAATAAATACTAAGATTGCACAATCTATAACCCAAAGAGTATCAATAAATGATTTTACTGAGTCCAAGTCTACATTATCCATATTTTACTCATCTTTTTTTCTCCAGATAAAGTAAAAAATATAAGGTGCTAAAGCTGGAACTATTCCAAACCAAAACCACTCATCCCATCTAAAGCTTTTATCTAAAGCAAAACTTTTTAGACCATTCCACCAAGTAAGATAACCAATAAAAATGATCCATACTAAACTAGCTGTTAAATAGATTTTTGATTTATTTGTTAAATCAATTTCCTTAATTTTTGATAAAAACTTTTTAATTTCCTCAAAGTTCATTGGTAAATTATTAGCAGTTTTGTCTTGCAGTTACATTTAAAGCGGTCAATGTAACCTGACAATTTCCGTCAGTTTCTTTAGCTGTTATTTTGTAATTTGAGGCATCGTTAGAAATACATAATTCATATCCCATTTCTGGAGTAATGTTATCAGATCCACCTAACAAGTTGGTCTCTATTGCAGTAGATGTTGATGATGAAGGGGTGCAATTGGTGCTTGTACTATTCATATAATACATTCCATTATCTGAATAATATTCAGTTTGTCCTAAAGAAATTTGCTGCATAACATTTTCTGCTGATTTTCTTTTCGCACCTGATACATAACCGTTGTAACTTGTAATACCGATTGCAGCTATAATTCCTAGAATTGCAACAACCACTAAAAGCTCAATGAGTGTAAACCCTGAGCTTTTAGTAGTCATAAAATAAAAGAGTATTAAATTATTACTCTACTACTACAGTGTTAGTTTTTTGACTTGCTGCAGTACTACATTTCTCTTCAATGCAAGTTCCAATTGTAATTGTATTACTTGAATATCCAATGAATGTTGTTCCAGCATTGCCATCTTTTGAATAATCACTACCTTCTTTTACAGCTTTCTCTGAAGTGTTATATGGATCTTTAAAATCCACCAATGCTTTAACTGCCGCTTCAGTAACTGTCTTACCAGTTTTACCGCTGCAATTTAATTCTCCACCCATAGCAGAGGATTCACCTATATTACATTTTTGTACTTCAGCCGCGACGTATTTAGTAACTGCTGCTTGATTAGAATTAGCTGCTTGTTTTTTAGCACCTGCTGTGTAACCTGAGTAAGCAACAACACCAACAGCTGCAAGAATTCCGATAATTGCTACAACAACTAGTAGCTCAATTAATGTAAAACCTTTATTCTTTTTATTTCTCATATTTAAAACCTCTTTTATTTTGTAATAATTTTAAACTGTATATAATTTAATAGTATTTAATAATATAATGCAATTAATCATTTTGGGTCAATCATAGATTGTATTTTTATTGATTTTACTAAAAAATTGAGAAATAAAGGGCATTATGACCTACAAAGTTACAGAAGAAGGAAATATTTCGACAGTTCATCTAGATGGTGAAATTGATATGGATGTAACTGAAAAAGCTAAGGAAGTTATAATGCCTCTTATTGAGGCTAAGAAAGAAGTTCACTTAAATTTGAAAGAAGTTCAATACATGGACTCTTCTGGAATATCTGTATTGATTGAAAGTCATCAAAAAGCGATGGAGCTTGGAACAAAAGTTACTCTGAAAGAAATCAGTAAATCAGTTCTAAAGGTTATTATGATGGCAAAACTAGAGCAAATCTTAAATTTGGATTAATGGAACAATCACATATAGCTAATGTAGATGAAAAGAGGGATTTTGAGGTAAACTCATCTAATCTTAAGCATGTTAGATCTTTCTGCAGAGAAGTTTTTGAAAAATTAAATATTAATCAAGAGTTAAAAGATGAATTAGTTTTAGCTATTGCCGAAGCTGCGCAAAACATTGTTAAGCACGCTTACAATAATGAACAAACTGAAGATAAAATGGAAATAAAAATATCTGTTAGTGATGGTCATCTTGAAATAGGATTTTTTGACAAAGGCAGACCGGTTGAAAAAGATAAAATCAGACACCGAAAAATCGACGATATTAAACCAGGTGGTTTAGGAACTTTTTTTATTCAACAAATAATGGATGCAGTTGTTTTTAAAGAAGGTGAAAAACCATGGATCAACCATCTAATACTTTCCAAAAATTTAAATAATTAATTATTTTCTAAGTAACAATCTAAATTATTATAATCATCAAAAAACATTTCAGCTAATTCATTGCTGCTTGTCATAGAGCAATCTATAGGTTCATTTAAAGATTGAACCATATGTTCACTTACACCTTTTCCTGTCTGATGTTTAACACCTGTGTTTAAGGTTCCTGACAATAGTGCTTGGTTAACACTTCCAGTTGTTGCAACGGTCACTGCTGGACCCAAAACTGCTAAACTCTGTGTACACCCCGTAAGAAATATAAATATAATTAATATTTTTAAATTTTTAATCACATCAAGGTATTTAACTAATCTTAATAAAAATGAAAGTTTTATTTAAATTTAAGGATTATCAATGTGTCCAATTTGATTTTTTTTAACCACCAATAATAGCACCAACATTAAATATTGGAGAATACATCGCAATCATTAATCCACCAATCATCCCGCCCATAAATACAATCATAATTGGTTCAATTAAACTAGACATGTTATCTACTGCTGTATCAAACTCTTCTTCATAATAATTTGATACTGAAGTGAACATTTCATCTAAATTACCAGTTTGTTCTCCAACAGAAATTAATTGACTAAATGTGGGAGGAAAAACAGGCTCTTTTAAAAAAAGTTTTGTTAATGTATCTCCTGAAAAAACGCCTTTTTTTACATTTTCTAAGGCAAGAGTAACTACGTCATTGTTACTTACTGCTTTTGCAATTTCAATACTCTCAAGTAAATTTACACCAGCAGAACTTAAATTACCCATAATTAGTGAAATTCTAGCAATTAATGATTTTAAAATCATATCACCAAACACAGGCATTTTTAAAACTCTTTGATGCCATTTGTAGCGAATAGCTGGAATTTTTGTAGTTGTGTATTTAAATATTGCAAACAGCAAAATACAAACAATTCCTAATGTTAAGCCTCCTGATCCTCTCATAAAGTTACTAGCTGTCATAATTACAGCCGTTGGTGTTGGAAGAGCAACACCCATACCTTCATACATCTCTGCAAAAACAGGAACTACTTTGATTAACATGAAAACCATTACAGTAATAGCCACTGTAAACATAACTACTGGATAAGTTAGTGCACTTTTAATTTTCTTTTTAACTTTTTCTCTTTTTTCCAAAGACTCTACTAGTTTCATTAAGAAAACATCAAGCTTACCACTAGCCTCACCTGCTTTAATTAAGTTTATATAAATACTGTCGAAAATTTGTGGATATTTTTCAAAGCATTTTGAGAGTGTTATTCCACCTTCCAAGCTTTTTCTTATATCTTCAATAATTTCTTTCATTGTTGGATGTTCAATTTGATCTCTCAGCATTCCTAACACATTAAGAATTGGCAGGCCTGCCTTAACCATAGTAGCAAATTGTTTTGAAAATATTACAACATCCTCAGGTTTTACTTTTTTCTTTCCAAAAGAAAAGCCACCACCTTTTTTTTTATCTTTAGCAGCTTTTTTCTTTTTAATTTTTGTTAAATTAGTAATAATTACTTTTTGTTCTTTAAGTTTAAATGAAGCTTCTTCCTGATTAAGAGCCTCAATTTCACCTTCAATATATTTTCCTGCTGAAATACCTTTGTAAGAAAAAGTTTCTGAAGACATTTAAACTACTCCACTGATAAAACACGATCGTATTCTCTGAAATTTAAATCTCCTGTTAAAATCATTTCACGACCCATATCTTGCATTGTTCGAAAACCTTCGTTGGTTGCTATTTCTTTAAGTTCAGGTGTAGTAGCTTGTCTTAAGATAGCTTCTTTAATTGGTTTTGTAACATTTAAAATTTCATAGATACCCATTCTTCCTTTGTATCCAGTATCTTTGCATTTTGGACACCCCTTCCCCTTTTGAACTTTTGCTCTTGAAGCTTGTTCAACTGTAAATCCAAGATCAGCTAAAGCTTTTGGTGTAATATCTTCATCAGGAACTCTGCAATCTGGACATGTTTTTCTTGCAAGTCGTTGAGCTAAAACTAACGTGACAGCAGCACTAATTAAATAATCTGGTGTTCCCATGTTTTGTAATCTTGTGATTGTACTTGGCGCATCATTTGTGTGTAATGTACTAAATACTAAGTGACCTGTTAATGCAGCCTTTAAACCTATATCTACAGTTTCTTTATCCCTCATCTCACCAACAAGAATTATTTCAGGGTCTTGTCTCAAAAAGGATCTTAATGCGGTTGAAAAATTAAAACCAATATCATCTTTAATCTGTACTTGACCGACTCCATCTAATTCATATTCAACTGGATCTTCTGCAGTCAAAATATTTAAATGAGGCTTGGATACCTCTTTTAAAATACTATAAAGAGTAGTTGTTTTTCCTGATCCAGTAGGACCTGTTACTAATACCAAACCTTGAGTGCCATGTATTGCTTTTCTTAAATTCATTAAATCAGTTTCTTCAAAATTTAATTGCTCAAGACTAATATCTCCTGCATCTTTATTTAAAACCCGCATAACAATTCTTTCGTTATTTGCCGTTGGCAAAATTGAAAGACGTAAATCAACTACTTTTCCATCTATTTTAAATGGTATAGCACCATCTTGCGGCAACCTTCTTTCAGCAATATCAAGTTTACCCATAATTTTAAAACGTGTTACTACTGCGCCATAATTAGAGTGTAAAAATTTAGAAAACTGTTCTTGCTCTTGTAAAATACCATCCAATCGATATCTCACTCTCGAAGAAAATCTATATGGCTCTATATGAATATCGGAGACACCAGATTTAATTGCTTCTGCAACAACTGCTGTTGAAAATTTAATTACTTCAGATTCATTTTCTAGAGCCTCTATATCTTCTTCAGGTTTCTCATTTAATACTTCAGTATTATCTTCTACATCGTAATCAAAAGTTTGAACTTTTTCTTTATTTTTCTGTTGAATAGATTGCATTGTAGTTTCACCATCTGCATGAAGTTTTTTAATAAAATCTGAAATCTCACTAATTTTAGCAGCGTGTAATTCAATATCCATTTTAGTGATTGTTTTAAGATTTCTCATTAAACTAAGTTTAGAGCTATCTGGTATTGCAATATGTAAAATTTTACCCTCAATTTTAAATGGTGCTATAAAATTCATATTAATATAATTTGAGGGTAATACAGATTTAATTTCCTCAGTTACAGAATGTGCACTTAAATCAACAACCTCTAATGATTGTTCCTTAACTAATAAGTCTAAAATTTTATTTTCATCAGTAAGATTTAATTCGAATACCGCATCCAATTGAGACTTTTGTCCCTCAGTTGATACTTTTTTAATATTGATTAAATCTTTTCCAGAAATAATATCTTGATCAATCAAAATATTAATTAAATTTATTTCTGACTCTCTACTAATATTAATCATTATAAAATTCTTGGTGCAATAAACACCAATAATTCATCTAGATTATCAGAATTAGCCTTACCTTTAAAGAGATTACCTATCACAGGCAAATTCCCTACACCTGGCGTTTGGTTTTTACTATTTGATTGTACATTTTTCTTAATTCCACCAATGACTACAATATCACCGTCAGCAACCAATAATTTTGTAACAATTTCCATTTTATTAATTGGTGGTTCATCAGAAGCTGTTGCTCTATTTGGTGTGTCATTATTAACTTTAATAGTCAAAAGCACATTTCCATCACCAATTATACTAGGAGTTACCTCCAATTTTAGAGCAGCCTCCTTAAATGATGTAGAAGTAGTGCCTTCAGATGTTGTTTGATATGGAATTTCTTCACCTTGAGTGACTGTAGCTAATTGATTATCTAATGTAAAAACTTTTGGATTGGAGATGGTTTTTCCCATGCCCATGCTTTCTAATGCGGTTATCTCAGCTTTTAAAACGCCTGTAGTAGTTTTTCTAAGTAACCCTATACCACTTGTTGCTCCAGTAACTGGAAAGTTTGATATACTATCTGCAGCGGACCCAAGTCCAGCAGCAGTACCTAGATCTGTTCCTGCCTCACTTCCACTGCTTGTACCTGCAACACCACCAGTTATGCTTCCACCTTTATTGTAATAACCACCTAACCTTGTACCTAAAGCTCTTTCAAAATCTGAATTTGCTTCAACTATAAATGCTTCGATTAAGACTTGTTTTGTTCTTATATCAATTTCTTTAATAACCTTATCAACTACATCTAAATCTTTTTCTTTTCCTCTTACAATAATAGATCTTGTGGTGATCTCTTCAGTAATTTGAATTGGCGTATATGAACTGTCTCCTGATTGTTGTGTAAACAACTCTTCAATTGTTGCTTTAGCTTGCGCTGGTGAAATATAATATAATCTAAAGATTTCTGAATATATTGGCTCTACACTATCTTCTAACTCTACTTTTTTCTTAACTGCTTGGGCTCTTTCAGATTTATAGTTTTCTTGAGATGTTAAAGTTTCTGGTGAATGAACTCTTATCAAATTACTCGCAACATCAACGTCAGATGCATAATTTTTCATATCTAATAAAGCCTGGAATGCTTTATCCCAAGGAACATCAACTAATTCTGCTGATATTACTCCGGCAACTTCATCACCAACTAAAACATTAATCTCACCTATTTTACCCATCAACTGCATTGTTTCTTTAAAATCTAAATTTTTGAATTTCAAAGTAACTCTTTGCTTAAGTAGTGGGAAATTGTCAGAGATAATTAAATAATTTCTTTGTGCCTCTGAAGATATTTTTTTTCTTTTGCCTAATTTTCTTGTATCACCTTCGACTGGCTTTGGCCCCATATCTAATGTTTTAGCAATTTCAGATTTACCTGCTTTGGTAACATCATTACTTTTAATTAATGGAGTATTGTGTTTGAAAGGTTTATTGTATTTTTTTGCAAATTGTGAATTAGCACAACCACTTAAAATGAAACCTAAAATCA
This sequence comes from uncultured Pelagibacteraceae bacterium, assembly GCA_902629285.1. GTDB lineage: Bacteria > Pseudomonadota > Alphaproteobacteria > Pelagibacterales > Pelagibacteraceae > Pelagibacter. The sequence continues at coordinate 68,506 of CACOQN010000002.1, read as the reverse complement.
GAACAACTGATAAATTAAATATTTTTTTAATAGTCATCAGCCTCTCTTATTTGATTGTTAAAATTTAAAATTAAATATTTACCATCTTCTTTTTTGAAAATAGCTTCTGTAAGTCTAAGATCTATAAATTGATTTTTTCCTAAATATTGACCTAATGTTAAAGTGATTGCCTCACCAGCTGAACTTACAACAGAAATATAACTATGATCTTTTCCAGAAATTAAACCTGCAAGTTTAAAATTATATAAACTCATTTCATCTTCTTGTTCATCTTCTGGTATACCTGCTGTTGAACTAGTTCCTTCATTTCCTGCAAAAGGATCGTTTAACGGAACCTCGTCCTCATCAGCCAATTCTTTTGTGATTTCTTTTACCTGCTCTACAAGCTCTTCTTTTTTATCGTGATTATCTGCCAAAGTTACATTGGCAAACATCATTATAATTAAAACCAATAAAATTCTAAAAAAATTCATTTGGCAATCCTACTATTGTTAACTCTCCTGTAGCAATTATCGCTCCAGTTGAATCGTTTTGTACTATACTTATGGTCTCTTTGTCAAAGTTAAGCATTTTCTTTTGCTTAGATACAGCTCTTTTGAACTTTATATAGCCAAGAAACTTGCCTTTAATCTCATAATCTACAGGTATCTTATAATAAGAGATCATTTCTTTTGTAATTAGATTTTCAGCTTGTTGAGTAATTCCCTCTTTTAAAACTGGGATTGCTTTTTTCTTTTCAATTTTTGAAATAACCAATCCATTGACACCTGCGTGCCTACTAAGGCTTTGATATAAATCTTCGACCTCTGCCTTTGAGTGAAATAAAGTTGAACTTTCTTCAAATTCTGGTTTTAGCTTTTTAATTTTTGCTTTAAATTGAATTATTTCATTTTCAAACTGCGAAATTTCGTTTTGTTTTAATAATTTATCTTCGTATTTAACTTTTCGCTCTTTCACCATTGGGTTAAGTATTGCGTAATAAATAATTAAAAATAAAATAATTGCTCCAAATCCAATTCCAAATTTTATTAATGTTTTTTTATCAGCAGCTCCTGTAAACTTAGCTTTGAGATCCGACATTGTTATATTTTTAAGGTCCATTAAGTGCTCTCCAATATACAGGCTATTCTAAAGCCTTTCATTTGTTGTGTTCCTTGTTCGCCACCTGGAAGAATCATACTTGCCAAAGATGCTTGAGAAATAAGTTTTTTATTATTCAAATTACTAATTAATTTAAGAATATCTTGGTCACTAAATGCTGACCCTTCTATTACAATTTGATCTACACCATTATATTCAATGGACTTAAATTTAACTCTTTTAGGTACAGCAGAAGCAATTTGTGCAAGGACTCTAAAACTTACTGTTTTATTTGATTTAATTGATTTGCTGAGTTTAAGAGATTTTAAAATTACTCCTATTTCTTTAGCATATTTATTTTTTTCTAATGTTTTAAGTTCATGTTCCTGAACTATCTGATCATAATCAACAATTTTTTTATTTAATTCTGTGATTTGCCAAAAAGAAAATCCAAATAAAGTTATATAAATTATAGCAACAATTCCAACAACTCCTTTAAAAGCAAAACTTGAAACGGCTTTTGCTTTTTTCTGTGCAATCATATTATCTCTGTTGGGAAGAAGATTTATATTTTTAACAGCTGTTACAAATTTATAATAACCAAACACATCTAATTTTCTAAAAGCTAAACCCATTACAGTAGAAAAATAAGATCGATTTTTTATATTAATTTCATTTTCAAGTTGAGCGGGAACTTTAATTCCATCAAAAGGATCAAAAAGTTGATAACCTGTATTAGTCATATTTTTTCTAAAACTTCCTAAATATTCTTCAACATTAGGTAAGTTTGAAGTTACTCTTAAATTTCGAATTCTTTTTTCATATTTTGTCTCAAAATCTTGGATGGCTTGTTTAACTTGCGTCATATATCTTCTAACTAACGCATCCATTTCTTCTTGATTGTTGCTTTCCTCTAAAGTTTTTCTATCTTGGCTTCTAATAAATATATCTGTTATGATTGGATTATTTTCATATAAAATCATCACGTAGTTTTCATCTAAACCAAATTCTAAAACGGCAGTTAAATTACTTTCTTCAATTGAACCAGCTATTTGATTGATTTGGTCTACAGCAGATTTTAATGCAAAACATTTTACATCTATGATAACTGCGTTTAATCCACCCTTCTTTATTATATCTGTATAATTATTGATGTCTGAAAGTTTGGATGCAACAAATAAAATATCCATTGTATTTCCAGTAGTGTCTCTATTTATTACTTGATGAAAAATAGAATAATCAGCCAAATTATCTGTTAACTGAACTAAATTTTCCCACAATGAATCAGATTCTATTGCTGTTTTTAACTCTTCGTCTGTCATTAATGGAGCGGTCACAACTCTTATAATTGCACTAGTAACAGGTATCGCTATTGCAGCATTCGTTGTATTGATTTTTAATTTTTGTAGAGCAATTTTTAACTCATCAGCAACTTTATCTGGATTTTCTAATACTGTTCCTCCTGAAGGTATTCCTTCAAACTTGTGAACATGAAATTTATCTAAAACCCATTGATTAGACTTATTATTTGAAACTTGAGATAATCTAATTTCATTAGGTGTAAGCTCTACACCGATTATCTCCTCTCCTTTTGCGGTTGATTTTCCTAATCTGTTTTTTAGAAACTTGCTAAAGAAACTCTCTTTTTTATTCCCTGCTTCTGGTTTTGGAACAGGTGCATCGCTTTTTACTTTTTTCTTAAAAAGATTTGCAAAAGGATTTTTCATAATTAGCTCTCAGTTTAGCTTATACTCAACTTTTACTAGAATAAAAATAAATTTTAATCAAAATGGGTTTTATGAGAAATAAAGTGACAAAAAATGCTGAATTTATATTATTAGATCACTATGTTTGAAAAATTAGAAGATCTAGCAAAGAATAATAAAAAAATATCAGACTTTCACATTAGAGCAGGATCACCTCTGGCCTATAGAGCAACAGGTGAAATTATAAAAGTTCAAGAAGTGATGGTTACAGCTCAAGATTTGAAAGATCTTTTATCAATGAACTGTAATGAGGAGGAATTAGAAAAATTTGAACGAACTCATGAACTTGATACAGCAGTAAATTTAAGTGGATTAAGGTTTAGAGCAAACTTTTATAAAACAATTAATGGTCCTGCATGTGTTTGTAGAAGAGTAGAAAGTAAAATTCCTGATATGGATCAATTTAATTTACCGCAAGCTCTTTATGATATTGTAGACTTTCACAAAGGTTTAGTTTTAGTAACAGGTCCAACTGGATCAGGTAAATCAACAACTCTTGCTGCGATTGTAAATGAAATTAATAAAACTAGAACTTCAAATATAATAACGGTAGAAGACCCAGTTGAATTTATTCACACTGATAATCAAAGTATTGTTTCTCATCGAGAAGTTGGGAAACAAACTCAATCATTTGCTGCAGCATTAAAAGCAGCTTTAAGGGAAGATCCTGATGTAATTCTAGTTGGAGAGATGAGAGATTTAGAAACAATTAGTTTAGCACTTACTGCAGCTGAGACAGGACATTTAGTTTTTGGTACATTGCATACTAGTGGTGCACCAAGTACGATTAATAGAATTATTGATGTATTTCCCCCTGAGCAACAAGAACAAATTCGTGCACAAATATCAACTTCATTAAAAATGGTAGTAACGCAAAGATTATTAAAAACAAAAGATGGTCAAGGGCGTGTGGGAGCATTTGAAATAATGAAATGTACTCCACCAATTCAAAACTTAATCCGTGAAGCTAAAATTCACCAAATCCCAAGTATCATGCAAACTGCAGTAAGGGATGGTATGATTACTATGGATAAATCTTTAGAAGAATTGGTTAAGTCAGGAAAAATAGATCCAGGTGCAGCAAAAGCAGGACATTAAAGGTTTTACAATTTTAGAACTACTAGTTGTTATTACAATTGTAGCAGTGGTGTCTGCTGTAGGTTATCCAAACTTTATGGATTGGCGAAAAGATCGTGAGATTAGAGGATCAATGGAAAAAGTTTCTTCAATGTTAAGATCAATAAATACACAAGCTCAAAGAGGAAATTATGCAGTTGTTCAATTTATGGTTAAACCGTCTGGAACATCTACAGAATTTTTTTCAAAAGGAATGTCAAAAAGTACAGAGTCAACGATAGCAAACTCTTCAGGTCAGAATGTTACATGCCAAATTGTAAATTCAGGCTACTGGACAAATCACCAAGTTGAATATTCAAAATATGATGTTTCTACAAATATAAATAATAGCGGTGCAGTTTGTTTTTCAAAAGATACAAGATATTTTTTAAAAGAGGGAAAATTGTCTAAACAATTAAATGTTTCAATCGAGGGAAGATTAACAAACAATTATATAATTATTTGTACAACAGAAAATGCTAACAAATCTGGTGGAAAATGTGCCACAACCCAAGCTGATGGATTGGAAAAACCTGCATACTTGGTAGAGTGGAATAGATTTGGTAATATAAGTAAATTTAAATGGGGTGGAAGTGCTTGGAATAGATTATAAAAAATCTGAAAAAGGAATGACTTTATTAGAGGCTTTAGTCTCTACGGCAATCATTGGTATTGGCTTTGTTGCTGTGTTTCAGATGGTCCAGTATTCTGTGAGATCAATCGATATTTCTGGCGAGCGAACAAAGGCAACTTTTTTAACAGGTATGGTTGCAGAGGATTTAATTTCTGAAAAACACTCAAATTCTCCAACAACGGACGTTAAATTTATGGATTATTTACTTGCTAATAAGAATACCTCAAAAACATCTTGGAATATGGGTAGCTGTTCATCAGGAACGACGACAACTGGAACTTTTACCAATGCTGCACAAAATAAATTTAAAAAATGGGATGATCGTTTCTCAACAAGAAGATTAAAATGTGCGGGAGGGAATACCACCTCAGATACAAAATTTTTAAAAGTTTATGATATTTGTAATAATAGAGCTTCAGGAAACAATTGTACTTATAATAATACTCAAAGATATGGCAATACGGGTATCTATGAAAAATGGTATCTCGGTAAAATGGAAGTAAATGTTAGCACAGGTTCTAATAAACCAAAGAAAAAATATTTATATTTTCAAATTCATTAATGAAAAAAAAACTTAATTCAATTGCTGGAGTTACTTTAATAGAAATTTTAATTGGAATATTAATTTCTGTTGTGATGATGGCAGCGATGTTTACTTCTTATCAAGTTGTAAATAACACTTACTCACAAGTTGCCGATCGAGCAAAGATTTCAACTGCAGGAAGAGATGTGGTTGGAATGATGTTAAGAGATATCAGGAACGCTGGATTTAAATATTTTAATGATAATATTAAAACTTCAAATGAACACTCACCTATCATAATTACCAAAAGCTCAAATTTTAATACAGCATGTGATAAATTAGAAATAGTTTATGGTGATGTAAATTATAACAGTAGCAGAACACCAAGATATGTTTTTGAGAGATATAAAATTACTTATGAATGTAAAGCATCAAAATTACCTGATAAGTCAGCTCAACCACTACCAGGTAATAAGTTTCCACCCATTAAAGCATTTGCGCTTTATAAATCTAAGGTGGGATGGAATTCAACATCTAATAAATGGGATGATCCATCAACAGATGGAAATTCAAAAACCTATGGCGAAGAAATTGTTTTAGATTATGTGTCAGATTTAGTTTTTAATCCTATTGATGATAAAGGTTTATTAATTAATCCACCTCCTACTCCAACGAATGCTACTAAAGATAAATTATATTCAATTAAAACAATTGATGTTGCTTTAACAGTTAGATCATCAAAACCTTTTTTTAGAAATTCAAAATTAAGAAAAGTATTAGCAATGATGGATGGTTCGAGAACAAAATCAAACACTGATAAATTTTTAAGAGAGTCTATTATTGTTTCAGCTCATGCAAGAAATCTGGGATTACAATGAAAAATAAAAACGAACAAGGTTTTGCTTTAGTCTTATCATTAGTTTTAATGTTAGCAATGTCATTGATGGGTGGTGCATTGATTGTAATTTCTGCTGGTGACCATAAAAGTAATAATAATAGTGATGAGTACCAACAAACATTTTATGTTGCTGAAACAGCATTGTTGGAAGGTGAAAAATATGTTCTTGATAGATTTTTAGGACCATGGAATACAGCGACACATAAACGAGATACTTCAGCGAGAAGTTTGCCTGCAAATCAGACAGCCGTATTCAATGGAACTTTGACAAGGAAAAATTATCAACCAAGTGACTCTTTTTATTTTAATACTAATCTAAGTTGTTACAACAGTTTTAGAGATATAGATAAAACTAATCTTAAAGTTGTTACTGGTGAAAGTTGGAACTTTGGAGATGTCATTCGAGATAGTTTTCAAGGAGCAACTACAGAGGAAAAACAAGAAGCTGAAACCTTAAAAGGCTATTATTACGAATATTTTATTACAAGAATTGGAGCAGCCCCATTTAGGGGATATGGCTCAAGTATCAAAAAAAGTGCTACTGACACTGGAAATGATGGCATGGCATATAGAATTTATGGTTGTGGTATTAAAGCTTTGGGGCATGGATATAACAAAAGTAGAAATCAACATAATGTTAGTGGTTCAGAAACCATGATTGTCGCATTAGAAAGTACAATAGTTCTTCCAAAGTAATAAGTTAACTAAAATGAGCAATAAATCATTTAAGTAAATTCTAATTTTGTCTATTATAATAATAATTTAAATACTTAATAAATGAGAAATATTCTTAAAAGTTTATTTATACTCTTTATATCTATTGCCCCTGCTAACGCGGCATGTGATTTCATGATCAATATTGGTGATAAAGGAACAAAGATTTTTGAAAAAATTGCACCTCCAATGCCCATGTTTGAAGGTCAGTTTATGTTACCAGTTCAAGCACCAGAGCTTTGTCCAAATGATAATTTAAATGACATGATAGCTATTGAGTATGTATTTTTAGGTGAAAGAGAAGAAACAGCAAATCTTGCTGCAATTAGAATTATTGCATTAAATGATGGAGAGAATACTGAGGCTAATAAGCTAACATTAATGAATTATGCAAAAAAAGTTTACGGAGACTTTGATACAGGACAAAATCCACAGATCTTTAATAACTTTTATGCATGGGAAAAAAATAATAAATTAATTATTTATAAAAGACTTTTAAATTCAGAAAATTTGGTGGATGAAGAAATTTTTATTACCAATGATGAATATGATATGAAGTTAGGAGAATTTTATTACAAAATAGAACAAGAGATGGAGGCGAAAGATGAAAGTTAAAATATTTATTTTAAAACTAATCTTTACCTTGATTTTGTTTTCTCAAAATTCATTTGCAAAAAACTTACCTCCTGGATCAGGGATTAGTGATGTTCCTGCAAACGTTTTAATTCTTCTAGATAAATCTGGAAGCATGGGGGCAAGAATGATCAGTGGTTCAGGCTTTATGTATCCTTTGGCTGTTGCGGCAGATGCTAATGGAGACGTTTATGGAAGTCAGTATTGGACATATGGAATTAAAAAATTAACCTATGCAACTGGTGCTGTAGATAGTACTTTTGGAGCTAGAGGAATTTACAGAGGAAGTGGAAATTGTAGGTCTTATTACAATTATACCATGCAAGTACATAATGGATTTTTGTATGTTGCATCTTATAATTACAGCAGAATTTTTAGAATTAATTTAACAACAGGTGCCTGTGATTGGAACGTTTCGTTTCGTTATCCAAGACACTTATCCATTAAAAATAATATTTTAACTGCTTTCAATCATTACGGACAATCGTTTACTAGAAATCTAAGTACTAATACAAATATTAATTGTGGTTCAGGTTATGACGATCGTATCAGACCTAGCATGCATGGGACCTATGATGCTTCGGGAAGTAATTTTTATGTACATTACTATAGGTATTTGTACAGATATACAGTGGATAGTAATGGTTGTGTAAATAAAAACCGAACTAACAGTATATATAGAAGTCAATGGAGGTATGGTTTTGGGATGTCTGCCCATCCAACTGATGATAATATATTATACGGTACAAGTTATTATGAACATGGGTTATATAAAATAACTCTTAATGCAGCTAAAACTAGCGCAACTTATAGTAAGGTAGGTAGATGTTGCAGAGGAAAATCTACAGCGACTAATGTTCGTATGTTGTATCCAAGAGGTACTTTTGTAGATAGTACAAATAATAGAGTATTAGTTGCCGATTATTACAAAGGTTCAATTCAAGCCTTTGATTTAAACCTTGGTTTTTTAAAAGAATTTGGTGGTGGCGTAAGCACAAGAATGACAGGTGCTCATGAAGCCATAAAAGCAATTGTAACAGACTCTTCATTAACAGCAGGAGTAAATTTTGGATTTGGTTACTGGTCGTGGGATAATAGTGGGTCTGGTTTTAGGTCTTGGTCTGGCAATATAACTACTGGAAGGGCCTCGCCTTGTACAAGTAGAGCCTGTATAAAAGTAAGAGCCCATAAACAAGGTGCATCAAGAATTAATCAAATAATTTCAAGTGTAAATCCCGGTGGAGGAACCAATGCTGATAATTGGGCAAAACAAGCAGAAGAATATTATTTGCACAGCACTTTATCTCCAATAGATAAAAACTTGTCCTGTCAAAATAGTTATGTTTTAGTTATAGGTGATGGAGCTTGGTATAATCATAACGGTGCTGCTAGGAGAGTTTCAAAATTATTAAACCAACATAAAATTAAAACCTTTACTGTTGCTTATGGTGGAGGAATATCAGGGAGTGGAATTAGAAACTTTAGAAGAATGGCTCAAGTAGGCGGTACTAATGATGTGATTATTGCTAACACTACTGCTTCCTTAAAATCCCAACTCAAAGCTGCAATCTCGCAAATTATTGCATCTAAATTATCATTTACTGCACCTGCAATTACTGCAACCATTGAAAAAGGTGGATCATTATTCCAAGCACAATTTGACTATGTACAAAACAAAGAATGGCAAGGTACTTTAACTAGAACCGCTATTAGCTCAAGTGGAGTTATTGATACGAATGACAAATCGAATTGGAGTGCGATTGATGTAATGCCAGCACCGGATGCTAGAAAAATTTGGAGTGAAGTTCCAGGAACAGATTATAAAACTAACTATAATAATTTTGTTGAAACAAACTGGAGTGAAATAAATACGTTGTTTCAACAAACCAATAATGAAGTGTCAGGTTATCATAGTATATCAGATAATCCTGTTAATTCTCAAAGATGTAAAAATACTTCAGGAGTTGCTAACGGAACCGATGATGATATCAAAGGTTTAATAAACTTTGTAAGAGGTAAAGATTATTTTGATTATGATGGTGATTGCAATTTAACAGAGACAAGGCCAAATCCACTTGGAGATATTTATCATTCTGAAATGGTAGTTGTCGGTGCACCAAGTGCTGAAACGGCATTCGTTGGAACTAACCAAGAAGCTTATTATAGATCAATCAAAGGCTACGATGCTTGGGCTGCTTCAAAAGCAAATAGAAAAGAAATTATTTATGTTGGAGCAAACGATGGAATGTTACATGCATTTAACTCTAAAACTGGAAAAGAAGAATGGGCATTTGTTCCTCCATTTGTTGCAAGTAGCATGCCAAATATGGTGAATGTTAACTTAAATAGATCTGGTGTTGGTGGATCGAATGCTATTTATGGAGTTGATGGTTCTCCAGTAGTGCATGATATGTATTTCCAAAGTGCATATGATACCACGAAAAAATGGCACACTATATTAATGATACCTTATGGAAGAGGTGGACCTGGTTTTTCAGTGCTTGATGTAACAGATCCTGAAAAACCCTTGCATTTATATTCTGTTTATAATGATCATATTAAGCACAAAGTTCACGTAATCGATCACAATGGTAATCTTAATGATTATGATTATATTGCAACTTCATTCCCATTAAGTACATTTACTGAAGCAATTGAAGTAACCGATAACGCACAAAATAGTGTGGGAAGTGAAACGTGTGATGCAACTGCAAACAATAGATGTTTTAAATCAAATAGATGGACACTGCCTGCAGCTCTTCAAAATGTATCAAGATCTGATTTAACAGTACTTTTAGATGATAAAGATTACACAAATTTCACAATTGGAAAATACACCTCTGGTGCAAGAAATGGTCAAAGCTATATACAATTTGGAACAACCATAACTTATTATGGTTATGATCCTAACAATGATGCATTAGCTAGTTCGAATCTTGGGCTATATCTAAAACCTGGTTCTGCTTTAACGGGAGTTCAAACTCAACCAGAATATGACTATAGTGCTTTAGGTGAAACTTGGGCAGCTCCTAGAATATTAAGATTACCAAACGATGGAGCTGGTGATGCTAATATTGAAGATGATATTTATGTCGCTGTAATGGGTGGTGGATTTGGTGCTCAACATTCAGGTTTTGGATCTAACTTAACTGTAGTTAATTTAGAAGACACAACATATCCAGGTAAAGTTCAAAAAGTAATTCCAATTGAGGATTTAACAACAAATGACATTGTAAACTCAACTCCAGGAACCCCAGTAGTTATTACACCAGACACTGCAAGAGGGGTTAATTATAAAGGAGCACTTGTTTACTTAAGCGATTTAGAAGGAAAAATTACTAAATTTAATTTAACGAATATGTCTGATGATGGTCAAGGAAATGCAATTAACATGTATGATAGCACGACGTTATTTACTGCAGGATCAAATTCAACAAATGGAAGATATATGTATCACTCAATGGATGCAACAGTTGGTCAAACAACTAATTCGTTATGGTTATATGCAGGAACTGGTGATTATGAAAGAATTGGAGATGCCTCAAAAGGCATACAAAACTTAATGCTTGGAATTGCAGATCCAAATTATCCAAATTATAGAGCAGTGAGTAAACCAACAAAAGCAGCTGATCTTACTAGATGTAAGAACACGTCTAACGATACAACAGGTGCAAACTGTCCAGAATTAACTAAAGACATAGGTTGGTATATTACTTTACCTAATTATCAAAAAGTGACTGCAGAGCCATCTGTTTCAAGTGGATTAGCTTATTTTCCAATTTACCAACCCTCTTCTTCTGTTAATAAATGTAGTTTAGGAGATGCATTTATTTGTGCAGCAGATGATGAATGTGGAACAAACTTTTCTTCAAGACTAGGTAAGAAAAGAGCTACATCTGATCAATGTTTCTATGTTGGTCAAGGGGTTTTATCAAGAATTGTATTCTTTGCTGGTAAATTATTTGCAAACATTGCAGGTCAGTCAACTCAGTCTAAGAAAGACTTAGTTACTCTACAAGCAGCTTCTGGAGAAGTTAGTACTTACAGAAGCTCTTGGAGACATAACTTTTAGCAATAGTTAATTTTTATGGATATTGAGCTTTTGGCCATTGATGTGTTGTAACTTTCCCTCTACATCTTACTCTTAGTTTAAATCCTGCTGTCTCAGGATAATAAGCAAATTGACCGTCTTTAGGTGGATCACCAATGTACGATAAAATATCTAAATTACTTTTTAGATTTTCATAAGGGCTTTTTGCATAGTTTGTAAAATCTTTTACAGTCTCACCTGCTATAGTTCCAAAGTTTGTACATGCAACATTTCTCTCAGTTCCTTCAACACCATTCGTGAATTGACCTTTTAATGGAACTTCCCCGTTAATATCGCACATGAGCCAATTCTGATTTATTTTCTTTTTTAACTGAGCATAATGACCTAAGCAAACTTGTTCTTTGGCACCTGCAGTATAACCACTATAAGCAACTACCCCTACTGCAGCTAGGATACCTATGATTGCAACTACGACTAGGAGTTCTATTAGGGTAAAGCCTTTGTTTTTCATAAATTTATATTAAGTGAATATCCCTATATCGTCAAAAGGTCTGAATATTTTAAAATAAAAATAAATAATCCAAGCAAACATTGTAATCATAGTAAAAAAAATTAATGCAAGGCCTACAAGAGTATCTTGATTAACTTTTTTTCGCCATTTAATTGGAAAAAAACTTAACGAATAAGCATAAACAATAATAAAGAGATTTAACCCAGTAATAATAATATTTATAAATAAAAATTGATCCATTATTTAATCAATCTAATTCATATTTTTAATTAATAACTTATTTTCAGTTTTAATTTTTTGGTTTTCTTTGATCAATTGAATAATTAATTCTTTCATTGCCTGATTTTCTTTATTTAATTTGTTAGCAACCAATGCCAGTCTTTCATTTTCTCTAATAATTTGAAGTTGATCAAATAATTTTTCAAGTTCCGGATCTAATTTCTCTTCCTCTTTTCTTTTTTTTGCGATTCTTTGAAGTTTTTTGCTAAATGAGAAATTTAAATTATTATTAACAACATTATCTTGATTGCTATGTTCAAAATTAAAACCTAGACTAATATCATCAGTATTTTTAGTTAAAGATAAACCAATTTTTTTTGCAACAGCTCCATTCATTGTGTGATCTTGCGATATATCCTCTTTTAATCCTGCGCCATTGATATCATTCATTTTAATTTTACCACTTAACGTTTTATTAAAAGCTAAACCAGCATACGGTTTTAATATAAATCCATTTTTATTTTTTATTGAATATTCAACATCAAATCCTACACCCAAAACTTGGTCTATTGCCTCATCAACAGATAAATCTCCATGAGTAAATTTAGATAAGTATTTTGGAAGTCTATGCGCTCCAAACTCTCCATTTATTGTTAAAGACAAATCATTATTATTTTGAATTTTTCTAGTTAATTTATAATCAGTATGTAACGCAAAAAACTGACCTATAAAATTATTTTTAATTATTTGATCAGACTCAGTTTCAATGTCAGTAATTTTATTACTAGAAATACCAATCAATGGCTTTATTGAAAGATTATTTATATTTGTGATTAAATCATAACCAAAAGCTAGATTTTCACTTTTGCTTTTTTCTTTGCTATTAAAATTAACGTTTTGTTCAAAATAAGCTAAAAAAGTTCTTGTCTTTTCTTCCTCGTAATCATTTTTTAAAAAATAACCAGAAACACCCTTTATAGAGTTTTCATAAATATTGTTTCTTTTCGATTGGGTATAAAATGTTGATCTTTCTTTTATATCACTTAATGACTTAAAAATATTATTTAAAGTATTGCTAAAAATTTCTGTTCTATATTTTTTGTTGTTACTAACAACATCTAATTCTTCTCCGTAAATTCTAAGATAACCATCAGCTTCTGAATTATCGGAGTCTAAATTTTTATTCGCATCTAATATTTGATATGTATCATTTCCACACAAATTATTTGTTATTGAAATATTAGTTTTATCATTTAACTCAATATCTTGATCTTTTGAAATACTGCAGTCCAAAGTAAAAGTAGTTGCTGAATCGTTTAATATTATTTTTCCAACATAAGAACCCTCGTCTTTAGTAATAATATTTGTACCAGTAGCATTAGCATTATGTACTGCTATACTAGCAGTTCCTCCCTCGATTGTTCCTGAATTAGTAATTGTCATATTGTTAACTGCTTTACTTGCAATTCCTAGAGTTCCAAACCTTATGCCAGTCCCATATGCAAATATAGTTCCTGAATTGGTTATAGTTGCACCGTTAATGGCAGCTCCAGAAGTATTATAATAATTTATTCCACCTGTATTTGGATTGCTTGAATTAGTAGTTTCAATTGTTCCTGAATTTATGATTGTTGTATTCTCTGAATTTGTTGCAAGTATCACTTGTTTCTTTCCAGCTTTTAAGGTTCCACTATTGTTAATTGTGATATTATCTGCACTAGTACCATCCATTAATATTGCATTTCTAAGTGTAGCCTCAATAGTACCAGAGTTGGTGACTGTACTATTTACAGCATGCTGCATATTAATTGCTTGATTTGTGCTAGCTGAAATAGTTCCTTTATTATCTATTGTTACATCAGAATGACTCTTTGCATGAATAGTATCAGCACCAGTTTTGGTAACTGACCCATTGATGGTTACGTTTAAGGTATCATCATCAGTGCACTCAAGTTGTGAAGTTAAAGAACTGGAAACAGTTGTGTCACAATCTTCTGTTTTAGCTTCATTTGAATTTATTAAAAAAATAAAAATGAAAATAAATTTAATTAAAATAAAGTTTTTAATTTTCATATATTTTTTAAACTAATTTAAATTGATATCTCCACTACAAATATGATTATCAGATGTGCAACGATTACCAGCACATGGTGTTATAAAACAAACCTGAACATCAATTCCTTGACGTGGTGATAACATTCTAATGTAGCCAACATCAGTGTCATTTTTTATTTCTCCTCCATGACTAACTTTTTTTTTTTTGGGATCATCGTCATAAGGGTTTTTAAAATCCTTTAAAGCTATTTCAACAGCTGCTGCTACATCATTTTTCCAATTAGTAGATGATTGTTTTGAACAATCTAAATTATTATCCATTGCAAAAGCTTGTCCCATAGAGCATTTCATTGTTTCGTTCATAATGTATTTTACAACCTTCTTATGATTTGCTTTAACAGCACTTTTTTTTGCACCACTAGTGTATCCACTATAAGCAACTACTCCTACAGCAGCTAAAATACCGATGATAGCTACAACAACTAGTAGCTCGATTAGAGTAAAACCTTTAGATTTATTGGAAGATTTCATTATATAAAAATAACAAATTTTTTAAATATCTCATATATAAAATTTCAAAGATTTTTATAAATAAATTAAAAAACTCTTATACTCAATTTTAATATTTATTTATTCTAATGCTTTGCCAATTACTACTGTTGAACCTTCTAATCTCTCGATAGATTGAACATAAGCAGCTTCTCCTGCAGGAGATGCACTCGCATCATGAGCACCCTCAAATACAAAAGTTCCTAGACCAGTTAATCCAGTTGAATCGACAGTAGTAAATTTACCATATTGAAATACTTCTTTTGCAGCATCTGAATTGTTAGTGTCATGGTTGTACTTATCCATTAACTGTTCTGTATCTCCAGAATTTAATGTCAAAGCACTACTCTGCAAAGTGTTAGCAACTCTAACTAAAGATGTGCAAGAGTCGGCTGGGCATTCACCCCCACCACTATCAATTAATTCATCTAAACTTGTTGTTCCATTTGGAACCAGTGCCTTAGGCACAGAAGCAACAACTGGTATTGTTGTTAAAGTAACTGTAGGTGTTGTAAAGCTATAGTCCACTGTAGATGCTCCCTTTAAAGTTAATTTAGAAAATACATCTGCACTTATCTCTTTTTTATTGAAGTTTACATAAACTTTAGCACGACCCTGTTGCGTTGCTCCGTCCTCAAAAACATTTTTGTCAGAGCTATATGATAGTCCATTTGATCCAGTTGTAACTTTTGTCAGATCAAACCAACCTGAGTCATATAAAATTGTGTCTTTATCTAAAGTTCTTACATAATTCTCATTATCTGTTACTATGATATTTTCTTGTAACTCGTTCATAGCAACTAATATTTCTTTAGATTCAGAGTCTGTTGATAGGCTTGATAAAATTTCTGAAGCTCTCTCGTCTGATTTTAAATCAAACTTTTTTGCTGTGATTATAATATTATTTTTTAAATTTGCAGAATTTATCAAATTTGTCGTTAAATTATTAGAGCTATCAACCACATTACTAGAATTTAAAACTGAATGACTCATTGAACTTGACATTTGCGTTAATACATCTGTATTTGCAGGTGATGCTAAAGATACAACGTTTTGTATCATTGCTTGGAATCCAGGATTATTTATAATTGTAGTGTTTATACCATCTGTTAATTCAATATTTCCTGGAACCATACCAAGAGTATTTTCTGGGCCTGGTCCTAATAATAAAACTGTGCTTTCTTTCTTATCATTTAGTGACACGAGAAACTCCGTCCCTCTCACTCCTAAAGAACCATTTGGTATTTTAATTTCTAAATTTTCAGGATTTTTTTCACTAATTTTTCCTGAAATTGTCTTTACGATCCCAGATTTTATATTTGTCACAAAATTTCCATTACTTGTTTTTGGATCATATATGAAATCATCTATAGTTAGTTCAGTGCTTTCTCCAACTGTCATAACAGTTTCATCTAAAAATAATATTTGTGCGTTTGATTTAGACTTTACTAAAATAGTATCTCCATAAAATATTTTAGATCCACTTAATAGTTTTTCATTATTTTGATTAGTTATTTCACCTACAGCTACGCCTATTACTCCAATGAATTCAGCACTGAAAGATTTAAAAATTAAAAGAAAATAAATAAATAAAATATAAAAAAATTTTTTAATCATTAAAATTTATCCTCTTAGATATTCCAATTTTTTTAAATGATCTTTCAATCTCATAACTTGATATAGTTGAATTTACATTAGATTCTCTTAAGCTCATAGTATAATAAATACTATTATCTTTATTTATCTTTTTTAAAAAAGGTAAAAGTTGATTTATATCACCCCTTAAAATAAAATTAGTTACTAAACTAGTATCTTCTCTGTCTTTTAATGATGATACCGTTGTTTTTCTAGCATCAAATACGTTTGTTAGGTGAGTTGCGGATGCTTTAAATGTTCCAAATGAAAAAATTCTAGAAATTGATAAATTTGCACCACTAGACTCATAACTATCAAAACGTTTAGCATGTTGAATATCGCTATATATTACTTTTGAACTAATTTGCATTTTATCTGTTAGGTTATAATTTAATCTTATATTAGCATTGTAAACTTCATTGTTATTTAAATCACCTGCATCTACAAATATTTGAGTTCCTTGAGAGTCTATTGGATTAGGTTTTGAGTGATATCTATTTTCAGAGTAACTTAAGGCATAATTTAAATTAAATTTGTCATTAAATAAATATGTATTACTCATCCCGAATCCCTTAGCTTGATAATCCTCTTGCATTCTATAATTTAGTTTATTGTAATAAATATACGGTGAAAAATAATGATTTTTTTTTGCTTTTAGGTAACTCAAAGAGACAGAATGAACGTCACTTTCCCCTTTGAACTTTTTGTTATTAGTGTTTACATTTAAACCCAGGTTCATAAATATAGATGAACTTTCATTTAAAATTCTTCCTAGAGTTAAAGCAGTGCCTCTAACAAAAGTTTTATCATATTCTAAGGTAAGTCTGCTATCATTAGCCGGAAAAGGTAATTGAGAATCAGTCGTACCATTACTTTTAGCAAGTTTTCCTGACTTCGTTCTTCCACTAATATTGTCTTCTTCTGTTTGGGAATAATTAATATCTAAATAAGCAATCCACTTATTTTGTTTATCTTTTTGAAATTGATTGCCAGTTAGAAGTTCAGCTATTAATTTTTTAGTTTCTTCGTTCGTATTAGGATCTTCAAGCATTGTTTTGACCATAAAATCAACTTTCACTTTTGAATCCATCTTAAGTAAAATTGATAATAAATATAACTTGATATCAGAATTTTTTGGATAAAGTTTGCTTAGTCTTTCCAGGGTAGCAATGGTTGATTTAATATTACCTGCTTTTTCTTGTTGTTTAGCATAATTTAGATTTAACTCTAAATCCGTTGGGTTATCTAAAATTTCTCGATACGAAATTTCAGCTAAAGCTGAACTAGATATTAAAAAAAAAATAAGTATTAAATTTTTAAATAAGTTTTTTGTCATTTAATGATTTTTCAAAAACTTATAAGGTAATTTCTTGTATTGTTGAAGTTTAAAAACCTAATTTGAATTGTTAATATTTATTCCTAGAGCTGTAATATCATCCCTTAAAGGAAAACCTTTATCTGTTAATATTTTTGTTGCATGATTAATAATTATTTCTGGCGAGGTTGAATTTAATTTCTTAATTTCATTTTCAAGACCTACAACCTCAAGTTCTTTTCCTTCATCAACATATCCCTCTGTAACTCCATCTGTGTAGATCAAAATAGTTTTATCAGATATATCCAAAATTGTTGTTTTAAAAAAACTCTCATCTTTGATAGGCATTAATCCCATTGGAGGCAAAGTTGATTTTACATACTCAAAATTAAATTTTTGATCTAGCAACATCATTGGTTCATGACCCATATTAATAAATTCCATTTCTTTTTTTTTTAAATTTATTCTTCCTAAAATAACTGTAATGAACATTGCTTGATAAGAGGAGTCTTTTACCTGATTGTTCATATATAAGGCAGTTTTTGCGACAGAGGAATTCATTTTTGCAAGTGATCTAAATACTGCGGCAGTATTTGCCATTAAAATTCCAGCCTTAATCCCCTTACCTGTTACGTCTCCTAAGATAAAATAAATTTCATTATCATTTACCTGATAATAATCATAATAATCACCAGATACATCTTTAGCTGGTGTGTTCTTTGCAAATATATATTTTTCAATTTTTTTATTACTTGGGAATAATTTCTTTTGAACCTCACCAGCTATTTCTCGCTCTTTTTTTAAAATTAATTGTTTTTTTTCGTTTTCAATAGCAATTGAATTTTCCTCTAAGTATCTAAAGTACAATGAAGTCATAAAAGCTGTTATTCCTGCAATACTTGAAGATAGTGAGTCAATATAAAAATTGAATTGGTAAATAATAATACTCGATAAATTAATTGTAATTATAGAGCCAATAAAAAAAATAATGCTAAATTTTGGTTTAATTTTCATTGGAATAAAAATCAGAAATATTATTAGAAATAGGAAGATTATATTTTCAGCACCTTGGGTATAAATGTTTTTTGAAATACTCTGATTTTTTAAAATATTATCAATAATATGTGCATGAATTTCAACTCCAGGAACTGTTTTACCGTTAGAAATTTTAACAATATCAAATAATGCCTGAGCAGATGATCCAATTAAAATAATTTTATTTTTAACTCTTTTGTGATCAAAATCGTTGTTAATTACATCTACAGCAGAGACATAATTATCTTTAGAAAATTTATTATACTTCACATTAATTACTGCATTTTGGTCACTGGGAATTATATTTTTTTTAGTCTTAATTAATTCAATTCCATTTTTATCACTTTTTATTAGTAAATTTTTTTGACCAGTTGCAATTCTCACAGTCTCAAGAGCTAACGAAGGCCATATTTTGTCGTCTATATTATAAAGTACCGGCACACTACGAATTACACCATCTATACCAGGAATTAATGAAATTGAACCAATGCCACTTGCAGCACTACTGATTTCCTCAAGAGAAATAATTTTATTTTTAAATTTATAAATAAAATTTTTAGGATTTTCTCCTTTGGTAATAATTCTAAATTTAGGTTTAGAATTATTCTTTACAAAATTATCCTCAGGTTCTCCTAAAATAGGCAAAATTACTTTTGAATTTTTTATGCTATTTATAAAAATTTTATTAGTATCTATTACCTCTATGTCTATTAATTGATCACTTTCTAATTGCAATTTTGATAATAAATCTTTTGGATTTTGCTTGTCTTCTTCACTAAATACTATATCGAAGGCTATAGCTTTAGGATTATGAAGATTTAAGTTTTTTAAAACCTTAGAATATATATCTCTTCTCCAAGGAAATTGACCAATCTTAGCTATGCTTTTTTCATCAATATCTACAATAGTTATATCTTTTACTTCGCTTCTATTAAATGCTTTTTGATAAAAATCATAATTAATGAATGAAATTTTTTGAATAATAGGAGGATTGATAAATTTGATTATTGTTAGAAACAAAAAAATAATGCCTAAATAAATATATTTTCTGTCAATCATCCAAATAATAAATTTTTATATTGTTCTGAAAAAATTATATACAAAATACACCCCAAAATTATAAAGGGACCAAAAGGGATTTGAGAAGACATATTTTTATTTTTTTTTATTAAGCTGGGTATTACTGAAATCAAAGCGACAACTGATGAAATAAAAATTACAAAGGGTATAGCTATCCAACCAAACCAAAATCCAATTACAGATAATAACTTTGCATCCCCTAATCCCATACCTTCTTTTTTTCTAACTTGTTTGTAAAAATAAATTATTGACCAAATTATTCCATATCCAAATAAACCTCCAATTAGTGAATTAATATAATTTGGAAACATAGAATTTAAATTTGGATCAAAAGATTTTAAAAATCCTAAGGCCATCATTGAAAAAGTTATTTCATTTGGAATAATAAAGTGCTTTAGATCTATAAAGAAAATAATAATAAAAGATAAACTTAAAATCATTAACAAAATAGTTGTTAATGTTAACCCATATATAAAATAAATAATTGTAAAAAATAAAATGTTAACAAATTCTACTAGAGGATATTGGTAAGAAATATGTTTTTTACATTTTCTACATTTACCACTTAGCAATAAATAAGATAGTATTGGAATGTTATCCTCCCAAAAGATTTGATTCTTACATTTAGGACAATAAGATCTTCCAGAAACTACTCCTTTATCTAAAGGCAAACGATAAATACAAACATTTGCAAAACTTCCCCAAAGTCCTCCCAGAATAATTACAAATAAAAAATCCACGAATGAAATTCTTATATTTTAAAATTTGAAGTAACTTGAATTAGGCCATCAATTAAAAATTGAACCATTAGTACAGCATCTTGAAAGTGTAAGTAAAAGTTTGGACTATTAATTATAATCTCCATAGTTGTAAAATTATATAAAATCAGGATAAAATACTAGATATAAATGTTCTTATTTAAACCTAAAAAACCTGAAGAAGAAAAAAAACCGGAAGTCTCCCAGGCAAATATAGATCTTGAAATCATTACAAACATGAATCAAGAGTTTGCTTTGTCTCTAGAACTTAAAGAAACTTTAAACACAGCACTTAAAGTAATTATTGGCAGAATAAATGCTCAAGCAGCAAATATATTTTTAATAAATGATCAGAAGAAAAAATTCGAATGTATTGCCTCAATAAACCAAGATTATCTTGATGAATATGAGCTGGATTTAACCGATGGGGTAATGGCAAAAGCAGTAGAACAAAAAAAATGTATCCGCGTTGGAAATGTTCGAAAAGACGTTAGAGAAATTGCAGAATTTTATTTTGATTTAGATAATAAAACAAATTTTACTACTTTTTCAGTTTTATGCTCTCCACTTATAGCAGCAAATGAATGTATTGGTGTTATTCATTGTTTAAATAAAAAAACTGATGATAAATTATTTATCGAGAAAGATAGAACTTTGTTAGAAACTTTATCTGCTCCTGCTGCACTTGCAATAAGAAATGCAAAAATGGCAAAAGAGATGGTAGAGAAAAATAAAATTCAAAAAGAAGTAGAGATAGTTGGAGAAATTCAAAAATCTCTTTTATCACAAAATAAAAAAGAAGATTTCCCAATTGCTGGTATAAATATACCTGCAAAAGTAGTTTCTGGGGATTTTTATAATTTTTCTGACTTAGAGGATGGAAAATACGGTTTTGGTGTAGCAGACGTATCTGGTAAAGGAATTAAATCATCTTTATTGATGTCTAAAGCATCAAGTCTTTATCGTTGCTTAAGTAAAACTAATTTTTCTGCTGCTGATTTATTAATACAACTTAATAATGAAATTTGCGAAACCATTTCAAGAGGAATGTTTGTAACTATGTTGGTTGGCATTTATGATAGTAATAAAAAAGAATTATTGCTATCTAGTGCAGGTCACGAACCTCCTATAATCTTTTCAAAAGATGGTTCATTTACAAATTATAGTGAAGCAGGTCCTCCCTTAGGGATTATGCCTAATACAAAATATACTGAGCATACTATTTCATTTGTAGACAGCTCAATGTATATTTTTACTGATGGTATCACTGAAATTAAAAACCCAAATGGAGAAATGCTAGGTTCAGAAGGTTTTCAAAATTATATTAAGCAATATCAATCAACTCCTAATCATGAAAGATTAAAAGTAATGATTAATGATATTTTAAATAAAGGACATATTCAAAAAGATGATTTAACAATAGTTGTTATTGACTCTAAATAATTTTCTAATGATTTAAATTTATAAATTTTATGTTAAAATAAAAATTATGCTAATCAATGAAAATATAAAATCTATTACCTGTACTGACTTTAGGATTTTTTTAAAAAAATTAGTTAAAGATAAAATAGAAAAAGAATGGACTGAAGATTTTGTTGATCAGATAAATTTTGTAAATATTCCAAGAATGACAATTAAAAGAAGATATGAAAATAAAGGAATTGATCTTCTAAAGCTAATAAAAGATATTGGTTACTATAAACACGTAAAAAATAATGTAAATTCTAGAGGAAGTTTAGAATTCGATAAAAAAAAATAATTTATTCTCAAGAAATAATTAAAAGATTGACAAATTAAAATATTTGTTCAAATTGGGTTTTTTTTTATCAAAATGGGTTTTTTTATTACATGAAAACATTACCAAGTATATCCGAACACATTGATGAAAAGTTAATTAACAAAGTAATCCAAAATAACTTTGCAGCACTAGCACCCTATTATTTTACCTTAACAAGTAATTGGTTTGTAAGAGCCTATGATCATTGGAAAGATATAGATAAGTTCGTCATCATTATATATCTGATACATCAAGACCTTATATATTTCAGGCAAAACGGTATAAAAATTAACTACGACACTTTTTACGAAAAAAAAACAATTGAAATTGATAAAATTAACATTTCAGACATTTCAAAAGATCTGGGCGTTCCCAAAGAAAGTATAAGAAGAAAAGTTTTGGAATTACAGAAAATTGGAACAATTAAAAGACTTGGTAAGAAAATTTTTGTAGTTAGGGATACCCTTTACTCAGCTAAAGCAGTTGAAACACTTACCGAAATTGCAACTATGTTGCATGAATTTAATAAAATTTTAAAAAAAGAGAAGCTCGTAACTGAAGTTTATTCTGTTAATGAAATAATATTAGCAATGAAAGAAAATTTTTCTTACTGCTTGTACCAGTTTAATAAATTCTGGTTTATTTATATTAATAGATGGAGAAAAGAGCTAAAAGATTTAGAAAGCTTGGGTATCGGTATGGTTGCAGTAATTAACTCAGTTAAAAATAAAAATTTTTTTCCAAAAAAAAGTATGCGTTCATACCATAAAGATCTTATGGGCTCTGATACTAGAGGTGTAAATGCCATGTCAATTTCTGAGATAACTGGTATCCCAAGACCTACAGTTGTTAGAAAACTAAAAAATTTAATTGATAAAAAATATCTTCATATAAATGAAAAAAAATTAATTACGTTCAATGCTAAAGATAGTGCTTTTATAACAACTAAGGGAATGGTTAATAAAAATATGATTAGCTTGAGCCATTTTATCTATAAAGTTTTTAATCATATAAGAATAATAAATTCTTAATTAGACTTTCTTAAAACAAAAATAAAAATAAATCCTGTTATATACATGATTAGTGCATAAGCAGCTGTCGGTATTGCGTATAATATATCGGTACCAAATATTTGTGTAGAAACGAATATAGCTAAAGTACCATTTTGTAGTCCACATTCTAAAGCAATACACCTCATTTGTTTAACTCCTGATGTAAAAGCTTTTGCAATGTAGTAAGCAATAACCATCATCGATATATTTAATATTAAAGTAATTAAACCAGCTTGCATTATAAAGCTAATTAAATTTTCTTTTTCTTCGTAAAAAGCTGCGATGAAGAAAATTATAAATAAAACAATATTTAATTTATTAAAAATTCCAACTTTAGAAGCTATAAAATTTTCAGCAAATTTTCTGATGATCATTCCTAAAATTACAGGTACTGTTACAACTAAAAACATTTTTAGCGCTATTCCTGTCATTGAAATATTTTGTGAAAATTCTGTTATTCCAAGTAAATCTGCAGATGTAAAAATTATCAACGGAACTGTAATTATACTTAATAAACTAATCACAGCAGTTAAAGATATTGATAATGCAACATCTCCATCAGCAAATTTTGTCATAATATTAGATGTAACACCACCTGGAGCTGCAGCTATTATCATTACCCCAATTGCTATTTCTGGCGGTGTTTTTAAAATGATAATTAATAAGTAGGCAACTATTGGAAGAATTATTAATTGAGAAATAAAGCCAACAATAAAATCTTTTGGTGATTTAATTATTCTTGTAAAATCTTCTATTTTTAATCCAAGACCTAAGCCTAGCATTATAAGAGCCAATATGATTGGCGCAATTTTTGTTACAATTTCCAACGTCTTCTCCGCTTTAGACTACCAATATAACTTTTTTCTTAACTTTAATAAATTTTTTTTTCTGTGTACATGTTGCAGTTTTTCACATAATTGTACAAAAAATGTTGTCAAATAAAGAAATTATCTGTCCTAATAATTTATTAGATCTAGCTCATAAAAAAAAGGGAGTTAAAGTTGCAATTGTAAATGCAGGAAGACCCCTTCCAATGTTGTCGGTTCAAGATGCAGTAAATGAAAACTTAATTGATCCAATATTTATAGGCCATGAAATTGAAATACAAAAATGTGCAGAAGACATAAAATGGGATATCTCTAAATATGAAATTATTCATGAGCCTGTCGAAAATAATACTGCAAAAATAGCATCTAAATTAGCTAGCGATAATAAAGTGCAAATAATAGTTAAAGGTCATATCCATACTGATGTACTAATGAAAGAAGTTCTAAAACGTGAATATAATTTATTAGGAAAAACGAGACTTAGTCATATTTGGCATATGACTATTGATAAAGAGGATAAACCTCTAATTATAACTGATGGGGCTTTGAATGTTTTGCCAAACATAAAAACAAAAATGCATATTCTTAAGAATGTTGTTAATTTTTCAAAAAGAATAGGAATAGAGAGACCAAAAGTATCCGTACTTTCTGCAACAGAAGAAGTTTTAGAAAGTGTACCAAGCTCAATAGAAGCAGCAGAAATTACAAAATTGGCAAAAATTGAAAATTTAAATGCTGATGTTTTTGGTCCTTTGGCATTTGATAATAGTATTTCAAAAAAATCAGCAAATATTAAAGGTATAAAAAATGTAGTTGCTGGAGAGGCAGATGTATTATTAGTGCCAAGTGTTGAGGCTGGAAATGCTTTAGTTAAAATGCTTATTTATTTTTGTGGTGCATGTGCCGCAGGTGTAGTAGTTGGAGGCAAAGTTCCTGTTGTAATAACAAGCAGATCAGATGAGGCTCAAGCTAGATTAGCTTCAATAGCAGCTGCTGTTGTGGCGTTAAATTAAACATATGTTGAATTAAATTTAATAATATCTTAAATAGGTTTTACTAATAAAGGGAAATCATGACAATTACATACATAAAAAAAGCAGAGAAAACAGCATTTACCGGTGAAGATGAAACAAGAAATAAAGTTAATATAATCTTAAAAGATTTAGAAAAAACAAGAGAAGACGGAATTAAAGAGGTTCTTAAAAAATTTGACAATTATGAAGGTGACATAATTGTAAGTAAAGATAAGATTGATCAGATTACAAAAACATTGGATCAAAAAATTAAAGATGACATAAAATTTTCATACGATAGAGTTAGAAAATTTGCAGAACATCAATTAGAAAATTTAGGAAAAGACTCTGAAGTTGAACTCTCACCTGGGCTAATTGCTGGACAAAAACTAATTCCAGTTAATACTGCAGGATGTTACGTGCCAGGTGGTCGTTATAATAATATTGCTTCTGCAATTATGAGTGTAACTACAGCAAAAGTTGCTGGAGTGAAAAATATTATAGTAACTAGTCCTCCAAAAGATGAGAACGGTGCAAATCCCATAATAATTTATACAGCTAACTTATGTGGGGCAGATGTAATAATGAATATAGGTGGAATTGGTGCGATAGCTTCATTAGCTTATGGATGTTTCGAAAATCCACCAGTAGATATGATTGTTGGACCTGGAAATAAGTTTGTTGCTGAATCAAAAAGAATACTCTATGGAAAAGTTGGAATAGACTTATTCGCTGGGCCAACAGAAATCGGAATAATAGCTGATAAATCTGCTGATAAAGAAATAATAGCATATGATTTAGTAGGGCAAGCTGAACACGGTCCAGATTCTCCAGCATGGCTTTACACAACAGATAAAGAACTTTGTGATTATGTTATGAAAAGAGTTCCAGAAATTATTAATGAGTTACCTGAGCATAATAGAAATAACGCTGATGCTGCGTGGCGAGATTATGGTGAAGTAATTTTATGTGATACAAAAGAAGAAATGGTTAAAGTAAGTGATGAGTATGCTCCTGAACATTTAGAGGTTCAAGCTGAAAATTTAGATTGGTATTTAAATACGTTAAAAAATTATGGATCACTTTTCTTAGGTGAAGAAACAACTGTTGCTTATGGAGACAAATGTTCTGGTCCAAATCATATATTGCCAACAAAAGGTGCTGGAAAATATACTGGTGGATTATATGTTGGAAAATTTATTAAAACAGTTACTTACCAAAAGATGAACGAGGAATCTAATAAAGAGGTTGGTGCTGCAGCTGCTAGAATATCTAGATACGAAGGTATGGAGGCTCACGCTAGAACTGGTGACGTAAGATTAAGAAAAT
The DNA here is from genome assembly GCA_902629285.1 of uncultured Pelagibacteraceae bacterium. Classification (GTDB taxonomy): domain Bacteria; phylum Pseudomonadota; class Alphaproteobacteria; order Pelagibacterales; family Pelagibacteraceae; genus Pelagibacter. The sequence continues at coordinate 41,936 of CACOQN010000002.1, read as the reverse complement.
ACGGATTCTCTAACTAATAAAATTATAGGATAAAATTATGAAAAAATTTGATGAATTAATGAGTGTAAGCAGTGAAATTGAGAACATTTCAGCAGAGCAAGCTAAAAAAAAATTAAACGATCCTAATGTTCAATTTATTGATGTAAGAGATAAAGAAAGCTTTACAAAAGGAACTATTGGAAATGCTATTCATATGGATAGAGGATTACTTGAGTTTTATTTAGCTGATGGAAGTCCATTAGAAAATGACATTTTCAAAAATAACCCAGATAAAGAGTATGTTGTATTTTGTGGTCTAGGTGGGCAAGGAACGCTAGCAACAAAAACGATGAAAGATATGGGGGTTAAAAATGTTAAAAATATTACTGGTGGAATGTCTGAATGGGAAAAAATTAAAGACTAATTTTCTATTGATCTAGAATTTTTCCACCCTCTTCTTTCTGGACATTATTTTTCTTACTATTAATTAATTCTTTTCTTCTTTTCAGATTAATAATATCTGCAAAAGAATGATTTACATCTCTATGTCCAGCTTCATCATCTCTAATCACTCTAACAACATCTTTAAGTGTAGCATGTAATGGTAGGTTCCAATAATTTATTGCAATTTCAGGAGCAGGTTGATCTGGTATAGCTCCACTTTCAAGTTCATTTAAATACTCAGTATAACTAATAACTGCTTCTTCTTCAAAGTACCCAACTATTCTATGTGCAGTTCTCTGAGATGCTAGGTAAATTATTCCATAAGTTATGATAAATATAAACTGGGCTATCATAATTATAAATCTTTCTATTGCTGTTGGCTTTGCAATATGGATAAAAGTCATTAAATGCATCCTCTCATTTTCAGCTTCATCTAATAAAATTTTAATCCATCCCCTATCATCTTCAATTTTTCTTAATGATTTTAAATGAACAAGCATTCCTGCAACCATGCCTGGAACTGCTGCTATTGTTTCTAAAACAACAGCTCTATGACCATACCTTTTTTTAAAAAAAGTATCAGCTAAAAGCCTTAAAAATTTAGTAAACAATAAAGCAACTTTGTCACTTAAATTTTTAGGCTCGAAATGTTTATTTAAATCACTCATATAAGTATAAATAACTACCGTGTAAAAAATTACTATGCGCTAAAATTGTCCTTAAAAAAGCTTTATTTTACAAGCTAAGATTTAATTCTTTTTCCATTTTCATCAAAAAGAAAAATATCCTCAGAGTTAAATCCAATTATATTTTCTATTTTATTTTGGCTCGAAATTTTTGCACTAATCTCATGATTATCTATTTTAATATATGCGATTTTTTCATTACCTAAGTTTTCAACAAGATCAATTTTTGGCTCAAATATAAATTCACTTTCTCTAGATACATTAAAATGTTCAGGTCTGATCCCAATTAAATAATTTTTTTTCTCTAATTTAACACTAGGTATTGTCACTGCGTTGTCTAAAAACTTAATTTGATTACTTGATAAAATATTTTCACGAGACACCTCTAAAATATTCATTTTTGGTGTACCAATAAATTGAGCAACAAAAACATTTGCTGGATCATTATATATTTCTTCGGGAGAACCAACTTGTTCTATATTTCCATGATTTAGAATAACAATTCTATCAGCTAAAGTCATTGCCTCTACCTGATCATGAGTTACATAAATCATATTAGTTTTTATTTGTTTATGCAATTTTGAAATTTCAACTCTCATCTCTGCTCGTAAAGCAGCATCTAGGTTTGAAAGTGGTTCATCAAACAAAAATATTTTAGGATTTCTAGTAATTGCTCTACCAATAGCAACTCTTTGTCTTTGTCCACCTGATAATTGTTTTGGTTTTCTCTCTAATAATTCCTCAATCTTTAATATTTTTGCTGCCTGCATTACTTTATTTTCAATTTCCTCTTTTGGTTTTTTTTCAATTTTTAAACCAAAAGACATATTTTCGTAAACATTCATATGTGGATATAATGCATATGATTGAAAGACCATTGCGGTTTGTCTTTTTGATGGATGAAGCGTATTAATTAATTGATCATTAATATAAATATCTCCTTTATCAATTTTTTCTAAACCAGCAATCATTCTTAGCAATGTTGATTTTCCACAACCAGATGGCCCAACAAGAACTAAAAATTCATCATCATTTCCTTGAAGATTAAAATCAGTTATAATTTTATTTGTGCCAAAAGATTTATGAACGTTTGAGAATTTTATATTAGCCATAAATTATTTTATTAACTCGAATACATCTATGTCAATTTGTTTAAGTATATGAATTATATCAATTGGTACCCAGTTTTCTCTGATCTTTTCCTCATCATGGTGATAAAAATCCATTACTCTCATTGTTACATTTTGATTATTAGATTTATATCCCAACCAATGATCTGATCCATAAACAGCTTGTATACTGTTCCAACCCGCTGTTAATGAAAATTTTCCATCTCCTAATTCACAATAATGTCCGAGTTTCCAATAATTTCTCTCTTTGAATGTTTTTCTAAAAGGCATTTGATGATTATCTATAAAACCTTCTAAAGATCTTGCTGTACCAATCCCACTTGGACCATACCAAATCATTTTATCATGCCAATAATCTGATTGTGGATGATTTTTTAATTTCTCTCTAAGCTCATCATCTGATTTGCATTCAAGTTCCGGTTTAATATTTAAACTTCTCTGCATTATTAATGATTGTTCTAAACTAGCTTGAGAAATTTCAAAATTTTTTTCAAAAAAATTAACACCATCTCTATTAATTGGGTGAAGCCAGTTTCCTTCTGCACCTCGGGATTTGTTTAATGGATATTGTCCACATTGTAACATCAGATCCAAAAGATCAATTAATATATGGCTTTCAATAATTTTATTATTTTTGAGTTCGTGAATTTCACAACATCTAAGATTTATCATTTTATTATGAGGAGATATCCCTAACCATGATTTTTTAAAACTGCCAGATAAAGTTGATATAGAGCCAACTTGTATTTTATCCCTAAATGTTCCTCCTATTACAATTTGTTCTCTTCTCTCAATATCTGGAAAAGAATTAAATAAAGGTTGCCAAAATTTTTCTTTAAATTCATTTAGGCCAGAAAATTCGTTAAGTGGATAAAAACAATTTACTTTAATATTGTTAGAAAATGCATTTTCCAAACTCTCATCAATTTTAGAAATTCCATTTTTAAATATTTGTTTTAAATAACCTCTTACTTCAAGCTTATTTTTAAAATTTTCTTCAGGAGAAATAATTAATTTTTTTACATTCTCCTGTCCTTTAAGACCTGTATCAAATTGTTCTATTTGCATATATAATTAATTGTTTAAATCTAGTATCACAAAATATAGTGTAAAAAAATATGAATAATCGTTTAGCAAAATTTGAGGATCTAGTCCCAAGCACCCTACCCTTTGTAGAAGGTAAGCTTGAGGGTCACAAAGATAGAAAAAATTATTCAATCGTAGGTCCTGGTGTTGCAGAGGATGCTGGACAGTCTGTCAAAATAGCAATGCCACATAGTTTTAATTTAGGTGCAGTTTCTGCAATGCCAAAAAATGGATCAGGATTGCACAGTCATACTACCGCAGAAGTATTTTTAATTTATTCTGGAAAATGGAAATTTTATTGGGGTGCGAATGGAAAAGATCAAACCATATTAAGTGCTGGAGATATAATTTCGATGCCAACAAATATGTTCAGAGGATTTGAAAATGCAGGTGATAAAGAGGGATTAATGTTTGTTGTGCTCGGAGGTGATGATCCGGGAATAATTACTTGGGTGCCTAGTGTTTTGGAAAAAGCAAAAGAAACCGGAATGGCTTTACTTGATGACAATTCTTTAATTGATTTATCTAATGAAAAAATACCTGATGGTAAAGAACTCTTAAAACCAATAGACTTAGAGGAAATTAAAAATTTTGATGATTATAGATTGGATGAACTTTCAAAATTTATTTGTAAATTTGAAAATAGAAAAAATTTTGAACAAGAAATCTCGCCAGGATTATTTTTAGTTCAAGTACTTGGAAATTGCTTTAATAATCAAAATTTTAAACCAATAATTAATCAAAATACTGGTTTTAATTTAAGTTTATTAAAGGCAAAAAATTGTAATGTTGAAAATATAAAATTTAATAAACCTACAATATTATTTTCACAAACTGGAGATTGGAAAGTGACAATAAATAATACTGAAATATATTTAAAACCAAAAGATACTTTTTCAGTACCTATAAATTCAAACTTAAGTATAAAAATTGATGAACAGCAAGATTGTTTTTTAAATTGTGTCTCCCAAATTTAATGAAGGGCTTTGACAAAAAATATAAGGACTTTCCAGATTACATTCTAAAAATTACAAAGCAAATTTGGGAGGGAAAGGATGTTAACTCAATATCAGAATTTTACTCTAAAGATATACCTGTGAGATCTCCATTTGGAGTAACTTATGGAAACAAACCAGTAATAGAAGCAACTTTTGCAACACTAAAAGAATTTCCAAATCGTCAACTTTTAGGAGAAGAAGTTATTTGGAATGGAAATGATGAAGAAGGTTATCACTCATCTCACAGAATACTAAGTAAAGGAACTCACTTAGGAGATGGCTTTTACGGAAAGCCAACCAAAAAGGATATTTACTATAGAGTAATTGCAGATTGTGCTTGTAAAAACAATCAAGTTTATGATGAATGGATCGTAAGAGACCAAGGTGCAATGGTAAGACAGCTTGGATACACTCCAAAAGAATTTGCTAAACAGATAATAGAAAAAGAAGGTGGAGAAACTACAGCAAAAAAAGTATTTGATTTAAGTTCCGATATGAAATCTGAATATACGCCATTTAGTTTTGAAAAAGGTAGTATAGGTGAAAAATATTCTCAAATTTTAAAAAATATTTTTTTAGAAGATTATAAATTTACTGATTATGCAAGAGCTGCTAGTGTTTTCTGGCCAGGTAATAAAATAGGTCACGGAAGAGAGGAAATCTCAAAATTTTGGAATTCTATAAAAAATGCTCTCAAAAATATTAATTTTTCTATTGAGCATGTTGGTTGGTTAGAGGAAGAAGGTAAAAATAGCAAAGTATCAATAAGATGGTTTTTAAATGGATTGCACGTTAATAATACCAATGAATATGAGCAAGCAACTAATAAAAATATTTTTATCATGGGAATTAATCATGCTGAAATTGTCGATGGAATTATAATTAGAGAATGGGTTTTATTTGATGAAGTTGCTATTTGGAAACAATTATTAATGAAATAATAAAATGAGTAAAATTAAAACTACACATGTTGGAAGCTTACCAAGATCTAATGATTTATCTGAACTTTTATTCAAAAAAGATAAAAAGGAAGAAATAAATTCTACTGTATTTGATGAAATAGTAAAAAGAGATGTAAATAATATTGTTAAAAAACAAATTAATATTGGAATTGATTTTGTTAGTGATGGAGAAATGTCAAAAATAAGTTATGCAACTTATGTTAAGGATAGACTTGATGGATTTTCAGGAGAGAGTGAGAGAAAAGCGCCAAAAGATTTAGACGACTTTCCTTCTTTTAAAGAAAGAATAGCAAGAACTGGTGGTACACCAACCTATACAAGACCTTGTTGTACTAGCAAACTTAAAATTAAAGACAAAACTTCACTCACTAAAGATATAAAAAATTTTAAAGACTCTTTAAAGGCTAATAATCATTCAGGTGCATTTATGAACGCAGCATCACCAGGAGTGATATCAGCATTTTTGCCAAATAAATTTTATAAAAATGACGATGAATATTTAGAAAATTTATCTAAGTTAATGAAAGATGAATACGAGGAAATAACCTCTAACGATATTCAATTACAATTAGATTGTCCTGATCTTGCTTTAGCGAGACATATGACATTTAAAGATCTTTCAGAAAAAGAATTTCTTAAAAGAGCAGAGAAACAGATTGAGTGTCTTAATAACGCAATTCAAAATATAGATAGTTCTAAAATAAGAATGCACATATGCTGGGGAAATTATGAAGGGCCACATTTATATGATATCTCTCTAGAAAAAATTATGCCAATTGCTCTTAAAGCAAATGTACAAACTTATTTAATTGAATCATCTAACCCGCGACATTCTCATGAATGGCAAATTTTTGAAAAATTAAAAATTCCGTCAGATAAAATAATTGTTCCAGGAGTAATAGATTCCACAACTAATTTTGTTGAACATCCAGAAGTTGTAAAACATAGGATTTTAACATATTCAAAAGTAATTAATAAAGACCAATTAATGGCTGGTACCGATTGTGGGTTTAGTACCTTTGCTGGATTTGGAAATGTAGACGAAAACATAGTTTATAAAAAGCTCGAAGCGCTTGTTGCAGGAGCAGAAATTGCGTCAAAAGTGATTTAATTATCACTTTGAATTCACTTCAGTAGTAGATATAGTTTTCTAACTTAAATTATAATTTAACAAACAAATATAGAGAGATAAAATATGAGAAAAATACTAGTTACTTTATTGTTTCTACTTTTTGGAACTTCTGCATATGCAGATTGTAACATTAAAAGTGGATCAATAAATATTTTGGCTAATGATTTTCCTGCATTAAGAACTTTCGTTGAAACTTCTAAACAATGTAAAGGAAGTGCTGATTTTAAAGTGACACACTCATCAGAGCACAATAAAATCGCAGTGCCAGCGCTAACTGCAAACCCTTCTGAATTCTCAGCTAGAATTGCAGCAAATAGTTCAATTGTTCCTTTAATGAACCAAGATCTAATAAGACCATTAGATGATCTTGTAAAGAAATACGGAAAAGGAATACAAGACTCTCAATTAATTACAATTGATGGAAAGGTAATGGCTGTAGCATTTATGGCTAATACTCAACACTTGTACTATAGAGAAGATGTCTTAAAAGATATGGGTATAGCTGTACCAAAAACATACGAAGAAGTTGTTGCAGCATCTGAAAAAATTAGAGCTTCAGGAAAAATGAAATACCCTTATGCAGCTGCATACAAAGCTGGTTGGAACCTAGCAGAAGAATTTGTAAATATGTTTATTGGGCATGGTGGAGAGTTCTTTAAAGCTGGAAGTGCACAACCTAATATTAATAATGCAAAAGGTGTTGCTACTTTAAATATGCTTAAAAAATTATCTGAACTAAGTAATCCAGATTATTTAACTCATGATAGTGAGGCAATTAAAGTTGAATGGGAGTCTGGTAATGTTGCTTTGATGACATTGTGGGCTTCACGATCTGGTACTCTTTTAGATGATGAAGGAGATGCTAAAATCACTGCTGCAACAAAATTAACTGGTCCTGCAACTGTTGGAGGTGGAAACATTCCAGCTGCAACTTTATGGTGGGATGGTTTTACACTTGCAAAAAATAGATCTGATGCAGACGCAGAAGCCACATTTAGAGCTTTAGCACATGCAGCATCAAATAAGAAAATGGTTGCTGACGCTGCTGATCAAGCTGTTTGGTTAGTAGAGGGATTTGTACCAGGACCAAAATCTATTGGTGTGATTGAAGCTGTAAAAATGGGAGCTAAACCATATCCTATGTTACCTCAGATGGGTTTAATGCATGGTGCATTAGGAAGTGAAATTGTTGAGTTTTTACAAGGTAAAGAGTCAGCTGAGCAAGCATTAAAAGATGTTGAGGCTGCTTACATCAGTAAAGCTAAAGAACAAGGCTTTCTATAAAATCTAAAACTCCTAAGTGGGGATTTTTCCCCACTTATTTATATTTCTAATGCCTAATAAAACATTTTTTTGGTTTTTTTTACCGACAGGTTTGGCCATGATCCTATTTATTGGGCTACCAATTATTTCAACTGGAATTCAATCTTTTTATGCACAACATGATCAAGTTGTAAAAGAAGTTAAAAAGTGTGATCCTTTTGGATGTACTGTTTCAATTGTAGTTGACAATGAAGAAACAACTAAAATCAGAGATGCAAAACCTCTTGGAAAGTTTAATGGTTTTGGAACTTACACAGACAGAAATCATTTAGCAGTTGATGAAATAAAAAAATTTTGGAATGAAACCGAAAGTTTTGGGGCTTTTGTAGATCAAGTAACCAATCTACCTTTTTATAAAGCATTAATATTTACTTTAACATATTGTTTATTTGTTACTCCAAATGTGCTCCTGCTAGGATTTATTATTGCATTAAGTTTAAATGCAGTTGCTAGAAAAATTAGAGGACCTCTAATCTTTGGAACTATTTTACCAATGATTGTGACACCATTGGTAGGATCGTTGGTATTATTTTGGATGATTGATTCTCAAGGTATCATTGGTGCAAACATACAAAACTTGATGAATGATCCCTATTTGTCACTAAAATCATCTAAAACACTGACGTGGATAACTATCATAATTTATGGAATCTGGCATCATTCTCCATTCGCTTTTGTTGTTTTCTATGCAGCACTTCAAACCGTGCCTCAAGAACCTATTGAAGCAGCAATTATTGATGGTGCATCTAGATTTCAAAGAATTAAACATATTGTTTTACCTCATATTTATCCGGTAGTTACTTTTGTAGCTTTAATTTCATTAATGGATAATTTCAGAGTTTTTGAGCCAATAATTGGATTTAGTGCTGAAGGAAGCGCACAATCTCTTTCATGGTTAATATATGATAATTTAGTCAATGAAGAAGTGATATTATTTGGTTCTGCTGCCGCAACTTCAATGATGACGATTATTGGTATAGCAATTTTATTAGCACCTGTATTAATAAGAACTTGGAAAGAATTTAAAACTGCGAGATAATTATGGATTATGGATTAGATACAAAATCAACTCGTTTAAAAACATTCAATACTATTTTTATTATTACTTGGTTGTTAATTGCTTGTTTTCCATTTATTTGGACTTTTTGGGGATCTTTTAAGGTAAGAGCAGACTTCTTTTCCAGATCTGATTGGTGGTACGCAATATCTGCGTTTAACACTTTAGTTGAAACAGGTGGGAAATTTACAACTAACGCCTACACAGAAGCGTGGACTGAAGGTGAGTTTTGGAAAGCATCAAAAAATACAATCATTGTTACAGTATTTGTTGTAAGTATTTCTTTATTTTTAGGAACTTTAGGTGCGTATGCTCTTTCAAGATCAACTGAAAAATATGCATTTTGGATTTTAATGATAGCTTTAATTTTTAGAGCTATGCCGCATATAACTTTAGTGTCAGGATATTTATTTCCTTTTTTTGAATTGCAGATTTGGGGAATACTTCCAACAACTATTGTTGTATTGGTGGCAATCAATCAACCATTTACACTTTGGTTACTTTACTCGTTTTTTAAAACTGTTCCAAAAGAACTTGATGAAAGTGCATTAATTGATGGTTGCTCATATTTTCAAGCTTTCAGACATATAATTATGCCTGTGATGTGGCCAGGAGTAATCACAGCAGGTTTATTTAGTTTAATGCTAGCTTATAATGACTTTACTGTTACTGCATTACTTCTTAATCAAGAAAATCATACAATGGTTCCAAAAATTCAAAGTTATTTAGGAACAAACCAACATGAAGGTAATTTAATGTGGGCAGTATCTGCTGTTGTTTCTGCAACAGCTCCTTTATTTATGCTTGTGATGTTTTTCCAAAGACAGGTTATTAGTGGTTTGACTGCTGGAGCGGTAAAGGGTTGAGATATTACAAGGCTTTACTTTTTGGTTCCATTGGTTCTATTGTTGAAACTTCTGAAATTCAAAGAAAGTCATTCAATGAAGCATTCAAACAATATGGACTTGAATGGAATTGGACCAAACGTGAGTATAAAAATTTATTAGGTAAATCTGGAGGCAAAGATAGAATATTAAGATATGCAAAGAAGAAAAAAAATGTCGTAGATTCAGTATATGTGAGAGATTTAAAAACTAAAATATTTAATAATTATCTTAAAAATAATCAACTTAAATTAAGACCAGGTGTTAAAAATTTAATTTCTCGTTGCAAAAAAGAAAAAATAAAAATTGCATTTGTTTCATCTACATCTTCAAATAATATAAATGCAATTTTGTATTCTTTAAGAAATTCAATTAATAAAAGAGACTTTAGTTTTATAGGGAATTCTAAATTAATAAAAAAATTTAAACCAAATCCAGATATATACCTATTAACACTAAAAAAACTTAAGCTTAAAGCTAATGATTGTATTGCCATTGAGGATACTCAAGAAAGTCTAAATTCAGCAAGGCGAGCTAAAATAAAATGTATAATTTTTCCTGGCAAATTTCATTCTTCAAAAAAATTTACTGGTGCTTATAAAAAAGTTTATAAACTTAATAAAAATATTATTTTGAGATAAATTCTTTTACTAAATTATTAAATTGATCAGGCTGTTCTAAGTGAACATTATGAGCACAATCTTTAAAAATTTCTAAACGACTATTTTTTATGTTTTTATTTAATGTATCGACTTGATCAAAATTATAAGAGGTATCTTTATCACCCCATATAATAAGAGTTTCATTTTTAATATTTTTTAGATTGTCTATCCCTTTCCAATTTTTCATTGCTAGTAAAGCATTATCAGCAGTTTCTAATGAAACATTCTTAACGGCATTTTCGCAAAGAAAATAATTTTTATCCTTATCCCCTTTTACAAACCATTTAGGAGGTACTCTGGAAAAAGAGATTTCTGAACCTTCTCTCTTTAATTTTTCCCTTGTTTCATCCATAGTTTCAAATCTTCCCGGGATATCTCCAATGGATCCTGTTGCAAAACAAATTAATTTGTTAACTCTATCTCCAATCAATTTTGTTATTTCCTGAACTATCATTCCACCCATTGAATGACCAATTAAATTAAATTTATCTATTTTTTTTTGATCTAAGACATTTATAATTTTTTTAGCCATTTTATTGATAGAATCTAAAGATTTTACGTTATGACTTTCGCCAAACCCTGGGAGAGCTGGGATAATTAAGCGATAATTTTTTGAAAAAAATTCTTTTTGAAATAACCACATTTCTGCTGAACCTAAATAACCATGAACTAAAACAAAAGGGAAACCTTCGCCTATATCATCCACATAAATATCACTCATAACATTTCCTTAATAATAAATAAAATTAAGATAGACATAAAACATATAATAAAAATATTTATTACTTTCCAAATTTTTTCATTTTTAGCATACTTCGATAGATAATTAGATAAATATCCTAAAGAAAAAAAAAATAAAAATGAAGCAATAGCCGCACCAATACCAAAAAATATTTTCTGATTTAATAGATAATTTTTAGAAAAATTTCCTAGAAAAAAAACAGTATCTGAATAGACATGTGGATTAAGATATGTAAAACCTAAAGTTTTAATAAATATATTTGTTTTTGAAATACTAGTTATTTCATTATGAAATTTTATTTCTGAATAATGTGTTTTTATTTTTGTATAAATAAAATGAATTAAAAATAATATAAGAAGTGTATTTAAAATTATTTCTACTGTTTGATTGAAAAATTGATTAAAATAATGGAATAGAAAAATACCTAAACATATTAATATTAAATCTGATATCGAACATATTAAACAAACTAAAAATACATGTTGTTTTTTTAATCCCTGCTCAATAACAAATATGTTTTGTGCACCTAGAGCTAAAATTAAACTTAATCCTGTTAAAAAACCTAATAATACATATTCCATTAAGATTAATTAAACTCTTTTTTTACCTTGAACAACCCTATCAAGTATTAAAGCAACAAATAAAATTGCTACACCTGCTAAAATTCCTTGTCCAACATTTGCATATTGAAGTGCTTCTAAAACATCTTGTCCTAAACCTTTTGCACCAATTAAAGATGCAACTACTACCATTGCTAAACTTAACATTACTGTTTGGTTCACACCTGCCAAAATAGATGGTGTTGCCAGCGGTAAATCTACTTTTCTTAATAAATACCATTTAGATGCCCCGTAAGCGATTGCTGCTTCTCTAATTGTTTCAGGCACACCTCTTAATCCTAGAACTGTTAGTCTAACCACAGGTGTGCCTCCAAAAATCATTGTAATAATTACTGCTGCAACTTTTCCAGTACCAAAGAATGCGATTACTGGTATCATGAATACAAAGGCAGGCATTGTTTGCATAAAATCCATTATTGGTCTTATCATTGAATAAAATCTTTGACGTCTTGCACAAAAAATTCCAAGTGGAATTCCAATTACAATACTTAATACTGCAGCAGTTCCAAGAAGAGCCAAGGTAGTCATGGCTTTTACCCAAAAACCTAAAAAACCCATGTAACATAAAAATCCTGCTGAATAAATTGCAGCTCTTGGACCTGCGGCTAGTCCAGTTAAAGTAACTATGGTTGTTATAATTACAATCCACGGAGTTTTTACAAATAATAATTCTAAGAAATCTAATACTGATCTAATTCCAATAGTGATCGCCGTAAATAAAGCATCTCCTTTTAAAACAGCATAGTCAAAAATAGTTTCTACCCATTTTATTGAAGTTAATCTTATATCTGGATGGGTTGGAAAATCATCCATAACAGTAATAACACCTGGAAAACTATAATGCATAACTGAGAAAAACATAATCACTGCTGCAAAAATTGTGCTAGAAATAAAGTTCTTATTTTGCATTCCTGGCCTAATTGTTTTATCTGACAACCACTCTGAATATCTTTTCTCTAAAATAGAATTAGCTAAAATCCCTTGAACTATTTTAATTGAAATTAATAGAGCAATACCAAAAATAGTTATCCAAATTGCAGACGCCTCAATTCTCGCAACTTCATCAATGTATCCCTGCATCGCATCCTCTAAAGATTTAATGTTACGTTTATAGACATCAACCTTATCTGGATTATTAGTTATAGCCGCTTCTAACTGTTTGTTTCTAAATGCAATAGTAGATTCAACTTGCTTAATTTTTTCAACAGCATCTTTAGTAATATTTCCAAATAAACCTCTGATAATTTGAACAACAGAAAAAGTCTCAATAATTAAAAAGGCCAAAGCCCAATTCCAAATATTTCTCATTCCAAACCAAATTGGTCCAAGAATTCCAGCATACAAATTAAATGAAAAAGAGAAAGAAGGTTTGCTTCCAATTTTTTGAAACTCTTTAATATAATATTCTGGATTTGATTTAACAAAGTCGGTTATTAATTCTGATCTAGTTGGGTTATTAATTTGTTTATTCTCCATCTCCACCCTCTACAACTGCTTTTAAAAGATCTGATTGCGTTAACACACCTACGTTATTTTGATTATTATCTTTAACAACCAATAGTCCTCCGCTAGATTTTGATAACTCGATAAGCCTACTTAATAATTCATTTTCTCCCACACTTTGATTTTTTTCATCTAATTTTCCATAAACACTTTCGTAATTCTCAACTGATTGCATGATTGTTTTAGCTTGAACAACTTTAAGTCTTGAAATTCCTTTTACAAAATCAGCAACATATTCATCTGCAGGACTTACAACTATTTCTTCAGGTGTCCCTATTTGGATTACTTTTCCATCTCTCATGATTGCAATTCTGTGTCCTACTCTTACTGCTTCATCCAAATCATGAGTAATAAAAACTGTAGTTTTTTTCATTTGTTTTGAAAGTTTAATGAACTCAGTCTGAAGCTGTCTTCTAATAAGTGGATCTAATGCACTAAATGGCTCATCCATTAAAAGAAACTCTGGATCAGCTGCTAAAGCTCTTGCAAGACCTACTCTTTGTTGCATTCCTCCAGACAATTCGTGAGCAAATTTGTTACCCCAACCTTGTAGTTCTACAATTTCTAAAATTTTATTTGCAGTATCTAAACGATCGTTTTTGCTTATACCTCTAATCTCTAAAGGCATTGCGATATTGTCTACAACTGATCTATGAGGCATTAGCGCAAAGTTTTGAAAAACCATTCCTATCTTTTTATTTCTTAATTCTTGAAGATTTTCTCTATCTAATCCCATTACATCTTGTCCATTAATCAAAATTTTGCCAGAAGTTGGCTCCAAAAGTCTATTGATATGTCTTACTAATGTAGACTTTCCACTTCCAGAAAGTCCCATCACACAGAATATTTCACCTTGTTTAACGTCGAAAGAAACATCAGAAACTCCAATTACTGAGTTATAGTTTTCTAAGGCTTCTGTTTTTGAAATTTTTTTATTTCGGATTGCATCTAATGCTTCTTTAGAAGTATTTCCAAATACTTTCCAAACATTTTGAATTTGTATTGCTGAACTCGATGAATCCATTTTTATCTTCTATTATAGGAAAATATACTCGGCAATCTATAATTGCCGAGTATAAATTTTGATTTAGATTATAGTCCTAACCAACCGTCTACAGTTGATTTATTTGCTTCCATCCAAGCTCTTGCGACATCAGCAGGATTTTTTTTCTCAACTGAAACTGCATAAGCCATTGCAGAAACATCATCAGCTGTTAATTGAAAATTCTTAAAGAATTCTACAATCGCTGGTGATTGACTCTCTAAAGAAGTTGCCCAACCAATTTGAATTTGCTTAAGAGCATCTTTTGATGCAACATAAGATTTCTTGTACCAGTCAGCATCTGCTTTAGGTTGAATCATTTTGTATTTTGCAGGATCATATTTTGGTTCTGTTAACATCACTACGTCAGCCATTCCCCAAATTGCATGTGGTTTGTAACAGTAAAACGCATATCCTTCGTTTTTTTTAATTGAGTCAAGTACTCTTGCATTTTTAACTGCTTCAGCAGCTCTAACTGCTTCGATACCAGCATCATATAAACCATAGTCTCTTAATTTAACTTGATTTACATTTGCAGAAGCCCAACCGTCAGCACCAATCCAAAACTCACCTTTGCCATTTCCATCACTATCCATTGCTTTAACAACTTCTGGTCTAGCTAAGTCTTCAATTGCTGTAATATTCATTTTTTTGGCAAACTGTTGTGAAACACAATAACCTTGGTTTCCTTCATAAGGTTTGCTACTTAATTTTAAAGTTCCTTTAGGAACTAAATCATTTGTATAAGCTTCTTGGTTTGGTAACCATATGTCTGGATGTACATCGATTTCACCTTTTCCTCTGTCAATCGCAGCATAAATTGCTGTATTGTTACCAGGAACAAGCTCAGCTTCGCCACCCATTTTGTCTGTAACAACTGCTGCTAATAAATTTGCAATTGCTGTTGCACCTGTCCAACCTGGATCTCCAATTTTAACTTTTTCTGCAAAAGATGAAAATGTTGTTAAAATAGAAATTAATCCAGCTACAAGTGTAGTTTTGATTATTCTCATTATCACTCCTTATTATTTAAAAATAAAGTCTATCGTGAATTTGGAGACTGAGTCAAAGAAAATAGATATTAAATTTTACCAATATTAATAATAATTATTAAAGAATACTAGTCTGGATTTGAAGTAAGAGTTTTAATTTCTAAAATGTTTTCGTTTGGATCTTTTACAAAGAAAGTCTCTTGCTCATATTTAGTGCCTTTAAATCTCAAATAAGGTTCATCATAATATTTTGTTCCACTATCTTTCAATCTTTGTTTTAAAGCATCGAAGTCTTTTCTTGATAAATGCACACCAAAATGAGGTACTGAAACATTTCCCATATCAACATCATGTCTTTCACTGTCTAATTTATGCTCACTTTTATGGAGAGTAAGCTCATTACCCCAAAAATCAACATCAGCCCATTCTTGAGCTGAATTATCAAGTCTACATCCTAAGGTCTCGCTATAAAACTTTTTTGCAAGTTCTAGATCACCACATGGAATAGCTAAATGAAAACAGTTAGTATTCTTATACATTTAAACCTCTTTAATTTAAGTAATTACTCACTATATAAAGCATATTATTTTTTAATCAACAGGCACAAAAAAACTAAAAAATGAGTGATTTTTTACAATCAATAATTGACAGAGATCCAGCTGCAAAATCTAAATTAAGTTTAATATTAACTTATCCTGGAGTTAAAGCGGTTTTCTTTCATAGAATCGCTAATTTTTTTAGTACAGCTAAATTTCATCTAATAGCAAGAATCATATCTCAACTTTCAAGATTCTTTACTGGTATTGAAATTCATCCAAATGCAAAAATTGGAAAAAATTTATTTATTGATCATGGAATGGGTGTGGTAATTGGAGAGACTTCAGATATTGGGGATAATGTTACTATCTATCATATGGTTACCTTAGGTGGAATTGCGCCTAGTATTAACTCAGATAATCAGCGTAATATAAAAAGACATCCTACTATAAAAGAGGATGTTGTAATTGGTTCTGGTGCACAAGTATTAGGTCCAGTTGTAGTTGGTAGAGGAGCAAGAATTGGAGCAAACGCAGTAATTACAAAAGATGTTTCCGAAAATTCAGTAATGGTTGGAATACCTGCTAGAAGTGTTGGAATTGCTGATAGTGAATTTAAACCTTATGGAATTACACCTGATAGTGATAAAAAATCAGATTAATGAATAACACACAAAATGATTTTATATCTGGAATAGGTAATACACCTCTAATTAAATTAAGAGCAGCCTCAGAGATTACAGGATGTAATATTTATGGAAAAGCAGAATTTTTAAATCCAGGTGGATCCGTAAAAGATAGAGCAGCACTTGCTTTAATAAAAGATGCTCAAGAAAAAAAATTAATTACTAAAGGTGGAACAGTTGTTGAAGGAACAGCGGGTAATACTGGTATAGGCCTTGGTCTGCTAGGTAATTCTCTAGGTTACAAAACTATTATTGTAATGAATGATAACCAAACTCAAGAGAAAAAAGATTTACTGAGAAATCTTGGAGCTGAACTAAAATTAGTTCCACCAAAACCATATAAAGACGATAATAATTTTGTAAAAGTAGCAGCGAGATTAGCCGACGAACTAAGACCAACAAATAACAATGGTGTTATTTGGGCCAATCAGTTTGACAATACAGCCAATGCAAAAGGTCATTACGAAGGTACAGGTCAAGAAATTTGGGAACAAACCGATGGTAAAGTAGATGGATTTGTTTGTTCCTCTGGAACTGGTGGAACAATTTCTGGTGTCAGCAATGCTCTTAAAGAAAAGAATAAAGATATAAAAATTTATTTATCTGATCCAAAAGGATCTGCACTTTATAATTATATTAAGAACGGTGAACTAAAATCTGATGGAGGTTCTATTACTGAAGGAATTGGATCGAGTAGAGTTACTGCAAATTTTGAAGAAGCAAAAATAGATGATGCGTATTCAATTGATGATCATGAAGCTCTACCAATTTTATACGACTTAATACAAAATGAAGGATTAAGTCTTGGAACTAGTTGTGGTATTAATATTGCAGGAGCAATAAGAATGGGTAAAGAACTAGGACCAGGAAAAACAATAGTTACAATTCTTTGTGATAGAAGTGATAAATACGCAACAAAAATGTTTAACAAAAAATTCCTAGAGGAAAAGGGTTTGCCAATACCTAATTGGTTTTAATAAATTTTATCTGCTAAACCGTAACAAAGTATTCCACTAAGAAGTGTTAAAACACCTGGAGCGATTATACCCTCATTTGAAGTTTTTTCTGTATGACCCAATTTATTAATTTTAATTGTATAAATTCCAACTAAGAATGCACAAATGTTTTGAGCAAATACTAAATTAAAAAAACCCCAAGTTCCCTGTAAACCTTCGGGTCTTATAAAACCTATCCATATAGCCATAAAAATTGCACCAATGAATAACGAGCCAAAAAATCTAGTCATACCTGCGCCGGTATCATCTATCTGAAATTTTTCTAAAAATTGTTTTGTAGCGAATACGCATTGATAAGCGTAAAGAGCAAAAATTAGAAAATGAACAATGAAAATTATTAAATAAAGAATACTTCCAAATTTTTCAATCATAAGTAGACATTATCAATTTATAAATATAATTGATATATCTCAAAACACGTATTTTACTTGTTTATTTAAAAAAGTGCATATCTGTCACGTGAAGAAGCTAATAAAATATATATAATTATTTAGATCTATTGTTTAATAAGAACCTATAATAACAGGAAGAATATGAAAAAATTAATACTAACTTTAATTAGTGTTCTGTATCTAACATCTGCGTATGCAGGTATGAGTGATGACAATAAAAAAAGAACAATTAAATGCACTGGAATTTACTATTCTAATAGCATGATTCCCCAAGGAGAACTTGAATTAGAAAAAATTGTTCATTCTTTTGCTGCCAAAAAATTTTTAAGCACATATTTAGTAAATGAAGGTGTTAACGAAGATAATCTTAATAAAGAATTAATTAAAGTTGTTGATGAACGTTATGGAAAACCATACGATGAAAATATTACAAAAGAATGTGATGGTTTTATCTATAAATTAATACCTAATTCAAAAAGCGAGATTGATAAACTGATCAAATCAGGGATATACTAAAAAAAAGGAGGAAAAAAATGGTAAAAATGGTTGGATCATTTGAAGTTAATGATTGGGCTCACTGGAAGAAAATGTTTGATGGACATTCTGGACCAAGAGAAGCTGCTGGGATTAAAACAATTTATGTAGGAAATGAAATAGAAAATCCTAATAAAGTTCATGTTGTTATGGAAACACCTTCGGCAGATACAATGCAAAAATTTATGCAAGATCCAGAGAATGCAAAAGTAATTGAACAATCTGGACATAAACAAGAGACAACAGTAATGGCTGTTTGTTCTGACTAATATTAGGAGGAAAAAATGAAAGATATATTGGTAGTAGGAAAATTAAAAGAAGGAACTTTTGAGAAATTTATGGGTTTTATGCAATCAGATGAGGGTATGGCTGAAAGAAAAAAGGTAGCTGATGTTACTAAAACAATAGCAAGCGTATCGCCTGATAAAAGTACAGTAATGTTCAAAATTGTTGTGCATGACATGAACGCACTACACTCCTTTATGGATGGGTCTAATCCAGTTTCAAAACCAATCTGGGATGAAGTAATGGAGAGTTATGAAATTTTTGAATTATCAAAAATTTAAAGAAAATAATATAGAGGAGGAAAAATGGCTGGTGTAGAAGTAAAAACTTTTGATAAGGCAGACGAAGTCAATAATAATTTTAATAATGCTAAAATTGAGGCTGTAAAAGTTGGAAACCAACGATTAATGAGACTTACTTTACAACCAGGTTGGCAATGGTCAAAGGACATAAAGCCGACAGTTGGTGGCGATAGTTGTCAAGCAACACATCTAGGTATTATAGTTTCTGGAGCTGTTTGTGCAAAACATAATGATGGAACTGAAATGACTTATAAAGCTGGAGACGCATATTCAATACAGCCTGGGCATGATGGATGGGTTGTTGGAAATGAGCCAGCAGTAGTATTTGAATTTCATGGAATGTGGGGTGAATAATGTCTAAATTTTATATTATAGGTAAAATAAGCCGTGACCTTGCAAAAAGAATGCAAAGTGATCCAGATGCAGACAGAGGAGCAGCAATTAAAGCCATATGTGAAACCGTGGGAGTAAAGTTCCATAGTTATGAATGGGTTCGAGGAAGATTTGATGTAATCAACGTTATTGAAGGAGATTACGAGAGTGTTCTTGGAATGAAAGTTGCAATTATGAATGCAGGATTAATGGAAGATATTATGATTCATGAAGTATTTGATTATAACAAAACTTTCAATAAAGCTGCAGATGCAGGAAAAAAATTTAAAAAACCAGGTGAATAAAAAGAAAGGAATATATGTCAATATTAGAAAAATACAGTGCTGCCTTAAGAAATAAAGATGAGACAGTAATGAATGAGCTTTTGCATGATGATTTTAAATTTACAATGCATAAATCAGGTAATGTTTTAACAAAAGGTGATGTTATCAAATGGGCAATGAGTGGTGACATTAATCAAGACAAAGTAAGAATTGTGTATGAAAATGATGAAGTTGGTATTCATCATGCATTTGTAACATTTAATGACGGAAATGTTGAAGCGGTAATGGCAGTTTACAAATATGATAATGGTAAAATCATAAGTTTAGAAACTGGCGCTACTCCAATGTCAAAATAGCTATATATATTTGGCAAGATTTTGTTTAATATTATTAAATGAGTCTTGCCACTTCTTATTTTTTCTTAGGTATAGCTGTTTTATTAGGAGTTACGTCAAATAGTTTTGCAAAAAGTGCGGAAGGTTTTACTCTTCTCATTCCAAGTATAATCACTGCAATAACAATTGTTTTATGTATGTATTCCCTTTCATTGGTAATGAAAAATATTCCAATGGGGATTACTTATGCATCATTTGCAGGCTTAACTATAATTTTTACAGTTATAGTTGGTGTAATTAAATATAATCAAATTCCAAATTTATATTCAATAATAGGTTTAATTTTAATTATAATTGGAGTTTTAATGGTCAATTTATTAGGAAAAGAATAATTATGAAACCTTTGTTAGGATATTTATTTTTAACTATAGGTATATCTTTTGGTATTGCCTCGAATAGTTTTGCTAAAATTTCAGAGGGGTTTACCAAACTTACGCCTTCAATTTTATGTATATTATTTATGTGTATTACAATGTTTTCAATTGCAAAAGCTATGCACGCTCTTCCAGTTGGTTTTGCTTATGCAACATACAGTGGCTTGACTGTTACTGGTGTTGTTCTTTTTGCTGTATTAAAATTTAATCAAGTACCTAATATTTATGGAATAATTGGGATTATATTAATTATTATTGGTGTAATAATGGTTAACTATCTTGGTCGACTAAACTGATATTTTTTTAAAATTTCAGGCAACTGATGAATTCCATCATCATTTAAAGGTAATTCAAATTCATTTACAACATGCTCGATATCTAAAGGGGAGTACAAATGAGGGTACATATCTCCATTTGATGCTTGTTCCCAAAGTAAATGTTCAAGTTTAAAAGCATTTACTTTTAATAAAACTAAATTTTCAACTTTTACATAGTGTCTTTTAAGAGTTTCCTCTACTTGGTCTTCCTCTGAAAAATGAATATATCCATCTGCAATATCTTTTTTAGAACCTTTATATGTTCCTATTTTTTTAGCTTCTTGCCATTCTTCTTTATCTATAATTTTAAAAATGAATTCTAAATTCATATTACCAAGATGAATTTGATCCTTTAAGGAATTCTATTTCTTCTTCGGTGGACTCTCGACCTAAAATTTTATTTCTATGCGGATATCTATGAAACAATCTGATTACTTTTGTATGATCTTGCCAAAACTTTTTAATTTTATTATATCCCTCATGTTCTCTTAAATATTTATTTAATAAATAATAAGCCATTTCATGGTCGCTAATTTCCTCGCTATGAATTAATGGCAATAACATAAAAAATCTTTGATTTTCATTCATAGCTTCCAAATAACCTGAATAAACCGCATCATTTACAATCAATCTAGTTTTTTGATCTCGAGCAAAAGCCTTTTTGTCATTTCTAAAAATATTTCTTGAAAACTGATCAAACAAAATTACTAATGCTAAACAACTCATTGGATTATCTTGCCAATCATCATACTCATTTTGACATGCAAGCTCATAATCATTTAAAAAGTTCTTTCTTATTTTTTGATCAAACTCATCGTCTTTTTTAAATCGCATTTCTGAGGGTGTTTCTTTAAACCAGAAGTCTAAAATTACTTGAGCTCTCTCTGGTATCATTTAGCAACTGGTTTTAATAATTTTAAAACTTTTTGATGATTTTGTTTATTATTAGAAACAAGTATATTGCCACCTAACGCAGGATTTTTATTTTCCCATGTTGTTATGATTCCCCCTGCTGCTCTTATTATTGGGATCAATGGATGAATATCCCAAATTTTATTTGCACACTGAGCAACTATCTCGATTCTACCTTCAGCCATTTGACAATAAGTCAAGGCATCAAAACATGGAAATTGCATACGCTTTATAAAATTAGTAATTTTTAATTGTTGTTTTAATGATAAGTGATGATGAAATGCAGCAGCTAATTTTGCATTTGCAAAATTTACTTTTTTATTAATTTTTAATTTTTTTTTTTTATTATTTTCAAAAACATAAGCTAGATTCTTATTTATATTTAAGTAATATTTTTTCATCTGAGGAAAATTAGCTAATCCTAAAATAGGTTCACCATTGTAGTTAAGTGAAATTAAATTACTCCAACTAGGATTACCCACTACATAAGACCTAGTCCCATCAATTGGATCAATTACCCAAGCATACTCACTAATAGTATTTTTATGACCAAATTCTTCACCGATGATTTGATGATTTGGAAATTTTTTAGAAATTTTTGACCTTATAAATTTTTCAAACGCTCTGTCTGATGTTGTAACTGGGTCGTAACCTTTGCCTTTCATCTTATTAGATATTTTAAAAGGTTTATTTAACGCAGTGTAATAAAACTTTGTTAAGTCCTTTGCTAATTTGTTTAAAAAATCAGCAAATAATGGATATTTTTTTGTATCAAAATTTTTCACAGAGAACTCATACTATTTAATTTATATTGATTAAAGTTAAATTTTGAATAATCCTAAGCTATAAATTATGAAAATCGAGCTTATTCAAAATAAAGTTTATCTAGACAATGGGACTGAAAAAAAAGAAATTCACCCATTCTGGTTACGTGAAAGAGTAAATGGTGAGGAATTTTTAGATAAAGGAACTCAACAAAGACTTTTTGATCCAACCTTCTTGAAAAATGATATTTCGATCAATAAAATCAATATTAATGAAAAATTTTTAGAAATTGATTTTAATGATGGTGCTTATTCAAAAATTGAGATTGATAAAATTGCTTCAGAGTTTTCTAAAGAAGATATTGTAATAAATTCTATAGAAAAAACAAAATGGGATTCTAGTCTAGAAAATATAAAAAATTTTGAATATCAAGAAAATTTTTATGAGAGCAAAGAAATGTATGATTTACTTATTTCTTTTTATAAATTTGGATTTGTTATAATTAAAAATATTCCAACATCAAAAAACTATATAGTTGAGTTTGCAAATTCTATTGGAAGTGTGAGAAGAACAAACTTTGGTGAATATTTTGATGTTAAATCTAAACCTGATCCAAATGATCTTGCTTATACATCTCTAGCATTAGCGCCCCATACAGATAATCCATATAGAAATCCTGTTCCATGCATTCAACTTTTGCACTGTATTGAAAGTAAAGTTACTGGTGGATTGTCAACGTTAGTTGATGGTTATACAGTTACCGAAGATTTAAAAAGTGAATATCCGGAGTTCTATAAAATTTTGACTGAAGTTAAAGTTAGATTTAAGTTTATTGATAAAGAAGTTATTTTAGAAACAATTTCACCTTTAATTGAGCTTAATGAAGATGAGAGTTTCAAACAAGTAAGATTTAGTCCTAGATTAGATTATGTTCCGATTTTAGATAAAGAAAAATTAGATATTTATTATCAAGCGAGAAAAAAACTGTCTCAAATGTATAATTCAGATAAATATAGAATTGAATTTAAACTAGAGCCAAAAGATCTTATGATGATGGATAATCATAGATTGCTTCACGGAAGAACAGCATATGAGACAAAAGAAGGTGAAAGATTTTTACAGGGTTGTTATATTGATTACGATAGCACTGAAGGAAAACTTAGACACCTAAAAAGAAAATTTAACCTTTAAATAAATTTTCTATTTGTGCCTCCGCTTCTTTAATTGACTTCTCATAGTCTAGTGCCATTTGGTCTGCACTAATTATATCTACTTTTTCAATTCCAAAAAAATTAAGAATAAACTTTAACCAAGGGGTTAGAAAATCCTCTGAGCTGTTTAACTTTGTTCCACCAGAAGTTATTACTAGATAAGCTTGTTTATTTTTTAACAAACCTTCTCTACGACCATTTGGTTTAAATCTAAAAGTTTCACCAATTCTAGCAGCTAAATCTGACCATGCTTTAAGAGTTGCTGGGGGGCCATAATTATAAATTGGAGCTGAAATTATTATTATGTCGCTCTCCTTTAATTCTTTTACTAGCTTATCAGAAAGCTCGAACATTTTTTTATGTTCTTCTGTTTGTTCATTTTCATCAATTTTCATGCCAGATTCTGTTAGACCACTTACAAAAAGCATTTCATCATCTAAATCTCTATATATTATCTCATCTTCAGGCTTTTTGATTTTGTCTAAAAGTTTTTTTGCTAAAGCTCTGGACGTGGAGCCTTTTTTTCGGGCGCTTGAATCTATTTGATAAATTTTCATCTGTATCTTTTATCCGAATTTTTGCATAAAAGGAAAGATTTCAATTATGTAAAATCCAATAGCTTGTAATTGATTAGTTAAAATTAAAATACCAGTAATTAAAAGGGTTATTCCACCAATCTTAGAAATTAAATTAATATTTTTTTTAAAATTTTTTGAAAATAGTAAAAATCTTTGAATTAAATATCCAGATAAAACAAAAGGTATTGCTAAACCTAATGAGTAAAATATTAATAATAAAATTGCTCTTGCTAAGGTCTCTTCAATTGATGCTAAAGCCAAAATAGAACCTAAAATTGGACCAATGCATGGTGTCCAGCCAAATCCAAAAGCTAATCCAATTACATATGGAAATAATATATTTCTAGACTCTTTTGCATCGAATCTTTTTTCAAAATTTAAATATGAAATGTTAATTAATCCAAGTAATTGAAGTGAGAATATAATTATAATAATACCAGCTATTATTCTTAAAGTTTCTGAATTCTGTAAAAGTGTTTGTCCAAGAAATGATGCAGAAGCTCCTAAAATTACAAACACAGTAGAAAAGCCTAAACAAAATAGTATTAATGAAAATAAATTAATTTTTTTAGATTCTAAAATATTTTGCAAGGATTGACCTGAAATATATGAGATGTACCCTGGGATTAAAGGCAAAACACATGGAGACAAAAAACTTATTAATCCAGCTCCGAAAGCTACTGAAAATTCAAGCATTTAACCAGTATTTTTCATAGCAGCAGAAATACCTGCAATTGATGTAAGAAGAGAGTCATTTAAGTATTTTCTTATAATTTTATTTTTATTTTTATTTTTTTTAATTTTACTTATTACTATTGGCTGAATTATATTTAATACCTCTGAGTAAATATTTCTCACTACCACAGAAGTTCTAAATTTTTTTCTCAATTTTATTATTTCTTTTGGTGTTATTTTTTTATTAAGTTCTTTTATTACTTCAAATTGAAATCTAAGTTTTTGACCCACTCTTTTAAGAGTTTCATCAGCCAAATATTCTTCATAAATTTTTGATATACTTGGATCAGCTTTTGATATCACCATGTCTAACATATCAAGCATCGAATTAAAAAATGGCCAGTTTTTTTCCATATCATATAGAGTTTTTCTAAACTGTTTTATATTAGCATATCTCAATGCTTCAGCACTTCCTAACCACGCAGGTAGCATTAGTCTTATTTGTGTCCATGCAAATACCCAAGGTATAGCTCTTAAACTTTTTATATTATCAACATTTTTTCTTTTTGATGGTCTTGACCCTATTGATAATTTTCCTAAAGCGACATGAGGTGTAACAGTTTTAAAATATTTAATAAATTCTGAATTTTGATTTATATTTTTTCTATAAGAACTTTTTGAAATATCTGACATTTTTTCAATAAGCTTTCTCCAATTATTTTTTGGATTCGGAGGTGGATTTAATGTAGCTTCTGTTACAGCACCAATATAGCTACATAAATTATATTTAGCTAAAGGTTCATATCCGTATTTTTGTTGAATTACCTCACCTTGATCTGTGATTCTTATTTTTCCATTTACAGAGTTAGGGGGTTGAGATCTTAAAGTTGCCTGGATAGGTCCTCCACCCCTTCCTGCTGAGCCACCTCTACCATGAAAAAAAACAACTTGTATTCCATATTTTTGAGCTAATTTAACAATTTGCTCTTGAGCTTTATATTGATGCCAACTTGCACAAATTTTTCCTGCATCCTTGCTTGAGTCTGAATAACCAATCATAACTTCCTGTTTATTTTTTATTAATTTTCTGTACCAAGTTTTAGAAAATAAGTTCTCCATAATTGATTTTGAGTTTATTAAATCATCCAACGTTTCAAATAGAGGAACAACTCTTAACTTTTCTTTTATTTTTGCTTCTTTTTGTAAGAACGAGATTGTTAATATATCTGATGCTGATGTGGTCATAGAAATTACATATGCACCTAAACATTCAGAAGGTTCTTCTGCGAGCGCCTGAAAGGTTGACCAAACTTCTCTGTTTTCTTTATTTTTAAAAATAAATTTATTGATAATATTTCTTTTTGATAAAATTAATGATTTAAGAAGTTGTACTTTTTTATCTTCTGACAACTGATTATAATTTTTGTTAAATTTTCTTTTTATTATTTCACTCATTAATTTAGTATGCCTTAACGATTCTTGTCTAATATCCAGCCTTGCTAAATTAATACCAAAACATTTGGCTCTTCTCATTAAATCAAGTAGATCGCCTCCTGCAAGATTTTCATTTTGATTTTCTTCTAAAGACTCCCTTACTATTCTAAGAGGTTTTAAAATTTCTTCCTTATTATTTAACAACTTCTTTTGGTCTAATGGTTTTTTATAAATTAAATGTTGCTCTATTAATCTATGTGTTTTTCTCATTTTATCTCTTAGAGGTCGTAAGAAAACTCTGTAAGGTTCATAAGTAATCCCAACCTTATTAGAAATTTTTTTGGAACAATTTTGCATTGAATAAGATCTAATTATTTTAGTCAGAGCTTTCTCATAAAGCTTAGCTGCTTCCCATCTAGATAAAAGTATAACTTCTTTTGTCACTTTAGATGTTACAAATGGATTCCCATCTCTGTCTCCACCCATCCATGAACCAAATTCAATTGGATTAAAATTTTTTGGTAATCCTTTTCCCATATTTTTAATAAATATAGAATTTAGTCTTCTGTAAACTTTAGGAATTGTGTCCCACAAACTATCCTCTATGATTGCTAAGCCCCACCTTGCTTCATCAAATGGTGTTGGTCTTACTCTCTTTAAATCATCTGTGTTCCATATTATTGTTAATTCATCATATAATTTTTTATCAAGTGATTTTAATTTTGTAGGAAAATTTTTTAAAAGTTCCCTCTGTTCAAGTATTTCGGTGATAGAGTGATATTTTTGAATAAGGGTTCTTCTTTTTACTTCTGTTGGATGCGCTGTTAAAACTATTCCTATGTTTAAATTTTTTGCAAGATTGTAAATTTTTGAATCTGGTATATTTTTGTTTTCAAATAATTCCTCAAAAATTTCCTCAATAAATATATTTTTATTTGAAATATTCCTTTTATCATTTTCATAAATATTTAAACTTCTTGAAGCATCAATTGACTCAGCAAGATTTATAAAATTCATAAAATGTGTAAAAGCTCTTGTAAGTTTGAAAGTATTTTTAGGATTTATTTTTTTAATTTCTCTAATTATTCTATTACGAGAATATTTCGAGTTTTTGATTGATTTATTCGCTTTTGATAATTTTCTTATTTTTTCTACTAAATTAAAAAAACTTTCGCCCTCTTGCTTCTTAATAACTCTACCTAGTATATTTCCAAGATATCTAATATCTTCTCTTAATAGCTTTGTAGGTATTCTTTCATAATAAAGATCTTTTTTTTTCATTTTTAAAAATAAATTTTCTTTGCGAAATTCCTTTAGTATTAGTTTTTACACTAAATAAGTGGCCAGAATAACTAAATTTTCTAATATCAGCCTTGCTCATCCCTTTAATTGCGGTGGTTACAAAAAGCTCACTATTATTTTGTCCACCAAAAGTACAATTTGTGACATTTTTTGCAGGAAATTTTATTTTGTGAATTAATTTAGCTTTTGAATTAAAAACAGAAATACATGCTCCTTTAAAATGCGCTACCCATAAATTTTTATTCATATCCAACGTCATGCCATCAGGCACTCCATCATTTACAGAAAATTTTTTAAATATTTTTTTAAAAATAATTTTATTATTTTTATTAATTCTAATTCTATAAATTATTTTTTTTGAACTATCTGTGTGATAAAAATTATACTGGTCTAAAAATGCTGGCCCATTTGTAATTCTATAATTTTTATCAATTTTTGTTAATTTTAAATTTTTATCTAGTTTATACAAAGAGCCTTTTTCAATTTTTCTTTCTAAGTTATCCATAGTTCCAAACCAAAGATTACCTGTAGGATCTGTTTTACCGTCATTAATTCTGTTATTTTTAAGATTTGATTCTATCAGTATTGATTTCCAAATTTTTTTGGATTTTAAATCTTGAATTCTTAACTCTCCTTGAAGACCTAAAATAAAAATATTATTTTTAATATGTGCTATAAAACCACATTCTTTATTTACTTTATAAATTTTCTTTTTTCTGCTTTTAAGATTAAACGAATAAATTCTCTTCTTTTTTATATCTGTAAAATAAATTGAGTTATGTTCATTGACCCATAATGTTCCCTCTCCTAAAAAGCATTTTACTTTCCAGCGAACCTGAGGTTCAAGTGTTTTGATTTTACACATAATAAACTTAACAATTATGAAAATTTAATTCATAAAGAACTGTTTAGCTGTTAAATCACTTTTTTAAAATTAAATACTAACCACTTTAGAATTTTGCTCACCTAGATTTTCTATTGATAATTTAATTGTGTCACCAGCTTTTAAGAATTGTTGTGGCTTCATTCCCATACCAACTCCCGGAGGTGTTCCTGTTGTAATTATATCACCAGCCTGTAAAGACATGTATTTACTTAAATAGGATACTATAACATTAACATTAAATATCATGGTACTTGTATTACCTGTTTGCATTCTTTTTCCATTGACATCTAAACTCATTTTTAAATTATTCACATTGGGAATTTCATCTTTTGTGACAAAATATGGACCAATTGGTCCATACGTATCATGAGATTTTCCTTTAACCCATTGACCCATTTTTTCAATTTGCCATTCTCGTTCACTGACATCATTAACCAAACAATATCCTAAAATATGATCTTGAGCTTGATTTTCAGAAATATGTTTTGTTTGTTTTCCAATTACAATTCCTAGCTCTACTTCCCAATCAAGTTTTTTTGAACCAGGAACTAATTCAATATCATCGTTAGGTCCCGCTATACAACTTGTTGCTTTCATGAAAACAATTGGTTCTGAGGGAGCATCGGCACCTGTTTCAGCTGCATGATCTGAATAATTTAATCCAATTGCTACAAATTTACCTGGATTAGTAATGCAAGAACCAATTCGATCACTTGCAGGTAATTCTGCTAAAGATGATAAATCAACACTTTGTAATTTAGAAATAGTTTCAAAATTTAAATTCTCAGGATTTAAATCTTTAACATGTGCACTGATATCTCTAATTTTACCATCTTTATCTAAAACACCTGGTTTTTCTTTTCCTTTTTGTCCAACTCTTAATAATTTCATAATTTATCCTTTTGTTTTTATTTATATTGAAATTCCTCCATCAACAGAAATTGTTGTGCCTGTTGTAAATGTTGAGTCATCACTTGCTAAATATACAGCTACTGCTGCTATTTCTTCTGCGGTACCTAATCTTCCCATTGGCTGCCTCGCTATAAAATCTTTTTTAGCTTGTATAGGATCTGGACTTTGATTAACCCGATCTTGCCAAGAGGGAGAAAAAACTGTACCTGGTGCTATTGAATTACATCTAATATTTTTTTTAACAAAATCTGATGCAATTGCTTTTGTTAAACCAATAACTGCACCCTTTGTAGTTCCATAAACAAATCTATTTGGAAATCCTTTAAGACTAGATGCACATGAGGATATATTTATAATACTTCCGCTATTTTGTTCAATCATTTTAGGTAAGATAGCTTTACACATAAAGTACATTGACTTTACATTTACATTAGAAGAAAAATCCCAATCTTTCTCCTCACATTCTAATATTGTTCCATGATGAACAAATCCTACAGCATTTAATAAAACATCGACTCTATCTAAAGTTTTTGTAAACTCTAAAATAGCATTATTATCAGTTGAATCTAACTTTTGCACACTTATCCCAGGAAATTCTTTTTTTAAATCAGCTAAAGTTTTATCATTTAAGTCAGTTGCAGTAACATCTGCACCTTCTCTATGAAATGCAATTGCGGTTGCTTTTCCGATTCCTTGACCTGCTGCTGTAACAACAATTTTTTTTTCTATTAGCCTTCCGCTCATTTATTATTTATCCTTTCAATTTCCATATAAAGTGAACTATGATCAGTATTTCCGTGACCATTATCAATTAAATTCTTATACATTTCTTTCACTAAATTTGAAATAGGTAAGTGTATATTATTTAAATTTGCACACTCTAAAATATTTTTCATGTCTTTATAATGTGTTGATGTTTTACCTTTGGGGCTAAAATCTTTTTTGATCATTCTTTTTCCATGAGTTTGTAAAATCTTACTATCTGCCCACCCACCTGAAATTGCTTTAATAAGTTTATTTGGATTAGCTCCAGCCTTTTCGCACAAAGTTATAGCTTCGGCTACGGCTCCTATAGTAACTCCTACTACTATTTGATTTGCTAATTTTGAAACTTGTCCACTTCCAGCAGGGCCTACTAAAGTTGGATTTCCCATAATTTTTAAAATACTTTCAGAATTATCAAAAACACTTTGCTGACCGCCGACCATTATAGCTAAAGATGCCTGTTCCGCACCAACAGTTCCTCCAGAAACGGGGGCATCTAAATAATTGATGTTTTTTGATTTTAAAATTTTCTCATATTTTATTGCTGTAGTTGGTTTTACAGAACTCATATCAATAACTGTTGATCCTGGGTTCAAATTTTCTAAAAAATCGGCTTGACCCATTATTGACTCTACAGCTTTATCATCACTTAGCATTGTGATGACAAAGTCATTATTTTTAACAACGTTTGCTAAATTACTTGATATTTCTGCATCAAACTTTTTTAAAGGTTCTGCTTTTTTAATTGATCGATTGTATGCTTTTAACTTTATTCCTGATTTTAATAAGTTTTTAGCCATCGGGAAGCCCATTAGGCCTGTTCCTATAAAACCAACTTTATTCATTTTTTTGCGAGTCTTAAATGTGTCTTTTATTTAAGACATATCTAAATATTTTTCTATTAAATTTATACATGCACCATTATCTAATTGATTAATAAAAAATTATTTTAAAGAGAAGATTAGGTTATCGGGAATCTACTAAAGCATCAGGTTGTATTCAAGAATTATATTTATATAAAATTAAAATAAATTTATTGAATTTGAAAAAATTATCATTACCTTTTTTTCATAAGGAGGTTTATGTTAATACTTTCACCACCTGATACTTAGCTGAAGACTTTTAAATATCAAAAAACTTTATAAAACTAAAATCCATTTGGATTTAAATGCCAAAGAGGCTTAAAAAAAGGGAGCTCTTTAGGTATTCACTTAAAGAGCGAACCCTTTAAGGCATAATTTTAGTGAGGAACTCTATACTTACTGTGACAGGCTTTACAATTGCTCCACATTAATTCTTTTAGTGAACCTCTGATATTTTCACTATCTTCAATAATAGAAGCAA
This sequence comes from uncultured Pelagibacteraceae bacterium, assembly GCA_902629285.1. GTDB lineage: Bacteria > Pseudomonadota > Alphaproteobacteria > Pelagibacterales > Pelagibacteraceae > Pelagibacter. The sequence continues at coordinate 10,417 of CACOQN010000002.1, read as the reverse complement.
GTTTTATCATATCGTCTGAAGCTTTTTTCATAAGAGCATTAAATGCATCTTTTTCTTCCCATATTAATGGTAATGCCTCTGTTTTATATCCTTCTTTTGTATGTTCTGGAAATAAATCTATTAAAACTTTGTAATTTTCACTCATCTCTGACATTAATTTTTTTGTTCTATCAAAATCTCCCTTAGATACAAAGGCTTGAACTCTTTTTGCAGTGCTATAGTTCTTGCTAAATAGAGCTTTTCTCCCTTTTATAATATCCTCATCACTTTGTTCAGCATTGCTCACTGAGAATAAAAATAAGGTTACAATTGATAACAATAATATTTTAATAGATGAAGTTATATGTTTTAATAAATCATGCATTTTACAAATACAGTATCAGAATATGGCTTTATCTCAAAGGCGTTACATTGGCTAAGTGCACTAATACTTATAATTCAAATTCCACTAGGTTTTTATTTAGTTGATCTAGATTTTGGTGAAGAAAGAATAACTTTTGAAAATATTCATGTAATATTAGGGCTTATAATATTTTATTTAGTAATTATAAGACTTATTAATAATACGCTTAATCCTGCCCCTAAACTTAATCCTAGTATTTTTATTGGTCAGAAGTACATAGCAAAATTAAACCATATACTTCTATATGCAGCGATTTTATCAATAACAATTTCAGGTATTTTAAAAAAATTATTTAATGGAGAAACATTAGTAATTTTTTTCAAGGAAATAGAAATAAAAGATAATTTTGAACTTGCAGATCAATTTTATAATATTCATATTTACTCAAATTATCTTATTATTGCTTTAATTTCGGTTCATGTTTTAGCTGTGATCACTCACAAACTGTTTTTTAAAGACAATTTAATAAAAAAAATACTATAAATTAATGGCAAGCCATTCCAAATTTTTTTAATCTCCAATAATTGTAAGGCCAAGGAGTTAAAAAACCTACGATTAACATTATTGGAATTACCCACCAAGTTAATATTGCTCCACCAGTCAAAACAAAGTCTGTTAAATTCATCATAATTTCCATGCTGATCATTGAAATTAAGCTCATTCCACAGGCAGTTTTAAATGCGTTACCAAAACTAAAATTTTGTGACATTAAAATAATTGTTTCTAATATGATGCTGGTAATCAAACCATTTATTATTGCTAGAATCATAATTCCTAAAACAGGAAAAGGAATTTGAGTTAATTGAAAATATAAAATTGTTGCAAAGTCACCAATTGCACAACCTAATACACACCAAGCCGTATTTTTTGCACTTCTTTTCCAAGTATGTTTACATGACCAGTGAAATGTAGGTATAGAGGTATTCACAATAATTTGATAATAATGATAAATGATTTTTAAACAAGTATTTGATATAAAATCTTCTACTTATACTTATTTTATAGCTTCGGCAAAAGGTCGCGAAGCAGTTATCATTGATCCAGTAATAGAGAATGTTGATAGCTATATCAAAATACTAAATGAACTAAATCTTAAACTAGTTAAAGTAATTGATACACACATTCACGCAGACCATGTAACTGGCGCAACTAAGTTAAAAAAAGCAACTAATTGTTTAAGGATTATGGGAGAACACACACCCGCAGATACAGTGGAAATAAAAGTAAAAGATGATGAAATAATCAAAATTGACCAAATAGAAATAAAAGCAATATATACACCAGGTCATACATCAGACAGTTATAGTTTTTTAATGAAAAAATTTTTATTTTCAGGAGATACTCTTTTAATTAATGGTACGGGTAGAACTGATTTTCAAAACGGTAGTTCTAGAGATGCCTATGACTCAATCTTTAATAGACTATTAAAATTACCTTCGGATACACTTTTATATCCAGGCCACGATTATAACGGCAAAAAATCTAGTACTATTGGCGATGAAAAAAAATTTAACCCTAGATTGCAGGTAAATAACGTTGATGAGTATGTTGAATTAATGTCAAACTTAAATTTAGCTAAACCAAAACTTATTGACGAGAATGTCAGTAGAAATATTAAATTAGGTGCTAATTGAATATCACAAATATCAATAACCAATATGAGATTAATCCAGCTGAAATGGTTGCGATGATGTTTTTAGAAAAATAGCCAACAACAATTGCTACTAATGCCCCATAAATCTTGGGATCATTTATTTCTATAAAAGTTCCATAATCATTAATAAATATTCCAGGAAATATAATTGCTGGAAACACGGCAGAGGGAACATATTCAAGTACTGCTTTAATTTTATCTCCTAACATATCTCTACTTATTAGTGCTATCATAGTCATTCTGGTTAAGTATGTTAATATTCCAGCAAATATTATTGATGTTAATGTCATTTTTTTAACCTTAATAACAATGCTGCTACAAATAAAGCAATTACTGGTGAAATAATTATATAAGATTTAAATGGAGCATCAAAAAATAATAAAGAACTCAAGCCACAAGTTATCATAACAATCACGTGATCTAACTTTTTTAAATCCTGAACAACAATTGCAATAAATGTTAAAGGTATTGCAAATTTTAGGCCAAGTTCTTCAGGAACAAATGATCCTAAAATAATACCTGATAAAGTTGCAAACTGCCAACAAACCCACAATGTGCAACCTGTTCCAATTAAATGATAATGTAAATATTCTTCACCTCTGTTTTTTTTAAAAAATTTATTTGACTCTGCAAAGCCTTGGTCTACCACAATATATGAAATTAATAATTTTTTAATAAAAGAAAGCTTTTCTAAATATTCAGACAAAACAGCTCCATACAATAAATGCCGAGAATTTATAATTCCAACAGAGGCTACCGCGATTAAACTTGAACCACCTCCTGACAATAACTGTAAAAAAACTATTTGAGAAGCCCCTCCAAAAATTATGAAAGACATAGCATATACTAAGTATGGATTAAATCCTAACTCAACTCCAATTGCTCCACAAATTATTCCAAATGGAATTACAGATAGCATATGTGGAGAAATATCCAACATACCTCTCGTAAATAATTGTTTTTTTGAAAGCATTTTTTCTTTTACTAAAAGCAAACAATATGCTCAAGCCGAATAGGCCTCTTTATACCAAACTTATCATTGATTTCATGAATTTCATGGTGGTGTGTATTAACAAGAACAGGAATAAATTTTTTGCTTAATGTTTTTAAAGTATAAATAAAATTTGTGCCCCTGAATTTTCTGTCAACAACCTCTAATTTTAGATTGCTATTATCATCATGCTCTAAATCTTCTGGCTGTAATAACAATTGAACTTTCGAACCTTTGGGATAATGCTTAATAAATTTCCCTTCTATTAATCCTAGATCATCATTTTCAAGTGAATTTTCTCCTGTTACTTTTGCTGGTATCAAAATACCTCGATTTAAGAAATTTACTACCTCAATTGAATTTGGAAAATGGTAAACATTGTAAGGATCATCAAATTGCTTTATTTGACCATCTAGGATAATTGCGCATTTATTACCTAAATAAAAAGCTTCATAAGAGTCGTGTGTTACAATTATAGTAGTTATTTTTAATTTACTTAATATTTTTTTTAATCTTTCTTGAATTTCCTCTTTAAAACTTTGGTCAACATTCGATAGTGGTTCGTCTAACAATAAAAGGTCAGGTTGTGTTAATAGAGATCTTGCAAGTGACGCTCTTTGAGCTTCACCTGCGCTAATTTCATGCGGATACTTTTTAAGTATCTTTGAAATATCAAGTAAATTTATAATTTCTTTGTAACTAAGTTTTTTTCTTTTTAATTTTTTATTTCTTTCAGCGCCTAATAATATATTTTTTTCAACAGTGAAATGTGGAAATAAACTGTTATCTTGAAATGCTAAGGATATATTTCGGTGCTCAGGCTCTATGTGAGTATCTTTAGAAGATAACAATTCTCCATTTAAATAGATCAAACCTTTGTCTACTTTTTCTAAACCGGCTATTGTTCTTAATATTGTTGTTTTTCCAATTCCTGAAGGGCCCAATATACACAAGGTTTCTCCTTCATTTTCTATGAAAAATGATGCATTTTTAACCTTTGTATTTCCACCAATTTTGAAATTTACATTAATTATTTCTAAAAAATTATTTTTTTTCATTTTTCCCTTAAAATATATTTAGATGTAAACATAATAAAAATTGCTGCAATTAAAATCAAAAAAAGTGACGGAACAGCTGCAGCTTCTAACAAATCCTCAGAAGCAGATATATAAGCTGTTGTTGCAAATGTTTCGAAATTAAATGGTCTTAAAATAAGAGTTATTGGCAATTCTCTTACAATTTCAATTGAGATTAATATAGCTACAAATAACAATGAATTTCTTAAAAGAGGCATGTGAATATTTAAAAAAGTTTTTTTCTTTGAGTAACCAAGAAGATAAGAGCTTTCATCCACAGAAATATTAATTTTTTCATATCCTGACTTTATTCCATTGAAAGCTAATGAGTAAAATCTTACAAAGTAAACCAAAACTAAGCCAAGGACCGAACCAATAAAAACTTTTTTGATAGATAAAAAACCAAGTGCTTTTATTATATTATTATCAAACCAAGCAACGAAGGTAATAAATGCTACTGCTAAAATTACTCCTGGTATTGCATAGCCTGAAATTGATATCGTTGATAAAAAATTTAAAATTTTATTATTAGAAACTCTATTTCCATAATTTGAAATTAAAGAAAATATAATTAATACGAGACTAGATAGAACAACCAAATAAATAGTATTCAAAGTAAGAGAGATTATATCAATATCATAAAGATTTTCTGGAAATTTTATAGTCCAATATAGCATTTGACTTAAAGGGAATAAAAAACTTAAAAAGAAAATAATAAAACAAAAACTAAATGCATAAAATGATTGCTTTCCTGATAAAATAATTTTTTCTTTTTGTTTAAATCCACCTTTTGAATTAAAGTGATATCTTGCTTTTTTTCTTGAAAAATTTTCTATTATAAAACACGTAAATATAAAAATTAGTAAGAAAAATGAAAGACGATTTGAAAAAGCCAAATCATCAAATGTTATCCAAGAATTATAAATTCCAGTTGTTAAAGTATTTATTGAAAAAAAATCAACTGCCCCAAATTCAGCTAAAGTCTCCATTGCAACGAGCGACAATCCTGCAACAATAGCTGGCCTAGCAGCCGGTAATATCAAGGAATATAATGACTTGAATTTTGAAAAACCTAGACTTCTACCTAGGTCAATTAAATTCTGGGATTGATATAAAAAAGAGGCACGCGAAAGAATATAAACGTAAGCATATAAAGAAAACGAAAGGGATAATACTGCTCCCAAACGACCGTCAAACTTTGGAATGTATTTGTTAAACTCTCCATCTCCAAATACGTTAGTTAAAATTGTAAATGCTGTTCCATAATTTTCAAAAAAAGCTGTTAAAGAATATGCATAGATATAAGGAGGGACAGCAAAAGATAATATGAGTGCCCATTTGAAGAAATCACAAAAGGGGAATTTATAAAATGAGACTAAATATGCACAAGCCGTTCCTATTAAAAAAGTGAGAAGCAAAACAAATATTAATAATGTGAAAGAATTAAAAACATACTCTAAAAGAAAAGTATCTTTTAGTATCTGATAATAATTAGATGTTTCTTCAAAAAAACTAAAAAAGACTGTTATAATAGGAATTAATACACTAATAGAAACTAGCAAAGATGATATAAGCCAAATATTAAAGTTTTTTAACATTGTAGACTTATTATATAAAAAATTAAATAATACTAAAGGTAAAGTGATAGCTTATAGATAAAGGTTTTAAATGCCCACGACAATTTTTTTAGGAAAGGGTAAAGATCCTAAAGGAGAGTGACGTGGGCACTGTCTAGAGAAATATATCATTATTTAAAAGGAGTGAGGATGTCTAGAGCCTCTTCTTTTTTAATGTCTGATAATTTTCTATTATTTATTTTACTCTGCATTTTTTCGACTTCTAAAGAGCACGGCCCACAAGTTATCTGACCCTCGTGTGAGCCGCTCTCATCAGAAGAATTACTTAAAACAGAGTTAAATAAATTCTTTTTCACTTAGTTATTACTTCCAACCAGCAGCTGTCATAACTTCTAATGCAGCAGCTTGATTTTTTCCATAACTAGAAACTTTAGTTGCTAGATCTTGTTTAAAATCTAGTCCTAAATTGTTTACTACTAGTGGATTTGGTGAAACACCACCAATCATTGGAAACTCAAAAGTGTTATTTGTAAAGTGTTCTTGAGATTCCGGTGATAATAAAAAGTCAACAAGTGCAATAGCATTTGCTTTGTTAGGCGCTCCTTTTACTAAAGCAGCACAACTAATGTTCATGTGTGTTCCTCTGCCTTGTTGATTAGGGAAAAACGCTTTAACTTTTTTAGCAGCTGCTTGTTGCTCTGCACCTTTATTTCCAGATAACATAAGAGCTAAATAATATGTATTAGCTACAGCAATGTCAGCTTCACCAGCTGCGACCGCCATAATTTGAGCTCTGTCGTTACCTTTTGGAGTTCGTGCCATATTAGCTACAACACCTTTAGCCCAATCTGCAGTAGCTTTTTTTCCATTATTTTCAATTAATGAAGCTACTAAAGACTTATTATAAATGTTGCTTGATTTTCTAATTACTAGTCTACCTTTCCATTTTGGATCTGCTAGACCTTCATAAGTTAATCCTGACAGTTCAGCACCACTTACTCTTTCTGGAGAATAGTAAATTATTCTTGCTCTTTTTGCTACTCCAACCCACTTATTAGTTCTGAAGTTTTTTGGAACTGATGCTTTAATTGTTGCTGATGATAATCCACCTTGAAGCAAACCTTTAGCTTCCATCGCACCACATCTTCCAGCATCCGCAGTTATATAAAGATCAGCTGAAGAATCTGCTCCTTCTTCGGCTATTCTTTTTTCTAAGGCACCTGATTTACCATTAATTAAATTTACTTTAATTCCTGTAGCTGCCGTAAATTTATCATACATTTCAGCATCAGCCTTATAATGTCTCGCATTGAATATATTGACTTCATTTGCAACGGCAAAAGCTGAAACAAATAAAGACATGATCAATGTTAAAATTGATATTTTTTTCATATTTATCCTTAAAATTAACGTTATTTTGAGAATGAGAACTATTCGCAATGAGAATGATTATCAATCGCAATAGTGTCGCATAACAAAAAATCCCAATTTTTGTGGACTTTTTTAATAACTACTTCCAGTCACCTATTTTGCTAAATAGGAAATTTCGGAAAGCCTGAACTCTAGCTGTATTCTTAAGTGATTGTGGATAAACAAAATGAGCCTCTGTTATTGGTCCTTCAACTTTAGGAAGAACTTTAATTACATTATTTGAATTAGATACAAGATATTCAGGAAGTGCTGCTAATCCAACACCAGACTCAACTGCCAACAATAATCCCATTACACTATTAACTTTCATGACTGATTTTCTTTTTTTTCCATCATGCATTCCTATTTTTAAAGCCCAGTCGGGATTGTAAACTGGTGAGGGAGCGCCCTTTCCAAAGGATATAAACTTATGCTTATTTAAGTCATTAACTGTTTTTGGCATACCATTTTTTTCCAAGTATTTATTTGATCCATAAATAAAATACTTAATGTCTACCAACTTTTTCTGAATATAATTAAGTTGTTTTGGTCTTCTCATAAAAATACCAATATCAGCTTGTCTTGTGCTTAAATCAAGCTCCTTGTCATCAAATACCAATTCAGTCTCAATTTCAGGATTAAGTCTCATAAACTCTTGAATTCTTGGTGTTAACCAATGTGTACCAAAGCTCCTCACAGTAGTAATAGTTAATCTTCCACTTGGTTTATTTTTTTGATCCCCTAACGAGGTTTCTACTTCTTTGAGTTTACTAATTACTTCATGTGCTGTTTTAAAAACATATTCTCCATTTTCGGTAAGAGTTAATCCTCTTGCATGTCTTTCAAATAATTGTACATTTAAATCTTGTTCTAATGACTGAATTTGTCTACTGATAGCTGATTGGCTCAAATTAAGATTTACCGTAGCATTTGTGAAACTACCCGCCTCTGCAACAGCATGAAAAATTTTTAATTTATCCCAATCCATTACTTGCTCAGATTTATTATATATCTTCCAGATGTTTCTCCTTTAAGCATTTTTGGGTAAACATCTTGCACTTCTTCCAAACTAATTTCTTTTACAGATTTACTTAGTAACCCAAAATCAACTAATTTTGATACTTCGTTCCATAAAAATTTCCTTCTGACATTAGAGACTGTAACTGAATTAATTCCCCAAAGTTTTACTCCTCTAATAATAAATGGCATTACTGTAGTATTTAACTTAATATCAGCAGCGTTTCCACAAGAGGCAACAATGCCAGAATCTTTTGTTTGAGAAAGTATATTTTCTAAAACTTTTCCTCCAACAGTATCAACAGCACCATCCCAAAATCCTTTGTCTAGAGGTCTCGCATCTTTGGTTAAATCAGTAGTATTTATAAGGTTTTTTGCACCCAGTGATTTTAAATATTCAATATTATTACTTTTTCCTGTAACTGCTGTTACATTGCATCCTAATTTATTTAAAATCATAATAGCAATACTTCCAACACCCCCTGAAGCTCCACTAACAACTACATCATTAACCTTTTCTCCTAATAGCAGTTCTTCTCTTGTCAATTTTGTTACAAACGCACTTTGTAAAGCTGTTAAACCTGCCGTTCCCATTATCATAGCTTGTTTTAATGTTAACTCATTAGGTTTTTTTACTAAAAATTTACTATCTACTTTGGCATACTGAGAATAGCCACCATAATAAATTTCACCAACTCGCCATCCTGTCAAAATAACTTCATCTCCTTTTTTGAAATGATCGCTATCACTCTCTTCTACTGTACCTGAAAAATCTATACCAGGTATATGTGGGTATTCTTTTACAAGTCTTGCACCATTTTTTAAAATTAAAGCATCTTTATAATTAAGACCAGAGTATTCAACTTTGACAGTTACATCTCCATGCTTTAAAAAACTTTTATCAATTGTTTCAATATAACGTGAAAAGTTCTCGCCTTCTTGATTAAGAATTAACGCTTTAAATTGATCAGACACATTAGTCTTTTAACGTAGTGCTGATAAATCGTAAATATCTATTTTGATAACTTAGATCTTCTTTAAATTGACCTAAATAATAATTTGTTACTGTCGTTGCTTGCTCTTTTTTAATACCTCTCATAGTCATACACTGATGAGTTGAATCAATTGTAACGGCTACACCTTTTGCATCTAATGAATCCATTAAAGTATTTGCTATTTGCATGGTTAATCTCTCTTGCGTTTGTAATCTTTTTGAAAAAACTTCAACCACTCTAGCAAGTTTGCTTAAACCAACAACTCTTTCTTTAGGTATATATGCAACATGTGCCTTTCCTATAATTGGGGCCATATGATGCTCACAATGACTTTGCACAGAAATATTTTTTTGAACTACCATATCATCGTAGCCTTCTACATCACCAAACGTTTTATCTAAAATTTTAGATGGATCTTCATTGTAACCTTTAAAATATTCTTTGAATGCTTTAATCACTCTTTTAGGAGTTTCCAACAAACCTTCTCTATTTGGATCTTCACCCATCCAAGACAAAATAGTTCTAAAAGCCTCCTCTGCCTCTTTATCAGAAACTTGTTTTTGGCTTAGTTCTTTATTGTCTGTATCTTTAACTAATTTCATAGCGCTTTTTTATACAGTAAATACCTTAATTTAAAAATATTTAATATATTGAGATATGTGCTACATAATCACCGCATATGTTCAAAAAAAGAGAAAATATCTACGATATTGAGGAAGGAAACCTTCTTTCACCAAAATTTGACAATGACGGGCTCATTCCGGTCATCACTATGTGCTCAAAAACTAAAGATGTTCTGATGCATGGATATATGAATGTTGAGGCTCTTAAAAAGACAATTGAAACAAAAGAAGCACATTATTTTAGTAGATCTAGAAAAGCTATTTGGCATAAGGGTAAAACAAGTGGCTTCACTCAAAAAGTTAAAGAAATAAGAATTGATGATGACCAAGATTCGATCTGGTTAACTGTAGATATTGGTGATGGTGCAAGTTGTCATGTAGGATATAGATCCTGTTTTTATAGATCTATTCCTGTTGGACCAATAGAAAATGGAAGAGAAGTCAAAATGGAATTTCTTGAAAAAGAAAAAAAATTTGATCCTGAAAAAGTCTACAAAGGTCACCCAAACCCAACCAAGATATAAATAATGGATAATATTAAAATTGAATTAATAAAAGTTTTTGGTCCATCTGTTCTTAAAGCGACTATCCCAGAAAGAATAGTAACCGATTTAAACAATTATGTTGATAAATTAATTGTTGATGAAAAAAGATCTAAAGAACAAAATATG
>CACOQN010000001.1 GCA_902629285.1 uncultured Pelagibacteraceae bacterium | reverse complement strand
CTCTGAAGTATAAATAAAATTAAAATAAATGAATTATAATAAAGTTTTTCTTTAATTAAAAATAAAATATTTATTATTCCTAAGAAACTAAAAAAAAATATAAATTTTCCTAAATTTAATTCAGTAAGTAATCTTAAAAGTACTCCACCTCCAAAACCATTTTGGTAAGGAGAATTAAGTGTAAAATAACTTAAAATTAATAATAAAATTATTAAATACTTATTTTTTTTGATGAAAAAAAAATATTTTTTTGAGTCTTTAAAAAAAATAAATGGAATTGTGACTAGAAAAATTGAGCTGAAAAAAGCGGACAAATTTTTATATAAATTATAAAATATTGGATTATTGAAATCGTTATCACTATAAAAAAAAACTATGTAATAAAAGAATGGAAGAGAAAGAATAAATAAATTAAAAACAAGAATAAAAAATTTTCTTAAATTTAAAATCTTAAATGTATGATATAAATAAATAAGTGAAATAATTCCAATTTCAGGTGAAATATAACTTCCAAAAACAAGTGCTAAAAAAGAAACGTAAATATGATGTATTTTTTTATAATTTCTAAATTTAAAAAAATAAAATATTGATATACATAAAAATAATAATGACAAAATTTCTCTACCAGACCACAGAACAATTGATCTAAGATTTGGTGATATAAAAAATATAAGAGGTATTAATAAGTATACAAATTTCCTATTTTCATTTTGAAGAACTAATGATTTGTAAAAATAAAATGGAATTAACAGATATAAATGTATTAATAATATTCGAGTAATTTCGTTATTAAAAATATTTTGTAAATAGTAAATTATTATATAATAAACTGGTGAATGATTTAGTGTTCCATTGGGAAAAAATTGAAATAAATAATATATAACTCCATTTTTAAAGCCAGTTTCAATTAGATGAACATGCAATAGAAGATAATCTTTTTTACCTCCACCCGCAGGATTTTCATCGTAAAAAAAACCAATAATTAAAGATATATAAAATAATAAATAAATAAAATATATATAATTAAACTTATTTAATATATTTTTCATTGTAAAAATCTATTTTTTATACTTTCTTAATTTAATAAAGAATAATTTCAATAGACCTAAAATTGAATTTAAAATTAATTTTATGTTGACGTTACTTTCACCTCTTTTTCTATTTTTGAATATTGTACTATCTTCTCCAATTTTAAAATCATTGTAATATAATTCCATGAGTATTTCAGAAAGCACTATAAATCCGTCACCAATTTTTCCACAATTATTTGTGATATGAATTGCACTTTCTTTTGAATAAAATCTATAACCATTTGTATAATCTGTTACAGGAATTTTTAAAAAAATTTTAGCTAAAGTGTTTGAAATATACGATAGGATTTTTCTTGATATTGGCCAATTCAAAATTTTACTATTTTTATCATATCTACTTGCAATCAACATATCTAATTTTTGTTCTTTAAATTTTTTGATTTTGTGTTTTAGTTCCACAGGATCATGGGAAAGATCCCCATCCATTTCTATAATAATATCAGTATATATAGTGTTTATTGCCTTACTTATACCCTCAAGAACTGCAGTTCCTCTTCCAAGTTTTTTTCCTCTAAAAATATAATGTATATTGATATCGAGTTTTTGTATTTTAACTTTTATAATATCTGTTGGTGAGTCATCAACTAAAAATATTTTGTATTTAATTTTAGCCTCTGAACAATTATCATCAATTTTATTAATTAATTCTAAAATGTTATCTTCTTCTTTAAAAACAGGTATTACGAAACTTATATTCATAATTAATTAGTTGGAAATTTAAAGATTTAATATATCTTTTTAAATAAAATTTAAATTAAATATTGTATGAATAATCCTTTAAAATTAAGTGATTTAAATTCTTTATTTAAAAAATATAGAAAGAAAAATCTTAGATTTAAATATCCTTTATTAGAAGATGCATTTTCAAATAAAGATTTATTTGAGGCTATTAAAGTAATTATGTCGGGTCAGTTGACTATGTCTAAAAAAACATTGGAATTTGAAAAAAAATTTGCAAAAAAAATTAAATCAAATTATGCAGTTATGGTAAATTCTGGATCATCTGCTAATTTATTGGCAACTTTTGCAGCTTGTAATCCAGGTAGAAAAAATAGATTTAGAAAAGGTGATGAAGCTTTAATCCCAGCACTTTGTTGGCCAACTTCACTATGGCCATTAGTTCAAGCAGGATTAAAACCTAAATTTGTAGATGTCGATCCGTTAACCCTTAATGTTAGAGCAACTGATATTATAAAGAAAATTAATAAAAAAACTAAAGTAATTTTGTTGATACATGTTCTAGGTAATTCAACTGAAATTGATTTAATTTATAAAGTAGCGAAAAAAAAGAAAATTATTTTAATTGAGGACACATGCGAGTCACTTGGAGCTACCTATAATAGAAAATTTTTAGGAACTTTTGGAGATTTTGGAACTTACTCTTTTTACTACTCACATCAAATTTCCTCAGGTGAGGGAGGTATGGTTGTATGTAATAGATTTGACGATTATCAATTGCTTTTATCAATGAGAGCACATGGATGGTCAAGAAATTTAAAATTACAAAAAAATATAGAAAAATATTATCCAAAACTTGATAAAAGATTTATTTTTGTAAACTCTGGATTTAATTTAAGACCAACAGATATTACAGCGTCGATCGGAAATAGTCAGTTTTCTAGACTAGATAAATTCATTTCTATAAGGAAAAAAAATAGAGAAAAAATTATTAAATCTCTTAAAAAATCAAAAAAATGGAATAATCAATATGAATTTTTAAAAATAAATAAAAAAGTAAATCCAAGTTTTTTTGGTTTCCCTATTATTATTTCAGAAAAATATAAACACTTAAAAAAAAGATTACTTTTAAAACTAGAAAATTTAGGGGTTGAAAGCAGGCCGATAATAAGTGGAAACTTCTTAAATCAGCCAGCAGCAAAACTTTATAAATTTAAGCAAAATCCAAATTCTTTCCCAAATTCTCAGATTATTGAGGATAGAGGCTTTTTTATTGGGCTTCATACAAAACCAATAACCAATGTTAATCTACAATTACTTATTAAGTCTCTTTTATTAATTGATAGTTTAGATAAAAAAAGTTGAAATTTATTTAAGTTACAATACAAGGTTCAAAATGCATGTATTTATAACAGGAATAGCTGGTTTTTTAGGTTCTAACCTTGCAGATTTTTATTTAAAAAAAAAATTTAAAGTATCAGGTTGTGATAATCTGGTAGGAGGGTCTTTAGAGAATGTTGATAAACAAGTAAATTTTCATAAAGTAAATATTGAAGATTATAATAAGCTTTCGATGATAATGAAGAATGTTGACGTAGTCTGCCATGCGGCCGCTTATGCCCATGAGGGACTTTCGAATTTTTCTCCAGTAATGTTTGCAAATAACAATTTTGTAGGTTCAGCCTCAGTTTTTACAGCAGCAATCAAGAACAAAGTAAAAAGAATTGTATATTGTTCTTCAATGGCTAGATATGGTTCAATAAAACCTCCTTTTGATGAAAATGATACACCAAAGCCTGTAGATCCATATGGAATATCTAAATTAGCAGCAGAAAAGTTATTAATCAATTTATGTGAAACAAACAAAGTTGAATATAATATAGCAGTACCTCACAATATAATAGGTCCTAAACAAAAATATGATGATCCTTTTAGAAACGTAGTTTCTATAATGACTAATTTGATGCTACAGAATAGAAATCCAATTATATATGGTGATGGAAAACAAAAAAGATCATTTTCAGATATAGATGACTGTATTTATTGTCTTGATAAACTTATGTTTGATAAAAAAATTAATAAACAAATAGTTAATATTGGTCCTGATGAAAATTTTATAACAATTAATGAATTATATGAAATTTTGTCAAATAAATTACAATTTAATAAAAATGCAAAATATTACAAAGATAGACCAAATGAGGTAAAATATGCAAAATGTTCTGCAAATAAAGCAAGAAAATTGTTGAATTACAAAACAAATGTAAGTTTAGATGATTCAATCCAAAAAGTAATCGATTATATCAAAATAAATGGCCCAAAAAAGTTTTTATACAATTATGAAATCGAGCTTAATAATAACTTAGTACCAATAACTTGGAAAAAAAAATTATTTTAAAGAATTAATAATTTTAATTAAATCATTTGTATTTTTATTAATAGAGTATTTTTTTACATTTTTAAGGGCATTTTTTCTTCTAGTTTTTGAATCTATTTTATTAAAATAACTTTTATAAATTTGATTTGCCAAATCTTTATAGTCAGATGTTTTGAATAAAAACCCAGATTTACCATTATTTAAAATTTCTTTTGGACCAGTTGGACAATTCGATGAAATTACAGTTCTATTCATTGAAATTGCTTCAATTATTACATTAGGTGATCCTTCGTATATTGAAGATAGTATAAGTGCATCACACCATTTTAAATAAGGATATATATTATTTTTAAACCCAAGAAATTTTACCTGGTTATTTATTTCATTATTTTTACAGTATTCTTGAAGTTTATTTTTTAAATCACCTTTACCAATTATTAGCAAAAAAAAATTTATTTTTTTTTTTAATAAATTTAGTGCTTTGAGAGTAGTCAAATGATCTTTTTGATCTACCAATCTTCCTATCATAATAAGTTTGTAGGTTTTTTTAGAGATGTTTAAATTAGAAATTTTTTTATTTGAAAGTTTTTTTAATAATGATTTATTTAAAATTGAATTATAAATTAATTTAGATTTTATATTCAGAATTCTGTCTATTTTTGATTTAAACTCTGTACTATTTACTAAAACTACATCTGCTAATTGAAAAAAAAATTTAAAAAAATATTTTTTGAATTTGCTGTTTAAATATCCCGTGGGACTTGCATTTGATCTTACGACAATTGGAAACTTTAAAATTTTTGCAACTATAATTGCAAATATATTTGATTCGTAAGAAATTATTATAACTTTATTTTTAATTTTTAAATTATATTTTAATAATAAAAAAAGGCAGCATATTGATTTTATTATTCGTGTAGAATTATTAAAATTTAGTATTGTTGTCGAGATAAAATTAATTTTTTTATTAAACATTTTTTTTTTATTTCTATTAGCTGTTATTAATGATGTTCTAAATTTTTGACTTATTCTACTTGATGTAAGATATAAATTCTTTTCAACCCCACCTTCTTCTATAGAAGGGCAAAAAAAAATAATTTCTTTTTTCATTATAATTGCTTAAATAATTTTTTATAACTAGATATGTTGGTTTTTATGTCAAATCTCTTTAAAGAATTATATAATTTATTTTTATCATATATTTTTTGATTTTTTAAAGATCTATACATTTGTTTAGAAAGTTTGACATGATCTCCTATGTTAAATAACTGACCATAACGTCCGTTGTATAGAATTTCTTTTGGTCCAGAGTTGCAATTAGAACTTATAATATTAATTTTAAACATAGCAGCTTCTACTAATACATTCCCAAAACCTTCAAATTTTGAACTTAAAATAAATGTGTTCGCTAATTTGTAGTAAGGAAAGGGATTTTTTACTTTAGTTAAAATAATTATATGATTTTTTAATTTGTTTTCATTAATAAAATTCCTTAAATTTTTTAATTCCGAACCATATCCAATAATTATTAATCTTGCATTTATATTTTTTACTAATAGTTTAAATGCTCTTAAAATTGTCATTATATCTTTTTGATTCTCCAATCTACCAATGGTTAAAAATGTATTTTTATTTTTTTTTAATGAAACTTTTGTTTTTGAGGATCTAAATATACTTAGATCAAATGCTGGATTATAAATTGTTATACATTTTTTTTTAATATGTTTAGATAAATCTTTACTTAGTTTTTTACTTATTCCAATTACTGAGTCTGCTTTTTTATAAAGAAATTTCATTAAAACAAATATTAACTGTTTTTTAATTGAAAAATCATAACTAAACTCATCTATATGATTTCTTTCTATTAATACTTGTTTTATCCAATTAATTTTAAATAAAATTAAAAAAGACAAAATATTTGCAAAATTTTGATTTGATAAAAAAATATATTTTTTATATTTTTTTTGAATATCTTTTTTTAAGTGCTTTCGAATTTTAAAAATGGAAAAAAGAGTTCTTTTTGAATTTATCTTTATAAAATTTATTTTTCTTTTTTTTATTTCTAAGTATTTTGTTAATTTTTGTTGATTTAAAAATATAAAATCTATATCAAATTTCTTTTCATCTAAATTTTTAATTAATCTTGAGATTGATAAATCTGCTCCACCAATCTTTGAATAAGGATGAAATATGTAAATTTTATATTTATCTCTCATTAAGGTAAATTTTTCTTTTATTTAATATTTAATTTTGACAGGTTATTAATATAATTATACTTAATAAACAAAATATTTATTTCTAATGTATATTTCTTATTGGTCTCCTTTTTTTGACAAAATAGCTACAGTAAAATCTGTAAAAAATTCGATAAAATCTATTTTGTTATTTAGTAAAATTTCAACAACTATTGATTTATTAAATTTTTATGGAGAATGGTCTGAAAATAAAATTGATGAGATAAAAAATCAAAACTTAAAGCTAAATTATATTAACTATTACAATTCAAAAATAACAAATAAACTTCCTAAAAATGGTTTTATTAAAAGTCGTATTAGCTATTTTATACTTTTTATTTTAGGAATATATCCTCTAATACAATACTTAAAAAAAAATAAACCAGACTACTTAATAATACATTTAATTTCATCTTTACCATTAATAATTTTATTTTTTTTTAAATTTGAAACAAAATTTATTTTAAGAATTTCTGGATTACCTAAACTAACTTTTTTAAGAGGATTTATATGGAAAATTTCTAATAAAAGAATTCATAAAGTATTTGTCCCAACTTTAGCAACTCTGGAAACATTAAAGAAAAATAAAATTTTTGATGAAAAGAAATTATTTTTATTAAGAGACCCAGTAATTGAAATTAAAAATATTCAATCAATTATAGATAAAAATCCTATTAATATAAAAAATTATTTTCTCTCTATAGGAAGGTTAACAAGACAAAAAAATCATAAATTACTTTTAAATGCTTTTAAAGAAATACAAAAAAAAAATAATAAATTTAAACTAATAATTTTAGGTGATGGTGAATTAAAAGAAAATCTTGTCAATTTAGCAAAAAAATTAAAAATTTACGAAAATGTATTTTTCATGGGAAATGTTAAAAATGTATATGATTACATTTCAAAAAGTTTATGCGTAATTTCAACTTCTTTATGGGAGGATCCAGGTTTTGTAATGATAGAAGCTGCAATCTCTAAGAAAATAATTATTTCAAGCGATTGTCCAAATGGGCCTAGGGAATTTATAGGTGATAATTTAGCAGGTTATATTTTTAAAAATAATGACAAAGATGATTTAATTAATCAAATTAATTTATTTATAGAAGACTCCTCTAAAAATATTTTTTTAAAGAAATTAGCTGCAATAAAAAGATGTAAGCATTATACTTTGTTTCATCATTTTAATTCATTAAAAAAATTACTAAATGATAAATAAATCAATTATAATTATACATATTTTTAAAATATGTTAAAAAATCTATACTCTAATTATGAAAAAAATTGCTTTAATCACCGGAATTACAGGACAAGATGGATCTTATTTAGCTGAGTTTTTGCTTAAAAAAAATTATTTAGTTCATGGAATTAAAAGAAAATCATCATCCTTTAATACAAGTAGAATTGATCACTTGATTGAAAATCCAAAATTAAAGTCAAAATTTTTTCTTCATTATGGTGATCTTACTAATACAGATAGTTTGTTTAAAATAATTTCATCAATAGTACCTGATGAAATTTATAATTTAGGTGCACAAAGCCATGTTGGAGTTTCTTTTGAAAATCCAGTTTATACATCTGAAGTTACAGGTATCGGTTCTTTAAGAATTCTTGAGGTTATAAGATCCCTTAAACTAAAAAAAAAAATAAAATTTTATCAAGCAACTTCATCTGAATTATTTGGAGAAAAAAAAGGAAAAAATTTGTTTAATGAAAAGTCAGAATTAAACCCAAAGTCACCATATGGAGCGGCAAAATTATTTTCTCATCATATAACAAAAATTTATAGAGAGTCATATAATATGTACGCTACAAGTGGAATGTTATTCAATCACGAAAGTCCAAGAAGAGGAGAGACATTTGTAACAAGAAAAATAACTATGTTTTTTGCTAGAAAAGCAAGAGGTTTTAATGAAGTTTTAAGATTAGGTAATATTTATGCTAAACGAGATTGGGGGCATGCAAAAGATTATGTAGAAATGCAATGGAGAATCATGCAACAAAAAAAACCTGATGATTATGTAATTGCTACCGGTTCTACGCACACTGTTAAACAGTTTATACAAGAAGTATGTAAAATTTTAAAAATAAAATTGTTATGGAAGGGCAGAGGAAAGAGTGAGAGAGCTTATGAAATAAAAGGTAAAAAGAAAAAATTATTAATAAAAGTAGATAAAAAATATTTCAGGCCTTTAGATATAAATTATTTGAAAGGAGATGCATCTAAAGCAAAAAAAATACTTAAATACAGTCCAAAATATAATTTTAAAATGTTAGTTAAAGACATGCTAATAAGTGATATTAATTCATTAAAAAATTTATAAATTAATATTTTATTAGAAGTAATTTGTGTTTGAATTAATAATAACTTTTTTATTTATCCTAATAATATTTAATCTAATTAATACTCTATGCGTAAATAAACATTTATTTATTGATTTAACATTTCAACAAGATCACAAAAATTTAACAAATAAACATAAGGTACCTATAACTGGAGGGATACTAATTATTTTATCTTTAATTTTTTTATTTTTAGAAATTAATTATATAAATAAATTTCTCTTTACCTTAATTTTTTTATTAGGTTTACTTTCTGATACAAATAAACTTTCATCACCAAAAGTAAGATTTTACATTCAGATTTTAATTATAATTATATATTTAATTCTAAATGAAACATATATAAATGAAATTAAAATATATTATGTAGATAATCACATTTTAAAGTTTTTTCTATTTAAAATAATTTTTACTTTATTTTGTTTATTAGTCTTAATAAATGGCTCAAATTTTATTGATGGGGTAAATACCTTAAATTCAGGTTATTACTTCATTGTATTTTTAAATATCTTATTTATATCTCAGAATGATTTAATTTTCCTAGAAACATATAATCTTAAAATATTATTAATAGTCCTTTCCGTATTTTTATTATCAAACATATTTAGCAAATCTTTTCTTGGTGATAGCGGTTCATATATTTTAAGTTTTTATGCTGGAGTATTTCTAATAGACTTATTTAATCAAAATTCATACATAAGTCCTTATTATATAGTAATTTTGCTATGGTACCCAGCATTTGAAAACTTATTTACACTTACAAGGAGACTTATTTTTGAAAAAAATAAAATTAAAGTTGCAGATAATTTACATTTACACCACCTGTTGTTTAAATATTTAAATAAAAAGTTTAACAATAATATGGTTAATACTTATAGTGGATTGATTATAAATTCATTTAACTTTATAATAATTTTTATAGCAAACAATTATATCTACGAAACTAAAAAACTTGTCTTTATACTTGCCTTATCAATATTAATATACTTAGTTACTTATTTTTATTTAAAAAAAAAATAAATTAATTATTCTAAAATATAGTTATGCAATAATTTAATATGAAAAAAATTATAGGTATTACAGGATACTCAGGTGTATTGGGTAAATATTTTTCTAAAAGATATAATCATTATGAATTTGATATATTTAGAGGTGATATAACACTAAATAAAGATGTAAGAGAATGGATAAACAAAACAAATGCAAATTATATACTTCATTTTGCATCTAAAGTTTCTACTGATTTTGTTAACAAAAATTATGAAAATTCATTAAAAGTTAATTATTTGGGGACTAAAAATTTAGTAGATAATATTATCAAATCAAAAAAAAAAATCTGGCTTTTTTTCTCATCAACATCTCATGTTTATAAATTTAAAAAACAAAAAATTAAAGAAAGTGATAAGACTGAACCAATCTCGCTTTACGGAAAAACAAAGAAAAAAGCAGAAAATTATCTGATCAAGATTTCAAATAAAAATAACATTAAAATCTGTATAGGAAGAATTTTCAGTTTTACTGATAAAAATCAAAAAGAACCATATTTAATTCCATCTTTATTAAAAAAATTAAGTAATAAAAAAAAAAAAATTATGCTTGAAAATTTAAACCATGAGAGAGATTTTTGTCATATAGATGATATTTGTAAAGCAGTAAACATGTTGAGAAAAAAAAAAAGTGTTGGTATATTCAATATCGGAACTGGCAAATCTGTTAATTTGCTTGATATAGTAAAAATAATTAATAAAAATAAAAAAATAATCACTTTTAAGCAAAATAAAGTAAAAACTAAGTTAGTAGCCAATATTTCCAAAATTAAAAAAATTGGCTTTTATCCTAAATTCGATATTAAAAAAATAGTTTTAGATTTAATTTAATTATCATGTTGTGTTCAATTTTAATATCAAATTTTAATAAGTCTAAATATATTGAAAGATGTATCGAGTCATTAAGAATTCAAAGTTACAAAAATTTTGAAATAATATTTTCCGATAATAACTCCTCAGATAATTCTTTAGAAATTGTATCAAAATTCAACGAAGTAAAAATTTTAAAAACAGAGAGAGAAACAGAATTCCCAGCTTTAAATCAAATAAATGTTATTAATAAAGCTTTTGATAATTCAAAAGGAGATATAATTTTTCTTTTGGACTCTGATGATTTTTATAGTGAAGATAAAATTGCAAAAGTAATTAAATTTCAAAAAGATCACAATGCAGAATTTATATGTGATGTTCCAAAAGTTTTTCATGATAAAAATAAAATGTTTGATTTTAAATCTAATGATAATTTAAAATTTTTAAGAACATGGCCAATAATATATCCCACAAGTTCTATATCTTGCACTAGAAATTTTTTTTTAAATTTTAAAGAATATTTACTTATGAATAACTTTAATAGGTTGGAAATAGATTTTAGGTTAAATGTTTATGCAAATTTTATAAAAAAAACTACAATTATGTATGATAATAATTTAACTTTTTATACCCAGACAAGTGATGGAATAATGTCTAGTTATAAAAAATTTGATAAAAATTGGTGGAAAAGAAGAATGCAAGCACATCAATATCTGCATACAATAGTAGGACCAAAAAAATTGAAATATTATAAAAATCTAGATTATTATGTGACAAATTTAATAAATAAAATTTTTTAAATTAATTCAAAAATTAATTATATTTTATAATTAAAAAACTGTAATTTATCCAAAAAATAGTAGCACTATAAGAAGTAAAAAAACTACCCGATGGTAGTATTGGTAATAGAGTTGCAAGTATGAACAAAGAGGAGGATAAAATAAAAATATTTTCTCGGTTTCGAAAGTAAATTTTTAATCCATAAAAAATTGAATAAATAAAAAAAATAATAAATACAATATATCCCACTAATCCAGTTTCTGACAAAAATTCATAGTGAATCTGGTGTGGATGACTTGTATTACCTTGTTCCATTGTTCTTGCAGAATGGTATTTAATATTTTTGCTGACATTTCTAAAATTCTTAATTCCAACTCCAAAAATTTTATTTTCTTCAAAAATATTTTTTGCTATCTCAAAATGAAGCCCGTGTTTTGTGTTTTCAATAAATTTTGAAATACCTTTTTCTTTTAAAGGCACAAAGATTTCATCTAGAAATCTTGATTTAAAAGACTCATTGCTAAAAATAATTGATGTAGAAAGAATTGAAAATAGAATAAATATAGAAATTTTTTTTAAATAATTTTGCTTATTTACTAAAAAAATAAAAACAGTTACAATTAAAAAAACTTTAAAAAAATTTGATCTTTCTCCTATTATGAAAGAAGTAAGCATGAATATTAAAGCAGCAATATAAAATAAATACTTGTTATGTTTATGATAATTAAAATAGATAAATGATAACGATAAAAGTATAAAGCCAAAATAATAATTTCCAATTTTAAGTTCATCTCCTGTAAAACTTGCTATTCTTCCTGGATATAAAGCTTTGAAGCCTAGAATATTTGTGCCTGAAAAAAACTCGATATAAATATCAATAGTTACAATTATAAAAATTAAAAACCATACTCCAAATATTAATTTTTTAAAATTATCATCTTTTTTCTCAAAATAGTATTTGAATGCAAATATTAATAAAATAAATCTTAAAAAACCAAAACTACGAGTAAGACTTTCAAAAGTACTAGCTATAAATATTGAATTTAATAATAGTAATGACCATATGAAAACAAAAATAAAAAAAATTTTGTTAAATAAGAATTTATTTTGTTTTTTATAAAAAATCTCAATTATAAAATAAAAGTCGATTAATATTATTATTATATTTAAAACAGCACTTCCAACGATTAATGAAATAGGCAAAATAGAAAATAGAAAGCAGATAAATTTATCACTGTTTTTGAGATTAGTTAATAATATCATTTAAATAAAAGGCTACACTTTTTTTTAATTTATTTTAATTAATTTTTATCCTTAATGTATATATATTCAAATGATTTCCTGAATGGCATTTTCAGTTTAAAAACTTTTTTAAATGATTTTTTTTTTAAATAGTTATTTATCATAGAAAAGGTATAATTTTTTTTTAACATATCATCATAATGATGTTCAAAAATAATTGTATTTACTTTATATATTTCATTTTTAAGACCTTTAAGTATTTCAAATTCATGACCTTCTGTATCGATTTTTATTAAGTCTATAAATTTAATATTTTTTTCATCTATGTAGTCTTTTAAAGTTTTGGTTTTAACAAATTTATTCTTAAAAAAGTTGTTTTCTTTTCCAAAATTAAAATATTTTAATTTTTTTTTATAATAAACAGAATTTTTATTAATTTTACTAAATGTTGAGGATGAACTTTCATTACATTGGTTAAATGATTTTGTTTCATTAGAGGAACTTAAAGCAATATTTTCAATAATATAATTTTCATTATTATTATATTTTCTCTTTAGGGTTTCAAAGTTTTCAGAGCTTGCTTCAAAGGAGTAAATTTTTTTAATATTTAAATTTCTTGAAAAAAAATCAATACTTTCACCTTTGTGGGCACCAATATCAAAAAGAATATTAATTGACGAAATATTTTCTTTTTTGAGAAATTTAATTAATTTTTTTTTATGAAAAAAATCAAAAAAATTTAAAAGAATAGAGGACAAGTATTTAATTATCATTAATAGAAAATATGAAAAAATTGTTTAAATATTTAACTGCATACCTTTCATCTTTATTACATTTTTTTTTTAAATTATTACAATTTGATAAGTCGTTTTTTAATTTTTTTATTTTTTCATCTAAATCAAAATAAGAATTATTTATGTGAAAATATACATTTTCAATAGGCTTATAATCGTATTTTTTAACTTCATTTGAAATTCTATTAATATTTCTTACAGAAAAAACAATTAACGAAAAAATCATTAAGTAAATAATTTTTTTTTTTATCTTCTTTAAACTCTGATTACTATTCTCAAGTTTTAATGAAAAAAAAATAAAAGCAATTGATGCTATAAGACAATAACCACCATATCTTAATGAAGGATGGTTATAAAACCATTCAAATAATAATATAAATATTATTATTAAGGTAAACACGACTTTATTATTATTTTTGTTAATACTTTTTTTGTATGGAAAAAAAACTGAATAAACTATTACTAAAAGAAAGATTAACCCTAAAATATAATCGGAAACCTTTGTAAAAAAATATTCATCTATCCAATTACTTACCCAATTAAAATTTTTAATATAAATTTCTGGGTTTTCCACACGGAAATTTGGGGTAGCCCCTGCTTTAGACCACTGCTCATACCAATTATTTAATTGTGTAACTTCTACTTTTGAAATTGCCCATGAATAATTGTCAAAACAAGTAAAACTCACAGGATAAACTATACACCCAGAATTTATAAAATTTATAGTAAATACTGAAAACATTAATAATAAAAAAAGATATAAATATGTGTTTGTAAAAAATTTAAAAATTATTTTTTTAAAATTATTTACATCTATTAGATTATATAAAATTATAGAAAAAAATATTAAATATAGAATATAGAATGCTTTTAAAGAAATAATTAAAGCTATTATTAAAAAAAGTTTTGACAAAATTTTAGTTTCATTGAATTTAAAATTTGTGAAATGTAATATTTCACCAATTAATATAAATATTAATATTTGTGCAGATCTATCAGTTCCATGTTCTGAAAACCTATAAAAAAAAATATTTATAAAAATAAAAGATAAAAGATAATAAAAGGTTAAAAAATTAATCTTATTTCTAAAATTTGTTTTTAAAATTTTAGATATTAAAATTATGTTAGCAAATAAAAATATTAAAAATATTGTTATTTGAAACATAAAATATTTTACAAATGGTAAATAAAATAGTGAATTTAAATAAAAAATTGAGGATTGAGTTCTTAAGCCTAAATTAAAATTACCCAAACCTATAATTGATGGCATTTGGGTAAGATAAAAGCTATATTTAAAATGATAATATGGAAAATCATCATGTGTCTTAAAAATAAGCATACCAGAAAAATAAATTATTAATAAAGTTGAAATTATAATAATATCTTTACTTAAACTTTTTTTATTAAAATAAAAAAAACAAATTAATCCTACAATGAGAATAATTAAGTTGTGTAAGGTATTATGAGGATAAAAAAAAGAACTTAGGTAAGAATAAATACATAGCAACAAAAGTCCTGTCAAACCAGTGTAACCATAATTTGATGAAATTTTGTTATTGTTACTTAGTGAAAAAAAAAATAGACCATAACCAATTACAGAAATAGTTATTAATAAATAATATGTAATGAAAATAAATAAGTTTGATATCATATTTTATTTAATGTAAACAAATCACCACCTATGAATAGTAATTTAACTCTTTTAATACCAGCAAAAAATGAAAAAGAGTCTTTGCCGTTTGTTTTAAAAGAGATAGAAAAACTAAAGATTAATTGCAAGATTTTAATTGTTGTTGAAAAATCAGATAAACAAACAATTAAAGTTATAAAAAAATTCAAAAAAAAAGTACTTTTTCAAAATAAAAAAGGTTATGGAGACGCTCTTATAACTGGAATTAAGAATGTAAAAACTAAATTTTTTTGTATTTTTAATGCTGATGGGTCTTTTGATCCAAGAGAATTGAATAAAATGAAAAAAAAAATAAAATTAAATGGTTATGATTTTGTTTTTGCGTCACGTTATGAAAAAAATTGTAGTAGTGAAGATGATACAATTATAACAAAAATAGGTAACTATTTTTTTACTAAATTAGGTTATTTGCTTTTTAATCTTAAAATAACTGATATTTTATATACATTCGTTTTAGGTAAAACATTAAGTGTAAAAAAATTAAATTTAAATAAAGAAGATTTTGGATTTTGTGTTGAACTACCGATTAAAGCAAAAATTAAAAATATGAAAATCTCCACAAGTAAATCAAATGAAAGAAAAAGATATTCAGGGAAAAAAAAAGTGAATGCTTTTAAAGATGGTTTCTTAATTTTATTAGCAATGTTAAGTTTATTAAAAGAAAAATGATAAATTTAAATTCTAAAATATACGTTGCTGGACATAAGGGTTTAGTTGGTAGTGCAATTTGCAGAAGATTACGCCAAAAAGGCTACAGAAATATTATAACTGCAAGTAAATCTAAACTAGATCTTACAAATCAAAATAAAGTTTATAATTTTTTAAAAAAAATTAAACCAAAATTTATTTTCATTGCCGCAGCGAAGGTAGGAGGAATTAATCTAAATGAAAAGTATAAAGCTGATATGATTTATCAAAATCTAGTTATTCAAACTAATTTAATAGATGCTGCTTACAGAGCAGGTGTGAGAGATCTTTTGTTTTTAGGATCAAGTTGTGTATATCCTAGAAATTGTAAGCAACCTATTAAAGAAGAATATTTGTTAACTAGCGAATTAGAAAAAACAAACGATGCTTATGCTATTGCTAAAATAGCAGGTATTAAAATGTGTGAAAGTTATAACAATCAATTTAATACAAACTTTAAATGCATAATGCCGACTAATACTTTTGGTCCAAATGACAAATATAATGATTCACATTCACATTTTTTTCCAGCTCTTATAAAAAAAATTCATGAATATAAAATTTATAATAAAAAAAAATTAGTTTTATGGGGAAACGGAAACGCAAGAAGAGAAATGATTTATGTTGATGATCTTGCAGATGCCTGTGTTTTTTTTATGAATAAAAAAATTAGAGAAACAATAGTTAATATCGGGACAGGTGTAGATTTTAGAATTAAAGACTATGTTAGAATTATAGGAAAGGTAATTATACCAAATAAGAAAATTTATATAAGATATGATAAATCTAAGCCTAACGGAACTCCTAGAAAATTACTAAATACCAATCTTGCTAAGAGCTACGGATGGAAGCCAAAAACCAAACTTGAAAAGGCTATTTTTCACACATACATGGATTTTTTAAATAAAAATCATGTTTACAAGTATTAATTATTAGTTATAAATCCCTGGCCGGTAATTATTGCGAAAGAGTTATACCCGATCCCATTCCGAACTCGGAAGTCAAGCCTTTCAGCGCCGATGGTACTTTGTCTTAAGGCACGGAAGAGTAGGACGTTGCCGGCATACAATAATATTATGAAAATAAAAAGCTCACTAAAATCAATAAAAAAAAGAGATTTAAATTCTAAACTCGTTAGAAGAAGAGGTAGAGTTTATATAATAAATAAATCAAACCCTAAATTTAAAGCAAGACAAAAATAATTTTATGGATGATCAGAACCATAAAAATACTTGGAATAATTTTACAAAATTTGTTTTGTGGGGAACAATTGCTGTTATAGTTGTTTTAATTTTAATGGCATTTTTCTTATTATAAAATTCATATGATAATTGGTTCGATTTCAGAAAATCAAAATAATGAAAAAAGAATTTCAATTACTCCTGAGATTGTAAAAAAGTATTCTTCTTTAGGCTTTGAGGTTTGTTTAAGTGAAAATTATGGTCAGCATCTTGGAATTAAAGATAAAGAATTTTTGGATTTAGGAGTAAAGATAATAAAAGATGACAATGAGGTTATTTCCCACTCAAATATTATTGTGCAATTGGGTTTGTTGCCTGACGAAAAAATTTCTTTAATTAAAGAAAATCAAACTCTTATTGGGGTCTTAAATCCCTATACAAACAAGGAAAGATTAGAAAAATTAGCACAAAAAAAAGTTAATTTATTTTCTTTAGAATTGCTTCCAAGAATAACTCGAGCTCAGTCTATGGATATATTGTCTTCGCAAGCTAATCTTGCTGGTTACAAAGCTGTCATAGAGTCGTTTGCAAATTTTAAAAAGGCTATACCAATGATGATGACAGCTGCAGGCACAGTGCCTGCTGCTAAGGTTTTAATTGTTGGTGCAGGTGTTGCAGGACTACAAGCCATTGCTACTGCAAAAAGGATGGGAGCGATTGTTTACGCGACAGATGTAAGGATGGCTTCTAAAGAACAAGTTGAAAGTTTAGGTGGAAAATTCTTAACTGTGGAGGGGTCAGAAAATTTAGAAACTGAAGGTGGTTACGCTAAAGAGACCTCAGAAGATTTTAAAAAAAAACAAGAAACACTTTTGTCTGAAACTTTAAAAAAGATTGATATTGTAATTTGTACAGCTTTAATCCCAGGAAAGAAAGCACCAATAATAATAAAAGATGATATGATAAATAATATGCAAGCAGGATCTTTTATTTATGATTTAGCAGCGATACAGGGAGGTAATACCGCATATACAGAAGTTGATAATATTGTAGAAAGAAATGGAGTAAAAATTATGGGTGAAAGTAATATTTTAAATAAACTTCCAATTTCAGCTTCAAGTTTATACGCCAAAAATGTTTTCAATTTTGTTGATAATTTAATCGAAAAAGAAAGTAAAAAATTAAATATTAATTTAGATGATGAAATTATTAAAAATACATTAATAAAATAAGCTATGGAAATTGATCCTTTAATATTCAGACTAAGTATATTTATCCTATCAATTTTTGTTGGATATTATGTTGTTTGGAGTGTTACCCCTTCCTTACATACTCCATTGATGTCAGTTACAAACGCAATTTCCTCAGTTATCATAGTTGGAGCTATTATTGCAGGTTTGTCGGGAAATTTTGAAAATGTATTTAATAAATCAAGTATTTTTGGTTTTTTAGCAATTGCATTAGCAGCAATAAATATTTTTGGAGGATTTCTAGTAACTCAAAGAATGTTAGCAATGTATAAAAAAAAGAAAAAGGATAAATAATGATCTCGGCAAATTTATCTGCAATTTTCTATTTAGTTTCAGGGGTATTGTTTATTCTTGCTCTGAGAGGTTTGTCGTCACCTGAAACATCAAGACAAGGTAATTTCTTTGGGATCTTAGGAATGATAATTGCTATAACAGTAACATTTTTGTCCACAGGTAATTTTTCAACTGGATTTATTTTTGTATTGGTATTTATCCTTGTGGGTGGCTCAATAGGGGCATTCATAGCCTATAAAATACCTATGACAGCTATGCCAGAACTAGTTGCTGGATTTCATAGCTTGGTAGGATTGGCTGCAGTATTTGTTGCTATATCAGCTTTTTTAAATCCTGAGGCATTTAATCTTGGATTACCAGGAAGAATTAAACTTGGAAGCTTGATTGAAATGTCAATAGGAGCTGCTGTTGGAGCTATTACCTTTTCTGGTTCAGTAATAGCTTTCTTAAAATTGCAAGGAATTATGTCTGGTTCACCTATTACATTTAAAGGTCAACATATTTTAAATGCATTAATTTTAATTTCGATAATTATTTTAATTTATTTATTATGTATAACACAATCTTCTAATTTATTTTGGATACTTTTAGGTATTTCTTTTTTAATTGGTTTTCTTTTAATAATCCCAATTGGAGGCGCAGACATGCCTGTAGTTATATCTATGCTTAATTCATACTCTGGGTGGGCAGCGGCAGGGATTGGTTTTACGTTAGAAAATACAGCTTTAATAATAACAGGTGCTCTCGTGGGATCTTCTGGAGCAATTTTATCATATATTATGTGCAAAGGAATGAATCGTTCTTTCTTTAATGTTATCCTTGGTGGATTTGGGGCAACCGAGGAAACATCAAATAATTCAAATAAAGAGCAAAGACCTGTTAAAAGTGGAAATGCAGATGACGCCGCTTTTTTGATGAAAAATGCGTCATCAGTAATAATTGTTCCTGGTTATGGAATGGCAGTTGCCCAGGCTCAACACGCATTAAGAGAAATGGTAGATACTTTAAAGAAAAATGACATTAAAGTATCATATGCCATTCATCCTGTTGCTGGAAGAATGCCAGGACATATGAATGTTCTTCTAGCTGAGGCAAATGTTCCATATGACGAAGTCTTTGAACTTGAGGAGATTAATAATGATTTTGCAAATGCAGATGTAGCATTTGTCATTGGTGCGAACGATGTAACAAATCCAGTGGCAAAAACTGATCCACAAAGTCCTATTTACGGAATGCCAGTTTTAGATGTTGAAAAATGTAAATCAGTATTATTTGTTAAAAGGAGCCTTTCGCCAGGATATGCAGGAATTGATAATGATCTGTTCTATAAGGAAAATACTCTTATGTTATTTGCTGATGCAAAAAAAATGACAGAGGATATAACAAAAAACTTATAGGAAATACTTTGAATACTAAAATATTTTGTGACATAGCTGAGCTTAAGATAATTCAAAAATTTAACAAAAAAAAAATAGTTAAAGGTTTTACAACAAATCCTAGTTTAATGAGAAAAGCTGGAGCTAAGGATTATGAACAGTATTCAAAAAAAATACTTAAAATTTGCAAACACAAACCAGTTTCACTTGAGGTTTTTGCAGATACATATGAGGAAATGAAAAAACAAGCTTTAAAAATAAATGCTTGGGGAAAAAAAGTATATGTTAAAATCCCAGTTTGTAATTCTAAGGGAATATTTATGGGCAAAATCATTAAAGATTTAAGCAAAAAAAATGTCAAATTAAATATTACATCAGTCTATACATCAAAACAGACAAATAAAATCTTAGGTTTAATTAATAAAAATTCAAAAGTAATTATCTCAATATTTGCAGGAAGGGCAGCTGACACAGGTAAAGATCCTTTACCTGAATTAAAAAGAAGTATTTCTTTAGCCAAAAATTTTAAAAATGTTGAAATACTTTGGGCAAGTGTGAGGGAACCTTATAATTATTTACAAGCAAAACAAATAGGGTGTCATATAATTACAGTACCCCCTACAATAATTGAAAAGATAGAAAATTTTGGAAAATCTTTCAGCACATTAACTAGAGAAACAGTGAAAGCTTTTCTATTAGATTCTAAAAAATCTAAATTCAAAATATAACTACTTATTAATTATAAAATTAAAACCACTGCATTGTTTTATATTTTTTTCATCCGAGCTTAATTTATCTAGAAAAATATTTATAGATGTTTTTTCAATATATTTTTTCCACCTTCCTGCAAACATTATATTTAACGGGGCAGAAATCCTACCTCTTATTGGAAACAATTTTACATTTGAAAAATCTTTAAATAAATATGTAAGAGCATCCTTCGAAAATCTAAAATAATCTTGAAATTTTAAATCATTAGGTGCGTGATAATAATTTAAGTAAGGAACATAACCATAAATCACACCATTATTCTTAAGCATTTTTTTTAAATTTTCGACTGCAAGAAATGGATTATAAACATGCTCTAGGATAGCAAGACAGATAATCTTATCATATTTGTCATATAAACTTTTATCTAACTCGTCACATAAATCAAAAATTATATCTGGATAATCCTCATATTCATTTACGTCTAGGGTTTCAACTTTATTTGATTTTATTTGTAAAAATTTTTCCCTCATACCTTTTCCTATATCCAATACAGTATCCTCAGGATTTATGTTGTTTATTATTTTTTCTCTAAAATCAGATTTATTTTTGATGTAATATAGATCAATTTCTATATTTTTTATTTTTGAAATTAACTCTTTATTATAAACTTCTGGATTACCAATTTTTTTTATCATAAATTTTGAATTTTATAAATAAATTTTCAAATAAGATGATTGTATTTTTTGAACCAAAAAATTGTTTTATCAACATTATTTTTAAAATTAGAATATTTTGAGAAATTAATTTTTTTTCTTAACTTTAGATTTTTACCGTGGGTTTTGAAAACTT
The DNA here is from genome assembly GCA_902629285.1 of uncultured Pelagibacteraceae bacterium. GTDB lineage: Bacteria > Pseudomonadota > Alphaproteobacteria > Pelagibacterales > Pelagibacteraceae > Pelagibacter. Next base: position 149,211 of record CACOQN010000001.1, on the reverse strand, counting down.
CAAAATTGTTTAAATCTACATTTTTAATTTTATCATAACCAGTTTTTTTAATTAAATATGATATTAAATTTTTGATTAATATAGGTCGGTTGCTACATATGTTATATATTTCATTTTTTTTAAATTCCTGACTAATTAGTTTAGACAATATTTTCGTTACATCATCTATATATGTAAAATCTCTCCAGTGATTGCCAGAGTTATTTAGATATAATGTTTTATTTTTTTTAGCATAATCTAGATACTTAAGAATTAACATGTCTGGTCTGCCCCATTCTCCATAAACAGTAAAAAATCTAAGACCAATATATTTTGTTTTTTTATTAAAATTTATTTTAATATATTCTTCATTTAATTTTTTACTTAATCCATAAATATTTTTAGGATTTAAACTCGATTTTTCATCAACTGGAAATTTATTAGAGTCACCATATACAGAGCTAGAAGATGCATAAAAAAATTTTTTAATATTATAATTTTTTGATGTATTTAACAGATTATGAAAACCGAGTATGTTACTTTTTATAAATTTTTCAGGATGTGAGGATACATATCTTACCCCAGCTTGTGCAGCAAAATGAAATATAATATCAATTTTTTCATTTTGAAATAAGTTTGATAATTTTTTTTTGTTAGTTAGATCAATTTTATAGAATTTAAAATTTTTATTTTTTTTTAAGTTTGATAGTCTTTTTTTCTTAAGTTTTACTGAATAAAATTTATTTAAATTATCAAATCCAAATAATTTAATTTCCTTATTTTTTAATAGTTTTGTTGCGAGGGAATAACCAATAAATCCAGCACAACCTGTAATTAGAATATTCATGAATTTTTAAAATTGTATTCAAGATTATAGTTTTTATGTTAAATATCAATGAATAACGATTTTAGTGGCTTAAAATTTTTAATTCAAAAAAAATTTGTTATTATGAAATTGGTTGCGGGGGACGGATTTGAACCGCCGACCTTCAGGTTATGAGCCTGACGAGCTACCAGACTGCTCCACCCCGCGGTAATTAAATTCTATTCTTAAGTTTGTTAAGTTTTTTTACTCTTTTAATATTTTCTTGAAGAATTCTTTTCTTTTTTTCAGAGGGCTTTTCATAAGTATTTTTTAGTTTTATAACTTTAAAGAAACCATCTCTTTGAAGTTTTCTTTTTAAAACTCTTAAAGCCTGCTCAACATTATTATCTTTTACTTCTATTTTAATAACTACCTCCAAAAAAATGGCTTATTAACACTTTTACAAATTTATGTCTATTTATTTTATTCATTAAACTGATACTGAATTTGCTTTATTTTGTTTTTCTTTTTCTTTCTTTTCTCTTTTAATTCTTCTTTCAGCTTTTTCAATAGCCTCAACTAAATCTTTTTGAGTAAATAAATTAAGTGCGACTGGATCTTTTGGGTTTAGGTTATTGTAATTCCAATAACTTTTATTTCTAATAGATGTTACAGAATTCTTTGTAATTCCCACAAGTTTAGCAATTTGTGAATCTTTAAGAATAGTATGTTGCCGAATTAACCATAAAGCAGAATCTGGTTTGTCTTGTCTTTTTGAAAGTGGAATATATTTTTTTATTTTTTTTTCTTCATTTGAAATTTCAATATCATTACTTTTTATTTGGAGTGGTCTATTGTTATCTTTTGATGATAATTCAATTTCTTCTCTAGAAAGTTGACCTGAAATAATTGGGTTGTATGCTTTAATACCCTTTGCAACTTCTCCATCAGCTATACCTTGAACTTCAACTTCATGTAATTTACAAAAATCTGCAATTTGCTTGAAAGTTAAGGTTGTATTTTCTACTAGCCAAACAGCTGTAGCCATTGGCATTAAAGGTGCGTTAGACATTTAATTTTTATTCTCTGATTTAAAGTTTTGAAATTTTTTATTGAATTTACTAATTCTACCTTTATCCATGAGTTTTTGTTTCCCACCTGTCCATGCAGCATGTGACTTTGGATCTATCTCTAATTTTAATATTTCACCTTCTTTCCCCCAAGTCGATTTTGTTTCAAATTGAGTACCATCTGTCATTTCTACTTTAATAGTATGGTAGTTAGGGTGCACATCTTTTTTCATATCGTGACTTATAGCAAAAGAAACTTAGAACACAATTAAAAGTTCTTTAAATTTTCAAGCATTTTATCATTAATTGCCCCACTTGACGCTCGTATATCTATATTATTTTGACCGAATTTATCTAAATCATTAACTATCCCACCTGCCTCCTCTACCAACAAGGCTCCTGCTGCAACGTCCCAAATATTAATTTTATTATGAAAAAAACCATCTAATCTACCTGAAGCCACATAGGCCAAGTCTAAAGCCGCACATCCGCTATATCTCATATTTAAATTGCTGAATTTTACACCTTCATGATTACTTGAAAATAAACATTCATCTATTAAATTTTTGTTTGAAACTCGTAGTCTTTGATTATTTAAGAATGCTCCTTTGTTTTTTTCTGCATAAAACATTTCATCTTTAATAGGATCATAAATTAAACCACTAATTATCTCTTTTTTAGATTCAAGAGCCACACAAATCGCAAAATGCGGAATACCGTGTAGAAAATTTGTTGTACCATCTATTGGATCTATAATCCAAATATTATCTTTATCTTTGTTTTCAATTGAACCAACTTCCTCTGATAAAAAAGAATAATTTTTTTTTGTTTTAGAAAGTTCTTCAATTAGAATTTTTTCTACATGTTTGTCAGTTTTTGTAACAAAATCTCTGGGTCCTTTTTTAGATACTTGTAGTTTCTCAACTTCTCCAAAATCTCTTATCAAAGACTTTGAGGCTTTCTCAGTTGCTTTGATCATAATATTTAAATTTGAAGATATAGAGATCATTTTAGATTTTTTTAATGTATTCTAAATTTCTAGTATCAACTACGATTTCATCACCCGCTTCAATAAACGGAGGAACTTGAATGTTTAAACCATTATCAAGAGTTGCCGGTTTGTAAGACGATGATACAGTTTGTCCTTTAAGAGCCACATCAGTAGTTTCAATTTTACACTGTACTTGGTTAGGTAATTCAATTGATATAGGGTTTTCATTATAAAAACTTACAGAAACTTTTAGGTTTTCAGTTAAAAGTTTACCCTTATCACCTATAGTTTCTTTTTTTATTTCTATTTGTTCAAATGTTTTTGGATCCATAAAAAAATAATGTGCTTCGTCACTATAAAGATAATTGAAAGTCGTCTCCTCCAATGATGCTTTTTCTACTGTTTCACTTGATCTAAATCTTTCATTTAATTTTGTATTTTTATTTAAGCTTTTCATTTCAACTTGAGCAAATGCACCACCTTTCCCCGGTTTTACGTGTTGAGTCTTCAAGACTTGCCATAAATCATTTCTATATTCTAAGAGCATTCCAACTCTAATTTCTCCAGCATTGATTTTCATTTCAATCTTTCTATAGCTTGTAACGGTTTATATTTTTTATTTTTCCAAATGTAGCCTGAAATAGCTAAAAAACTCGCATTATTCAATAATAGATTTTTATAATTAACAACATTAATTCCACCAATAGCTACTGTTGGGGTTTTTGTAAATTTTTTAATTTTATTTAAAATTTTTATAGAGGCTACATGCTTAGTTTTTTTAGTTTTAGATTGACTAAAAGCACCGAAGGCAATGTAATCAGCCTTAGCTTTAATTGCTTTTTTTGCTAAATTTATAGAATTGTGACAAGTAATTCCTATAATTTTTTTACCAAGTATTTTTTTTGCTTTCTTAATATTCATATCTTTTTGACCTAGATGGCAACCATCTGCATCTAATTTTAAAGCGAGCAAAGGGTCATCATTAATTATAAATTTTACTTTATTTTTTTTACAAATATTTTTAATTTTTTTTCCAAATATCATTTTTTTATTCTGAGAGTAACTTTTAAGTCTGAGCTGAAAAAAACTTACCTTACCAGTTTGTAAAACTAATTTTAGATTATAATAGAAAGAATTAGTTATTTTGTTAGGAGAAATTAGATAAATGAATTTTTTTTTATTTATTTTCAAGTTCGCTAGACCATTTTCCTTGAGCAGCTAAGGTACACATTTTAGCTCTATGATTAAAAATAGTTTGTGTTGACTCTACATTTTTAATATCATTGGACCAAACTTTTAAAGCACTTTGCTGAAGAGCTCTTCCATATGAATAGGTCATTATAAAATTCGTATTATTATTTTTATTAATTAAATTTAAATTTTCTGTAGCTTCAATTTCAGATTGCCCTCCAGACAAAAATGCTATCCCAGGAATTTCATTTGGCACAGAATTTTTAAGGCATTCTAAAGTTTTAATGGAAACTTCTTCACCAGAAATTTTATTTTCTGACAAGTTGCCAGACAAAATCATATTTGGTTTTAATATTATTCCTGAGAGATCAACCTTATGTAAAATTAGTTCCTCAAAACACTTTTTAATTACCTCTGATGTTTTATTTAAACAATCTTCAGCAGAATGGTTTCCATCCATCAATACCTCGGGTTCCACTATTGGAACCATCCCACTTTCTTGAACTAGAGCAGAATACCTAGCAAGTGCGTGAGCATTACTACTAATCGCCAGTTCGCTTGGATATTTCTCACTAATTGAATAGACACCTCTCCATTTTGTAAATCTTGCTCCAAGATCATAATATTTTTTTAATCTATCTCTAAGGCCATCTAATCCCTCTGTAATTTTTTCTTTAGGAGAATTTGCTAAATTTTTTGCACCTGTGTCAACTTTAATTCCAGGAACTGCACCTGAACTAGATATTAAATCAGGTATTGATTTTCCTGTGCTTGAAATTTGATTTATTGTTTCATCGTAAAGAATAACACCACCTATGCAATCTTTTATTCCATCCGATGAAAAAAGAATTTCTCTGAAAGCAAGCCTATTTTCTTGGGTTGATTTAACATTTACTGCTTCAAGTCTTTTTGTCATAGTTCCATTACTTTCATCAGCCGCAAGGATACCTTTTCCATTGGAAATTATTTTAAGTGCAATTTTATTTAATTCAGACATTTTAATTTAAAGCGGTTATACCAGGTAGGTTTTTACCTTCAAGATATTCTAAAAAAGCTCCACCTGCAGTTGAAACAAAATTAAATTCATTAACAGCATTTAAATTATTTAATAAAGAAACTGTGTCCCCGCCACCAGCAACTGAAAAAATTTTGTTTGTTTTATTATTTTCAATTATTTTTTTTGCTATCTGAATACTTCCATAAGCAAAATTTGGATTTTCAAAATATCCTGCGGGTCCATTCCAAAGAATAGTTTTACTATTATCAATAATTTTTGATATTTTATCTATAGTTTTTGGACCAATATCTAAGATCATCTCATCAGATAATATTTTGTTCAATTCTTTCTTTTGAGGGGATCCATTTAAATCTTTAGATATAATTACATCATCTGGATAGATTAATTTACATTTTTCTTTTTTTGAAAGAGAGATGATTTCTTCAACTATTTTATCGCAATTTTTTTCTTTAATAGATTTTCCAACACTATTTCCAAAATATTCTATAAAATTATTAGCCATACCCCCAACAATTATAATATTATCAAATTTAGGAATTAAATTTTTAATAACATTAATTTTAGTTGAAATTTTAGACCCTCCAATAATACAAGTAATCGGTCTAGTAATTTCAGAAGTTATTTTATTAAGCGCATTTACTTCTAAATCTAGTTGTAACCCAGAAAATGAGGGTAAGAATTTTGGAATTTTATAAATTGAGGCATGACCTCTATGCGAACAAGAGAAAGCGTCATTGACATATATATCTCCAAGATTTGATAGCATTTCAGCAAACTTATTGTCATTTTGCTCTTCTTCAGAATAAAATCTAATATTTTCTAAAATAAAAATATCTTCATCATAGTCATTAAAGAAATTTTTACTTTTTATTTCTTTAATATTTTCACTAATAAGTTTTACTTTTTTTCTTAATTTATTTTGCAACTCTTCACAAATTGGTTTTAGGGAGAGCTCTTTAACAATTTTACCTTTTGGTCTTCCAACATGAGATAAAATTATAATTTTAGCTTTTTCTTTAATCAAAAAATTTAATGTGGGAAGAATTTTATCGATTCTTGTTGTATCTGTTATCTTATCTTTTTCCAAAGGGACATTCAAATCTAGTCTTAATAATATTTTTTTATTGTTTAGATTTTTTTCGTTTATAATACTTCTCATTAAGAGATTTTATGCAAAGTTTCAGCGATATCGCACATTCTATTAGAAAAGCCCCATTCATTATCATACCAGGCTGATATTTTTCCCATATTACTTCCAACTACATTTGTTAAAGAAGCATCTACTATTGCAGAAGCAGGATTGTGATTAAAATCTATAGATACTAATTTTTCATAAGTAACTTCTAATATATTTTTTAATTTATTTTTTGACGCTTGTTCAAAGGCATCATTAATTTTTTTTATATTAATATCTTTTTTTGTATAAAAAACTAATTCAATAAGAGAAACATTAGGAGTAGGTACCCTCATCGCAACACCTTCTAATTTTCCCTTAAGGTTTGGTATTATTTCTCCTATCGCTTTCGAAGCTCCTGTTGAAGTAGGAACTATTGATTGACTTGCAGATCTTGCTCTTCTTGGATCTTTGTGAGAGTTATCTAAAATTCTTTGATCGCTAGTAAATGCATGAATTGTAGTCATAAAACCTTTTTCAATTTCAAAATTTTCATCAAGAACACTGCTTACTGGTGCTAAACAATTAGTGGTGCATGAGGCTGCAGATATTATTTTATCTTCTTTAGTAATTATGTTTTCATTAACACCGAATACTATTGTTTTATCAGCATTTTTACATGGAGCAGAAACGATCACTTTTTTTGCACCATTTTTTATATGAGCTAGAAGTTTTTCTTTTGAATTAAATTTTCCAGTACATTCAAAAACATAATCAACGTCATATTTTTTCCAATTTATGTCCTCAATTTTTGCTTCTTGAGAAAATGTAATTTTATTTTTATTTATTATTAAATGATTTGGGTCAAAATTTAAATCAGCATTTAATTTTCCATGTATAGAATCATATATGATTAATTTAGATGTAGCTTCTGAATTTGACCTATTGTTTATATGATTAATTTTTAAATTTTTATTTTTACTTTCGACAATTGATCTAAAAACCATACGACCAATACGTCCCATCCCATTAATTCCAATGTTAATTGTCATTTTATTTGTTTACTAATTTTTTAGTGATATTTTTAATATTTGTACTATCTAGTCCAAAATATTTATAAATATCTTTATAGGGTGCACTTTTGCCGAATTCATCAATTCCAAAAGTAATTCCGTTATCACCTATATATTTTTTCCAACAATCACTTGATCCAGCTTCAATCGATATTTTAAATTTTGTTTCTTTTAATATTTTATTTTTATAAGTTTTTGATTGTAATTCGAAAAGATCCATACAAGGCATTGATATTACTTTGGAGTATATTTTATGTTTGGCCAATTTATGGCTAACCTCTATTGCTAGATTAACTTCAGATCCACTTGCTAATATTGTTAGATTAATTTTTTTACTTGTTCTTAAAACTTCGTAAGCGCCCAATGAGCATAAGTTTTTATTTGAGTGTGTTTTTCTTACTGGATTTAAATTTTGTCTTGTCAAAGATAGCACACTAGGTGTTTTTGAGCTTTTTAAGGCGTGCTCCCAACATTCAATAGTTTCAATTCTGTCTGCAGGCCTAAATACATTTAAGTTAGGTATAGCACGTAAGCCTGATAGCTGTTCTATAGGTTGATGAGTAGGGCCATCTTCTCCGAGACCAATAGAATCATGAGTCATTACATATATAACTCTTTTTTTCATTAATGCTGACAATCTAATCGAAGGTTTGCAATAATCAGAAAATATTAAAAAAGTACCTCCATAAGGAATTAGATTGCTGTGAAGTGCAATACCATTCATAACCCCACTCATTGCGTGTTCTCTCACTCCGTAGTGAATATAATCTCCAGTAAAATCTCCAGGCTTAATTATTTTATGATTTTTAGTTTTTGTATTATTTGATCCCGCTAAATCAGCAGAGCCACCAATTAAATTATTTTTTTCTTTTGTTAATGCACTCAATGTCATTTCTGAACATTTTCTAGTAGCTAAACTTTTTGGCTCCTTTATTGCATTTTCTTTTTCTTTCTTAAGTGCTGTGGTAAAATTATTTTTTAAAGTTTGATTAAATTTTATTTTTTTTCTTTTTAATATTTTATTCCATTTTTTCTCTAAAATTTCACCTCTTTTGCCAATTTTTCTCCAATCTTTTAAAATTTTATTTGGGATATCAAAAGGTTTACTTTTCCAATTTAAGACTTTTCTTACAAGTTTGATTTCATCTGCTCCTAATGGACTTCCATGGGATGATGCCTTTCCTGATTTATTCGGTGAACCATATCCAATTTTTGTTTTACAAGAAATCACAGAAGGTTTTTTAGCCTTCTGAATCTTTTTTAGTGCTTTAAAAATTTCTTTTTCATTATGACCGTTGATAGAAATATAATCCCAACCATATCCTTCAAATCTTTTTTTAAAATTATCTGAAACTGCAAGATTTGTTGGACCATCAATTGAAATTGAATTGTTATCAAATAGCATAACTAAATTTTTAAGTTTCAAATGTCCTGCTAAACTCATCGCTTCATGACTTATTCCTTCCATTAAGCATCCATCTCCAGCTAAAACATAAGTTTTGTGATTAATTAAATCTTTACCTAATTTATTTTTTAAAATTTCCTCAGCGATTGCAAAACCAACGGCATTAGATATACCTTGTCCAAGAGGACCTGTTGTAGTTTCAATACCTGTTTTCTGATGATATTCAGGATGTCCAGCACAAATAGAATTTAACTGCCTAAATTTTTTAATACTATTTATCGATATGCTTTTATAACCAGTTAGATAAAGCAAAGAATACAGAAGCATAGAACCATGACCAGCGGACAAAACAAATCTATCTCTATTTAACCAATTTGGATTATTTGGATTAAATCTTAAAAAATTTTTAAATAACACTGTTGCAACATCTGCCATACCCATTGGCATTCCTGGGTGACCTGAATTTGCCTTTTGAACAGCATCAATTGATAAAAATCTGATACAATTAGCTAAATCGTTGTGTAGTTTGCTCAAAATTATCCTGACTAGACTAAGAAGAATCTATTTAATAATATAAGTATATATATATGAATTCTATAGACGAAAAAGAAAAAAAATTAAACATTGCATTAGAAGAATTAAAAAATTTAGATCTAACAAACCCTGAATTACAAAAAAATATTGAAAACTTAAGTACTAAACAAAATCAATTAGAAATTGAAAAAACACAAATTGAAGAAAAATATAAATCTTTGCTCGAGGAACATGAAAATCTTTCAAAAAAACTTGAGGATTTGAAAAGCAAAGAAAAGCTAGATGAAAGAAAACAAATTGAATTTTCTGAAAAAATTGATGAACTTAATCAAGAAACTGACACACTATTGGATGAAATAGATAAATGGCAAATGTAAGTATAAAATTTAACAATAAAGAGTTTTTGCTTGCTTGTGAAGATGGACAAGAGGAGCACTTAGAAGAATTGTTAATTCAGATTAACAAAAAGTTTAATAATTTAAAAAACGATTTAGGAAATTTAGGTGAAAATAAACTTTTATTAATTACAGCAGTAAAAATAATGGATGAATATTACGAAACTAAGAAAAAAGTAGATCAAAAAAAAGATGAATTAAAAGATTTATCAAACAAATTTAAAGAACTTAAATCTCTAATTTACAATTACAGGGACTTAAAAGAAACTGAAATTGAAAAATTAAATCTTGATCATGAAAATTTAAAACAAGAAATTGACGATAATCAAAAAAAATACGAAAATTTAATTGATGAAGCCGCTGATCAAATATCAAATTTTGTAAAAAAAGCAAAATTAGAAAACATATCAAAGTAGGTCTGTGAGTAAATCTAAGCTAAGAAGTAAAATTTTAAATCTTAGAAAAAAAAATTCTCATAAAAAACTTAGTCTTTATCCTGACAGAATTTATAAATTTTTAAAAAAAAATAAAATAAATTTCAAAAATGTAGGAGGGTATTTTCCTTGTAATCATGAGATTGATGACTTAGATATGCTTAATTTTTTAAGAAACAAAAGAGCAAATATTTCATTACCAGTAATTAGAGAGAATAACCAAATGGATTTTTTTGAATGGACAAATAAAGATCCTTTAAAAATCAATAAGTATGGAATTGCCGAGCCAACTTTAGGAAAGAAAATTTACCCAGATGTAATATTTGTTCCTTTAGTAGCTTATGACGATGATTTGAACAGATTAGGCTATGGTGGAGGATTTTATGATCGTTATTTAGAAAAAATATCTAAAATTAAAAAAATTTTTAAAATTGGATTAGGATTTTCATTCCAGAAAATAAAAAAAATACCTATCAATAAGCATGATAAGAAACTTGATTTAATAATAAGCGAGAAAAAAATTATACAATGAGAATTTTATTTTTAGGAGATGTTGTTGGAATTTCTGGATGTTCTAAATTAACAAGCACTTTATCAAGTGAAATTGATAAAAAGAAAATCGATTTTGTAATTGTGAATGGTGAAAATGCTGCGGCTCAAGGTGTAGGCTTAACTAAAGAAATATGTAAGGATTTTTTTAATTGTGGAGTTGATGTTATTACAACCGGTAATCATGTTTGGGATCAAAAAGAAATAATGGAATTTATTGATAAAGATGAAAGATTATTAAGACCTAAAAATTTATTTGAACCTGCACCAGGAAAAGGTTTTCAGATTTATAAAACAAAGAATGATATTAAAATTGGAGTTCTTAATTTGATGGGCAATGTTTTTATGAAAAAGTGTGAAGATGTTTTTGAAGCTTCTCAAAAATTTTTAAAAGAAAATGAAATGAAAAAAGATTTTGATTTACTTGTAGTTGATTTCCATGGTGAAATTACCAGTGAAAAAAATGCCATAGGACATCTATTTGATGGGAAGGCAACTCTCGTGGTTGGAACTCATACCCATATTCCAACAAATGATGCCAGAATATTAAATAATGGCACTGGATACCAAACTGATGCAGGTATGTGTGGGGATTATGATTCAGTGATTGGAATGAATAAAGAAAATTCTTTAAATAGATTTTTAAAAAAGAATTCAGTGAAACACTTTCCTGCCGCTGGAGATGCTACTTTGTGTGGAGTTATAGTAGATTGTGATATAAAAACAGGTTTAGCAACAGACATCAAAAGCTATGTATACGGAAATCAACTAAAAAATATTTAAAGATCATGGCAGGACATTCACATTGGGCAGGAATTAAACATAAAAAAGGTAAGGCTGATAAGCAAAGATCAAAGATATTTTCAAAATTATCTAAAGAGATTACTGTTGCTGCAAAACTTGGTGACAAAGATCCAGCAATGAACCCCAGATTAAGATCTGCAGTACAGGCTGCAAGATCTGCAAATATGCCTAAAGATAATATTGAAAGAGCCATAGATAAATCTTCTGCAGCTACTGGAGCAAATTTTGAAAATTTAAGATATGAGGGTTTTGGACCAGAAAAGATTGCTGTTATAGTTGAAACTTTAACAGACAACAAAAATAGGACTGCATCAAATATTAGAACTATTTTTCAAAAAAGTGGGGGGAGCTTAGGAACTCAAGGTTCAGCATCTCATAATTTTCAACAATTAGGTATAATCAAAATTGATAAAAAAGAGATATCCGATGAAAAAATTTTTGATTTAGCGATCGACTCGGGAGCTGATGAATGTTTGTCGTATGATGATTATCATGAGGTCCAGTGTCATATTAGCGAAATATATAATGTTAAAAAAAATCTTGAGAAAATTATAGTGAATTTTATTTCAACAGAAATTGAATGGGTCGCGTTAAATAGTGTTGAAGTAAATAAAGATAATAAAGATAATGTTTTAGATTTTTTAGAAACTCTTGAAGAAGATGACGATGTTCAGAACGTTTACTCTAACGTTAATTTAGGTGGTATTTAATGATGATTATTGGAATTGATCCAGGCATCTCAGGTTCAATCTGTTTTTTTCAGGACGGTATAATAAAGGACGTAATTGAAATGCCAACTATGACAGATGGCAAGAAGAATAAGCGACAAGTAAATGGTGCTCAAATATTTAATGAAATTAGTGAAAGGATAAACAAATTTGATAAAAAAAATATTAAGGTTGTAATTGAACAAGTTTCTGCAATGCCTGGTCAAGGCGTTACTAGTATGTTTAATTTTGGTCAATCTTTTGGTATTTTAAAGGGTATATGTAGCGCAATGCATTTACCTATTTATTATGTTAGGCCTGCTAAGTGGAAAAAATATTTTAATCTCATTAATTCAGAAAAAGATGCGAGCAGAACAAGGGCTATTGAAATTTTTCCATATTTTTCATCACAATTGTCAAAAAAGAAAGATAATAACAAGGCAGATGCTATTCTAATAGCTAGTTTTTTCTACGAAACTTATCAAAAAGAGGAATAATCAATTTAAATTAATAGACAAAATCATGACACATTTACGTGTGATGAGTAAGCATGGAAGCAGATATAGCAGCAAAAGCAGTTGAATTAGGCACAAATACTGATTTTTCCTTATTCAGTTTATTTGCTAGAGCAGACATAATTGTTAAGTCCGTAATGATCATATTAATATTATGTTCAATATATTCTTGGGCTGTAATTATCGAAAAGTTTCGTTTGTTTAAAAAAATAACTAAATCTTCAGAAGAATTTGAAGAAAAATTTTGGAATTCTAAATCTGCTGAAAATTTTTACAATAGTTTACCAAGTAAACTTGAGGATCCAATGTCACTTGTTTTTCAAGATGCGATGGAAGGATTACTAAAAAAAAAATCCAGAACCAACATTAGCGAAAGGATGAGCGCTTCTTTAGAATCTGGAATTGAAAAACAAATGACAAAAATTGAGAAAGGTTTTACCTTTTTGGCAACTGTAGGATCTACAGCACCATTTATTGGATTATTTGGAACTGTTTGGGGAATTATGAATTCTTTTCAGTCTATAGCTATATCAAGAAATACAAGTCTTGCGATTGTTGCACCAGGAATTGCAGAAGCTTTATTTGCAACAGCATTAGGTTTGTTAGCTGCAATACCAGCGGTAGTGGCGTACAACAAATTTAACAATGATGCTAAAAAATATTCAGAAAAATTAGAAAATTTTTCAAAAAGATTTTTAACAATTATATAAATGGCTTTCAAATTAAACCGTTCTTCTAAGGAACCAATGAGTGAAATAAACGTTACTCCTTTTGTGGATGTAATGCTTGTTTTGTTAATTATTTTTATGGTTACTGCACCATTATTAACGGTTGGAGTACAAGTTGATTTACCAGAAAGTTCAGCAGACTCTTTGCCAGAGGAGACAGAACCTTTAACACTTTCAATCAATGCAAAAGGTGAAATTTTTATTCAAGAAGCAAAAGTTGAATATGATAATATTATTGCAAAGGTTTTAGCGGTTTCCAAAAATAGAACTGATACTAGAATTTATGTTAGAGGTGATAAAACTATAAATTATGGAAGAGTTTTAGAAATAATGGGATTACTATCAGGATCTGGTTTTACTAAAGTGGCACTGATTTCAGAACCGTATAAACAAAGGTAATTAAAGTGAATAGAAGTTTAATTATTTCTTCTTTTTTACATGGATTATTAATTTTTGTTACAACTATGAGCTTACCTTTTTTGGCAAAGAAACCGCTTGATATTCCACCAATTGTATCAGTTGAGTTAATTCAAATAGCTGAAAAAACTAATATTCCATTTGCACCTAAAGCTAAAAAAATAATTGAAAAAGTAAAAGAAAAAGAGAAAAAACTTGTTTCAGAGCAAGCTCCACCGAAAAAGGTTGAAAAAACAAAAACAAAAACTGTATTGTCACCAGATCAAAAAAATCAAAAAATAGAGAATGAAACACCAGAAGCAATTCCACTTCCTGAGAAAACTGTAAAAAAGGTTGAAACAAAAGAGGAAAAAAAACAAAATCCCGAAAAAATAGACGAAAAGGTTAAGCAAGTATCAGAGTTTGAGAAGAAAGATTTATTTGATCCAAACAATATTATGGCTTTAATTGATAAGTCTAAAGAAGAGAGTGCGGATGTTGTAAAAACCAACGATGATATCACACAAGATCAAGAGAGAAATGTGGAAAATACAGGTCTTACATTAAGTGAAGAGGATGCATTGAAAGCTCAAATTTTTGGATGTTGGAGTATTCCGTTAGGTTTACCATACAATGAGAACTTATTAGTGAGAATAAAATTAAAACTAAAACCAGATGGAACTGTTTCAAAGACAGAGATTTTAGACCATGCTAGAATGAATAAACCAGGTCAAGGATTTTATAAAGTTTTAGCAGAAAGTGCGCTCAGGGCGGTTAAATTATGCCAACCACTTAGGGTTCCTACAACAGGATATGAAAGATGGAAAGATTTACAATTAAATTTTGATGCAAGAGAGATGTTAGAAGGTTAATATAAAAAAATGTTTAAAAAAATTGTAAGTATATTTTTAATTCTAATCCCAGTTAATGCGTTTGCATTAATTGAGGTTGATATTACTAGAGGAAATTTAAATCCTCTTCCATTAGCTGTTTCTCCTTTATCGATAGACGAAATTTCAAAAAAAAGTTTTCAAAAAATATTGGATAAAGAAAATATTGGTTCTGAAATATCTATTATTGTTGAAAATAACTTAAAAACTTCAGGGTTGTTTAACCCTTTAGATAAAAGAGCTTTTCTACAAGCCCCAGATATTGCAAACTTAAAACCAAGATTTGAAGATTGGAACCTAATTAAAGCTCAGGCACTTATAACTGGTAAGGTAAATTATGTTGATGATAAGTTAAGGGTTGAATTTAGGTTGTGGGATGTTTTAGCTGCCAAGGAAATGATGGCTTTAGCTTTTACTACTGTTCCTAACAATTGGAGGAGGGTAGGTCATATTATTTCAGATAAAGTTTATGAGAGGTTAACAGGAGAGAAAGGATATTTTGATACAAGAATTATTTATGTCTCAGAAGAAGGACCCAAAACACAAAGAATAAAAAAATTAGCAATCATGGATCAAGATGGTGCAAATAATAAGTTTTTAACTTTAGGAAATGAATTAGTATTAACACCTCGATTTAATCCAACTAGCCAGATGGTGACTTACTTATCTTATTTCAAAAATATGCCAAGGGTATATCTTTTAGATATTGAAACAGGTACTCAAGAAGTTGTTGGTGATTTTCCTGGTATGACTTTCGCACCACGATTTTCACCTGATGGTAAAAAAATTATAATGAGTTTTGCTAAAGATGGTAAGTCAGATATTTACACAATGGATTTAGAAAATAGAATAGTAGAAAAAATTACTAATCACCCTTCGATTGATACATCTCCATCTTACTCTCCAGATGGCAAATATATCACCTTTAATTCTGATAGAAGTGGTTACCAACAAATATATGTTATGAAAAATGATGGTACCGATATAAAAAGAATATCTTTTGGAAATGGATTATATGGAACTCCTGTTTGGTCTCCACGAGGAGATCTGATTGCATTTACTAAATTACATAAAGGGAAATTTTATATTGGAGTAATGAGAACTGACGGAAGTGGAGAAAGGCTTTTGACTGAAAATTATTATCAAGAAGCTCCATCTTGGTCACCTAATGGTAGAGTTCTTATTTTTTATAGAGAAACTAAAACTAACGCTAAAGGGGAGGGCTTTTCAGCAAAATTATGGTCTATTGATTTAACAGGTTATAATGAACGTCAAATAAAGACGCCAACAGATGCATCTGACCCATCATGGTCATCATTATTAAGTAATTAGTAGATTAATTATTTTAAATTTCTTGATTTTTAGACTTGAAACCTCTATTTACATGTGAAAAAGTTAAGAAATTGAAATTAGCAGCAAGGAGCAATTGAATGATATTAAACAAAATTTTAAAAAACACACTTTTAGTATTAACAGCTTGCCTAATATTATCTGCTTGTGCAACGAAAAAAGAAGTTGCTACAGATATTAAAGGTCAAATGCAGGGTGATGTTTATACGGGAACAGACACAGTAGAATATTTAGCTGAAGGTGTTCCAGATAGAGTTTTCTTTGCAACAAATGAATCTATATTAACAACTGCATCTAGAGAAACTTTAAGAGCTCAAGCAGCCTGGTTAAGAAAAAATCCTGGTATAAACGTAGTACTTGAAGGTCATGCTGATGAAAGAGGAACTAGGGAATATAATTTAGCTTTAGGCGAAAGAAGAGCAAATGCAGCCAAAGATTATTTAATGACTTATGGAATATCGTCAGATAGGATAACAGTATTAAGTTATGGTAAAGAGAGACCAGTAGACTCTGGTTCAAATCCTTTGGCCTGGTCAAAAAACAGAAGATCAGTAACTGTTAAAGCAAATTAATTTTTTAAAATTTAAGACCCTAAATCTATTAATAGTTTTAGGGTCTTTTTTTTGCCATTTTATAATCATATGTCTAGCTTAAATGATAATAAATTTTAGATTCATTATTTTAAAATTATTAGTCATATTTAATTTATTTTTTATTAATTATTCTTTTGCGGATAATCATAATATTTACGAAACATTAGAAATAATAAAAAATGATCTCAAGACTCTAGAAAGAGCAGTTTATTCAGGGTCGATTGAACTTAAAACAAGTAATAATGACAATACAGTTTCAGATATAGGACAAAATTCAGAAGATGTATTAACTAGACATTTATTAAAATTGTCTGAAATTGAAAATCAGTTTAGAGAACTAACTAACAAATTTGAGGAAATCAATTTTAAAATTGATAAATTATCAACTCGTCTTTCTAAAATACAAGCTGATAATCAAATAAGATTCCAAGACATCGAAACTAATATTAGTTCTGGAAATATAAGTAATGATGAAAATCAATTAACTTTAAAACCAAAAATAGATGAAAACAATATTTTACCAGGAAGTTCACAGCCTCAAGATTTAGGTACTATATCCTATAAGGACACAGAAACATCTGAAACTTCGCAACAAATTCAATCTGTGGAAACTACAGCTTCGATTGTAACAGAAACTTTCAATTCTGAGGAAAAATTAATTCCACAGGATTTAAACCCAGAGGAGCAATATGAATTTGCGACGAGTTTTTTAAAAGTTGGAGATTATAGTACAGCAGAAAGAGCATTTAGAGAATTTGTTCTATCAAATTCTGATCATGAATTAGCTGGAAGTGCTCAATATTGGTATGCAGAAACTTTCAGAATTAGACAATTATACACTGATGCAGCATCAGCATACTTAGAGGGATATCAGAAATATCCAAAAGGAAAAAAAGCCCCAATTAATTTATTAAAACTTGGAGTATCTATGGTTCAAATTGGTGAAAAAGATCAAGGATGTAAAATGATTAATGGTGTAGAACTACAATATCCTAATGCAAATCAGTCTGTAATACAAAAAGCAAAATATGAGTCCAAAAAATTTGAATGCATCAAACAAGACTCATAAGTTTTTATTGAATCAATTAAAAGATAAACAAACTTCTAATATTTATAAAAAATTTGAAAAAAATCTTGATTTAAAAGAGGATTTTATAGTTGCAGTTTCTGGCGGATCAGACAGTCTAGCTTTATGTTTTTTATCAAAAATTTATTCAATTAAAAAACATCTAAAAGTAAAATATTTGCATGTTGATCATAAACTTAGAAATAATTCAACAAAAGAGGCAAAATTAGTAAAATTACTTCTAAAAAAATTGTCCTCTAATCTTGAGATTTTAAACTGGGTTGGAAAAAAACCAAAAAGTAACATTCAATCAATTGCAAGAAATAAAAGATATGCGCTCATGATTAATAAGGCAAAAAAAATAAAAATAAATAATATTTTATTAGGTCATCATAAGGACGATTTAATAGAGAACTTTTTTATTAGAATTTTAAGAGGTAGTGGTTTAAATGGTATGGTATCATTTAATCAAAAAACTAATCTAGAAAATATTAATTTGATTAGACCTTTGCTAAAATTTTCTAAACAAAATTTAGAATATATTACAAAAAAAGTTTTTAATAATTATGTAGAAGATCCCTCAAATAAAAATGATGAATTTAAAAGAGTAAAAGTCAGAAATTTTATAAAACAATTAGAATTAGAGGGATTTGATGATGATAAATTTAATTTAACGATAAAAAATTTAAGATTTGCTAACGAATCAATTAAATATTTTGTAGAAAAAAATTTAAAAGACAATTCAACAATTTCAAATACTAATAAGTTTGTTATTTTAAATAAAAATTTTTTTCTTCAGCCAGAAGAAGTGGTTTTTAGGTCTCTCACAGAAGTACTAAAAGGCGTTGGTAAAAAATATTACCCAGTAAGAGGAAAAAAAATTGATAACTTAATTGATCAAGTTAAAAAAGAGTCTTATTTTAAAGTTACTTTAGGAAAGTGTGTAATTAAGAGGGTAAATAACACCATTATAGTATTAAAAGAGCATTAAAGCTGAGGAAATAACTGATATTTTGCCACTTGTTAATCTAATAATAATTCTTATTTTAAACCTATGAATTTAAAAAATCTAGCAATGTGGGGAATAATAGTTTTTTTAACTATAGGTCTTTATAATATGTTTAAAAATCCTCAGCAAAATATTAGAGGAGGAAATCAAATAATATTTTCAGATTTTTTAAATTCAGTAGAGAATGGTGAAGTTCTAAAAGTTGAAATTCAGGGAAATAATATTAAAGGTGTTTATTCAAATGGAAATTCTTTTTCAACTTATGCTCCAAATGATCCAAACCTTATAGAAAAATTATCTGAAAAAGGTGTTAGTATTTCAGCGGCACCTTTAGATGAAAAAATGCCTTCATTGTTTGGTGTGCTCTTATCATGGTTTCCAATGTTACTACTGATTGCAGTATGGATTTTTTTTATGAGACAAATGCAAGGTGGCAAAGGTGGCGCAATGGGATTTGGTAAATCAAAAGCTAAAATGATGAATGAATTAAAAGGAAAGGTTACTTTTAATGATGTTGCTGGTGTAGAGGAAGCTAAAGAAGAAGTAGAAGAGATAGTAGAATTCTTAAAAGATCCAAAAAAATTTAGTAGGTTAGGCGGTAAAATTCCAAGGGGTGCTCTGCTAGTTGGTCCTCCAGGTACAGGAAAAACTTTATTAGCAAGAGCTATTGCAGGTGAAGCGGGTGTCCCATTTTTTACTATTTCGGGTTCAGATTTTGTAGAGATGTTCGTTGGAGTTGGAGCCTCTAGGGTAAGAGACATGTTTGAACAAGGTAAGAAAAATTCTCCGTGTATAATTTTTATTGATGAAATTGATGCTGTTGGAAGAAGTAGAGGAGCTGGTTTAGGCGGTGGAAACGATGAAAGAGAACAAACATTAAATCAGTTATTAGTTGAAATGGATGGTTTTGACACAAACGAAGGTGTTATTATTATTGCTGCAACAAACCGACCGGATGTGCTTGATCCAGCGTTATTAAGACCAGGAAGATTTGATAGACAGGTTGTAGTTTCAAATCCAGATATTATTGGAAGAGAAAAGATTTTAAAGGTCCACGTAAAAAAAATAAAAATTTCACCAGATGTTAATTTAAGAACAATAGCAAGAGGTACACCAGGCTTTTCGGGAGCCGATCTTGCAAACATTGTTAATGAAGCGGCTTTATTAGCAGCAAGAAAAAATAAAAGAATTGTAACATTTTTAGAATTTGAAGAAGCTAAAGATAAAGTAATGATGGGTGCTGAAAGACGTTCAATGGTTATGACTGAAGATGAAAAAAAACTTACAGCATACCATGAAGGAGGACATGCTTTAGTGTCATTTAATATGCCTAGTTACGATCCAATACACAAAGCTACTATTATACCAAGAGGTAGAGCTCTTGGAATGGTAATGAATTTACCAGAGAGAGACAAGCATGGTTACTCAATAAAATATTTAAAGGCAAGATTAGCAGTTTGTTTTGGAGGTAGAGTTGCTGAAGAATTAATATTTGGAAAAGACAACATATCTACAGGGGCAGGCGGCGGAAATGGTTCAGATATTAACCAAGCTACACAACTTGCAAGAGCCATGGTAACAAAATATGGTATGAGCGAAGAAATGGGTCCAGTAGAATATGGTGAAAATCAAGAGGAAGTATTTTTAGGAAGATCAGTTACGCAAACTCAATCGGTTTCAGAGGAAGTTGCTCAAAAAATTGATAAAGAAATAAGAAAACTCGTTGATGAGGGATATAATCAAGCTAAGAAAATTTTGACAGAAAAAATAGATGACTTACACAAAATCGCTAAAGCTCTAATAACATACGAAACATTAACTGGTGAAGAAATAGAGAATATAATTAATAAAAACTTATATCCTAAAGATAAAGTTTTAGATAATACAGAAACAAAAGATGATCAAGATTCAGCTTTGGGCGCTATGGGTCTGAAACCAAAAATTGTTCATTAATATATAATGCAAAGATATTACACTAGAGCGTGTAATTTCTATTTTGGTAATCAATCAAAAATCTTAGTAAATAAAAAAAAATCGATACCATTACATCAAATTAAAGAAATATCTTTTGATCATGTTGAGATAATTACAAGAAAAAAAATTAGAAAAATTTCAATAAATAAAATTAAGAATTTACCAAAAAAACTTAAAACAAAAATAAATTCAGATTTAAAAAAAATTAGGTCAAAAAAATCAAATTTTTCAAATTTAAATTTTAAAAAAATTCCGAATATATTGGGTGTTTTAAATCTAACTCCTGATAGTTTTTCCGATGGAGGAAAATTCAACAAAAAAAATAAAGGTGTTAGTCATGCTATTAATTTATATAAAACTGGTGCTTCGTTGGTAGATGTTGGTGGAGAGTCTACAAGACCAGGATCGAAAGAAGTAAATGAAAATCGAGAATGGTATAGAATTAATAAGACATTAAAATCAATTGTAAAAAAAATACCAATATCTTTAGACACTAGAAAATCTGCAATTATGGAAAATGGTATTAGAATGGGGGTTAAACTTATTAATGATGTTTCGGGATTAAGCCATGATCCTAAAACAATAAATGTTTTAAAAAAGTATAAAATTCCATTTGTAATACAGCATTCAGTTAGGACACCAGAAAATATGCAAAAGAACCCAAAATATAAAAATGAATTATTAGACATATATGATTATTTTGAAGAGAAGATTAAGTTAATAAGGTCTAAAGGTATTAAACACAATAATATAATTTTAGATCCTGGAATTGGATTTGGAAAAAATTTGAAACATAATATGAATCTTATAAGAGGTGTTTCTATTTTTCATTCATTAGGTTTTCCTATACTAGTAGGGAATTCAAGAAAAAGATTTATTAAAGATATATCAAAAAAAAATGATAGCAAAACAAGGATCGGTGGAACTATGTCTTCTTCAATTTATTTAATGATGCAAGGAATTCAGATTTTAAGAATTCATGATGTTAATGAAGTTATACAAGGTATTAAAGTTTTTAATCAGATAATAAAAAATTAATGGCAAAAAAATATTTTGGAACAGATGGAATAAGAGGGGCAGTTAATAGCCAATATATAAATGGAGATATGTTCTTTAAATTTGGACTTGCTAGTGGAACATACTTTAAATCTCAAAAAAAAAGAAAACAAACAGCAATAATTGCAAAAGATACGAGATTGTCTGGATATACACTTGAACCAGCTCTTGTATCAGGTTTGGCTTCAGCTGGTATGCATGTTCATACCCTAGGACCCTTACCAACTAATGGGTTGGCTATGTTAACAAAGGAGATGAAGGCTAATATGGGTATAATGATTACCGCCTCTCATAATCCACATTTTGATAATGGTTTAAAATTGTTTGGTCCTGATGGAATGAAACTATCAGATAAAATAGAAAAAAAAATTGAGAGTCTCATAGATAAAAAAATCTCAAAAAATCTCTCACATTCTGAAAAATTAGGAAGAGTTAAAAGATTAGAAACAGGTACCAAAAATTATATTAAAATATTAAAAAAAAATTTTACAAAGGAATTTAATTTAAGAGGACTAAGAATAGTAATCGACTGTGCAAACGGCGCTGGTTATAAGGCAGGTCCTGAATTATTGAAATCATTAGGAGCCAAAGTCATAGCAATAGGTGTTAAACCAAATGGTTTAAATATTAATAAAAAATGTGGATCAACTTTTCCAAGAAAAATTAGATCTGCTGTAAAAAAATATAAAGCACATATAGGAATTTCTTTAGATGGAGATGCTGACAGAATTATTATGTGTGATGAGAAGAGCAATATAATAGATGGAGATCAAATTATAGCCGCTTTAGCAACAAGATGGAAAAATAAAAAAATGTTAAAAGGGGGAGTTGTTGGAACATTAATGTCAAATTATGGGTTAGAAAAATATTTTAAATCAAAAGGAATTAAATTTATAAGGGCAAATGTTGGTGATAGATATGTTAAAGAAAAAATGCAAAAATATAAGTTCAATTTAGGGGGCGAACAATCAGGACATATTATTTTGGGTAAATTTGCAACTACAGGAGATGGGCTGTTGGTAGCCTTAGAATCTCTTTTTGCTTTGAGAAAGGGAAAAAAGGCTAGTGAATTTTTTAAAAAATTTAAGAAGACACCTCAGCTTTTAGAAAATATATTAGTAAAAGATAAAAATATTATTAACAAACGAGACATAAAAAAAACCATAAAAATTGCAGAAAAATTAATTAAAGGTAAAGGAAGAATTTTAGTAAGAAAATCAGGAACAGAATCTAAAATTAGAGTGATGGGTGAAAGTGAAAATAAAGCTCTTCTATATAAATGTGTGAATATCATCATAAAAAAAATTAAATAAATTGAAACCGAATTCAAAAATTTTAATTATTGCAGGATCAGATTCTTCTGGTGGTGCGGGCATCCAAGCTGACATAAAAACTGTTACTGCTCTAGGCTCTTATGCAATGACAGCAATAACTGCAGTTACATCGCAAAATACCAGAGGTGTAAAATCAATTGTTGGGATTAGTCCAAAAGAAATTTTTAATCAAATTATTTATACTTGTAAAGATATTAGACCTGATGCAATAAAAATTGGTATGCTTCATTCTTCGGAGGTTATAAGAATGGTACTGAAAGCTTTGGATGTAATCAAAGTTAAAAAAATCGTATTAGATCCAGTGATGGTTGCTAAAGGAGGAGCTAAATTGATAGATAGTAAAGCTGTTCAATTATTAAAATTAAAACTAATCAAAAAAGTATCGCTTGTAACGCCCAATATCCCTGAGGCAGAAATTTTGACTAAAACAAAAATTATAACAAAAGAGGATATGATCTTTGCTGCTAATAAACTTTTAGGGTTAGGAGCAAAAAATGTACTGATAAAAGGTGGCCATTTAAAACATAAAAATGTAATAGATATTTTAATAAACACAAAAGATATTAAGATCTTTAAAAGCAAGCGTCATAAAACAAAGAATACTCATGGTACAGGTTGTACTTTATCTAGCTCAGTTACAACCTTTCTTTCATGTGGAAAAACAGTAAAGAAATCTTGTGAGCTTGGAATTAAGTATGTAAATTCAGCTATTAAATCAAACCCGCAATATGGAAAAGGTCATGGCCCAATTAACCATCTCACTTCCTTAAAAGTAAATAGAAAATTTTAATAATGAAAAATATTGTTGTTGTAGGATCTCAATGGGGTGATGAAGGTAAAGGAAAAATTGTTGATTGGTTATCCGAACAGGCTGATGTGGTAATAAGATTCCAAGGAGGTCACAATGCTGGCCATACTTTAGTGATTGATGGTGTTACATATAAATTGAGATTACTGCCATCTGGAATAGTTAGAAATGGCAAAATATCAATTATTGGCAACGGAGTTGTCGTAGATCCGTGGGCTTTATTAGAGGAAATAGAGGAAATAAAATCTAAAGGCGTAGAAGTAAATGTAAATAATTTTATTATTTCAGAGTCTGCAAATTTGATTTTGCCTTTTCATAGGGAAATGGATGAGATAAGAGAAGATGCAGCAGGAAAAAGTAAAATAGGAACCACAAGACGTGGAATTGGACCAGCATATGAAGATAAAGTTGGAAGAAGATCTATAAGAGTTATGGATCTAAGATCTGAAAAAAATTTAGATCAAAGACTAGACTCAGTATTACTTCATCATAATGCAATTAGAAAAGGTCTGGGAAAAAAAATTTTTGAAAAAGATCAGCTTAAATCTGATTTGCTTAAAATAGCACCTAAAATATTAGAATTCTCTCAGCCAGTTTGGCTTAAGATTGATCAATTTAAAAAACAAAAAAAGAAAATTTTATTTGAAGGAGCTCAAGGTATTTTACTTGATGTAGATCATGGAACTTATCCTTTTGTAACTTCATCTAATACAGTTGCCTCAAGCGCAGCGACAGGAACTGGTTGCGGCCCTAATTCGATAAATTATGTTCTTGGCATTACAAAGGCTTATACAACAAGAGTTGGAGAGGGCCCTTTTCCTACAGAGTTAACAGATGATATCGGTGAACTTTTAGGAACACGCGGAAAAGAATTTGGAACTGTTACAAGTAGAAAAAGAAGATGTGGATGGTTTGATGGTGTTTTAGTGAGGCAAACTATTAAAGTTTCAGGTATTGATGGTATTGCTTTAACGAAATTAGATGTACTTGATGAATTAGATGAAATTAAAATGTGCGTTGCTTATGAGCTTGATGGTAAAAGATTAGATTATTTACCTGCTGCTGTAGAGGACCAGATCAAAATAAAACCAATTTATGAAACTTTTCCAGGATGGAAAGTTTCTACAAGTGGAGTCAAAAATATTGACTCGTTACCTGAAAATGCAAAAAAATATATTTTTGCAGTAGAAGATTTCATTGGCGCAAAAGTATCAAGTATATCAACTAGTCCAGAAAGGGATGATACTATTTTAATTGAAAACCCTTTTGAAGTTTAGTTTGCGGGTAAAAGATTTTTTGATTTAGCTAAAAGAAGCATATGCTTTTGGAGTTTTTCAAATGCTTTGTTTTCTATTTGTCTAACTCTTTCTCTGCTAATTTTGTATTTTTTACTTAAATCTTCTAGTGTAGTTGGGTCATCGTTTAGTCTTCTTGAGTATAAAATTTCTCTTTCTCTATCGTTAAGAACTTTAATAGAGTCTTTTAATAAATCTTTTCTTTGTTCCATTTCCTCGTGGTGAGCAAATTTTAAGTCATGATCAAGTTCTTTATCAACCAACCAATCTTGCCATTCATCACCATCTTCCCCAACTTGGGCATTTAGGGAGAATTCCTTTCCAGAGAGTCTTCTATTCATTGAAACGACTTCTTCTTTACTTACATCAAGCTCATTAGCGATATGATTAACGTGCTCATCTCTTAAGTCTCCTTCAGTTTCTGGAGAAATTTGATTTTTAATTTTTTTTAAATTAAAAAATAATTTTTTTTGAGCAGTAGTAGTTCCAATTTTTACAAGACTCCAAGATCTTAAAATATATTCTTGAATAGAAGCCTTAATCCACCACATTGCATAAGTTGCCAATCTAAAACCCTTTTCTGGTTCAAATTTCTTAACAGCTTGCATGAGACCTACATTTCCCTCAGAAATCATTTCATTGATAGGTAAACCATATCCTTTGTAGCCCATAGCAATCTTTGCAACTAATCTTAAGTGACTAGTGACTAGTTTTTCTGCAGCTTTAATATTCCCAGTCGTTTTCCAATTTTTTGCTAGCATATATTCCTCTTCTGCAGCTAACATCGGGAATTTTTTAATCTGCTCTAAATATGCAGATAGCCCACCTTCATTAGAAAGGGTTGGCAGATTATTACTTATTGTTGCGCTCATAGAAGTGTTTATTTAATTAATTATACCTAATTTTCAATAATTTATTCTTCAGTGTTTCTAAGCATTTTTAGAATATTATTTAGATCTTGTGGCAAAAGTGAGGAAAAAATCATCTCTTTCTTAGTTTGTGGATGTATAAATCCTAAAGTTTTTGCATGCAGAAATTGTCTATTTAATTTAGTAATTGAATTTTGGATATCTAAATCAATATTTTTTAACTTTTTATATTTTTTTTTATATTTATCATCTCCAACTAGACTATTACCCTTATAATTCATATGAACTCTTATCTGATGTGTTCTTCCTGTTTCTAATTTACATTCAACTAAACTTAAGGTTGGTGTTTTCTGATTTTCAAAAATTTCAAGTGTTTTATAATTTGTTATAGCTTTCTTACCTTTAGAACTACTAACTTCCATAAGTTGTCTATTTTTTGAACTACGAGTTATAAATGTTTCAATTCTTCCTGAGGAGGGCCTTAATTTTCCCCATATTAAAAGTTGGTACTCTCTTATAATTGTATGATCACTAAATTGTTTTGATAAATTTTCATGGGTTTCATTATTTTTTGCAATTACAACTAAACCAGATGTGTTTTTATCAATTCTATGAACAATACCAGGTCTTAGCTCGTCACCTATATTTGATAAAGAATCCTTATCATAATGCATCAATGCATTAACAATTGTTTTATCATAATTTCCAGCTCCTGGATGCATGATTATTCCGGCAGGTTTATTAATTACTAATAGATCATCATCTTCGTATATTATTTCTAATTTAAATTCGTAAGGTTTAAGGGATGCTATTTCAGGCTCTGGAATCTTAAGATTTATAGTATCACCAATTGAGACTTTTTTTGACGGACTTTTAATTATTTCATTATTTAGTGTTAACTTTTCTTTTAAAATTAAATTTTTAATCCTAGTTCTACTAATTAATTCTTCTCTTTTGTTAATTAAAACATCAACCCTTAAATTCTTCTCATCCTCTTTGACTATAAAATTAATGTTTTTTTCCATAAAATATAATATTAATACTATATGCGCTTGTAGCTCAACTGGATAGAGCGCCTGACTTCGGATCAGGAGGTTCTGGGTTCGACTCCTAGCAGGCGCACCAATTTATTCTCCCATGTTTATCAACGTTCCTTTTTCTCTTGCTTTATCGAAAGAGTAATAAAATACGGATATTGATAAAATTAAATAAAATCCATTAAGATAGACTGCATTTATTATATTTTCATAATTGACTGTTCCATTAACTAAAATATTTCTAGTCTCCTCAAAAATATATACTAATGGCAATGCGAAAGCGATTGATTGGAATATTTCTGGTAATATTTCAACTGGGTAGTATATACAGCCAAAAGGTGCTAACAAAAACATTGTTGACCATGCAATATTTTCAAAAGATGGACCAAATCTTAGCAATCCTGCTGACACAAGTAGACCAAGCGTAATTCCAAATAAATATAAACTTAAGAAAAGAAAAGCCAAAGGAAGACCAAGTTTTAACAATGAAATTCCAAACAATGGAGAAGTTAATAATATTGCTGGTATTAAACCAATTAAAGCTCTAATTAAAGCTGTTAAAACTAAAGAGATAATTATCTCACTAATTTTCATAGGAGCGATAAATAGATTTGTAAAATTTCTACTCCAAATTTCTTCCAAAAATAACATATTAAAACCAATACTAGTTCTGAATAAAAAATCATAAAGAATTGCGCATGAAAGAATAACTCCTACTGCACCACTATAATAAGTACTGTGTGCTGCAAAAAAATTAGAAATAAATCCCCAAAGAGTAATTTGAATTGAAGGCCAATAAATTAAATCTAATATTCTTGGAAAAGATCTGGTTATTAAATAAAAGTGTCTTAAAAAAAGACCATAAATTCTAATTAAATTCATTTTTATTTTCTCACAATTTCTAAAAATACTTCTTCTAAATTTTTTCTTCCATATTTAATAATTAACTCTTCAGGAGTACCTCTATCTACTATTAAACCATCTTTCATCATTAGAACCGAACTGCATAATCTTTTCACTTCATCCATATTATGTGAGGCAAGTAAAACTGATATTTTTTTTTCCTTCTTATAATCTTCCAAAAAAGATCTTACAAAATCTCCTGTTTCAGGGTCTAATGAAGCAGTAGGTTCATCTAACAAAAGTACTGTGGGGTCATTTATTAAAGCTTTAGCAAGGCTTACCCTATTTTTTTGTCCAGAAGAAAGTTCTCCAGTAATTTTTTCTAAAAGTTCTGTTAATCTAAGTTTATTTGCAAGGTGATCTATTCGATCATTCAAATTTTGAATGTTATATAACTTTCCATAGACAATTAAATTTTGTTTAACCTTAAGTTTTTTAGGTAATTCGATGTAAGGTGAAATAAAATTCATTTTATGGAGAAGCGAAATTTTATTTTTTTCAATATTCTCTCCGTTGATTAAAACCTCACCACTACTTGGTTTTAACAATCCTAAAATCATTCCAATAGTTGTAGTTTTTCCACACCCATTAGGTCCCAATAAACCAACTATTTCATTTTCATTAATTTTAAAATTTATATTAGTTACTGCTTCTTTATTATTATATTTTTTTGATAGATTGATTACTTCAATAGAATTTGTCATTAATATTTAGAGGCCCTCTTTAATCTATCATTAATTGTTTTGCCAAGACCTTTGTTTGGTATCTTTTCGACTGCAATCTTTTTAAAACCATCGTTTTTAATTTTTCTTAAAGTAGAATATAAATTCTTTGCAGACTCCTTTATATTTTTTACTTTAGATAAATAATAATAATTTTTTAATTTTGATTTTCTTTTTTTTATTAATAAATAAGCCTCATCTTTTTTTGGTTTTTTTACATTGACTCTTAAAGGTATCCCAGGTGAGTAGTGCAGCGGTAATAAACCGGGTGATAATTTTTTTTTTGAATTTATGTTAATTAATAATTTTTTTTTTAAAACATTTTCAATTTTTTTAGGATCTAGGCCTCCATATCTTAAAAGTGATGGTTTTTCTAAAAGATTTAATATTGTGGACTCAACTCCGATTTTACTTTTTCCTCCATTTAAAATATATTTAATTTTTGAACCAAATTCTTCTTTTACATCGGATGGTTTAACTGAGCTTAATCTTGATGATATATTTGCACTAGGCGCAGCTACTGGATAATCTAAATTTTTTAATAAATTTCTGAACAATTTATGATTTGGAAAACGAACAGCAATACTTTTTTTTTTATTGGTTACAAATTTTGATATTTTTGAGTTATTTTTTAATTTCAAAACATAAGTTATTGGACCCGGAGAAAATTTTTTGTAAAGTTTTACTAAATTATCATTGATATCACAGTCTACCATAAGTCTTTCGATATCATAATAATGGACAATAAGTGGATTGTTTAACGGTCTTTTTTTAAGACTAAATATTTTCTTAACAGCAATATTCGAGTACGCATTTGCAGCCAGCCCATATACAGTTTCTGTTGGTACTGCAACACAATGATTATTATCTAAATATTTTTTTGCTTTTTTGATATTTGATTGAATAAATTTCATGTATTAATAATTATTATTATATGAAAGATAAAATATTACCACTTGATTATGATCAGTACTCAGTTGAGGAGCTTACAGAAAAAGCAAATAAGATTATAGAGTCTCTAGAGAAGGAAGACGATTTAAACAATTCAGTTGAGAGCTATCAAGAACTTCTTAAACTAAACAATATTATCGAAAAGAAATTTCATAAAAATTTTAAATCTATTGGAGAGGAGACAAATAAAAAAATTAAAGAGATAACTAAAAAAAATGAAAAAACAGCTTAATAAAATTGCTAAGGATACTAATATATTTCTTAAAAAATATATTAATTCACAAAAATATTCTCACTTAATGTATCCTATGAAGTATGGTTTATTTCCAGGTGGGAAAAAAATTAGATCTAAAATCTTAATTGACTTAGGATCATTATTTTCAATTGAGTATAAAACATTAATAATAATTGGGTCAGCTGTTGAGTGTATCCATGCTTATTCTCTTATTCATGATGATCTTCCTTGCATGGATGACGATAATTTAAGAAGAGGTAAACCTTCAACACACATTAAATTTGGTGAGTCTACAGCAGTTCTAGCAGGAAATTCATTATTAACTTTAGCATTTGAAATTTTATCTAATCCTAAATTAAAATTAAATGAAAAGATTAAAATAAATTTAATCAAAAAATTATCAGAATGCTCAGGTCATCTAGGAATAGCTGGAGGGCAATATTTAGATTTAAGCTATGAGAGAAAGAAAATATCAAAAAATAAAATATTAGAAATGGAAATTAAGAAAACCGGAAAGCTATTTAGTTTTTGCTGTGCTGCTCCAGCAATAATTAAGAAAAAATCAGTTCAAGAAATTAAATTTTTTGAGGTTATTGGATCAAAAATTGGTCTTTTATTTCAAATAGCTGACGATTTAATTGATCTGAAAAGTAATTCTAAGGAAGCTGGAAAAAAAACAGGAAAAGATCAAAAAAAGGGTAAGGCAACGCTTGTAAATTTAATAGGACATGATGACTCGGTTAAGTATTGTGATAAGATAATAAAAGATATTAATAAGAATTTAAGCAAATACGGTACAAGATCTAAAAAAATTAATGAAACTTTGAATTATATATTGAATAGAAAAAAATGAAGAAAAATTATCAATTTTTAAATAATATAAACTTCCCATCTGATTTAAGAAAAGTTTCTGAAAATGATTTACAAAAAGTTGCAGATGAAGTGAGGGAGGAGATGATAGATGCTGTTTCAAAAACAGGAGGCCATTTAGGTGCTGGTTTGGGAGTGGTTGAATTGACAGTCGCACTTCATTATGTTTTTGATACTCCAAATGATAAATTAATATGGGATGTGGGTCATCAATCTTATCCACATAAAATTTTAACTGGTAGAAAAGATAAAATTAGAACTTTACGCCAGGGTGATGGTTTATCAGGTTTTACTAAAAGATCTGAAAGTGAATATGATCCATTTGGAGCAGCTCACAGTTCAACATCTATTTCATCTGCATTAGGAATTGCTGAAGCAAATAAATTAGAAAATAAATCTTCTAATGTAATAGCTGTAATAGGTGATGGTGCAATTAGTGCAGGTATGGCTTATGAAGCCATGAATAATGCTGGAGCATCTAAGACAAAAATGATTGTTATTTTAAACGATAATGACATGTCAATTGCAAAACCAGTTGGAGCAATGAGAACTTACTTAGCAAAATTATTTACTGGTAAAATATATTTTAGTCTTAGAGAAACCTTAAAATTAATTACATCTGCATTTTCAAAAAGATTTAGTGCCAAAGCAGGAAAAGCAGAGGATTTTTTTCGTTCAGCAGTAACAGGGGGTACGCTGTTTAGTTCACTTGGTTTTTATTATGCGGGTCCTATAGATGGCCATGATTTATCAAGCCTAGTTCCAATTTTAAAAAATGCAAAAGATTCAAGACACGAGGGTCCTATAATGATTCACATTAAAACTCAAAAAGGGAAAGGTTATTCCTATGCAGAAAAAGCAAATGACCATTATCATGGAGTTTCAAAATTTAATGTTGAGACCGGAGAACAGTTAAAGAGTAAATCTAATCTTCCAGCTTATACAAAAGTTTTTGCTAACACGTTAGTGAAACACGCAAAAAAAGATAGCAAAATAGTCGGAATAACAGCAGCTATGCCAGGAGGTACAGGCATGGATATTTTTGGCAAGGAATTTCCAAGCAGAATGTTTGATGTTGGAATAGCTGAACAACATGCGGTAACTTTTGCTGCTGGCTTAGCAACTGAGGGTTATAAACCTTACGCTGCAATTTATTCAACTTTTTTACAGAGAGCATATGATCAAGTGGTACATGATGTTGCCATCCAAAGTTTGCCTGTGAGATTTGCGATAGATAGAGCAGGATTAGTTGGTGCTGATGGATCAACACATGCTGGTTCATTTGATATAACTTATTTATCAACTTTGCCTAACTTTGTAGTAATGGCCGCAAGTGATGAAGCTGAACTTGTTAAAATGATCAATACTTCTGTAGATATCAATGACAGACCTTCTGCAATAAGATATCCAAGAGGAACAGGTGTTGGTGTTGATCTACCATCAATAGATGAAAAAATTGAAATTGGTAAGGGAAGAATTATCCATCAAGGAACACAGGTTTGTATTTTAAACCTAGGTACCCGAATTGAGGAATGTAAATTAGCTTCTGAGCAATTAAAAGCAAAAGGAGTTTCGGTTACAGTAATTGATGCTAGATTTGCTAAGCCTTTAGATGAGGAACTGATATTAAAATCTGCTAAGGATCATGAGCTAATGATTACTGTTGAAGAAGGATCAATAGGAGGTTTTGGTTCTCACGTAAAAAATTTATTAGCAGAAAAAGGAGTATTTGATAAAGGTTTTAAATTTAGATCAATGACTTTACCAGATGAATTTATTGAACAAGATGATCCAAAAAAAATGTACGATAAAGCTGGATTAAACAGTTCTCAAATTTGTAAGAAAATTGCAGATATTTTGTTTCAAAAGGAGACAATAAGAGTTGTAAAAAATTAATTTAAGCTAACTACACTGGGCTTTATTCATTAAGTAGTGGTCAAGTAAAACACAGTTCATCATAGCTTCACCAATTGGTACAGCTCTAATTCCTACACAAGGATCATGTCTACCTTTAACAGATATTGAAGTATTTTTCCCAAATTTATTTATAGTTTTTCTACTAGTTAAAATTGATGATGTTGGTTTGACAGCAAAAGATGCAATAATTTCTTGGCCCGTAGAAATTCCACCAAGAATTCCTCCCGCTTTATTAGAATTGAATTTTAATTTATTTCCTTTTGAAGAAATTTCATCTGAATTTTGTTCTCCACTTAATTGTGCTGAGTTCATTCCTGCACCAATATTTATACCTTTAACTGCATTAATACTCATTAGGCCTGAAGCTATGTCAGTATCCAATTTCGAATAAATTGGAGCACCTAAACCAACTGGGATACCTCTTGCTCTTATTTCAATCACTGCTCCGCATGATGAACCAGATTTTCTTACACCAAGCAAATATTTTTCCCATAATTTAATCATTGATTTATCTGGACAAAAAAATGAATTTTTTGAAATTACTTTATCGTTCCATTGATTTGTATCACATCCAAGAATTCCTAGCTGAGTTACTGCACCAATTACTTTAAATTTTTTACCTAATTTTTTTTGAAGTACAACTTTTGCTATTGCACCGGCCGCAACTCGTGCTGCAGTTTCTCTAGCAGAAGATCTACCACCTCCTCTATAGTCTCTAATTCCATATTTTTTAAAATAAGTAAAATCAGCATGACCTGGTCTGAATTTATCTTTAATATTACTATAATCTTTGGATCTCATATCTTTGTTGTAAATTATGAGAGAAATAGGTGTACCTGTAGTCTTACCTCCAAATACTCCTGATAATATTTGAACTTTATCATCCTCTTTTCGTTGTGTTGTAAATTTAGATTGTCCTGGTTTTCTTTTGTCTAATTCTATTTGAATATCTTGCTCTTTAAGATTTATGTTTGGAGGACAACCATCAACAATACAGCCAATTGCAGGCCCATGAGACTCCCCCCAAGTTGTAAAACGAAATAGCTTTCCAAAAGTATTAAATGACATTATTTATATTATATAGATTATTTTGTTTAAATTATGAATCAAAAAAACTCTTTAGGTCTTAATAGCTGCTTTCTTGATATAGATGATCCAATTCAATTATTTGATCAATGGATGGAGGAAGCAAAGAAAACTGAGCCAAATGATCCAAATGCTGTTGCTTTGGCTACGTCAAATAAAAACAACATTCCTTCAGTTAGAATGGTTTTGCTTAAAGATTTCAACAAAGATGGATTTGTATTTTATACAAATTTAAATAGTCTAAAAGGAGATGAATTAAAAAAAAATCCATATGCTTCGATGTGTTTCCATTGGAAAAGTCTTTTAAGACAAATAAGAATTAATGGAAAGGTATCATTAGTTTCTGATCAGGTTGCAGATGAATATTATTCATCTAGAGGATATGAAAGTCGAATAGGAGCATGGGCTTCTAAGCAAAGTGAGGAATTAGATTCGCGAGAACAATTGTTAAAATCTATACAAGATTACAAAAAAAAATATAGCAAAAAATCAAATGTACCAAGACCAAGTCACTGGTCCGGATGGATTTTATCTCCAGGTAGTATTGAATTTTGGCTAGATGGTGAGAACAGAATCCACGAGAGA
Source organism: uncultured Pelagibacteraceae bacterium (assembly GCA_902629285.1). GTDB lineage: Bacteria > Pseudomonadota > Alphaproteobacteria > Pelagibacterales > Pelagibacteraceae > Pelagibacter. Next base: position 114,953 of record CACOQN010000001.1, on the reverse strand, counting down.
TTAAAATACAACAAAGATAAATCTGGGAAGTGGATAAAGTCTTTATTAAGTCCTTAAAAATTTCTTGATAAACTAAATGATGTTAATCTTTTGAGAATATCTTTTTCTTCAGAGTCTTTAAATACACTTAGTGAATTTGAGGCTAAATTTATATAGTGCTGTGCTTTTTGATAGCATTCCTGAATTATTTTATATTTATTTATAAGAGCAATAATTTCATTAAAGTCATCTTTTGTTCTTAATTCTTTTTTAAACATATTTGATAAAATTTTCTTTTCATCATTTCTTAATTTTTGAAAAAGTAAAATTATTGGTAAGGTAATTTTTCCTTCATAAAAATCTTGACCAATATTTTTACCAAATAGTTTGAGCTCAGCATTATAGTCTAGTGTATCATCTGCTATTTGAAAAGTTAATCCCAAGTTTCTTCCATAAAATTCTAAAGCATCTTTTTCTTTATTTTCTACACCTGATAAAATTGCACCAACTTTAGTTGCTGCTGCAAATAACTCAGCAGTTTTAGCTGAGATTATTTTTAAATATGTTTCTTCTAGCATATCAACTTCACCTTTGTATTGAAGTTGCAAAACTTCTCCTTGCGCGATTTTAGATGAAGTAGATGATAATAATTTTAAAACTTCTAAGTTTCCGTCTTCTACCATCATTTCAAAACATCTACTTAATAAATAATCTCCTATTAAAACCGAAGAATGATTATCCCAAACTTTATTTAATGTTTCTTTTCCTCTTCTAACAGTACCTTCATCAATTACGTCATCATGCATTAAAGTTGCGCTATGAATTAATTCAACACATGCAGCTAAATTTATATCTCTAGATCCTTTAGAGTAACCACATAATTTTGCACTACCCAACGTAAGTAAAGCTCTTAGTCTTTTTCCTCCAGTTTCTATATGATAATCTGTCATTTTTTGAACCAGCTGTACGTCACTAGATAATTTTGATTTTATTTTTTCTTCAGTCAAAATGAGTTTTTCTTCAACCGAGTCTTTAAGCTGAAAATACGAATTATTTATCTGATTTTTGAGCTGTACAACCGTTCCCATAATATTTTTAAATTAGTATAATTTGTTCATATATATTACTTATCAATTGACGCACCAGTTTCTTCAATTATAAGTAGTCTTTATATTCAATAAATAATTCTGTAAGACTTAACTATGTTCTCTTTTTTTAAAAAAAAAAAAATTGTTGCTCACTTAAAATTAACTGGGGTTATCGGTAATGCTGGAAAATTTAAACAAGGAATAGATTTTGCAGGTCAAGAGGAGATAATTAAAAAAGCTTTTTCACTGAAAAAAGCGACATGTGTTGCTATATCAGTCAATTCTCCAGGAGGATCGCCAGTTCAATCTCATTTAATCTACAGTTTTATTAGACAACAGGCAAAGAAACACAAAAAAAAAGTTATTGTATTTGCTGAAGACGTGGCAGCTTCTGGGGGTTATTTGATTTCTTGTGCTGGAGACGAAATTTATGCAAATTCTAGTTCAATTATTGGATCTATAGGAGTTATATATTCTTCTTTTGGATTTACAGAATTGATAAAAAAAATTGGAGTTGAAAGGAGAGTTCATACAGCCGGTAAAAATAAAAGTACACTTGATCCATTTTTAGAGGAAAAAAATGAAGACATTGAAAGATTAAAAAATATTCAATTAGATCTTCATAAAGATTTTATAGATGTGGTAGAAAAAAGCAGAGGATCAAAATTAAATAAATCTGAAGTAGAACTTTTTTCAGGTGAGTTCTGGTCAGGAAGTAAAGCGAATAATTTAGGACTGATTGATGGAATAGGTGATGCAAATGAAATATTAAAAGAAAAATTTGGAGAAGATGTTATTATTAAAAAATTTGAAAAATCAAAAGGATGGTTAAGTCAAAAACTTTCTTCTTCTAATAATCAAGTAGACCAAATAGCAAGTATTTTAGATGAAAGATCAATTTGGCAGAGATATGGTTTCTAAATCAGCAAAAAAAGAAAAAATTCAAACATTTCAAGAAACAATTTTAAGTCTTCAGAAATTTTGGAGTAAAAAAGGATGCATTATTCTTCAGCCTTATGATATGGAGGTTGGTGCAGGAACTTTTCATCCAGCAACAACACTTAGATCACTTGGCAATAAACCATGGAAAGTAGCTTATGTGCAACCATCAAGAAGACCAACTGATGGAAGATATGGAGATAATCCAAACAGGTTACAACACTATTATCAATTTCAAGTTTTAATTAAACCTTCCCCTGAAAATATAAAAAAACTTTATCTAAATAGTTTATCTACTATTGGAATAGATCATAATGATCATGATATAAGGTTTGTTGAAGATGATTGGGAAAGTCCAACATTAGGTGCTGCAGGATTGGGATGGGAAGTGTGGTGTGATGGAATGGAAATTACTCAATTCACCTATTTTCAACAAATGGCTGGATTTGATTGTAAACCTGTATCAGTTGAAATCACTTATGGCTTAGAAAGAATTTGTATGTTCACTCAAAAAGAAAAAAATGTTTATGATTTATTGTGGAATGATGAAGGTGTAAAATATCACGAAGTTTTTCACCAAGCTGAAAAAGAATTTTCAGCGTATAATTTTGAACACGCAAATGTAGAAACACTTTTGAAAATGTTTGAAATGCATGAGTCCGAGGCAAAAGATTTGGTAGATAAAAAAATTTCTTTACCAGCATATGATCAATGTTTAAAAGCCAGTCATGTGTTTAATATTTTAGATGCAAGAGGTGCAATCAGTGTTGCACAAAGAGCTGGTTATATTGCCAGAATAAGAGATATTACAAAATCTGTAGCAGGTGTTTGGTTAGATAGTCAAAAATAATGTCGGAGTTTTTTTTAGAATTATTTAGTGAAGAAATGCCTTCAAATCTTCAACAAAATTTAAGAGAAAACTTGCTTAAAAGTTTTAATGATTTATTTTTAGAAAAATCAATTTTATTTAAAAAAAGCTCATCATACTCAACACCAAACAGACTAGTGGTATTGTTTCAAGGTGTTCAAAAAAATGTAGTACTAAAATCTGAGGAGATTAAAGGTCCAAATATTAAGTCACCAGAGGTAGCACTAGAGGGGTTTGTTAGGTCAAATAAAATCTTAAAAAAGGATCTCTACCAAAAGAAAACCGATAAAGGACAATTTTATTTTTTCAAGACAAGATCAAAAAAATTGCACACACATCAATTATTAGAGGAATTTATCCCAATTTTATTGAATAGAATTCAATGGAAAAATTCAATGTATTGGGGAAATTATGATCTAAATTGGGGGAGACCATTAAAATCAATATTAGCTGTATTTGATAAAAAAAAATTAAATTTTAGTTTTCACCACTTAACATCCTCTAATTCAACTTTTGTTGATAAAGAATTTGAGGAAAATAAAAAGTCGTTTTTAGAATTTAAAAATTATAAAAGTTTTTTTAAAAAAATTGATATTATTATTGATCACAATGAAAGAAAAAAGTTAATTGAAAAAAAATTCAATAATATATTAAAAAATAAAAATATTAAGATTCAGCAAAATCCTAAATTACTTCACGAGGTTGTAGATTTAACAGACCAACCAAATATACTTCTCTGTGAATTTAATAAGAAATTTTTAAATATTCCAAAAGAAATATTAATTATTACCATGCAATACCATCAAAAATATTTTCCTATATTTGATAATAAAGAAAATATTACCAATGAATTTTTAGTTGTTTCAAACAAAAAAGATAAAAAGGGATTAATTAAATTAGGAAATGAAAGAGTGGTTGAGGCAAGATTAAGTGATGCAGAATTTTTTTGGAAAAAAGATAGATCTCAAAATATGGTCAAAAAAGTTACTGATTTAAAATCAATGAATTTTTTTAGAGGATTAGGAAGTTATTTTGATAAAGCCCAAAGAATGAGAAAATTGGGTGGAATGATATCTGATGAACTTTTAATCAGTAAAGAAAAAGTTGAATTATCAGCATCAATTTGTAAGGTTGATTTATTATCAGAACTTGTGGGTGAATTTCCAGAACTCCAAGGTGTTATGGGAGGTTATTTTGCTAATGTACAAGGTTTTGATAAAGATCTGTCTTTGGCCATAAGTGAGCAATATTTACCCACAGGTCCAGGCTCAAGAGTCCCCAAAAAACCATTTAGCATAGCCCTTTCTTTAGCTGATAAGATAGATACTTTAGTTGGTTTTTTTGGTTTAAATCAAAAGCCAACAAGTTCTAAAGATCCATATGCTCTAAGAAGATTAGCATTAGGTGTAATAAGAATAATTGTTGAAAATAAAAAAGATTTTAAAATAAAAGATCTAATGAATTATTCTTCAAGCCTGTATTTAGATCAAGGTTTTGAAATTGATAACCAATCTTTACAAAAAGAATTATCAGATTTTTTAATGGATAGATTAAAATATTACATGAAGGAACAAAATATTAGAAATGATATAATTCAAGCATCAACCAGTTTTTTTAACTTAGATCAATCTGTAATTATTTTTAATAAAGCTAAACATTTAAATAAAATTATTAACAAACCAGATGGTTTAGATATTATTGCAAGTTATAAACGAGCCTCAAACATTTTAGATGGTGAGTTAAAAAATGATAAAATAGAATTATCAAATACAACTGATCCTGGTATTTTTAAAACTGAGTTAGAAAAGAACCTATTTAAAAAAATTAGTGAGTTAAAGAAATATTTTTCAAGGATAAATAAAGATGAAAATTATGTTCAAACATTGGACAATCTAGCTAGTGTCAAAAGAGAAGTTTTTGATTTTTTTGATAATGTAATTGTAAACGAAGACGATCCAATCATAAAGAAAAATAGACTGGAACTAATCCAAATGATGTGTAAAACGTTCAACAACTATGTTAATTTTTCTCTAATCGACACTCATTAATGAAAAAACTTATATTAAATTTTAATTCTAGAGATAGTAAAAAAATCAAAAACCCTAAAAACTTTTTAGGAGGAAAAGGTGCTAATCTTTCTGAAATGGGGAGAATGGGTCTTCCAGTGCCTTCTGGTTTTACGATATCAACAAAAGTTTGTAAAATTTTTTATGAGGATAAAAAAAAATTAAATAAAAATTTAATTTCTCAAATTAAAAAAGAATTAAAATTAATTGAAAGAGATGTGTCTAAAAAATTTGGAGACTTGAACAATCCACTTTTGTTGTCTGTACGGTCTGGTGCAAGGGTATCAATGCCAGGTATGATGGATACTATTCTAAATCTGGGTCTGAACGATAAAACAGTTAAAGCTTTAGCAATTAAAACCTCAAATGGAAGATTTGCTAAAGACAGTTATAGAAGATTCATACAAATGTATGGTAACGTAGTTATGGGTGTTGAAGGTCACCATTTTGAGGAATTAATCGAAAATTATAAACTTACTAAAGGTGTTTTGTTAGATACAGATCTAGATGAAAGTGATTGGGATGGATTGATTGAAGACTTTAAAAGAACAGTAAGAGAAAAGGCCAAAAAAGATTTTCCTCAAGACGTTTATGAACAATTACTAGGAGCAATAAGTGCTGTATTTTTATCGTGGGAAAGCAATAGAGCAAAAGTTTACAGAAAATTAAATCAAATCCCAGCAGAGTGGGGAACTGCGGTAAATGTTCAATCAATGGTTTTTGGAAATATGGGTGATGATTGTGCAACAGGTGTTGTGTTTACAAGAAATCCATCAGATGGATCAAATGAAATATATGGAGAGTATTTAATAAATGCACAAGGTGAAGATGTTGTAGCGGGCACAAGAACACCTCAATATATTACTAAAAAAGCTAGACATGATGCAAAAGTAAAAGAATTATCAATGGAAGAGTCTATGCCAAAAGTTTTTAAAGAACTTCAAAAAATTTTAAAAAAGTTAGAGAAACATTATAAAGATATGCAAGATGTAGAATTTACAGTCGAAAGCAATAAATTGTGGATGCTACAAACTAGATCAGGAAAAAGAACAGCAAAATCCGCAATTAAAATAGCAGTTGATATGGTTAATGAAAAATTAATTTCAAAAAAAGAAGCTGTATTAAGAATTGAACCAAACTCTCTAGACACACTCTTGCATCCTACTTTGGATGAAAAAAGTTTAATTAATGTAATAGCAAATGGGTTACCAGCATCGCCAGGTGCAGCGAGTGGCAAAGTTGTATTTACGTCTGAAGAGGCAGAAAGACTAACTGCTATGATGCAAGATACAATCTTAGTTAGATTAGAGACTTCTCCAGAAGATATACAGGGAATGCATGCTGCCAAAGGAATATTGACGGCTAGAGGAGGAATGACTAGCCATGCAGCAGTTGTTGCTAGAGGAATGGGTAGACCATGTGTATCAGGATCAAGTGAAATCGATATAAATTATGAAAATAAATCTTTTAAAACATCATCAATTGAGATTAGAGAGGGAGATATAATTACTATTGACGGATCAACCGGAAGAGTGATTGCTGGTAGCGTAACAACTGTAAAACCAGAAATATCTGGTGATTTTTCAAAATTGATGTCTTGGGCTGATAGTTTTAGAAAATTGAAAGTAAGAACAAATTCAGAAACACCAAAAGATACCAAAACTGCAAAAGATTTTGGTGCAGACGGTATTGGTCTCTGTAGAACTGAACATATGTTTTTCGATGAAGAAAGAATTTTATCTGTAAGAGAAATGATATTATCCAAAACGAAAGAGGATAGAGCAATAGCGTTAGAAAAATTATTACCACATCAAAAAAAAGATTTTATTGAAATTTTTAAAATTATGAGCGGTTTACCAGTGACTGTAAGATTATTAGATCCACCACTACATGAATTTTTGCCACGTACAAGTAAAGAAATTAATGAGGTTGCCAATATAGTCAACCTTCCTGTAAAAGAGGTTGAAACAAGGATAGAAGAACTCCATGAGCAAAATCCTATGTTAGGTCACAGGGGTTGTCGGCTGGGAATATCTTTTCCTGAAATTTATGAAATGCAATGCAGCGCAATATTTGAAGCTTTAGCAGAACTCAAGAATAGTAAAATAAAGTCAGCATTTCCTGAAATAATGATTCCTCTAGTATCCACTGAGGCTGAGATAAAGATAATGAAAGATTTAGTGATAAAGACTGCAGACAAAATTCAAAAAAAACATAATTTAAAAATAGAATTTTTAGTTGGTACAATGATTGAATTGCCTAGAGCAGCACTAAAAGCAAAGGAAATTGCAAAACATGCAGAATTTTTTAGTTTTGGGACTAATGATTTAACTCAAACCACATTTGGAATTAGTAGAGATGATAGTGGTAAATTTTTAAATGATTATATAGAAAAAAAAATATTTTCTGTAGATCCATTTGTTTCAATAGATGAAGGAGTATCTGATTTAGTTGAGATTGCAGTTGAAAAGGGTAGGAAACAAAATAGTAAATTAAAATTAGGAATTTGTGGTGAACATGGAGGGGATCCTAAAAGTATATCTTTCTGTGCCAAGGTAGGATTGAACTATGTATCATGTTCACCCTTTAGAGTCCCTATTGCTAGATTATCAGCAGCACAGGCGGAACTAAAAAAATAGTTTTTAGAAATTTATTTGAATAAATTATATTTTAAAATGCAGAAAATTGCTTCAAGTCCATCTTTCCAATTAATTTTTTTTCCTTCTGCATATGTTCTGCCGTAATATTTAATTCCAACTTCAAAAATCCTTAATTTTTTTTTTGCAATTTTTGCTGTAATTTCAGGTTCAAAACCAAATCGTTTTTCACAAAGCTCTATATCTTTAATACATTCTGTTTTGAAAGCTTTATAACCAACCTCCATGTCGGTTAAATTTAAATTAGTAAAAGCGTTTGATAAAAATGTTAAAATTAAGTTTCCTACACGATGCCAGAAAAAAAGAACTCTTTTTTCGCTATCTCCAATAAATCTAGAACCATAAACTACATCAGCTTTATTAGCAATAATAGGACTAACTAATTTTGTATAATCTGAGGGATCATATTCTAAATCAGCGTCTTGAATAATAATTATCTCGCCTGAAGCATTTTTAATACCTTGTTTTAAACAATAACCCTTCCCATAATTTTTTTCATTTTCAATTAATTTAATATTTTCAGAGAAATAATCTTTAAGTAATTTTTTAGTTTGATCTGATGAATTATCATCAATTACTATTATCTCTTTTGTGTACTGTTTTTGTGCCAATACTTTTTTTATAATTTCGCAAATTGTATTTTGTTCATTAAAAACTGGAATTAATATTGAAATATTTTTTTGCATTTTATTTAAATTTTTCAAATTTAAGAATGTTCATAACTAATATTAAAAGTAATAATAAAATATTTAAGTAGTTTATAAAAAATTCGCTTAAATAAAAAATATTTTTAAAAATTTTAGGAGTATAAATGTCAATTATTCTAAAAAAATTCAAAAAATATACACTTAAAAAGAAATTTATTTTAGAATAAAAAAATTTAAAGTTCTTAATTGAATGTATTAGGAGAGGTAAGATTAAAATATAGTCATGTGGATAATGTGGGAAAAATATCAAGCAACTAAGGCATAAACAGGATAGATTTAAAAGGTCGTCTTTGATTTTTTGAATTTTAATAATTATAAGAAAATTTATTAAAACTGATAAAGCTATAAACAGAAATGATTTATATTTAAAATTATTTAAATTTAAAAATTCAAAAATTGAAAACAAAAATATATTTTTTGGCATTATTGATTGGCCTTGATGATCTGTTAATTGACTTTGTATAGCGAGTTCTATTGGTTGAAAAAAGGTTAGAAAAATATTTGTATTAGTTACAAAACTGTAAATAATTATTCCAATTAAAACAGGTATGAATGAAAAAATTATTTTTTTTATATTTTTTGTAACTAAATAATTTAAAAAAAGCACATATCCAATTGAATATTTAAAATAACTTATTCCTGAAAGTATTAATGTTAGTTTTGATTTGTATAAAAAAGGCAGACAGAGAAAAAACATAATAAATAAACTATATTGGCCAATAATTAAATTTACTTTGGTAACATTACATGCTGCAAAAAAAAATATAATTAACAATGTTTTGTAAGTATCCAATAAATATTTTTTACAAATTAAATATGGGATTAAAATTACTAAAATAATATTTACTATTAACCAAGCAATCTTGGCATGGTACCATGATAGTAAAGTTAATGGATAGTATAGAATGTAAGTTCCATGTAAATACTCACCAAATTGTGACCCAATTATTTTTTCTCGATTTCCGTCGAGCATATATTGATAATGATTAACACCGTTAGCAACCAATTTACTTGGGGACCATTGAAAATCCAATGAGTTATGAATTATTGCTTCAATAATCAAAGGTTTGTAAATAAACATTAATATAGATAATAAAATTATAAATAAAACAATGTTGAAGTTTTCTTTATTATTTTCCATTATTTTTTTTAAATCTATTATTTAAGTTAAATTTTTGATCTATATTTTTACCAAAGTAAATCATATATACGGCTTCAAATTTTTTATTTAGTCCGCCCCAAATAGTTATTTTTTTTTCTTGTAAGTTTCCACCGTGTGGTAGCCTTATAAAAAAACAGTAAACTACTAATAAAATAACAAAAATAACTTTTGAGATTAAAGATTTATATTTATTAAAAAAATGAATATTTTCCATAAAGGGATATTGAGCTAAAAAACAAAAACTAACTATACTAATCATATGTATCCATCTACCTGTATCGCCAATAGCAAAAAAGGATAAATATGGAATTATACTTAAATAGAAGTACGAAAAAACATATTTGTTTTTAATATTTATTAATTTTTTTTTGTTGAGAAAGATTAATAGTATATTTATCGGAATAATTCCCATAAATAAAAAAAATAAATTTATTTTTAAATTATAAAAATTGAATAAATTTGTTTTTATTTCATAGCTAATGACATTAAAATTTCCCTGGCTTCTTGAAGCTACAGTTATAGCATCAGTCCATAAATTTCTTTCATTCAGTTGCTCTATCATGGAGTAAATAGTTTGTTCACTTATTGGATATAAAAAAATGACTATCGATGCTAAAAGAAGTGGAGAAAAAAAAATGAATAAGTTTTTATATTTAATATTATTTTCATCATATATTAATTTAATCATAAAAAAGTGGAACGGTATCGACCAACACTGAATTTCATGGATAAAAATTGAAATAAACATTAATGGTAAAATAATTAATAAAAATTTTATTTTATAATTTGAAAAACTAATTTTTTTAGACCGATACAGATTGATCAAATATGTATGAAATAATATAAGAAAAATTGAGATTACATCAAATCTTTGGTAGCCACCAAGATCATTGAATGAAAAAAGAATTAACACAGGAGATAGCGCAAAAAATAAAAATAAGAATTTGAAATGAGAATATTTTTTAATTATAGCAAAAAATATAAGAATGTTTGTTAAATAAATTAATATAAAAAAAATATTGAAAGTACTAACAAATTTTATATTAAACCTATTTTCTAAAAATAAAGCAATTGTTCCGAATAGACCCCTTTTAACAAAACCTTCACTATAGTTTATGTGTGCTTGTGAAAATGTCCAATAATTAATTATATAATTATTTGATACATAAAAAAGGTAAGTAAATAATGATAATACAAATAAAAATGTCAGAAAAAATAAAATATTTTTTTTAATCATACTTTTAAAAATATTCTTAATTTTTAGGCTTTGGGCTATAAATAAATTTTTTAATTAAATTTTTAATTGTAAATAATCTATTTTTAATCTTCTTTTCTTTATTAAGTTTTTCCCCAGTTTTTTTAAGTATTGCTAAGCCAGATCCATTAAAATTTATATCCAGTGTAAGATTTTCGATATTATTATTAAATATTTCCAATAGTTTATCGAAAGTTAATCTATTAATCCTTTCAATAAAATCGTTATCTTCAACTCCATTTTTGACATATGGCAACCACACGACATCATCTATAAAAATTAGACCATTTTTTTTTAAAAAAGAAAAATAATGAAAGAATACTTTTTTTACATGGTTAGGTTCGTGATAGCTATCTATGAATATTACATCAAATCGCTTATTGGCAATGTATTTATCAATATATTCAAAATTATCATCAGAGGAAAAAATAAATTCCCATCTTTTATCTTCAGTAACACTTGAACAATCTTTAATATCAATAGAGGTTAAATTTCCATTATTTTTATTACAAACTTCTAAGAACATTTTTGTTGAGTTGCCTTTTTGCACACCCAACTCTAATATAGTTATGTTATTAATATCAGAAATTTTATTTTTAATAAACTCTAGTTTTTCTTTTTCAAAATATTTCATCTATGATTTTAATATCACTAAACTATATTTCGATTTATTCAATATAGTTGGTACTGCAAACTAAATTAACAAATGAGTAGGGGCGTTCTGTTGCCAGGTGCCCCGAACCCCGTCTACAAAATTAACAAAGTTAATTAAGCAGCAAGTGCGTAACTTTCGTTAGCAATTATAAATTTGCCCGTTTCGGTGGAGCAATTCCGAACGAAAGAATAACTTTTAGACATCCGTCGAATCTATTTCACCCCCATAAATAAAAATGGTGGAGGTGGTGGGTACTGCCCCCACGTCCGCAATGGTTATTACGATACTCGTTTATCGTCATAGTTGGAATACCAACGATAATACTATAATAATAATTAAATATATTACAAGTTGAAATGATAAAATTTAAAATAATAAAAAATAAAATTTACATTTATTTCACTGTTTTATTTTTAATAATTATTTTTTTTAAATTTTTTGAGAGTGCGTATATCGTAATTATAAATAATTATGATTCAAGACTTATAAAGAATTACGGTTATTGTGAAAAAAGTTCATATGGTTTTATTAAATATATTAAAAAAAAATATAATTTAAAAAAAAATATAAAGATTGTAAATGAAGAGACACATCCTTCTTCTCAGTTATTTTTACATAAACCAAAAGTAGATTATGATAATAATTACTTAATTTTACTGAACTATAACGATTATAGTAGCATGATAGATATTAATGATTACACAGTTATAGATAAGTTTAAAAATTGTCTATTTTTAAAAAAAAATGATTGAAGTAATTAGTCTTTTGTCAACACTATTTATATTTTTTTTATTTTCTATTTTTCCGTTACAAATTCAATTTTCAGGTGAAAGAATTTTTAAATACGAAAAAAATTTTTATGATATTTTATTTTTAAATATATTAATAAATATAATAATTTTATTATTCATATCTTTTACAAAAATAGATCTTTTTTATTATTTCATTTGTTTTATTTTTTGTGCTTTTTTTTCAAATATATTTTTTATTATAAAAAGTAAAAATTTTTTGAGAAGATATTTTAACATCAGTTTTATATTCTTTATTCTATTTAATATAATTATTTTTTTTGATTTAACTCAGGATCCTACTTTAAGTTGGGACGGTCAAAAGAATTGGTTTTATAAAGCTCAAAGTTTCTTTTATGGTTATAATTTTTTTGATTTAAATGAAATGGAAGGTGTAAATTATTATCCACATTTAGGAACACTTTTATGGGGATTTTTTTGGAAAAATTCATTTTTACAATATGAATATATAGGCAGATTTTTTTATGTTTTTATTTATTTGTTATCTATATTTTCTATATGCGATCAAATTAACAAAAAAGAACATGTCAGAATATTAGTATTAACAGCAATTATATTGGTGAGCTATGATAACTTTTTATTTAAGGGATATCAAGAAACTTTGATTTTTTCTCTTTTAGTTTTTGCTTCAAAAAATTTTTATAAATATATAACGAAACAAAATAATATTTTTTTAATAGTAAGTTTTATATGTATAAATTTAGTTCCATGGGTCAAGAATGAAGGTTATTTGTTTTTAATTATTTTTAATGCATCATTGTTGTTTATGATTAAATCTTTTCATAAAAAACAACAAATAATATTATTTATTGTGTTTTCAGCAATATTATTAATTATTAAAAATTATTTATTTTATAAATTTTTAGGCATCAACTTGTTTCATGGTGGAAATTTAGATTTGTTAATTTCTTTTAGTGATTTTTCTCAATATTTATTATCAGTTTCGCTGGGATTTGTAGTTGCTATTTTAAAATATAAGATTTGGATTTTTATACTTATTGGATTTTATATTTTATCAAAAATTAAAAAAATACAAATAAAGGATATAATTATGATTAATTTTCTAAAAATTAATTTATTTTTATATTTTTGTTTAATTTTAGGAATTTATTTTAGTGTTATAAATCATATTTACGGAATAAATTGGTGGATAGACAATTCATTAGATAGAATAATTTACCAAATATCAGGTTTTTTTATCATCTATATTATTATAGCTATTAATAATATTAAAAATAAATTTTAAATAGATTATTAAAATTATTTGTTGATTTAAAAATAATTTTTTTTTGAATTTTTTGTTTTGAATTAAGTATAGCCATTAATTTTTTTATTAAAATTTTGTAATTATTATAATTTAATCCTGACATATTTGATTTGATTTCTACTAATGGATTATTTTTATTGTTATAAAAAACATGAACACCGTTACTAAGGCAATCTAAAGAATAGAAAGAATATATGTTTTCAGGTGATAAAAAAGAATATTTTGTTTGCTGTAAAAGTAGATTTAATTTTCTTCTGTTAATTTTTCCAAAATTTTTAATTTTAGAATTTTTAATTTTTTCACCTATGGTTATTATTTCAAATTTTTGAGATAATTTTTCTGCGATCTTTATTAATAAATCTATATTTTTATTTTCATGTTTTCTTAAATAAAAAATTATGTCATATTTCCTAATAAACTTTTTATCAAAATATTTAAAATTACTAAAAACATAATTATAATTAAATTTACCAAATTTATGTATATATTTTTTTAAAAGGTCAGTAGAAAATAAAATATTTTGGTTTCTATATATTAACAATCTAATACTTAAACTGTAAAAAAATTTGAATAATATCTCTCGAAACAAATAATTCTTAAAAGTTTTGTTTAAATATTTACTACCACCTGTTATAGGCCCAAAGATTGTTTTCGGTGGTAGAGTTAAAAATATAATAAAATTCCAAAGTGGAAGAAAGTTTACATAGCATACTCTTTTATTTTTTTTAAAAATAAATATATACCAAAGATAAAATAATCCACATAAAGGCAATATAATTCTGTCAGTTAATTTACCAAAAAATTTTCTTAAGAATTCAAGTTTTTTTTTTGAAATATTTTTAGTTATTATAGTAATTTTTTTATTATTTTTTTTTAGATCATTAATAAATTTTATAGCTAGTATTCCCTCCCCGCTTTGTTTGTTAAGATCACAGCACCAAATAAATAATTTTTTTTTCAATTTTCAAATTTGTTATATTTTGCTTTTAACACTAAATAAGCTGATAAAATAATTATAAGATCAACTCCAAATACGCTATATGAATTTTCTATAAGAGCTCTAAGTTGTAAAAAAATTATTATCAAAATTGCTGAAACAAAAAAAGGTTCATTATTAAAATTAATAAATTTTTTAATAGTAAAAACATTTATCAGCTTTAAAAATATTAAAATATTAATAATGCTAAAAGCCATAAAACCCAAAATTCCAGAACAAATCAAACTATAAATATATGAATTTGAAGCATGCGCTCCAAATGGTCCAACAACCTTCGTTGACATTTCTTTAGCTTTGTCCTCATTAAAAAGGAAATGTCTATCAGCTTGAGGCCCATGACCTGTAAATAAATTTTTTTTTTCTTTACTTAAAAATTTTTCCTTATTAAATCCTTTTAATTTATTTTTCATTTCTTCATTAATTTCGTTTTTGAAAAATATTTGTAAAAGATAATCCCAAGCATTTAATCTATTATTTGAAAATTTGATTAATTTATTTTTTAAATCTTTTTCATTTTCAAAAGTTTCGATTACATCACTTCTGATATTTATTTCAATGTTTGATAAATTTAATTCTTTTTTTCCTCCAGGTGAAACAGAGTTTGTTTTATAAATATTTTTTATTATTAAAGATTTTATATTTGGATAAGATACAAAGATTGATAAAGGAATTAATAAAAAAATTATTATATACTTTAGTCTCTCTTTAAAATTTTCAAATTTAAATAAAAAATTTATTATAACAAAGATTATTACAAATGAAAATATAGCTCCCCTCGATTGTAAAAGTAAAATTATTGAAACTAAAAAAATGTTAATAACTGTTAAAGATTTATTTTGCTTATTGTAAAAATACAAAGAGTTAAAAAAAATAAATAATATAAGAGCATTTCTTGATAATCCACTAGATCTAGGAAAAGGTTCGTTTAAAAAAGAAAGGTTGAATGCTAGACTATGATAAAGCAGATCGTCTGAAAAAATATTTTCTTTAAAAGTATAAAAAATAAAAATTAAAAATAATATTAGAATAAAAAAAATATTAGTTAAAAAAATTGTATTTATTAAAATATGGTTCTTATTTCTTGATATATACTGATAAAAAAATAATAAAGAATATAAACAAATAATCCAATAATATTCATAAAGATTTTGTTGATAATATAGAAGTCCAGAAATTTGAAGAAAACCATATAAAAAAAATAATTTAAATATTAAATCAAAATGTAATGTAAAATTTTTTTTTACAAAATATTCATAAATTAATAAATAAAATAATATTAAAAAAGGTAATATGGCCCTTATAAAATTTAGTTTATTTTCATAAATTTCATTCTCTAAAAATTCAATATTTATATATTTTGATCCTGTATTAAGTGAGAGCCAAAATAATAAAAGTATAAAAAGATATTTACCGTAAATAAAAAATTCCTTGTATATTTTTAAATTTTTATACATAAAGTCTTATTATATTATTTATAAACTATTATGAAAAAAAAAATTTTAGTTACAGGTGGTGGTGGATTTATAGGAGGACATTTAGCAAATTTTTATGAAAAAAAAGGGTATAAAGTAATCTGTGCTGATATCAAAAATAAAAAATTTTGGTTTCAAATAAATCCCAAAATAAAAAACCTTGTAGCAGATTGTAGAGATCCAATTATTACTGATAGGCTTAGTAAAAATGTTGATTATATTTTCAATTTGGCTTGTGACATGGGTGGGATGGGTTTTATTGAAAATAATAAGGCATTATGTATGTTGTCATCAGTCATAAATATCAATCTTTTGAAATCTGCTAAAAAAAATAAAATTAAAAAATTTTTTTATTCTTCATCTGCATGTATTTATCCATCGTATGCACAAAAAGATTATAAACACCCAAAATTAAAAGAGAAAGACGCATATCCAGCTGATCCAGAGGATGGTTACGGATGGGAAAAGTTATTTAACGAGAGAATGTGTAGACATTTTTATGAAGATTTTGGATTAGAAGTACGAATAGCAAGATATCATAATGTTTATGGCGAATATGGAAGTTGGAAAGATGGAAGAGAAAAAGCGCCAGCAGCTTTAAGTCGAAAATTTGCAGAGTCAATATTTCATAAAAAAAACAAAATTGAAATTTGGGGAGATGGAAATCAAATAAGAAGTTTCTTATATATTGATGACTGTATTAGAGGTACTGATCTTTTATTTAAAAGTAAATTTAGAGATCCAATAAATATTGGAAACGATAAATATGTAACAATTAATAAACTAGTAAATATTCTTGAAAAAATAACAGGTCATAATGTTAAAAAAATATATGATAAAACAAAACCTAAAGGAGTTGACTCAAGATCAAGCGATAATACCCTTGTTAAAAAAGTCTTAGATTGGTCACCAAGAATTTCAACTGAAAAAGGAATGGAAAAACTATTTAATTTTGTATACTCTGAATATTTGAGGACAAAAAAAAAAAATGGAATCTAATCAAGATGATTTAGTTTCAGTAATTATACCCTTTTATAATGAGAAATTTTATTTTGAGGAGTGTATACAATCAGTATTAAGTCAAAGTTATAAAAATTTAGAAATAATTATAGTTAATGATGGTAGTGATGCAGAATTCAAAACAATACTCACAAATCTTAAAAACATAAACAAAGATAAAATTTTTTTATATCACAAGGAAAATGGTGGCGTAGCTTCTGCTAGAAATTTAGGTATTCAAAAAGCTAAGGGAAAATTTATTAGTTTCATTGACGCTGATGATGTGTGGTTACCAAATAAAATTGAGCATCAAATAAATATAATTAAGCAGAAAAATTTAAACTTCATTCATGGCTCATATTATGTTTTAGACAAAAATTTAAAGCTGAAAGGGAAATTTATCCCTAGTAGTATTAATTATAAAGATTTACTAAAATCATGTGATATAGGACTTTCTACAGTTACACTTAGTGCAAATGTTATAAGAGAAAATTTGTTTCCTAATATTTCAACCAAAGAAGATTATGTGTGTTGGTTGAACATTGCTAAAAAAATAAATTTCTTATATGCTGATAAAGAGGTAGTCACGGTTTATAGAAAAAGAGATGACTCACTTTCTGCTAAATTTTTAATTAAATTTTTAAATGCATTCAAGGTTTATAATATTTATGAAAATTTTGGGGTTATTAAATCACTTTTTTATACTTTTAGATTATCGATTTATTATCTTTTTAAAGAAAATATAATAAGAAACAAAAATTTGTATCCAATTAATTTTAATTACTTAAGTGATTTAAAAAAACTCAGTTTTGAAAAATCTTTTATGTTAGTAGCACTTAATATGGCTTCTTTATCTTATATGAGTCTATTATATGAAAATTATAAAAATATAATTTTTTGGCTAGATGGTGTTTGTGCAAAATTTATAATTAAAAATTTTACTAAAACAGCTGGAAGAAAAGTGATTGAGAAAATATCTATACCAGAAAAGATAGAAAATGTTTACTTATGTGGAAAGAAAAGTGAAAAACAACAGAAATATATCGAAAAAAAAATTAACAGAAAAATAGGTTTCATTGAACTGCCTTTTTTTGATAATTTTCAAGAAACATCAATGTACAAGTTAAAATTTAATAATAATTCTCTAATATTTCTCAATATAGCAACTCCAAAACAAGAAATAATTGCGAAAAATATACTAAAATTTAATTCTTCAAAAAAAATTTTCATATTTTGTTTGGGAGGAGGAATTGCGATGGCAGCAGGAGAGGAAAAAATAGTGCCAGAAAATATTGAGAGACTAAATCTAGAATGGTTATGGAGACTTAAAACTGATACTTTTTTTAGATTAAAAAGATTAATTAGAACAGGTTTAGTTTTTGTATTTAAGAAATTATTTAATTATTTTAATAAAATTAATTTCAGAGAGTTAATTTAATAAATTCTGTTTTAAAAAAAATTTATCAACAATATTTTTCATTTTATATAATTTTGTGTAATATTTACTTGCTCTTTTGTTTACCTTTTTCGATTTAAATTTTAACAATATTTTTTTTGCAAATTCTTTATTGTTGTTACATATATAAACATTTTTATATTTTGGATTTAGTTTTACACCTGCTACACCTTCATTTGTTGCAACTATTGTTTTTCCAAGTGCAAGAGCATGAAGTGTTTTAGTTTGTACTCCAAATGTAATTTGCATTGGATTAACAAATAAAGATGCACCTTTAAGATACTGCAAAAATTTTTTTTTTGATACAAATCCAGCATTACTAAGAAAACTTTCATTAAATGGTAAAGATTTATTTCCACTGACAATTAGCTTTAAAGATGGATTTTGGTAATTTACTTTAGGCATAATATCCTTAACTAAAGTTTTAAGAGCATCATAATTTGGATAAAATTCAATATTTCCTCCAAAAAATATGTAATCATATTTTTTTTTAATTGGCCTCAGTTTGTTAATATTTTTTGGTAATTGTATACCATTAGATAGAGTATGAGATTTTATGCCATAAATTTCATCAACAATCTTTTTTTCCTCTTTTGACGTACAAGTAAAAATATCAAAGTTGTTAGCAATATAATTTTCAAAATATTTTGTTAAATAAGTTATTAGAAAATTTTCTTTATATTTTCTAATTACATATTCAATATTTTGTGAGTGGTATATAAATGTAGCATCAGACAAATCTTTTTTTAATAAATTATAAAGTGAAAATGTATAACCAGCCCAACTAGACCCTTCTATTATAATAACTATTTTTTTTTTATTTTTACAATAAGCTTTAATTTTATCTGCTAATTTTTTTAAATTTAAAATTTTATGATATTTTGAATTTTTTGTAAAAATTGAATCAACTTTTTTATGTTTTTTATTGTTATCTGAAAATTGAAACAATATTTTGTTTTTACTAGGAATGTTTTTAAAAAAATTGTAAGAAACCTCTGATCCACCTGAATATGGATCTGTTATTCTAAAAAAACTTACTAATACAAAATTACTTTTCATTTAAGTAAAGATAATATCCTACTGGAAAATAAATTAAAATATTGACCCAATTATTAAAAAAATCTCCACTTGGTATTGGAAATAAAGCTAACAAAAATCCTGCCAGCAAGTATAAATTTATCTCATTATTTAAGTTTTTGTCAGTAAAATTTAAAAAATTTTGAATAAGTTTAAAAAGTAAAAAAATGAACGTAGAGATAAATACAATAAAACCAAATATTCCTACTTCTGCTAATATCTGAAAAGTATAATTGTGAGGATGCCAACCTGTAAGAACCACATTTTTAAAATTTTTTGGCCCAACTCCAAAGAGTGGATTTTCTAAAAATAAATTTATACTAGTTACAATTTGAATATGATGATATTTTGAAAAAATAAATTTACCCTCATCATACTCTCCCAAAATTTTTCCATCATTAGAAAGACCTGGATGAACTAAACCGCTTGAATATAAAATACTTTTAATTTTATTTAAGATCTCTGGTTGAAAATAAAGTAAAATTACTGTTGAAAAAAAAATAATACTAAAAAAAATAATTTTAGGTTTAAAAAAAATATTTGATTTTAAAAATATTAATAAAATTAATATTGTGATTACAAATATTGAAACTCTCTCGGTTGTTAAAAATACTAATAAAAAAATTAAAATGATAATGATTGAAGTAATTTTTTCTAGTTTTATTTTTTTCAAATGATCTTTAAAAAGGATTATTGAAAAGAGAAATAAAGGAAACATTTTTGCTAAGAAGCTCCCTAATTTTTTTTCATCATTAAAAAAACTAGTCACATAAAATGAATAGTCATGGTATTTTTGTAATTCAAAGAGAAAAATATTTTTGTTAAAAATAAATTGAAAATATCCGTCAACTAAAAGAGCAAAATAGGTAAATATTATCGAATAACCCAAAAGTAATTTTGAATTATCTACATTTTTTAAAACATAAAATAATAAAATTGAAAAAAGGCCATATCGGATATATCCAAGAGAATATTTAATTAGAGCAAAGTTTTCTGAAAATAGTGCACTTAAATTTAGTATTATAAAAAAAGTAAAAAATATTTTAAAAAAATAATTATTGTAATATTTAAATAACTTTAGTCTCAAAGTATCAAACAAAAAAAATAAAGAACAAATGACCACTATTAAATCAGGTAAAAATGGTCCAGTAAGTAAAGTTAATGGTAAAAAGTAAATTAACTTATAATAACCATATATCATTTCAAAAACTCTCTTTTAATAATATTTTTTGGAAAATAAAAAAATAATAATAATAAGAATAAAACAGAAAAAAAATAAAATAATTGGATGTTTTCATTAATACTAAATAAAAAAATCAAAGTTAAAATAATATTTTGTAAAACCAAAATATTAAAATTCATTAAGAAATTCCTTATATAAAAAGCTTTTATAAAAAAACTAATTAATGACCTGATTAACATAGTGTAAGCGAAAAAATTAATATTCTTGTAGTAAACTGATATAATTAATCCAATTATAAATAAAATTAAAATAAAGGTTTCTATTTGAAAATTTTTTTTAGACAAATTTTGTGTGTCTAAAAAAGTTGAAATTATATGTGTGATACAGATGTAAAAAGATATTAGTAAAAATATTTTGAATAGATAAATTATACTTAAATTAGCATTTTCTTTTAACCACCAAATTAACAATTCATCAATAAAAGGATTTATTAATATTAAAAAAAAACCTATGAAATAAAAAAAACCATAAAAATTAGAATTTAAAATTTCAAAGGTTTTTTTTTTATTTTTACTAGAGGAAATCTTTGGAATAAAAACTGAAATTAATCCATCAGATATAACTGATAATTTACCAGCAATTTGTTGTGGTATAGAATATAAGCTTAAACTAGCAGCACCTAAAAAAACTTTTATCAAATATTTGTCAAAAAAGTCAAAAACTTGAACATATGCAGATGACAAAGTTAGCCATTTAGCATGCGCAAGAAAATCTTTAATAATCAATGACGAAAAATTATAATTTAGGTGTCTTTTATAAATTAGGGTAAAAAATATAAATAAAATGGCAAAAATTTTAATATACAATGAAATCTGAAATAGAGAATTTACATTCTCAGTTGTTGTGAAATCAAATAAAATAAATAAAGCAGGCAAGGACAAAGAAAGACTATAAAAAATTAAATTTCCACAACTACTTAGGAAATAATATTTTAGTCCTTTAGAAATATTTTCTAAAGTTACATATATGTTGGAAAAAAAAAGAGCTAAAAATAATATTTTATAATTATTAAAAATAAGATTTTGATTAAAATTTATTAATAACAAATAAATTAAGTATAGGATTAAACATATTAATCCACTTGAGATAATACTTGTAAATATAGTTGTTGAGATTATTGAATTTTGAGTTTTTTTTATTACTTTTTGCATTTTAATTGATGCAATTTTTCCAAAGTTAAAATTTGTAATCATCACTACCGACAATAAAATATGTAAAATTAGAAAATTCCCGTATTTTTCAAACCCCAAAAATTTAATATAAATCGGGATTGTAAAAAAAGATAAAAAAACTGATATAATTCCTGGAGCAGAGCTTACAAATATATTCCCCAAATTTTTGTTAAATATCATATGTTTTTTGTCAAAAGGGCAAATTACATAATTTTATATTTGTGTATATTTTTAAATTCACGAAAAATACTATTTTACAATGGTTTAAAATTTCTTAAATAATTTCAATAATATTATTATATTATAAATGAAACTTACAAAAGAACAGATAAATGAGATTAAAAATCAACAATCTCAAAATAATCATACTAAAAGAGTTACTTCCCCAGAACTTGAAAATATTCTTTATGAAGCTATTCCTGCTTTAGATCATGGTTTTGTCAGAGTAGTCGATTATATGGGTGATGATACATCAATAGTTCAATCAGCTAGAGTTTCATATGGTAAAGGAACAAAACAAGTATCTACCGATAAAGGTTTGATAAAATATTTGATGAGACATTGGCACAGTACGCCTTTCGAAATGTGTGAAATAAAGTATCACGTAAAGCTTCCTATTTTTATTGCTAGACAATGGATTAGACATAGAACAGCAAATGTAAATGAATACTCAGCTAGATATTCTATTTTAGATAAAGAATTTTATTTACCAACAAAAGAAAATTTAGCTGCTCAATCTACAAGTAATCGGCAAGGTAGAGGTGATGTTCTTGAGGGAAAACAAGCAAATGAAGTTTTAGAACTTTTAAAAAATGATGCTGAGAGAACTTATGATAACTATGAAACAATGTTAAATGAAAGATTTGATGGCTCCACAATAGATGAAAATAAAAAAGGATTAGCACGAGAGCTTGCAAGGATGAATTTAACTTTAAACACTTATACACAATGGTATTGGAAAACTGATTTATTGAATCTTATGAACTTTTTAAGACTTAGAGCTGATAGTCATGCTCAATATGAAATAAGAGTTTATGCAGACATAATGCTCGATACTGTTAAAAGATGGGTCCCTATAACTTATGAAGCTTTTATGGATTACAGAGTTGGTGGAACTGAAGTTTCTGCTAAAGGAAAATTAATTATTAAAAAATTTATCAAAGGTGAAAATATTGATTTGGAAAGTTCTGGGCTTTCTAAAAGAGAGTGGAATGAGTTGATGGTAGCTTTTGATCTTAAAGATAAGTTGATTTAATTTTTTTAGCAAAATTTATATATATCTTTGAAATTTCATGTTCGGGATCAGCTTCTACGATTGGCTTTCCTTCATCACCAGTTTTACCAACAAAAGGATTAATTGGTATTTCACCTAAAAATTCTTTCTGGAATTCTTCTGCAGTTCTTTTAACACCATCTTCTCCAAAAATATTATATTTTTTTTTATCATCCCCAATAAAAAAGCTCATGTTGCTCACTAAGCCAAGAATTTTAACTCCAAGTTTATCAAACATTTTAATTCCTCTTTTAACATCTAAAAGTGCTACTTCTTGAGGGGTTGAAACAATTATTGCTCCATCCATTTTTATCTCTTGAGAAAATGTAAGTTGAGTATCACCTGTTCCAGGCGGCATATCTATGATAATAAAATCTAAATCATTCCAATTTACTTTTTGAGTAAAAGTTTTAATGGCACTTGTAACCATTGGTCCACGCCATATCATTGGTGTTTGTTGGTCAGTTAAAAAGCCAATAGACATACATTGAATACCATATTTATTAATTGGATCTAATTTTTGGCCATCGCTTTTTGGTTTTTGATCAATGCCAAACATTTTAGGAATTGATGGACCATAAATATCTGCATCTAAAAGACCAACTTTACATTCAACTTTTTTTAATGCTAAAGCAAGATTAGTTGCAAAGGTAGATTTTCCAACACCGCCTTTTGCACTTGAGATAGCAATAGTAAATTTTGTTCCAAGAATCGGATTTTTTACGAATTTCTTAGGCATTAGCTTTTTTTTCATTGCGGCACTAAGTTCGTGCTTTTTATCGGTCATAAAAGTATCATTACTTGTTTTTTCTTATAAAGACACTATATAAGTTTGCATATGTCAGATGATTTCAAAGGTAGAGGTGGCAGTCCATGGGGATCACCTCCAGGTGGAGGTGGAAATGGAAATGGGTCTGGTAGAGGTCCAACACCACCAAACGTTGATGAATTAATAAGAGATATTCAAGATAAAATTAAGAGATTTTTACCAGGAGGTAAGAGCTCCGGAGGTAAGTCAATAAGTTTGATTTTATTAGTGTTAGCTTTTGTATGGTTAGCAAGTGGTCTTTACAGAGTTCTGCCAGATGAGCAAGGTGTTGTTTTAAGGTTTGGTAAATTTGTAAAAACTACTCAACCTGGTTTGAATTATCATATTCCTTTTCCGGTAGAAACAGTTCAAACACCAAAGGTAACTAAAGTAAATAGAATGGATATTGGTTTTAGATCTGAGAGGGATAGTGGTTTCTCTACAGGTGGTGGAGTTGCAGATGTCCCCCAAGAGAGTTTAATGTTAACAGGAGATGAAAATATAGTTAATATAGATTTTTCAGTTTTTTGGGTAATAAAAGATGCTGGCAATTTTTTATTCAAGATTCAAGATCCAGAAGGAACAGTTAAAGCCGCAGCAGAAACTGCAATGAGAGAAGTGATTGCTAAAAGTGCTATTCAACCAATTTTAACAGAAGGAAGATCTAAAATAGAGGTAGAAACGCAAGCGATCATCCAAACTATTTTAGATGATTATGAAAGTGGAATTCAGATTACTCAAGTCCAAACTCAGAAAGCCGATCCACCTGATCAAGTAATTGATGCGTTTAGAGATGTACAGGCTGCTAGAGCTGATATGGAAAGATCAAAAAATGAAGCTGAAGCATATGCTAATGACGTAATACCAAGAGCACGAGGAGAAGCACAAAAAATTTTACAAGCTGCTGAAGCTTATAAAAAAGAAGTTGTAGCTAAAGCCGAGGGTGAAGCAAGCAGGTTTATTGCAATCTATAGTGAGTATAAAAATGCTAAAGCAGTAACCCAAGAAAGAATGTATTTAGAAACTATGGAAAAAGTTTTAGCAGATATAGATAAAGTAATTATTGAAAAAAATGCAGGTTCAGGCGTTGTTCCTTACTTACCATTACCTGAATTAAAAAAGAAAGCGACAAATTAAAATGAAAGCTGGAAAGATATTAGCGGGAGTATTAGTTGCAATAGGAGTTGTAGCTTATTTATCAGTAATAATAGTTAAAGAAGTAAACCAAGCAATTATTCTTCAATTTGGTGATCCAAAGAGAATTATAATGAAGCCAGGTTTAAATTTTAAAATTCCTTTTATTCAAAACGTTGTTTATTTAGATAAAAGAATATTAAATTTAGATGCTCCACCTGAAGAGGTTATTGCATCAGATCAAAAACGTTTAATTGTAGATGCGTTTGCAAGATTTCAAATTATCGATCCGCTTAAATTTTATATTTCAGTTGGAAATGAAAGAGTTGCTAGATCAAGATTGTCCACAATTATAAATTCACGAATTAGAAATGTATTAGGACAGGAAGAATTACAAACATTGTTGTCTAAAGATAGATCAAAACAAATGGCTCTGATTAAAGAAGGTGTTAACAATGAAGCACAAAACTTTGGGATAAATATTGTAGATGTAAGAATAAAAAGAGCTGATCTTCCTCAAGCAAATAGTGATGCAATCTATAGAAGAATGCAGACAGAAAGGGAGAGAGAAGCAAAAGAATTTAGAGCAAAAGGAGCTGAGATGGCTGTCACTATTACATCTACTGCAGACAAGGAAGTGACTGTAATTTTAGCAGACGCTCAAAAACAATCTGAGATAATGAAGGGAGAGGGGGACGGTTTAAGAAATAAGATATTTGCAGATGCCTTTGGTCAAGATCCTGAATTTTTTGCTTTTTATAGAGCTATGCAAGCTTATGAAAAAGCATTAATTGGTGGGGAAACTTCTTTAATTTTATCTCCTGACAGTGAATTTTTTAAATTTTTTGGAAATATAAAACCTGAAATCCAACAATAATTGTTTTAAATGCGTGAGCTAGTTATAGCTTTTGGTCTTTTCTTATTTATTGAAGGTATTTTGTACGCCTTATTTCCAGCAAAAATGAGGAATATGTTAAAAAAATTGGAACTTATTAATGATAGTCAACTTAGAATAGGTGGATTTATTTTTACGGTGATGGGTTTTATAATTATTTATTATACTAAAAGCTAATATGAGAAAAATTAAACTAGTATTATTAACAATATTTTTATCATTTAGTTTTTCTCTCAATGTTAGCTCTAAACCAGTTCCTGCTTCATTCGCAGATCTTGCTGAAAAATTGATGCCATCTGTCGTAAATATCTCTACAACGACCACGGTCGTAACTAATACAAATCCGTTTCCTTTCCAGTTTCCACCAGGGTCTCCTTTTGAGGATATGTTTAAAGAATTTGGAACACCCCAAGAAAGACAATCAGCTGCATTAGGCTCTGGTTTTATAATAGATGAAAAGGGAATTGTGGTTACAAATAATCATGTTATTCAAGATGCAGACGATATTATTGTAAGAGTTTATGGAGATCAGGAATTTAAAGCAAAAGTTTTAGGTGCAGATCCGTTAATGGATATAGCTGTTTTACAACTAGAAACAAGTGAAACTTTTGTGCCTGTTTCATTTGGAGATTCTGATAAAGCAAGAATTGGTGATTGGGTTTTAGCTATTGGAAATCCATTTGGTTTAGGAGGCACAGTCACAGCTGGAATTATTTCTGCAAGAAATAGATCAATCGGTTTATCTAGATATGAAGATTTTATACAAACAGATGCCTCGATAAATTCAGGAAATTCTGGCGGTCCCCTCTTTGATATGGAGGGGAATGTTGTTGGCATAAATACAGCTATACTTGGCAGAAGTGGAAATGTCGGAATAGGATTTTCTATTCCATCAAATAGTGCACAAAGAGTTATCAAACAACTTATAGAATTTGGTGAGACAAAGAGAGGATGGTTAGGTGTTAGGATACAAGATGTTACAAAAGAAATCGCTGAAGTTGAAAAACTTGATAAACCAAGAGGAGCATTAGTAGCAAGTGTAGCTGAAAATAGTCCATCAGAAAAAGCAGGAATTCAAGCAGGAGATATTATTTTAGAATTTAATCGAGAAAAAATTAACTTAATGAAAGAATTACCGGCAATTGTTGCAAGAACAGAAGTTGGTAAAAAAGTTGAAGTTAAAATTTGGAGAGACAAAAAAGAAATTATAAAAAATGTTATTTTAGGAAGATTAGAAACCTCGGATGATTTTAAAATAAGCAAAAGTCCAGAAACTAAAGAACAGAATAAAGATGAGATAATTCAAAGTTTAAGAATAGCTGTAAGACCTCTTACTAAAGAAGATATCAAAAATAGAAAATTACCAAATCAGACAACAGGACTTGTAATAACTAAAATTGCAAATAATAGTCCTCTAGTAAATTCAATAGATCTAAATAGTATAATTGTTGAAGCTCAGAAGAAAAAAATATTATCAGCTGATGATTTAAGAAATATCACAAATGAGGTTTTAAATTCAAATCAAAAAACAGTTTTACTTGCAATTTATAATAATCAAAATCAAAGAAGATACATTGGTGTTAAGCTAGATTAAACATGGATTTGAAATCCAAGATTATTCTAATATCAGGACCTACATCATCAGGAAAGTCAAGTTTTGCAATCAAAGTTGCAAAAAAAGTTAATGGAGAGATTATAAATGCAGATAGTATGCAAGTATACAAGAATCTCAAAATTTTATCAGCAAGACCAGATCCAAATCAATATCAAAAAATTAAACATCATTTATATGGTTTTCTGAATGCAACGAAAAACTTTTCTACAGGTGATTGGCTTAGACTTGCTCTTAAAAAAATTAAAGATGTACAAAAAAGAAAAAAAACCCCAATCCTTGTTGGAGGCACAGGTTTATATTTTAAAGCATTAACCGATGGATTAGTACAAATTCCTAATATTTCATTTAAATCAAGAAAGCAGATTAGAAGTTTACAAAAAAAAATTGGACAAAAAAAATTTTATGAAAAACTTTTAAAATTAGACCCTACCTCAAAAGGGAAAATTAATCCTACAGATGCTCAAAGGTCAATAAGAGCATATGAAGTAAAAAAATTTACAAAAAAATCTTTAAATGAATGGTTTAAAGATACTAAAGCAAATTTGTTTGACGACAATTTTTTCAAAGTTTATATAGATTATTCCAGAGAAGAGTTAATTGAGCGAATAAATCAAAGAACAGAGGATATGATACAAAATGGAGCGATCAAAGAAGTTAAAAATTTCATTAAACTCAAGGTTCCAAAAGATAAGAGCGTAAACAAGGCTATAGGAGTAATGGAGATTAAACAATATTTGAATAAAGAAAAAAACTTAAAGCAAATTAAAGAAAAAATAGCTATAAAAACAAGACAATACGCCAAAAGACAAAGAACATGGGCTAGAGGCAATATGATGAGTTGGATGAAGTTAAAGCCGAAAGACATAAATAAATTTTTAAAAAAAATTTAAAATTTCTATTCTTAAACTTGACCAATGAGTACAACTTCAGCTAGATTGCCTAATGCCAAAATTATTTACTGGAGCAGAAATAGTATTTAAATGTCTTGAAGACCAAAAGGTAGAACACATCTTCGGTTATCCAGGTGGCGCAGTATTACCGATTTATGATGAGCTTAAAAATCACCCTTCCATAAAACATATTTTAGTAAGACATGAGCAAGGTGCGGGTCATGCTGCCGAAGGGTATGCAAGATCTTCTGGAAAACCTGGGGTAGTTTTGGTTACATCAGGTCCTGGAGCTACTAATGTTGTTACAGCTTTAACAGACGCTTACATGGATTCGGTTCCATTGGTTTGTATTTCTGGTCAAGTACCAACACATTTAATTGGAACTGATGCTTTTCAAGAATGTGATACTACAGGAATAACAAGACCTTGTACTAAACATAATTGGTTAGTTAAAGATATAAATGATCTTTCAAAAATTATGCATGAAGCATTTAGAGTTGCAACAACAGGAAGACCTGGTCCAGTTTTAATTGATATTCCAAAAGATATTCAGTTTGCAAAAACAAAATATAAAAAACCAAATAAAGAAAAAAGTTTAAATGGAAAATCTCACAATAAATTTTCAGATGATCAAATTAATGAATTAATAAAATTATTAAATAAATCTAAAAAACCTATAATTTATAGTGGTGGAGGAGTGATTAATTCGGGACCTAAAGCAAGTAAGGCTTTAAGAGAGTTTGTTGAATTAACTGGGTTTCCAATCACTTCTACACTTCAAGGTTTAGGCGCATATCCTGGTGATGACAATCAGTTTTTAGGAATGCTTGGTATGCATGGTACTTATGAAGCAAATAATGCGATGCACGATTGTGATCTCTTAATTAATATCGGTGCAAGATTTGATGACCGTATTACTGGGAAGATAGATGAGTTTTCACCAAATTCTAAAAAAGTTCATATTGATATTGATCCTTCTTCAATTAATAAAATAATCAAGGTTGATCTTGCAATAGTTGGAGATGTATCAAGTGTAATAAACAAAATTAATAAAACAATCATAAAAAGTAAAAATGGTCACAGAAAATCAAATAAGTCAAATATTGCTAAGTGGTGGGAGCGAATTGAAAAATGGAGAGAAAAAAATTCTCTTAATTTTGTAAACAGCAATGAGAGCATTAAACCACAACACGCTGTTCAAAGACTTTATGAATTAACTAAGGAACAGGATACTTATGTTACTACTGAAGTTGGGCAACATCAAATGTGGGCTGCCCAGCATTATAAATTTAATAAACCAAACAGATGGATGACATCTGGTGGCTTGGGAACTATGGGGTATGGATTACCAGCAGCAGTAGGTGTACAGATCGCTCATCCAGAAAAACTTGTAATTGATATTGCTGGAGAAGCTTCAGTATTAATGACAATGCAAGAAATGTCTACTGCGGTTCAATATAATCTTCCTATTAAAATATTTATTTTGAATAATCAATATATGGGAATGGTTAGACAATGGCAGGAATTACTTCATGAAAAAAATTATTCTGAGAGTTACTCAGAAGCATTACCAGATTTTATGAAAATGGCCGAAGCATATGGATGCAAAGGAATTAAAGCTGAAAAGCCTAGTGATCTTGACGGTAAAATTCAAGAAATGATTGATTACAATGGACCAGTAATATTTGATTGTCATGTTGATCCAAATGAGAATTGTTTTCCGATGATTCCTTCAGGAAAACCTCATAACCAAATGATATTGGGTCCAAACGATCAAGAGGAAAACAAAATTAAAGGAAAAGGCAAAGCCTTAGTATAATCATAATGCCAAAATCAAAATCAGCTTATAGCGTTCCCACGAAGAAAGAAAAACCAGATACATATATTTTTGTGGTTTGGGTAGACAATGAGGCTGGGGTTCTTGCAAGAGTAGTTGGTCTCTTTTCAGGTAGAGGCTATAATATTGAGTCATTAGCTGTTGCAGAAGTTGATGCAATTAAAAATATTTCTAGAATAACAATTGTTACCACTGGAACACCCCAAGTAATAGATCAAATAAGACTACAATTAACTAAATTAGTGCCTGTTCACAAAGTTGCAGAGTTTAAAAGAGAAGACAAAGGTGTAATATTTAAGGAAATGGCTTTATTCAAAGTTGTGGGAAAAAAAAATAAAATTGTAAAATGTTTAAATGCTTGTAAAAAATTTAATCCCATAATATTAGATGAAACAAAAAATTCAGCAGTAATTCAAATTACAGCTCTAAGAAGAGAGATAGATATTATGAATAAAAAATTAAAGCCTTTGGGACTTATAAGTACTTCGAGAACAGGGGCAGTTGCTATGACAAGAGGTGCTAAAATATTTAATTAATTTAAAAGGAGACATAATATGAAAATGTTTTATGAAAAAGATGCAGATGTAAATCTAATTAAAACCAAAAAAGTTGCAATTTTTGGTTATGGAAGTCAAGGGCATGCTCACGCATTAAATTTAAAAGATAGTGGAGTAAAAGATATTGTTGTAGCTTTAAGAGAAGGTTCATCTAGTGCATCAAAAGCAGAGTCAAAAGGATTAAAAGTTATGAATTTATCTGATGCTGCTGAGTGGGCAGATGTAGTAATGATTTTAACACCAGATGAATTACAAGCAGAAATTTATAAAAATCATATAGAGCAAAGAGCAAGAGAAGGCACAAGTATCGCTTTTGCTCATGGTTTAAATGTTCATTACGACCTGATTAAAGCTAGAAAAGATTTAGATGTTTTTATGGTTGCTCCAAAAGGACCAGGTCACTTAGTTAGAAGTGAATTTGAGAAAGGGGGTGGAGTACCTTGTTTGTTTGCTGTACATCAAAACGGTTCAGGAAAAGCTAGAGACTTAGCTTTGTCATATGCCTCAGCAGTCGGAGGAGGAAGATCAGGGATTATTGAAACTACATTTAAAGATGAAGTTGAAACAGATTTATTTGGTGAACAGACCGTATTGTGTGGAGGTCTTGTTGAATTGATTAAAAATGGTTATGAAACTTTAGTTGAAGCAGGTTATGAACCAGAGATGGCATATTTTGAAACAGTTCATGAAGTTAAATTAATTGTTGACTTAATTTATGAAGGTGGAATTGCAAACATGAATTATTCTATCTCAAATACTGCTGAATATGGTGAATATCAATCAGGTCCTAGAGTGGTCAATAAAGAAGAAACTAAAAAAAGAATGAAAGAAGTTTTGGCTGAAATTCAATCAGGAAAATTCACAAAAGAGTGGATGGAAGAGTGTAAAAATGGTCAAAAGAACTTCCTTGCTACAAGAGCTAAATTAGCTGAGCATCCAGTAGAAAAAGTTGGTGCTGAATTAAGAGCTATGATGCCATGGATTAGTAAGAAAAAATTAGTTGATAGTGATAAAAGTTAATTTTTTTAAGTAAATTATTGCTACAATAATTCTGTTATTTCACCTATACTTTTTCAAATAAATTTAAAAAACGAGGGGAATAATGAAGACTAAAAATATAGTAAGAATACTATTGTCATTAGTTCTAGTATTCGGATTTTCTTCAGCATGGGCAAAAACTATCAAATGGTCTATGCAAGGAGACAGTCTAACACTAGATCCACATGCACAAAATGAGGGTCCAACAACTCAAGTATCTAGACAAGTTTATGAAGCTCTAGTTCAAAGAGGCTTGGATATGAAAATAGGACCTGCTTTAGCAACAAAATGGAAAGCTACTGATCCAAATACTTGGATTTTTACTTTAAGGGAAGATGCTAAGTTTTCAGATGGTTCTGGAATGACATCAGCAGATGTTGTTTTTAGTATATTAAGAGCTAAACAAAGAACATCTGACTTTAAAGAATATATTAGCACTGTCGCTAATGTTGAAGCAGTTGGTGATTATGCTGTTAAAATTACAACAAGTAAACCGAACCCTATTCTTTTAAACCAACTATCAAACATTTTTATAATGTCTAAAGCTTGGTCAGAGAAAAACTTTGCAATGTCTCCACAAAATTGGGATGCAGGACAAGAAACTTTCTCTGCTACTAATGCTATGGGAACTGGTCCTTTTAAAATCACTTTAAGAGAACCTAACACCAAGACTGTGTTTAAAAGAAATAAACACTGGTGGGGTGAGATGAAAGATAAAAAAGTTACTCAAATTGAATTACTTCCAATTAAAAATGCAGCCACAAGAGTTGCAGCTTTATTATCGGGAGAAATAGATTTAGTTACTGATGCACCAGTTCAAGATTTAAAAAGAATTGGATCTTCTTCTGGTCATAAAGTTGAAAGTACAGCTCAAATGAGAACAATTTTCTTAGGTATGGATCAAGCAGCCGACAAGCTTAGAACTGGAAATACAGGAGACAATCCATTTAAAAAAAAAGAGGTAAGACAAGCTCTTTATCAAGCAATTGATATTGAGGCGATTAAGAAAAAAGTTATGAGAGGTTTAAGTGAACCTGCAGGTATTATAACTTTCCCTGGTGTAAATGGTTATACAGCAGATCTTGATAAAAGATTACCTTATGACGTTGATGCTGCAAAAAATCTTTTAGCTAGCGCAGGATATCCAAATGGTTTTGACGTTGAGTTAAGATGTCCAAACGACAGATATGTAAATGATGAAGCAATTTGTACAGCTGTTGTTGGTATGTTAGGAAAGATTGGTGTCAATGTTAATTTGTTTGCACAAACCAAAAGTAAACATTTCAAAGAGCTTAAAGATAATCAAGGTGATTTCTATATGCTAGGATGGGGTGTCCCAACTTTGGATAGCCACTATGTTTTCCATTACCTATACGAAAGTGGAGCAAGCTGGAATAAAGTAAATTTCAGTAATTCAGAAGTAGATGCTGCAATTAGAGTTATGGAAGGTGAAGTTGATCTTGATAAAAGAAATGCTGCAATTGCAAAAGCTTGGAAAATTGTAAAAGATGATATTTCATATCTTCCTTTACATCACCAAGTAATTTCTTGGGCAGCTAAGAGCAATGTTAATGTTCCTATCAGACCGAATAACGAACCGTTATTTCGAACTGCTAGCTTTAATTAAATAAAATTATTACAAGCCCTTTTTTTTAAAAGGGCTTGTAAAATTAAAACTTCACAAATTGATTAAATATTTTTTTAAAAGACTGTTTCAATCAGCTTTGGTAATGCTGGTTGTTGCCTTTGTATCTTTCTCTTTATTCAATTTTGTTGGAGATCCAATTAATAATATGGTTGGAGAAGAAACTTCAGATGAAGAAAGAGCTGAATTGAGAGAAACATTAGGATTAATGGATCCAATTCATGTTCAGTTTACAAGATTTATTATAAACGCATCTCAAGGTGAATTTGGGATATCTTACCAATTAAGGAGACCTGTTTCTGAGCTCATAGTTGAGAGATTACCAGCAACTATTGAACTTGTAGTTATTTCTGCATTAATTGCATTAGTTTCAGGAACTTTATTGGGTGTTTATACTGGAATTAACAGAAAAGGATTTTTAAGTGATATCATCTTAGCTGTTTCTTTGCTTGGAGTATCACTCCCCACATTTGTAATTGGTATTTTGTTTATTTACTTATTTGCAGTAATTTTAGGTGTCTTACCTTCTTTTGGCAGAGGCGAGGTAGTTGATTTAGGTTTTTGGACCACAGGTTTTTTGACAATCTCTGGACTTAAAGCAATTATACTTCCCTCAGTTACATTAAGTCTTTTTCAAATGACTTATATTATTAGATTAGTTAGAGCTGAAATGATGGAAATTTTACAGACTGATTATATTAAATTTGCACGTGCACGAGGCATTGATGAAAAAAGTATAAAATATAAACATGCATTAAAAAATGGATTAATACCAGTAATTACTATTGCTGGAATAAATATTGGAACTTTGATTGCATTCTCTATTATAACTGAAACAGTTTTTCAGTGGCCTGGGATGGGTTTCTTATTTATTCAAGCAGTACAATTTGTAGATATTCCAATTATGTCTGCGTATTTAGTTTTTATTGCTTTTGTATTTGTAATGATAAATTTTATAGTTGATATTTTATACTATTTTATTGATCCAAGAATTAGAGTTAAAGGAGACGTTGCTAGTGGATAATAATTCTTTAACTACACTGGGCAGAATAAGAGACAGTGATATTTATCATAGTTTTATAAAGTCACCAACTGCAATAGTGTCATCAGCAATTTTATTTATAATTTTTTTCTGCTCTTTTTTTGTTGAATTAATAACACCTTATAATCCTTTTGATCCATCTTCATTATCCCTTATGGATGCTTTCACTCCACCTTCTTGGACAGAAGAGGGACTTACTAAATTTATTTTAGGAACGGACGGTCAGGGTAGAGATATGTTGTCAACAATTTTATATGGATCTAGGATTTCACTAATAGTTGGATTTTCAGCAATTTTATTTAGTTTAGTGCTTGGTGTTGGGTTAGGATTAACTGCTGGATTTTTTGGTGGAAAATATGAAATGATAGTAATGAGATTAACTGATGTTCAGTTAACTGTTCCAAGTATTTTAATGGCTCTTTTAGTTGATGGTATAGCAAGAGGATTAATATCAAGAGAAATGCACGATGAGATGGCAATTTATGTTTTGATATTTGCAATTGGAATTTCAGAATGGCCACAATTTGCAAGAGTATCTAGAGCCGCAACATTAGTTGAAAAAAACAAGGATTATATTTCCGCATCAACTATTATTGGAGTTTCTAATTTAATAATAATGTTCAAGCATATTTTGCCAAATATTTTAAGACCAGTGTTAGTTATTGGAACAATTGGATTGGCCCTAGCAATTATAGCAGAGTCGACTTTAAGTTTTTTAGGCGTGGGTGTTCCACCAACAACACCTTCCTTAGGCACTTTAATAAGACTAGGCAATGATTTCTTATTTTCGGGAGAATGGTGGATTACTTTTTTTCCAGCAATATTCTTAGTTATTTTAGCATTTTCAATTAATTTATTGGGAGACTGGATGAGAGATACACTTAATCCAAAATTAAAAAAATGACTTTTTTAAAAATTAATAATTTGAGTGTTGATTATCAAATGAGAAAAGAAACTGTTTACGCGGCTAAAAATGTAAATATCGAGGTAAACAAAGGCGAAATATTAGGTTTAGTTGGAGAGTCAGGTTCCGGAAAAAGTACTGTAGGAAATGCAATAATAAATTTGATTGATGAACCTGGTAAAGTATCAAGTGGATCTGTTGTTTTGGGTGATCTAAATATTCATGAAAATTCTGAAAATATATTTAAGTACAGAGGAAATAAAATTGGACTGATATTTCAAGACCCACAAACATCTTTAAATCCAATTCTTACAATAGGTGAACAATTAATTGAAACAATTCAAACCCACTTAAAATTGAGCAAGAAAGAAGCAAAGAATAAATCCATTAACTTATTAAAAGAGGTTGGAATTAAGGATGCTGAGAAAAGATTTGATAATTATCCTCATCAGTTTTCAGGTGGGATGAGACAAAGAGTAGTAATATCTCTTGCGTTATGTTGTGAGCCTGAACTACTTATAGCAGATGAGCCAACAACTGCTTTAGATGTTTCAATTCAATCTCAAATTCTTGAATTAATAAAAAGATTAACAAAAGAGAGAAATCTTGCAGTAATTTTAATTACACATGATATGGGGGTAATAGCTGAAACCACGGATCGTGTTGCTGTAATGAAAAGTGGAAATTTAGTTGAAATAGGAATTACTAAAGAAATTTTAAACAATCCACAAAATAATTATACTAAAAGCTTAGTAAGCTCTGTTCCACCAACAAATAAAAAAATATCAAGATTTGTAATTATAGATAATAAAAATAAAGACAATAAACCAAATAATATAAAAATTTTAAATAGATGGCAAAAAAGAGAAATTACAAGTCAAAATTTGGTATATGTAGAAAATCTCAGTAAAAGTTTTGATGATAATTTTTTTACAGAAAATTCAAAAAATTTTGTAATGGCGGTTGATAATATTTCATTTGAAATAAAAGAAGGAGAAACTTTTGGTTTAGTTGGCGAAAGCGGAAGTGGTAAGTCAACAATTGCTAAAATGATTGTAAATTTATTTAAACCTTCTTCAGGTGATATATTTTTTGACAAAGTTTGTATAACAAAAATTCAGCAAAAATCTGAATTGATGAAATTTAGAAAACAAATACAAATGATATTTCAAGATCCTTATTCTTCTTTGAATGGTAGACTTAAAGTAAAAGATATTATTGCAGAACCAATTAAGCTTCATAATCCATCTATTTCAAATTCTGAATTAAATAGTTATATCTTTGATTTACTGGAGTCCGTTGAACTAATTCAAAAATCTGCAGATAGATATCCTCATGAATTTTCTGGCGGTCAAAGACAAAGAATTTCAATTGCAAGAGCCTTGGCCACACAACCAAGACTTTTAGTTTGTGACGAACCAACCTCTGCATTAGATGTCAGTATTCAGGCTCAGATTTTAAATTTATTAAAAGATCTACAAGAGCAATTAAATTTAACAATTTTATTTATTAGTCACGACTTACCAGTTGTGAGACAAATGTGCGATAGGATTGGTGTTTTAAAAGATGGTAAACTTTGTGAAGTGTCTAATACTGAGAATTTATTTTTAAATCCTCAGAATGAATATACAAAGGAACTTCTACGCTTGATGCCAAAAATAGAATCTATTTATAATTAATTTTTTAAAGTATCCCAAAATGGTCAATTTATTTTGTTAAATTTACTAATTATTTTGCAATCTCTCTTATAGATTGTATTATAGATTTTCAAAAAATTAAGGATATGAGCGATAAAGATAAAGTATATATTTTTGATACTACGATGAGAGATGGTGAGCAGTCTCCAGGTGCATCAATGAGTGTTGAAGAAAAAATTCAAATATCAAGAGTATTCGACGATATGGGAATTGATATAATAGAAGCTGGTTTTCCTATTACATCTCCTGGAGATTTTGAGGCTGTATCAGCAATCAGCAAAGGTTTAAAAAACTCAATTCCTTGCGGTTTAGCAAGAGCTAAAAAGAAAGATATCGATGCATGTTATGAGTCATTAAAATTTGCAAAGAGATTTAGAATTCATACTTTTATTTCTACAAGCCCAGTTCACATGAAGCACAAACTTAATATGAGTGATGAGCAGGTTATAGAGGCGGTAAAAGAAAGTGTAACTTATGCAAAAAAATTTACAGATGATGTTGAGTGGTCATGTGAGGATGGAACAAGAACAACTTTAGATTTTATGTGTAAAACAATTGAACTTGCAATTAATTGTGGAGCAACAACAATAAATATCCCAGATACAGTGGGTTACTCTATTCCTGAAGAATTTGCAAAAACAATTACACACATAAAAAATAATGTTCCTAATATTGATAAAGCTATAATTTCTGCACATTGCCATAATGACTTAGGATTAGCGGTTGCAAACGCATTAGCTGGATTATCAGCAGGTGTAAGACAAATAGAATGTACTATAAATGGAATTGGGGAAAGAGCAGGAAATGCAGCTCTTGAAGAAATCGTAATGGCAATTAAAACAAGAAATGATTTAATGCCTTATGATACTGGAATTAAAACAGAATTAATTAGCAAAGCGTCTAAAATGGTTTCTAATGCTACTGGTTTCCCTGTGCAGTTTAACAAAGCAATCGTTGGTAAAAATGCGTTTGCTCATGAGTCAGGTATTCATCAAGATGGAATGTTAAAAAATAGAGAAACATACGAGATTATGTCTCCAGAAAGTGTAGGTGTTAAGAAAACATCCTTAGTAATGGGTAAACATTCGGGAAGACATGCGTTTAAAGATAAATTAAATGATTTAGGATATACAGACGTAACTGATGACGTTATTCAAGAGGCATTTGGTAAATTTAAAGTTTTAGCTGATAAAAAAAAACAGATATATGACGAGGATATAATTGCATTAGTTGATGATAGTCTAATAGTTGATAACAAAATAAATGCTATAAATTTGAAATCATTAAAAGTTTTTGCAGGTACAGGAGAGCCCCAAAGAGCTGAGATGACTTTAGATGTTTTTGGTGAAATTAAAGAAACTTCTCAAACTGGAGATGGACCTGTTGATGCAATTTTTAAATGTATAAAAGAACTATATGAGCACGATGTAAAATTATCATTATACCAAGTTCATGCTGTTACAGAAGGAACAGACGCTCAGGCAACAGTAAGTGTAAAAATTGAGGAGAACGACAGAACAACGGTCGGTCAGTCTGCAGATACAGATACATTAGTAGCATCAGCAAAAGCTTATTTAAATGCACTAAATAAAATGCTTATTAAAAGAGAAAAAAAATCTCTTTCTGAAAATATTGAACATCAGAAGGTAAAAGAGGGAGTTTAAATGGGATTATTTGATAGTGTTAAAAAAATATGGAGCCAAGATATGGCCATCGATCTTGGGACAGCAAATACGCTTGTAGTTTTAAAAGGACAAGGTGTCGTTTTAAATGAACCTTCAGTTGTTGCAATAGTTGATCAAGGTGGAAAAAAAAATGTATTAGCTGTTGGAGATGAGGCTAAAACAATGCTTGGAAGAACACCTGGTAATATTAGTGCAATTAGACCCTTACGTGATGGAGTAATTGCAGACTTTATAGTTACAGAGGAAATGATCAAACATTTTATTAAAAAAGTTCATAAAGGAAGCACATTTGCAAATCCAAGAATTTTAATCTGTGTACCAACTGGCTCAACACCAGTTGAGAGGAAAGCAATTCAAGACAGTGCTTTAGCAGCAGGAGCTAGAAGAGTTCAATTAATTGAAGAACCAATAGCAGCAGCTATTGGAGCAAATTTACCAATTTCTGAGGCAACTGGTTCAATGATAGTTGATATTGGAGGTGGTACAAGTGAAATTGCAGTAATGTCTTTAGGAGGGTTAGTTTACTCTAAATCTTTAAGAGTTGCAGGCGACTCAATGGATACAGCAATAGTGGATTACATGAGAAAAGAATACAATTTGCTAATAGGTGATACAACTGCTGAAAAAATAAAAAAAGAAATGGGTACAGCTGTGCCAACTGGTACAAACACTTACCCAGTAAAAGGAAGAGATTTAAGATCTGGTACACCAAAGGAAGTTAATATTACAGAAGAGGATACTGCTGAAGCATTAAATGATATTATGAAACAAATGGTTGGCGCAATAAAAGATGCGTTAGAAAATACACCTCCTGAGTTATCAGCTGACTTAGTTGATATGGGTTTAACTTTGACAGGTGGAGGGGCTTTATTAAAAAATATTGATAAAAGGTTTTCTAAAGAAACAGGTTTACCAGTTCATATAGCAGATGATCCATTATCTTGTGTTGCTGTTGGTACAGGTAAAGCTTTGGATCAAGAAGAAACTTTTTCTACTATGTTGACTGAATATTAGGAAAAATGGCTACTGGCAGAGATGATTTTGTAATTGCCATTAGGTCAGCTTTTTTAAAAAAAAAAGATAAACAAAAATTTTCATTACTTACTCTAATATTTGTATCAATTGTTGTAATTGTTTTAAGTAATTTCAATTTTAAAGCAATACAACTTGTTAAATTAGTAATCAATGAAGTGATTTATAGATCATCGCATATTGTATCAATTCCAGAAAATAATTTAAAAGAAATAACTTCTAAATTCAAATCACATATGGATTTATACGAAAGTTATCAGAGAGAATTAATTAAAATTGAAAATTCTGACCAACTTAAATTACAAAATGAGTTTTTAGTTACAGAAAATAAAAAGCTAAGGGAGTTACTTGATGAAAGTATAAATTCACAAGAAATTTTTGCCAGAGTTTTAATTGATAAAGACAGTCCATATTTAAAATCGGTTGTATTAAATAAAGGTACAAAAGATAAAGTAAAAATTGGAATGGCTGTTATAGATGAGGTTTATTTGGTGGGACAAATTATTGAGGTAAACTACAGTAATTCCAGAGCATTATTATTGTCTGATTTAAATAGCAAAATACCATCTGTATTAGAGCCAGATGATGTACAAGCTGTAATTTCTGGTACAGGAGGTGATTTTGGAAAAATTGAACATACTCAGGAAGATTTAAGAGAAAATTTTAAAAATAAAGAAATTATTGCTTACACTTCAGGTCTTGGTGGTTTATTCAAACCCGGTATACCAATTGGAAAAATTAATAATTTATCAAACGGTAAAATTAATTTTTTTTCTGATTTTACACAACTCAACTATGTAAAAATAGTTTCTTATAAAATAGGTGGAGAAGAATAATGGCATCACTTAATAAAAGTCCTTTTTTTAGAATATTCTTAACTTATCTTCCTTTAATAATGTTATTTTTTTCAGTATTTAATGAATTTGATTTTAATTATCTAAAACTTGATTATTTTTCTTTTAATTTTGTACATCTTTTAATTTTCTTTTGGACTTTAAGAAATCCTGATCAATTAGGTTATTTAGCTATTTTCTTTGCAGGTATAATTAATGATGTTGTAATAGGTATACCCATAGGTATTAGTAGTTTTTGCTATCTCATTCTTTGCTCAGCAACAGCTTACTTAAGAAATATTACTTTATCACCAAATTTTATGAAAGACTGGATAACATTACTATTTACAATTTTATTGATAAACTCAATTCAAGTAATTATTTTAGATTTAGTCTTTTTAATTAAAGTTAGTTATACAAATTATTTAATTAGCACAGGCTTTACTTTTTTATTTTATCCAATATTTTTTTTATTCTTTAATTTTTTAAACGAAAGAATTTTGTATCAAACAAATGATTAAATCTAATTCAGGAATAAGAAAAACTGATGTAATTAATAGACGTATGTTCCTAATAGGAGCAGCAAAAGTTGTTGTTTTGATTGGTATTATTGCTCGTTTGTTTTCTCTTCAAATAAATGAAAATAAAAAATATTTAACACTTTCAGACAAAAATAGAATCAGAGAATGGAGACTTCCACCAACAAGAGGGAATATTGTTGATTATTTTGGAAATGTAATTGCAGGAAATTTAAAAGTTTATCAATTACACATAATTCCAGAACAAGTTGAAAATTTCAATTATCTATTAGTAAGATTAAAAAATCTTTTAAATCTCAGTGATAAAAAAATTGCAAAGATAACTAAAT
This sequence comes from uncultured Pelagibacteraceae bacterium, assembly GCA_902629285.1. Taxonomy (GTDB): domain Bacteria; phylum Pseudomonadota; class Alphaproteobacteria; order Pelagibacterales; family Pelagibacteraceae; genus Pelagibacter. The sequence continues at coordinate 73,332 of CACOQN010000001.1, read as the reverse complement.
TAAAATCAGAGCTGAAACCCTGGGATAGTATTATAGTTTCTGAAAATTTAAGTTGGAGTCAATTTGTAAAAATTAATAATTATTTATACGATCTTGTAGGTGTCAAGCCCGTAATGACAATCTCCAGAAACTATCCGTTTGGTGATGTATATACACATGTTCTTGGGTATGTAAGTCAACCAAATGAACAAGAAATCTTAGACAATCAAATCATCCAAGAAAGATTTGTACCTGGGATGAAAATTGGAAAACTGGGTTTAGAAAAAAGATTAGAAAATCATTTAATTGGAACTAATGCTATTCAAAGATATGAAGTTAATGCTTACGGTAAAAGAATCAACCAACTTGAGCATCAAAAAGGTGTTCAGGGATCGCAAATCCGATTAACCTTAGATACAGAAATTCAGAAAGCTTGTGGGCAATTACTCAATGAAAAAGCAGGCTCCATAAGTGTTATGGATATTTATACAGGGGATATAGTAGCAATGTATTCATCACCATCCTATGATCCAAATTTATTTTTATTTGGAATAAGCCAAGATGAATGGCAATTAATAAGAAATAATCCTTTAAAACCACTTATTAATAAAACCCTTTCAGGGCTATACTCTCCAGGATCTACAATTAAACCAATCGTTGCTCTTTCTGCTTTAGAAAACAACGTTATTGATACTAAGTTTAAAGTTAAGTGCACAGGAAAGATGGAGTTATATGGACAAACATTTCATTGTTGGAAGGAAAAAGGACACGGTTGGGTTAGTTTGAAAAATGCAATGAAACAATCTTGTGATACTTACTTTTATGAAGTTGCAAGATTGTTAGGTGTTGATCGATTAAATATTACAGCTGAAAAGTTCGGTTTAGGCAAAAAAGTTCTTGGAGAATATTTTGATAATGAAAAAAAAGGACTATTCCCAAATACCAAATGGAAAAAAAATAATCTTGGAAGAGGTTGGGTGTTAGGAGAAACATTAATAACAGGTATTGGTCAAGGCTTTATACAATCAACGCCTTTACAACTCTGCATGATGACGGCACAAATTGCAAACGGAGGTTACGCAATAAAACCAAAAATTATTGTAGATAGCAATCCAATTTCCTATGAAGATGCGAAACAATCAATGGAAAGTGGATTGTTATTTGACACAGATTCTGAGAATTTATTAGACAAAAAGTTATTTAAAGAAAAAAAAAATATTCAGATTATTCAAGAAGCCATGTTCGCTTCAACTAATGAAAGATTTGGAACCTCTTATAAATCAAGAATTGATGATCCTAAATATCAATTTGCAGGAAAAACAGGAACAGCACAGGTAAAGAGAATTAGTAAGAGAGAGAGGGAATTAGATTTAGAATTAGAGCAAATACCATACAAAGATAGAGATCATGCTTTATATATTGCTTATGGGCCATATGTTAATCCAAGATATGCACTGAGTATAATCATTGAGCATGGTGGTTCAGGAAGCAAGGCAGCAGCACCCATTGCAAAAAAATTATTTAAATTAATTATCGATAGACATGAATTAAGAAATAAACAATCAAATTTTGAGAGGATTACTGTTTAAATGTTCCAACACAATAGGTTAAATAATGAGATTACATTATTTCAAAAAATAAAAAACTTAGACTATATATTGTTGATTGCTGTTATCCTTCTTTCTGTAATAAGTGTATTTGTTATGTATTCTACAGATGGGGGCGAAATACTTTTTCATACTAAAAATCATTTTGTAAAACTTGCAGTTTTTTTCCCTTTAATGATTTTGGTAGCATTCTTTAATATAAAATTTTGGCATAATTTTTCTTATATAATTTATCTTGTAGTGATACTTTTATTAATTTATGTTTCATTTTTTGGAATTAAGTCCTCTGGTTCACAAAGATGGATGGATCTTTATTTATTTGTTTTACAACCATCAGAACTTATGAAGGTTGCGGTTATTTTGTGTCTTGCTAAATATTATCATAGATTAAAAATAGAAAATGTTAATTCATTTACCAGTATAACCATTGTTCTATCGATTATATTAATACCAATTATTTTTGTAATTTCTCAACCTGATCTTGGTACCTCAATATTAATCGGTTTGAGTGGATTAATTATTTTATGGTTAGGAGGTGTAAAAATTAAGTATTTTGTATATTCCTTTATTACTTTCTTAATTTCACTTCCATTTATAATATCATTTTTAAAACCTTATCAGAAACTGAGAATACTAACTTTTTTAGACCCAGATCGAGATCCTTTAGGAGCAGGATACCAAATTATACAATCAAAAATAGCAATAGGCTCAGGTGGCTTTGATGGAAAAGGGTTTTTAAAAGGAACCCAGAGTTATTTGGATTTTTTGCCTGAAAAACATACAGATTTTATTTTTACGTTATTTTCGGAAGAGTTTGGATTTATAGGCTCTGTTGGCCTTTTAATATTATACTCTATAATAATTTTTAGAATTGTAAGAATAGGATCTATTTCAAGAAGTAACTTTGCAAGACTTTTTTGTTTTGGTTATGCTTTTGCAATTTTTATTTATATTGTGGTAAACTTATCTATGGTACTTGGTTTGCTACCTATAGTTGGTTCTCCATTACCCATTATGTCATATGGTGGCTCGTCAATGTTAGCCACTATGATTGGTTTTGGCATTGTATTAAGTGCCAAAATTAATCATAAACAAATGATTGCATAACAAAAATTTAAATTTGCATAATTTGTCACTCTAATAAATTTATTTTTACTTGTATAACACCATGATGGATAAAAATCTAAAAGTCGGAATTGTTGGAGCAGGTATTCAAGGAGTGTCTAATGCTTTGTTCCTTCAAAAAAAAGGTTTCAATGTAACTATCTTTGACCGAGATAATCCAGGCAGTCATGCTGCATCATATGGTAATGCAGGTCATTTTTCACCCTATGCTTCTCTCTCATTAAATAGAACTGATGTTTTAGCTGATGTACCAGCTATGTTGTTAAGCTCAACAGGTCCACTTGCTTTAAAATGGAACTATGTTCCTAAAATGATTCCTTGGTTTTTAAAATTTATAATGAATACTACTAAAACTAAAATGATGCATACTGCTAAAAATATGCATCAAATTTTAGATTTAGCTCTGCCAGCATATGATGAGTTATTTGAAGAAATAAACTTAGATGGTTTGGTTGAAAATAAGGGCATACTCTATGTTTGGAATGATAAAGATTTAAAAAGTAGAGAATTAGAAATTAGAGTTAGAGATGAATTAGGTGTTAAACAGCAACTAGTTAATAAAGCTGAAATACATGACCTTGAGCCTCATTTAAAACCATTTTATCATGCTGGCGTATATTATCCCTATGCAAGACACGCAAGAAATCCAAAAAAAATTCTACTTAAATTATTTGATTTATTTTTGCAAAAAGGTGGAAAATTTAACAAAGTAAATATTAAAGATATAAATTTTGATGAAGAAAAACCAGTTTTTAAAACTGAAACTCAAAGTTACGTCTATGATAAAGCTGTAATAGCTTGTGGTGCTTTTTCAAAAAAATTAACAGATAATCTTGGTGAAAAAATACCTTTAGATACTGAGAGGGGATATCATGTTCATTTTAAAAATTGTGATCATTTATTAAGTAGACCAGTAATATTTTCTAATCGTGGATTTGGAATAACACCGATGGAACAAGGTTTAAGAGTTGTTGGAACAGTTGAATTTGGTGGTCTAGAGAATCCATTGTCTAAATCACGAGTAAAGAATTTAATAAATAACGCAAAATATATGCTCGGTGATTTGCCCGAACATGAGGATGAATGGTTAGGATTTAGACCAACTTTACCTGATTTTTTACCCGTAATGGGACCCTCAAAAAATTATAAAAATATTTATTATTGTTTTGGTCATCATCATTTAGGATGGACATTAGGCCCAATTTCTGGAAAGATTGTTTCAGGAATGATAGCGAACGAAAATACAAACTTAGATTTAAAACCTTATAGCTCGCTTAGATTTAGTTAAGTGACAAAAGATAATAACTTTTTAGCCTATATTTATCTATTTTTAACAGTCACCTTTTGGGCAGGAAATTTTGTTGTAGGTAAACTTGCAAGTTTTTATGAGGTACCACCTTTTTCTTTAAATTTTTATAGATGGTTTTTTGCTTGGCTAATTTTAGCACCTTTTACAATTCCTGAAATACTCGAAAAAAAAAATTATATAGTAAAAAGCTATAAGCTTTTCATTATATTGGGGGTTACCAGTATTACAATATTTAATTCTATTGTTTATTATTCTTTAAATTTTACTCAAGTCATCAGTGGTGTATTGATGATTTCAACTATACCTGTGATGATTATGTTATTTTCGTCTATCTTAAAGATTGAGAGAACAAATATTTTTCAGATCATAGGAGTTGTATTTTCTTTTATTGGAGTAATTATGATTATTACTAAAGCAAATCTAGAAATATTAAAAAACTTAGATTTTAATAAAGGTGATATAACAATGGTCATAGCAATGTTCTCATGGGCATTATATTCTACATTGTTAAAAGGAAAAAAATACGAATTATCTCAATTATCATTACTACAAGTTGTAATAACATTCGGCCTCATATTTTTAATTCCAATTTATTTTATTGAATATCAAGTTGGTTTTAGAATTAATTTAGAATTACCTTTTATTTTAATTTTATCTTATGTAGTTTTGTTTCCAGGTTTAGCATCTTTTCTTTTGTGGATTAAAGGAATATCAATGATTGGTGCTAACAGATCTGGTGTTTTTTTACATTTAATGCCAATATTAAGTGCAATAATGGCAATGATTTTTTTTGGTGAAAAATTTATGTTTTATCATATTTTGGGCGCTTGTTTTATTATTGTAGGTATATTGCTATCAAATAAGAAAGTAAAAAATGCTTAGAGTTGCAATTTTAGATGATTATCAAAATGTTGCGCAACAATTTGTAGATCTCGAAAAATTATCTGGAAAATACGAGTTCAAGATTTTCAGTGAACCTTTTTTAGATGAAGCAGATGCAATTGAACAATTATCTGAATTTGAGGCTTTGTTAATAATGAGAGAAAGAACACCAATTACAAAAAATCTAATTGATAATTTAAATAATTTAAAATTTGTTATCACCAGTGGATTAAGAAATAAATCTATTGATTTAAAAGCTGCAAAAAAAAGAAAAGTGATAGTTTGTGGAACAGATATTAATTTGAACCCAACACCTGAATTAACTTGGGCATTAATTCTTGGTTTAGCTAGAAATTTTAAAGAAGAGTTTGATAATATGTATCAGGGATATTGGCAAACAACTATTGGTGTAGAATTAAAAGGAAAAATTTTAGGTTTAATTGGTCTTGGTAGAGTAGGTGCAGAAGTTGCTAAAATTGGAAAAGCTTTTGGTATGCAAGTTATGGCATGGAGTGAAAATCTAAGCTTAGATAAGTGTAAAGAACTAGATGTACTTCCATGTAGCAAAGAGGATTTAATAACAAATTCTGATGTACTTTCAATTCATGTTCAGGGCGGAGAAAAGTATAAGGATTGTATAACTTTGAAAGAATTAGATAAAATGAAAAAAACAGCATTTCTTATAAATACTTCTAGAGGACCAATTGTTAATGAAGATGATTTAATTATTGCTTTATCTACTAATGTAATCGCAGGCGCGGGAATTGATGTGTACGATAAAGAACCTTTACCTGAAAATAATAAACTTAGATTTTTACCAAATGCACTACTTACTCCTCACATAGGTTATGTGACGGCAGAAAATTATAGTATTTTTTATAATCAAATGATTGAGGGATTAGAGGCTTGTGTTGAAGGAAAGCCGATCCGTGTTTTAGAATAACTATGGAGTTACCGGTAGTTAATCATGAAGATTATTTTGCTAAAATTGGAGATGACCATAAATTTCCTATAAACAAGTTTGGAGAATTAGCCAATTATCTGATCCAAAAAAAAATCGTCAAGAATTTTCATAAACCATATGCATGTTCACTTGAGACATTGAGTTATGCTCATTCAGAAAGCTATATTTATAATGTAAAAAATAAAAAATTAAGCGAGGAGGAAGTAAAAAAGATAGGATTTCCTCTTGTTGACAGTGTTGTTCAGAGATCCTTAATTGCGACTGGTGGCACTGTTTTAGCATCTAAACTCGCAATAAATTATGGAATATCATGTAATACTGCTGGAGGCAGTCATCACGCAAACTACGATGGTGGAGCTGGGTACTGTGTGTTTAATGATGTAGCGGTAGCATCTCATTATCTATTAAATCGTGGCCTAGCTAATAAAATATTAATTGTTGATTTAGATGTTCATCAAGGAAACGGAAATTCAGAAATTTTTAAAGATAATAGAAGTGTTTTTACATTTAGTATGCATTCTAAAAAGAATTATCCAGCTAAAAAATCTACTAGTGACCTGGATGTAGAGCTGGAAGATAATTTAGAGGATGATGCTTATATCAAAACACTTAAATATTACTTAAATGAGCTAAATCAAGAAAATTTCGATTTTGTCTTTTATATAGCTGGAGTAGATATTCATTTTAACGATAGATTAGGTAAATTAAAAATTTCTGATGAAGGAATTAAACTTAGAGATGAGCTTGTCATTGAAAACTTTTTCTCTAAAAGAATACCATTTTGTGGTGTTTTAGGCGGTGGTTATAATAAAGATTTCAATAAATTAGTCGAATTACATTCAATCTTACATCAATCCTGTGCTAAATATATAGGATCATGACTAAAAAAATAAATCCAAATTTAACTGCAGAGCAAAAATTAATCTTGTTTGAAGAAGGAACAGAGCGCGCAGGTTCAAGTGAACTTAACCATGAAAAGAGAGAAGGAAGTTTTCATTGCGCAAATTGTGGAGAAAAATTATTCGACTCAAAAACAAAATATGAAAGTGGATCAGGATGGCCTTCTTTTTATGAATCTTTACCAGATGTATTTGAAACTAAAACAGATCACCATATTGGTTATGCACGAACTGAATATCATTGTAAAAAATGTGGAGGACATCATGGACACATATTTGATGACGGACCTAAGCCTACAGGAAAACGATTTTGCAATAATGGAGTTTGCTTAATTTTTAAGCCTAAAACCTAAAAACTTTGATATATACATTAAAGACAATTTCGATTAAAAATGAATATGAAAAAAATTTCTATTATTTTGTTATCTTTAATTTTTTTTTCATCTTCTAATGCTAATGAGATTTCTGCAAAAGTTTCAGATTATATAAGTAATTTAATACCAGGAGATGGTGATACCGAAGTAAGTATTGATTTAAGAGAAAATAATAAACCCGATTATAGTATTTTAGCTGTAAGAGAAATTGAAAAAACTGAAACAGGAAATTTGTTCACACAGTTTTCAATATTTAACACCGAAAAAAATAATGACGAAAGAATAGTTGGTAACCTTGGAATTGGGCAAAGATTTTTAAATGATGATAAAACTTTGATGACTGGATTAAATAGTTTTATAGATATTGACGATGCTAGTAATTTAAGAACTAGCCTAGGAATTGAGGCCAGAAGCGCCGTTATAGAGTTTGCATATAATCAATATTTTGGACTTGGAAACGCAACAGATGAGAAGGTCTTAGATGGTTATGATTTAAGATTAGCTTCACAAATACCCCATCTGCATTGGGCAGATATATTTGTAAACACCTATGAATGGGAGGGTGAAGATAGAGATGACATTAAAGGTGCTAAATTAGGTTCTGAATTATTGCTAACACCTAATATTAATTTAGAGTTAGCCTATGATGATAAAGATAAAAAAGGTTTAGAGGACGAGTGGTATGCACATATGGAATTTGTTCATCCACCACGATCTGGACCAAGTCTTCAAGATGGATTTATAAATTCAAGTATGTGGAAAGAGGAAAAAGATATGTCTGGAGAACTTTTAACAAAAGTTAAAAGAAATAATAAAATAATGGTAGAATTTAAGGGATTATCGACAATCTCAAGGACAGATTAATGTACAAAATTTTTAAATTGTTATTTTTTATTAAACTTTCTCTATTAATATTTGTAAGCAATTCTCTTTCAGCGACAGGTGCTGCCGATGTTTATAAAGTAACCATGAGAAAAGTTGAATTATGTACAGCTAGTACTGGAGTTACGAGTTGTGAAGATGCAGTTGTTATAGGATCAGGAGATAAAGTTATTGATATAGCAGCAGTCTCAGCAGGTGCTGCTGCGGCTAGTTATGGAGATCCAGCATTGTTACCTTTAGGAGAAACTTATACACATATGAGAGTAACTATTGATAGAAAATTTGTAATAAAAAATAACACAGCTATAGCCGCAGGAAGTAACGCAACTGCTTGTAGAACAATTGCGTCAACCGATGCTATGTATGTTACTGATGAGGCAACAGATAAATATACCCACAAACCAGTTGTTGCGAATAATCAAACCGCTGCTGAAATGAATGTTTATTTAATAAATGATCAATATACTAGATGCAATCTTGCAAATTGCTCAAATAAAACAGATGATCAAGACCAGACTTATCCACAAGGATCTGGTTCCTCTACATATCAAACACAACACGCAGATGGTAGTTCTGATGCTGATCATATTTTAGTTTATGAACTCACATCCCCATACACAGTCGCTTTAATATCACCTACAATTGATATTTCTTTTGGAACATCAGCTGCAGTTGGAGCTCAAGAAGTAAATAGCTTATGTCAAATTTGGGCGGAAGAACCCATAGTAACAATAACGATTAAATAATTTAATTCTTGACTATTTACTTATCTCTTAATTATTTAAGAGATCATTAAGCTTATTTGCTTTTTCTAGTGCTCTTACTTCATCATAACCACCGATATGTTGGTCATCAAAAAAGATTTGTGGAATTGTTCTTTTACCGTTCGCTTTATTAATCATTTCATCAATTGCCCCATCAACTTTTGAAATATCAATTTCATTATAAGGTGCATTGTTTCTTGTTAATAACCTTTTAGCAGCCTCACAGTAACCACACCTTGGACCTGTATACATGGTAATTTTTTTCATGATTTATAGATAATCACCTTTTTTTATTTTACTAGTGATTTCTTTTCTTGAGTATTCGAACTTTTTTCGATGTTTTATGCTTTTTTGATTTACTCTTTTTCTCCACAATCTGAAAGAGGATGGTTTTAAAGATCTTCTCATAATTTTAATTACATCAGATTCTTTTTTTCCAGTTTTTTTTTCAATTTCTTCAAATGTAATTCTATCTGCCCAAGCTGCCCAGATGATCCAATCAGGATCGTCCATTTTGGGTTCTGGATTTTTGACTCTAGTTAATGGCCTGTGACCTTTTTTTTTCATAAATCCTTTATATTTGAAAAAAAAATTTAATGCATTTTTTTTAACCTCTGATATTATGTCTTAGATAGTCCTTCTTAGCCATCTTTAGCTCCCGGTTTTTAAGGACTATCTTTTTTTATGCTCCCCCTAGATTTTATTCTATATCTACAGATCATAATTTTTTTATTTATTACACCTGGAACTCCAAGAATTGTGATTATTTCATATTCTATGAATTATGGAGTTGGAAAATGCGTGTGGTCTGCATTTGGAGATGTTACAGCAAATTTAATTCAAGCCACTTTAGTAATTTTTGTAATTGGATCTTTCTTTGCTGAAAGCTCAACAATATTAAACATTTTTAAATGGGTAGGAATAATTTATTTGTTATATCTTGCTTACGATATTTATAAATCACGGCCAAAAAATATTACTGACAAAAGTGAAATAAAAAAAAGTAATTTGTCTTTTTATAAAGATGGTTTTTTAGTTGCAGGAACAAGTCCAAAAGCTTGGATGTTTTTTCCTTTTATATTTCCTCAATTTATTGACTTTAACGAAAATTATTTAGCTCAATTCCTTATTTTAATTTCAACTTATATAGTTTTAGACTTCATATCTTTAATTGGTTATGCGTTGCTTGCACAAAAACTAATTAGATGGATAAAAGCAAATCCTAAAACAATTAATACAATTTCTGCGAGTGTTTTAGTAATAATTGCCGTTATAATCGTTATTACTCAACAATATTAATCATCTAGAGGTCTTTATTGCCACTTGCATAAAATACTTTTTCTTTATTTAATTGCCTATTAATTAATTAATTTAAGAGGAAATAAAATGAGATTAAATAAAATAATTTTAAGTTTTGTCTCTGCATTAGTAATTTTATTCTCAACTTCTGTTGCATCTTTTGCAAAAGTTGTAGGCGATAAAATTATTTTAGGTGCTGCAATTTCTCTAACTGGTAAATACTCATCTAATGGTGTTCATACTCAAAACGGTTATAACATGGCTGTTGATAGAATTAACAGCATGGGTGGTGTTAAAGTTGGTGGAAAAACTTATAAGTTTGACATTATTTATTATGATGATGAGTCGAACCCTAAGAGAGCTGCACAGCTTGCAGAAAGACTAATATCACAAGATGGTGTTGAGTTCATGCTTGGCCCTTACAGTTCTGGTTTAACAAAAGCTATTGCTCCAGTAACTGAAAAATACGGTGTTCCAATGGTTGAAGCAAATGGTGCATCTAGATCTTTGTTTACGAAAGGTTACAAATATCTATTTGCAGTTTTAGCTCCAGCTAACTTATATCTTGATGTTGCTATTGAAACAGCGGTTGAGTTAAATGGTGGAAAACCAGTAAGAATTGCACAAGCGTTTGAACAAGATGCATTCTCACAGGACGTTAGATTAGGTATTTTAGATGCTGCAGAAAGAACTGGTTCTAAAATCATAATTGACGATAAATTACCTAAAGAGCTAAATGATATGGCTGCTACTTTGGTTAAAGTAAAACAAATGAAACCAGATGTACTTGTTGTATCAGGTCACACAAAAGGTGCGTTAACTGCGATCAGACAAATTGCTGAAATGAAAGTTGATGTTCCTATGTTGGCTATGACACACTGTGATGCTGCTAAGCTATCTAAACAGCATGGTAAAAATTCGCAGTATGCATTATGTGCTTCTCAATGGCATAAGTCACTTACTTATAAAGATGATTTCTTTAAAGATGGTATGACATACGCGGCTGACTTCCAAAAAGAATTTGGATATGACCCACCATATCAATCTGCTGAGTCTTCAGCTGCTTTATTGGTATTCAAAGATGCATTTGAAAGAGCAAATTCTTTTGATCAAAAGAAAGTAAGAGATGCTCTTGCAGCTACTAATATGCAAACATTCTATGGAAATATTAAATTTGCACCTGGTGGTCAAAATGTTGACAAACCTATGGTACTTTTCCAAGTAATGTGTGATGCTTCAGGAAGTTGTGAAAACAAAGTTGTTGCTCCATTAAAATGGGCATCAGCTAAGTTAATTCACCCAATTCCTAAGTGGTCTGAAAGATAAAATAAAATAACAAAGCCCCCTAGTCATAGGGGGCTTTTTTTTATATAACCCAAAAAAAACTTTTATGGATTTTCTTGTATTTCAATATCCAATGATAACAGTTCAAGCTTGTTTGGATGGAATTCTTTTAGGGGTTTTATTTGCATTAATTGCTTACGGAATGGCACTTCAATGGGGTGTGATGAATATAATTAATATTGCACAAGGAGATCTTGTTATTTTGGGAGGATACATAGCATATTTTATGTATCTTTACGGTATTCATCCAGCATGGGGTGTAATTGTTGCACCAGTAATAATGTATTTTGTAGGTATAGCAATTTACAAACTTGTAATAAATAAAGTAGTGGATAGAGATTTATTTATCTCAATCTTAGCGACTTTCGGAATAAGTATTTTGTTCATGCAATTAATGAACTTTGCATTTGGAGCGGACGTTGTGCTTGCAAACTCTGGGTATGGAACAACTATGTTATTTGACAGCAACGTTGTTTTACCTAATTCAAAAATATTTTCAGCATTCATAAGTATTTTATTTGCTGCTTGTTTAGTAATTTACATGAAAAAATCTAAGCTTGGCCGCGCTATTAGAGCTACAGCTCAAAATGCAAGAGCTGCTAAAATTTTAGGCGTTGATACAGAAAAAGTTTACGCTGCAACATTTGGTATAAACGCTGCACTTTGTGGTGTTGCTGGAGCATTAATTTCTATAACATTTACAATTCACCCTTATATGGGATTACCATATACAATTCGATCATTTATGATTGTTATTGTTGCGGGTCTTGGAAATTTACCAGGAGTTGCAATGTCAGGTATGGGATTAGGTGTATTTGAGGAATTTGCAGACTATATTCTAGGAACAGAATTTAGAATTGGCTCAGTATTTTTACTATTGGTATTAATTTTAGTTTACAGAAGATTTAAACTTTCAAGAAAAAGAGAGTACCTAAAGTGAAAAAAGTTCAAATTACAGATGATACTGGAAATATAATTAAAGTCGATATCAAAAAGTTTAAAAAACATTTAGATGAATATCATTTAAATGGATCAAGTATTCATGAAGAAAATGGACATTACTTTACAGTTGACCAAAAATTTAGAGATAAAATAAACAGCTTATATGAACAAGAATAATTTAATTTTATACTCTGGTATTTTAATTTTCGGTTTAGCAGCGCCATTCCTTTTTCCAGCTTTTAAAGTTCAGTTATCAATACTATGTGTGTTGATAGTTCTTGCGACTACGTGGAATATCCAAGGTGGAGAGATGGGTTATAATTCATTTGGAAATATTTTGTTTTATGGTCTTGGTATGTATCTTTGCGCATCAGTTCAAGTTGGAATGTTCTTCCCGTTGGCAGAATGGACAGAGAGTGGAGGTGAGAAAACATTTGTACATACCCCTACTCAGTTTTTTCAAGGAATGGCTGCCGGGTTACTTGTTGCAGCTATAGTCCCAACAATTGTTGCTGGTTTAATTGGATATTCAATTTTAGGTCTAAGAGGACATTACTTTGCTATCTGTACATTGGGTTTAGGAGTGGCTGCAGGTGAAATTTCTGGTGGAATAGAAATTATAGGTGCTGGCCAAGGTTTCACAACACCTCCATTTCCAGATGTTGGAAGTTTAGAAGCAAGAGGAGAGTTTTTTTATTTCTTAAGTTTCTTTACTTTAATTCTGACATTTATTGCAGTTCGTTCAATATATTCTACGAGATTTAAATTAATACTTAATGCTATTAGAGATAATGAAGATAAAGCCGAAGCTATGGGAATTGAAACAATGAAATATAAAATTATTGGTTGGATGATCTCAGCTTTCTTCTGTGGATTAGCTGGTGGAATTATGGGGGGATTAGTTGGATACATTGACTCTACCGATGTTGCATTTGATGGTAGAGAGATGGGAGTCTTCATGGTGCTAATGGCAATATTGGGTGGTAAAGGTACACTTTGGGGTCCAATTATTGGAGCAACTATATTTCATATTTTTAAAGAAGGTTTTTGGACTTTCTTTTTAGGATGGCAGTACGTTGCTTTAGGAGTATTGATTGTTGTAATTGTAATTTATTTCCCAGAAGGAATTATGGGATGGTTGAGGGAAAAATATCCAGAGCGGTTCGGCGAGGTAGTCGATGAAAAAGATCGTAAGGCACAGGTAGAACTTAAATGAGTATTTTAGAAGTTAATAATGTAAGTAAATCATTTGGTGGTGTTAAAGCTAATGTCGATATTTCTATGAATGTTGAAAAAGGTAAGATAGTTGGTTTAATTGGCCCAAATGGATCTGGTAAAACAACTTTATTTAATTCCATTGTAGGAACTTATCCAATCGATCAAGGGTCTATTAAATTTAATGGTAAGGAAGTTTCAGAATTACCAGTGCCTGTTATTGCAAAATTAGGTCTATTAAGAACATTTCAGCAAACTAGAATTTATGGAAAATTAAATTGCATTGAAAATATGCTTATAAGCCACAAAGGTAGTGACGCAAACTTAATGAAGATTTTCTCAAAAATTCCACAAGAATTAACAGAAAAAGCTGAAAATTTATTAAACTTTGTTGGATTATATCAAAAAAGAAAACTTAGAGCAGGTGACCTTTCTTTTGGCCAACAAAAGTTATTAGAATTAGCAATGGCTTTGATGAATGAACCTGAAATGCTTTTGTTAGATGAGCCTACTGCAGGAATAAATCCAACCCTAATTAATGGAATTATCGATAGATTAATAAAAGTAAATAAAGATTTTGGAATCACTCTTTTGGTAATAGAACACAATATGAGAGTTATCATGCAGCTTGCAGAAAATATATTCTGTTTAGCTCATGGAAAAATGTTAGCTAATGGTACACCTGAGGAAATTAAAAATGATAAGCGTGTTATAGATGCATATTTGGGGGCACAATAATGGCAAACCAATATGAAGTTTTAGGCAAGGCTCCAACTGCTGATGATTTAAAAAAGTTATCTCCTAATGAAATTCATTTAACAATTAAAAATTTAAATGCAGGTTATGGTAAAATGGAAATTCTGCATAATTTTGATTTATTTGTAAATAAAGCACAATCATTATGTTTGATTGGTCCAAATGGCGCTGGTAAGTCTACAATTCTTCACTCAATATATGGTTTTACAAATATTTTTTCTGGTCAAATTGAACTTGAAGGAAAAGAAATTACAAATCTTACACCTGCTGAAAAATTAAAGTCTGTAGGTATAGCTTATATATTGCAGGATAATTCAGTTTTTCCAGATATGACGGTAGAGGAAAACTTATTAATGGGAGGATATATAAAAGAAAAAACGGATGAGTCATTTGAAGAGGCTGAAAGAATTTTTGAAAAATATGAAAGGTTAAGAAATAGAAGAAACCAACCTGCAAAAGTTTTATCAGGTGGAGAAAGAAGACTATTAGAAATATCAAGAGCCCTAGTAATGAAGCCTTCGATACTTTTAGTTGATGAGCCTTCAATAGGACTTGAACCAAGATATATTGAAATGGTTTTTGAAATATTAAGAGATCTCCAAGAAAATGAAAAAAAAACTATAATACTTGTTGAGCAAAATGCAAAAAAAGGTTTAGAGTTTGCTGACATTGGATACGTTCTAGTATCTGGTCAAACTGCAATTGCTGGAAAAGGTGACGATTTACTTAAAAACCCTGATGTTGGTAGACTTTTCCTTGGTGGTTAATGATCAGCAAAAAATATTATTTTCAAGGATACAGGTCTATCCTTACTTATGATAGTCCAGCAATTGCTCTTACCTGTTGTTTTGTTGCAATTGGAGCACTTTTTAAAAATCTAGGTTTTAATATTCAAGAAAGTATTTTTTCTACAGTTTTAACATATGCTTTACCTGGCTCTTTAGTTATGGCTGAGTCTATGTTGATAGGTGCTTCTCTGTTAAATATTTTTTTAGCTGTTTGGTTTGTAAATGCTCGACTATACCCTATGGCTGTATCGTTGTTTCCTTTAATGATGCATAAAAGTCAACCTAAGTGGAAATATTACTTCTCTTGTCACTTTATTGCAGTTTCTGCATGGTTAATAATGAAAAGTAATTATAAAAAAATACCAAAAGAGTACAGGATTGATTATTGGATTGGAATAGGAAGTGCCACTGTCAGCGTTTCTGTAATCGGTACATTTATTGGATTTTCTTTCTCTGAATATTTGAACAAAGATATGATGATGGGTTTAGCAATTCTTAATCCAGTTTACTTTCTGTGTATGATGGTTGGAGCTGCAAAAACTGTTCAGATTACTTTGTCAGTTGTACTAGGTTTAATTTTAGGTCCAATTATTTATTTGTTATCGCCTGAATGGTCAATTTTATTAGCAGGCATTATAGGCGGGACCGTCGCTTATTTATTAGGAGAATATAATGTCAGCTAATATTGTTTATGC
Organism: uncultured Pelagibacteraceae bacterium; assembly: GCA_902629285.1. Lineage (GTDB taxonomy): Bacteria > Pseudomonadota > Alphaproteobacteria > Pelagibacterales > Pelagibacteraceae > Pelagibacter. Next base: position 57,508 of record CACOQN010000001.1, on the reverse strand, counting down.
AATTTTAGTCACATCTTTAGCAACTTTCTTATCAAGATTTTTAGGTGCTGTTACATCTCAAGGTATAAAGGAAACATCTAAATTGTTTAAATGGTTTAATTGTTTAGCTTATGCGACTTTGGCAGCATTAATTGCAAGAACCATAATTTTTCCTGCTGGTATTTTGATGGACGCAAGCTATTCAAGCAGGTTATCAGTAGTTTTATTATCTGTTTTTATATTTTTTATTTCAAAGAAAAATTTTGTCTATCCAACTATTTTCTCAGCTATTTGTATGGCAGTTATAAATAATTACATTTAATTAAAATTGATTTATAGAATAAGTTAAAATAAAATTTAGAATGCAAAATATTAAAGGAATAGAAATAGCTAAACACGATAAATCAGATAGAATTATCAAAATAAGTTTAGAAAATGAGATTATTGATAAATTAATCTTTCCTTTTAACAAATTCGATTTAACCGCATTGGAGCTAAGACCGTTCACAAGATTTACTATAGCAAAAAGCTTAGATGATTTAACAAATAATAAATTAAGTGAATTGATGAATTCAATTATAAGAGATAGATCAACTGGATGTTTCATGATTGGGCCTAAAAATATAACTTCGAAGATTAATGATACTTTTTTAGTAAAACTTTCAACTGCAATTGCCCACTTAATTGGTGTTCCTAATCATGATGCCATGACAGGAAAATATTATGCAAGGTTTCAGGTAAAACATGAGGACAGTAGCGACTCTTATTTAAGAAAGGCTTATAGAAATATGGATCTTCATACAGATGGAACATATGTTAAAGACGTTACTGACTGGTTAATTATGACAAAAATTGACGAGCAAAATGTTGAAGGTGGAGAAACAGCTATGCTGCATCTTGACGATTGGGAGCACTGTGATGATTTATATGAAGATCCAGTGGGAAAGCAGAATTTTGTATGGGGATCGCCTAAAAGTAAAAATATTGATTATAAAGTTGAGCATCCAGTTTTTTCAAGTGATGAAGAAGGAAGGCCAACCATATCTTACATCGACCAATTTCCTGAACCGCAAAATATGGAGCAAGGTAATTTTTTACAGAGATTATCAGATGGTTTAGAGGAGAGTAAAAATAAAATTGTTACCAAATTACCTGTTGGTTATTCTGTAATTGCTAACAATTATTTTTGGCTTCACGGAAGAAAACCTTTTAAAGAAAATACTGAATTAAGTAGAGAATTATTAAGAATTAGAGGTTCTTTTTTTGTTAATTAATTAAATAATATCAATATAAAGTAACCAAATTTATGAAATTAGGATTTATTGGTACTGGAAAAATAGCATCTTCTGTAATAACTGGAATATGTAAATCTAAAATTAAATTTAATAAGATTTTAGTTTCTCCAAGAAATAAAAAAATAGCTCAAAAACTTAATAAAAAATTTAAAAAAGTAACTATAACTAAAAATAATCAGCAAATTGTAGATAACTGTAATTGGGTTTTTCTATCAGTAACCCCAAGTGTTGGTGAAAAAATCATAAAAAATCTAAAATTCAAATCTAATCAAACTATTATTAGTTTTATCTCTACTATAACTTTGGCTCAATTAAAAAGGGATATTAAAGTTAAAGCTCAGATTGTGAGAGCTATTCCATTACCTCCAATATCGCTAAAAAAAGGCCCAGTTCCTATTTGTCCTCCAAATAAAAAGGTAAAAGAATTTTTCAATCATCTTGGAACAACAGTTGAAATCAAAAACGAAAAATCCTCTATAAATTTTTGGTCTACTTCAGGTATGATGGCTCCTTTTTATGAGTTATTAAGAGTTATGACAGATTGGTTAGTCAAACGTGGAGTAAAAAGAAATAATGCTCAAAAATATATAACCTCTTTATTTTTAGCTTTATCTGAGGATGCTGTAGTCAATTCAAAATTAAATTTAAAACATTTGGTAAAAGAGTCTCAAACACCAAGAGGACTAAATGAACAAGGAGTAAAAGAGCTCACAAAAGCTAAATTTTACAATTCAATTGAAAAAACATTAAACAGTATTCATAAACGATTAAGTAAATAATTTAAATGTCAGATAACATTTTAGAAATTAATGAATTATCAAAATATTTTGGGGGGTTAGCTGCAGTTTCAGACTGTTCATTAAAAGTTAAGAGGGGCACCATTACAGGGATTATAGGTCCAAATGGATCTGGAAAAACAACTTTGTTTAATTTAATAGCTGGAAATTTAAAGTCTTCATCAGGAGATGTAATTTTTAACGAAGAAAATATTACAGATATTCCGGCTCATGAATTATTTGGAAAAGGATTATTAAGGACTTTTCAAATAGCTCATGAGTTCTCAAATTTGTCGGTATTAGAAAATTTAATGATGGTCCCAGCTAATCAAACTGGTGAAAATTTATTAAATGCTTTTATTAAACCAAGCGTAGTAAAAAAAGAGGAAGAGCAAATTAGACTTAAAGCATACGAGGTTGTTGAATTTTTAAATCTTAAACATCTAGCTAACGAAAGGGCTGGAAACCTATCTGGAGGTCAAAAAAAATTATTAGAACTTGGTAGAACAATGATGGTTGATGCAAAACTTGTGCTGTTAGATGAAGTAGGAGCAGGAGTTAACAGAACACTACTTAAAGATTTAGGAACAGCTATTTTAAAATTAAATAAAGAAAAGAACTATACTTTTTGTATGATTGAACATGACATGGATTTTATAAGTAGAATGTGTGATCCTGTTATTGTTATGGCTGAAGGATCAGTTTTATTTGAAGGAACCTCAGACGAAGTTAAAAAAAATGAAAAAGTTATAGAAAGTTATTTAGGTAGATCTAATGTTACAGGAGATAAAGTATAATGGCTTTTTTTGAGGGAACACAAATGACAGCTGGTTATGGAGATGGACCTGATATTATTAGCTCATGTAGTATTAGTGCAAATAGAGGAGAGATCGTTGCAATTTTAGGTCCAAATGGTGCGGGAAAATCAACAGCAATGAAAGCAATGTTAGGACTTTTAAATTTAAAGTCTGGAAGTGTAACTCTTGATGGAAAGGATATTTCTAAAATTTCACCACAAGACAGAGTTAAACAAGGTATTTCATTTGTACCTCAAACAAAAAATGTATTTGCAGAGCTTACAGTTAAAGAAAATTTAGAAATTGGAGGCTTTTTAAGAGAAGAGGGCTTAGATAAAATGATTGAAAATATATATAATTTATTTCCGATATTAAGTGAAAAAAAATCACAAATAGTTGGACAACTGTCAGGTGGTCAAAGGCAACAAGTGGCTCTTGGAAGAGCATTAATGAGTGAACCGTCTGTTTTAATGTTAGATGAACCAACTGCTGGTGTTTCCCCAATTGTTATGGATGAATTATTTGAACATATTATCAAGGTTAAAAAGACAAATGTTGCAATAATTATGGTAGAACAAAATGCCAAACAAGCTCTAAGTATTTCAGATCGAGGATATGTATTAGTTACTGGACAAAATAAATTTGAAGGATCGGGTGACGAATTACTCAATGATCCAGAAGTAAGACGTTCATTTTTAGGAGGATAATGGATTTTATAAATGCAATAGTTGTTTTAACAAATTTTACATTAATACCAGCTTTAGCTTATGGTTCCCAGTTAGCGTTAGGTGCAATTTTTGTAACACTAATTTATGCAGTTCTGAGATTTGCAAATTTTGCTACTGGAGACATGATGTCATTTGGAACTATGTTTGCAGTTTTATTAACTTATTATTTTCAATCAATTGGTTTAGGTCTTGGTTTTTTACCTACAGCACTTTTGACAATCCCTTTTGCTATAATAATGATGATTTTATATATGCTGTTAATTGATAAATTTGTTTTTAGCTATTATAGGATAAAAAAAAGTCCACCAGTCCAATTTGCAATGGTAAGTGTTGGTGTAATGTTTGTTACCCAAGCAATTATAAGAATTATAATAGGTCCATCTGATAGAAGATTTTTAGATGGGGAAAAATTTATTTTAAAAGCAACAGAATTTAAAGAAATGACTGGTTTAAATGAAGGTCTAACACTTAAATCAACACAAGCAATTACAATCGTTGTAACTTTAATTATAGTTTCAATAATGTTTTGGTTTCTTAACAAAACAAAAACTGGTACCAGTATGCGAGCTTACTCAGATAATGAGGACTTAGCTTTACTTTCAGGAATAGATCCAAAAAGAGTTGTACTTATAACTTGGGTAATTGCTGGAATTTTAGCAACTGTTGGTGGTATTTTATACGGTTTGGATAAAAGTTACCGTCCATTTGTTTATTTTAACAATATGTTACCTATATTTGCTGCTGCCATAGTAGGAGGAATTGGAAATCCTTTTGGAGCTTTTCTTGGTGGTTATGTCATAGCTTTTGCAGAAATACTTATAACATATGCTTATAAAAGATTTATTGCATATTTGGTGCCTGAAAACATGGAACCAGATTCGCTTATGCAATTACTATCAACAGATTATAAATTTGCAGTCTCATTTTCAATATTAGTAATTGTTTTACTGATAAGACCTTCGGGTATATTTAAAGGAAAAACAATATGAGAAAGTATTCAAATATAATTGCTGCTTACTCAATAATGTTAATATTGATAATTTTAGTAGGAATATTTCAATCTTGGTCAATTGCTCTAACAATACTTAATTATTGTTTAATTTCAGCAGTTATGACAATTGGGGCTAATATACAATGGGGTTATGCTGGATTAATAAATTTTGGAATAATGGGCTACACTGCTTTAGGTGGTTTAGCAGTTGTCTTGGTTTCTGTAGATCCAGTTCAGCAAGCATGGCAAGCTGGTGGACTAAATATTCTTATTTGTTTCTGGATAATTGTAGCGATGGTGGTTTTAATTCGTTATTTATTAAAATACTTTGATAAATCAAAATACAGAACTTATGGAATTGCATTTATAATAATTGGTGGGATTTTACTTTTAAGATTAACCGCAACTCCAGGCATAGAAGCAATAGAAGCCGTTGATCCTGCCAAAACAGGATTTCTTGGAGGAATGGGATTGCCAGTTTTGTTTTCTTGGATTGGTGGAGCATTTTTAGCCGGTGGTTTGGCTTTCATTGTTGGAAAAATAGCATTAGGTCTAAGAGCAGATTATTTAGCAATCGCAACACTATTGATTGCCGAAATAGTGGTGTCAATAATAAAACATGAAGAATGGTTAGCAAGAGGTGTTAAAAATGTAATTGGTCTAAAAAGACCAGCTCCTTACGAGATAGATCTTCAAACCTCACAATGGTTTATCAATTTGGTTGAAAAATTTCATACAAAAAAACTAAGTTTGATTAATTCAATTACAGAAAGACAAGATGCTCTTAGTCAACTTGTTATTGATGCCTCATCTATTTATGTGAAGCTTTGTTTCACAGGATTATTTTTATCTGTAGTCATAGTTTTATTGATTGTAACTCAAAAAGCTCTTTATTCGCCTTGGGGGAGAAAAATGAGGGCAATAAGAGACAATGAAGAGGCTGCAAGTGCAATGGGTAAAAATATAGTCAAAGAACATTTATTCATTTTTATTTTAGGTTCAGCAATTGTTGGTATTGCCGGAGCCATGATGGTAACAAACGATGGTTTATTTACACCAGGCAGTTATAGACCAATGAGGTACACATTTGTAATTTGGGTGATGGTAATTGTTGGTGGTACAGGTAATAACTTTGGTGCAATCCTAGGAGGTTTTGTGGTTTGGTTTTTATGGGTTGAAGCTGCACCTATGGCTTTATTTTTAATAAATCTATTCACGTCTCATTTACCCGAAACAAATTCAGTAAGAGTTCATTTAATTGAAAGTGCTCCATATTTTAGGTTCCTAGTTATTGGCATAGGATTACTTACAATTATGAGATATAGACCAAAAGGTATACTTCCTGAAAAAATAGAAATAAAATAATCTTATATGAAATATATTATATTAGGTGCTGCAATAGCTTGGGCCATGTATATGGCTGATAAGTATTTATTTTTTTAATGAATAGAAATCTTTGGTTACTTATTTTAAGCCAAATATTTGGTTTCACTGCAGCGAATGTAACCGTTTTTTTAAGTGGTATAATTGGAAGTGAAATTTCTCCAATCAAAGCATTAGCAACCTTTCCACCTTCAGTCTATGTAGTTGGAATAGCTATTTCAACTATATTTGCAGCAAAAGTAATGTCAGCAATAGGAAGACGACTTGGTTTTGTTTTAGCATCAATTGGTAGTTCACTTGCATGTATATTGGCAGCATATGCAATTCTAAATAATAACTTTCTAATTTTTTCTTTATCATGTTTTTTTCTTGGAACAGGTATGGCCTTCATTCATCAGTATAGATTTGCAGCAGCAGAAAGTGTTGAAAAACAAAAAGCTCCAAAAGCCGTTTCCATGCTTTTATTAGCAGGAATAGTTTCTGCATTTATAGGAATAAGTCTTGCTAATTTTACAAAAAATCTCGTAAGTGATCATATTTACGTAGGATCTTATCTTGCTTTAGCTTGCTTCACAATTATGCCAGCTCTTATATTAAGTTTTTATAAAAATACTAATATTCAAAGTGATGAAATTAACTTTAATAAAGAAGTAAGAAGTTATAAAGAATTTTTTCTAGATCCAAAATTTCTTCAAGCTATGTTTTCTGCAACATTTGGTTATGTGGTGATGGCATTTTTAATGACAGCAACACCAATTAGTATGCATTTTATGCATAACATTAGTGTCGATAAAGTTGGAATCGTAATTCAATTTCATGTTCTTGGAATGTTTTTACCATCTTTAATTACAGGGAGCTTAATAAATAAATATGGTCCCTCAAAGATAATGTATGCAGGAACTTTTTTTTATTTATTAACAATTAATATGAGCTTCTTTGAACCTAATTTTATTAATTATTTAATATCACTCATCTTGTTAGGTATTGGATGGAATTTTCTTTATATTTCAGGAACTAGCTTGTTAGTTACAACATATCAAGAGCACGAGAAATTTAAGGCACAAGGATTTAACGATTTAGTTGTATTTTCTGCAACTGCAATTGGAAGTCTTTCTGCAGGAATATTAGTTTCAATTACTAGTTGGAAAGTTATTAATTTAATGTGTATTCCATTTTTAATTTTAATTTTATTTTCAATTATTAGAGCTGATAATAAAAAAGACATATAATGAATTGGTTAAGTTATCTTGATTTAACTCTAGTGGAATTTATTTTAATTCTTTCCACAGTACTTATTGCCTCAATTATACGTGGTTTTAATGGTTTTGGATTTTCAGCAACATGTATTTCAGGATTTTCTTTTATAATTCCAGCAATAGAAATTGTTCCAATTATTTTAATACTTGAAGTTCTTATAAGTATTTTTATGGCACCTTATGTTTGGAACAAAATTGATTGGAGATTTGTTTCGATAATATTGATAGGTATGGCGATTGGGTCACCAATAGGCTTATTTTTACTTAAGTACTTATCAGCAGATATCACTCATTTATCAGTCTGTGTTATAATTATATTTTTCTCAATATTACTAATGAAAGGTTATGAAAATATTAAAATTAATAATAATGAAACTAAAATTTCAGTTGGTATTTTATCAGGAACTCTTAATGGTTTAACTACTTTAGGAGGAATGCCAGTTGCATTGTTTTTGTTAGTTACCAGTATTCAACCTAGTGTGATTAGGGGATCATTAGCAGCATTATTTTTTGTTACAGATGTATATGCATTTGTTTTAAGTTATTTTGCAGAAATTGTAGATATGATTACAATTTATAGGACAGCTCCATTAATTATCATGCTTCCAATAGGAGTTTTTATTGGTAATAAGTTTTTTGTAAAAAGTAAGGAAGCGCTTTATAGAAAAGTTGTATTTTATTTTTTAATATTTATCTCAGTTTTTGGAATTTTAAGAGTTTTTAATGCGATATAAAAACCCCAGTAAAAATTTTACTGGGGTTTTTTTTAATTTAACTATCTTTGTTTTTTAGTCTTAAATTTTCCACCTTTGATTTCTTTTTCTAAGAAAGAACCAAAAGCTTCACCAACGTCTGTAAATTCTACAGCAGTCGCGCCTTCATAATTTATTTGCTTACCTTTAGCTAATAAATCAAGACCTTTTTTAAGTTCACCTGGATAGATTTTTGTTCCTGGTGCATTAGCAACAGCCATTACATTTGCTTGTACAGTCGCTCTGTCTGCTTTACCTCCAGCTTGCATAGCTAAAGTAATTAGTGCAGCAGCATCATATGACTCACCAGTGTATGGTCCTGAAGAATCAATACCCGCAGCTTTTGCAACTTCTGCAAATTTACCTGCGCCTTTACCAGTCGATCCTGGAAGAGATCCAAATGATTTGTTAAGATCTTTACCAAATCTATCTGTTAAAGAGTCACCAATCATACCATCCGATAAAACGAAAGTGTCAAATGAACCAGCGTCCAACGACCCTTGAATAATCATTCCACCTGCTTGATCTAAGTAACCTAAAACAGCTAAAGCATCACCACCTGCTGCAGCAAGTGTTGCAACCTCAGCTCCATAGTCAGCTTTACCTTCTTCATGAGCTGTTACTGCTGTAACTTTAATTCCATGAGCTTTAACACCAGCAACGTAAACATCTGCTAAACCTTTACCATAGTCATTATTAGTGTGTGTTACTGCAATAGTTTTTACTTTTCTATCTTTAGTAATATCAGCTAATACTTGACCACCTCTAGCATCTGATGGAGCTGTTCTAAAAAAATACCCATTATCATCTAAAGTAGTTAATCCTGGAGAAGTAGCAGATGGTGAAATCATAACTACACCATTTGGAACTGCTGCATTTGTTGCAATTGCACCAGTTACACCAGAGCAGTCCGCTCCCATAATTGCTACAACACCACCAGCAATTAAACCTTCAGCTGCTGTTGTTGCTGCTGCAGAGTCAACACAAGTTGAATCAGCTCGCTCTGCTTTAATATACTTTCCACCTAGTAATGAACCTGAGTCAGAAGCTTCTTTAAATGCAAGCTCTGCTGAGTCAGCCATTGCTGGAGTAAGAGATTCAATAGGACCTGTAAATCCTAAAATGATTCCCATTTTGATACCATGTCCGTCTGCAAAAGAGTTTGTTGTAAAAGCTGAAACAAACATAAATGCAGCAATAAATAGTTTTCTCATTATCTTCCTCTATATTGTTAACAATTTATAAAAACGTAATTTAAGTATGAATAAATTGAATATTCAACGACAAAATTAGCTCATTTAACTGCTTATTTGAAAAAATTATCTGATTGAGAAGGGGTCTAGAGATGGCTCGTCTGAGGTATAAAACCAAGTAGTTTTAACTCTTGTATAGTCTTTAATTGAGTCGATCCCAGCCTCTTTGCCGTATCCACTATCTTTAATTCCTCCAAAAGGTGCCGATGGAGATATAAGTCTATAAGTATTTACAAAAGTGATACCTGCCCTAATTGCTTTAGAGACTCTCATCCCTCTAGACAAATTACTTGTATATACCCCAGATGATAAACCATATTGATTATCATTCATTTTTGAAATTACTTCTTCTTCTGTATCAAATTTCATTACTGATAATACAGGTCCAAACAATTCATTTTCTGCTACAGGCAAATTATGATTATCACATTCTATAATTGTTGGGGGGAAGTAATAACCTTTATTTGAAAAAGAATGTCTTTCACCTCCACATTTAATTTTTCCACCTTGGTTGATTGTATCTTTTATATTTTTTTCGATTACTTCTAATTGTTTAAAATTACTTAAAGGCCCCATCTCAGTTTCAGGATCCATTGGTGCTCCAATTTTTATTTTTGATGCACGTTTTGAAAGTTTATCCAAAAATTCGTCGTAAATTCCCTTTTGTAAATAAAGTCTTGAACCCGCTATACAACTTTGTCCACTTGCTCCAAATATTCCAGCTGTAATACCATTTATTGCATTTTCTTGCTCCGCATCATCAAAGACTGCAACTGGACTTTTTCCACCAAGCTCTAAACTTACCTCTGATAAATTTTCTGCTGAGTTTCTAATTATATGCCTCGCTGTTTCAGGACCACCAGTGAAAGCAACTTTTTCAACCAAGTTGTGAGTAGTTAAGCTTTTACCACAAGGATCTCCAAATCCTGTAATTACATTTACCACACCTTTCGGAATACCAGTTTTTTCAATTAATTTTGCAAACTCAAACAATACCGCTGGAGCAAGCTCTGAGGATTTAATGACAACTGTGTTTCCCATTGCGAGTGCAGGAGCCAATTTAGTTGCTGTTAAAAACATTTGAGAATTCCAAGGAATAATTGCTGCTACTACTCCAATAGGAATCCTGGTTGTTATTGCTTGAATGTTTGGTTTGTCAATTGGAAGAACAGTTCCTTCAACTTTATCTGCCAAACCTGCATAATAGTCATAATATTCTGCAATATAAATAGCTTGTTTTTTTGTTTCCCTAAAAAGTTTTCCGGTATCAATAGTTTCTATTTCACCAAGCATCTCTGCATTCTCTCTTAATTGATTTCCAATAGCTCTTAAAAATTTAGCTCTTTCTTTAGGAAGCAACTTTGGCCATTCACCTTCAAAAGCTTTTTGTGCAGCCTTAACTGCATTATCAACATCTTTAGTACTTGCTTCTGGAACAACTGCCCATGGTTCATTATGTTCTGGATTTAGAGTTTCAAATGTTTTTTTACTTTCAGAGTCAACCCACTCACCATTAATAAACATTTTATATTGTTTAAGTTTACTCATCTGATCCAATAAAATTTTTGATTGTTAAATTTACATCATCAGCACACTCAATACCACAAAGATGTTTTCCATCTTTTATGATCTTTAACTGACTTTTATAGATTAAAGCATTCAATTCTTGAGACATTTTTACAGTTGAGCCAATGTCGTATTCACCTGTCATAACCAGTGTATTAGCTTTAATTTTATTAAAATCTTCATCATTTTTATGATTAACGAATAGCTCGTAAACCTTTAAAAAATTTTTCATATTATTAGCAGACAAAATTGAACTAATTTTTTCATATATTTCTGGATTATTTTCTAGATATTTGTCAGTAAACCACCTTTTTAAAGCTTGCTTTGAAAGCTTTAATTCCTTTTTTGCTTGCTCAAATCTTTGATTAACAATTTTTTGTTGTTCTGCAGTTCTTTTATAAACAGAACATAAAAGAGTTAATGAACTTAAACGTTCATTTTGTGTTATTGCAAAATTACGTGCAATTAAAGATCCTATAGAGAAACCAATAAGATGTATTTTTTTAATATTAAGATGATCCATCAACTCAATTAGTTGTTCAGAAAAATCGTCAAAAGTTATTTCCTCTTTTTCTAATAAAGACTTTCCGTGACCCAAAATGTCGTAAGCAAGAGTTGAGTGATAATTAAAAAATTCTAATTGAGGATGCCAAATTTCATGTGTAAGACCTACGCCATGCACAAATACTATGGGCACATCTTGATCCTTTTTACTGTATAAGTAATAAGTTCCTGAAGCAGTAGTTCCCGTCGTCATCAAGAATTATTTTGGCTCAATACCCATTTCTTTCATATCTTGATATCTGTCACCAGTTCTTGCATGTGCTCTACCACTTGAAGCCCCACCAATTGCAATAACTACCTCATCATCGAAGGGTGCATCATGAATAGTAAATTCATGAGTTAGGTAATATGGTCTCAATCCAGAATCTGTTTTATGCATCATGGGAATCGCAATCTTTGATCCAGCAGGTCCCCTAGTATTTGTAAAACTTAAATAGGAAGTTCCACCTACCGCATCTCTAAATTTATTTCCAAACCTTAAAGTATGAATAAAAGCTGAAGCATGCTCTATTTCACCTTTCAATCCAACTATGCCTGCTTTACCATAAGCTAATATTTTTTCAGGTGATCCTATTTCTTTTATCAATTCTGGAACAAGTAAATCACCTAGCTTTGGCGCAAGATCTAAAATAGTTGGTCTAAGATCTTCAACGAAACCCTGACCATGCCATGGATTTTTAAACACTGCTGCTACTGATACCATTAAAACCGGTTCTTTCGCTTCTTTACCACCTTCAATAAAAGTTTTGTCTACGAATTTGGTAAATTTTCTTAATTCTAATTTCATTTTTTTACTCTATGTGCGAAACTATCTCTTCTAAAACTGTATAATGCTTTTGGATCTACATCAACATCTATCACTGATGGCTTATTTGATTTAATAGCAGCTTGTACAGCTTCATTAATCTCAGAAATTTTTTTAACTTTAAATCCCTTTGCACCATAGAGTTCTGCAACCTTATCAAAAGATGGACTAGTAATATCTGCACCTAAATATCTTTTACCAAAAAAATCTTTTTGGTAAGCTTTTTCTGCTCCCCAGCTTTGATTATTCATCACAATAGTTGTTGTATTAATTCCATATTCAACAGCAGTGCTTAATTCTGATATTGTCATTCCAAAACCTCCATCACCCATTAAACTTACAACTGTTTTTTTTGGTTTTGCAACTTTCACTCCAAGACCGCATGCAAATGAAAAACCAACAAGGCCAAAATCTAATGGAGTAAATAAAGAGGGAGGATCGTAATACTCTAGAGCATCAGTTGCTTGCAAGCATAATGTTCCAGCATCTAATGTAATTGCAGAGTTTTTTGGCAGCACTTTTCTTAATTGTTTAAATAGACCTTTGGGCTGTATAGGAAAATTTGAGCCTAAATTTTCTTTATCTCTTTTTTGTAAATACTCGTTTCTTTCTTTTAAATATAAGTTTGTCCAATTTTTTATATTTAGTTTAATCTTATCTTTTTTAATTTGATCATAAAGTTGTTTAGTTGCAGTAGCAGCATCAGCATGAATTTTAATGGTTGCAGGAAAATATTTTCCGAGCATTTTTTTTTCAAGTTCTATTTGTATGATTTTTGCTTTTTTATTTATGTTTTCATAAGAATAAAAAGTTGAGTTAAATCCTAAACGTGTTCCAATTGCTAAAATAATGTCTGCATTCTTAACTAATCTTGAGGCAACAGGATTTCCCCTAGGACCCATTTGTCCTGCATTTAATTTATGTCCAAATGGAATTGCATCTCCATGCCCTGCTGCTGTAACAATAGGCATGTTGCATAGTTCAGCTAATTTTAGTACGTCTTTGTATTTAGAATTATATTTAATTCCTGCACCAACAATAATTACTGAACATTTTGAAGCTTCAATTAATTTCGCAGCTTTTTTGATATTATCTTTATTACCTTTTTGTTTATTCTCATTTGTGAATGATGGTTTTTTAGTATTTATATTATAAGAGTTTGACTCAGCTAATATATTTCTTGGTAAATTTATACAAACAGGTCCTCTCCTAGGTTTCATAGATAGCTTAAATGCATCACTCATGAGATTTGGAATATTTTTTGAATTTTTTATAGTCCACGTTTTTTTTGTAATTGGTGAAAATAAAGACTGTTGATCTAAACCCTGAAATGCATCCTCCATTTTATCTTTTGTTGAATAGGAGCCTGCAATTGCGACCACTGGCGAAAAAGCTGCATTTGCTTGAGCAACTCCTGTAACTAAATTTGTAGCACCTGGTCCGTTCTGACCTGCAATCATTACACCATGTTTATTTGAAGCTCTTGCATACCCGTCAGCCATATGAGTACCTGTTCGTTCATCTCTTACTCCAATAAATTTTATACTCTTTTCATTATAAAGAGCATCAAACATTTCCATTGTTGCTGAACCAATAAGACCAAAAACATGTCTTACTCTCTCTTTTTTTAATGATTGAACAGCGGCATGACCTCCGCTAATTCTTTTTCGTTTTGTTTTCACGAAACTTTTTTTACTTCAGTATCAAAATCATCCTTAAAGTGAGGCATAACTTTTTCAGTGAAAAGTTTTATACTTTTCATACAGTCTTTATGTTTCACACCTGGAAAATTAGACCAAACTTGTAAATTTTGTAAATTAAGTTCAGATTTTAATTCATGAATTTTGTCTATCACATACTCTGGGGTTCCAAATAACATATTTCTTTTATGTAAAAATTCATAATTTAATAAATCTAATTTACCCTTTGTTTCAGGTAATTCTTCACCTGGATCCATATGATTTCCTAAACCTCTCCAATGACAAACCCATCTCATATAATTTACCATATGTTCACCAGCTTTTTCTTTTGCTTCTTCCATCGTGTCAGCAACAAACATATCTCTTACAAGAGATACCCCTTCTCCAAGAGGAACATTTTTTTTTGTAACCTCTGATCTTTTATTTTTATAGGCTTCAAATCTTGCCTTTAAAGCTTTGACAGTTGGTATCCACATAATTACATTTATATTTTGTTCAGCAGCCCATTCTATTGACCTAATTCCATCTACAACTTGATGAATTGGTGGGTGAGGATCTTGATATGGCTTAGGTAATACACTTATTTTTTTCATTGTACTATCTTCCATATTCATAAATTCTTCACTTGGCGGGCTCATATCATGTTGCCAAACATAATTTGGCGAAGGATAAGTATAAAACTCTCCTTCATGTTTAAAGAATTTTTCTGTCCAAGATTTTTTTAACACCTCTAATGTTTCTGCAAATAATCTAAAATTTTTTGCCTGGTCTTTTAAATCTGCTTCTTTGTTTAAATTTATTGCTTCTCTTCCATAAACACCTCTAGCAACTCCTACCTCAACTCTTCCTTTAGAAAGTTGGTCTAACGTGGCAATATCTTCCGCAAGTCTAATAGGATTATGAAAAGTTATTACATTTGCTGCTTGACCAATTCGAATATTTTTTGTTCTAGCAGCAGCATCTGCACCCATCATTAATGGATTTGTACAAGACTCCATTCCCTCATGATTGAAGTGATGTTCTGTAAACCAAATAGAATTCCATTTGTTTTGATCACAATATTCTGTGATTTCTTTAGTTTCATCTAATAGTTGATGATAAGGTTTGTGCGTCCAGTTTGTGGTATTACAAAAATAACCAAATTTCATAAAGCCTCCTTTAAAAGTTAATTTAAAGACGACCGATCCCACTTTCGTAAATCTATGAATTTAACGACGAGTTATGTATCGCTTTATAACTAAACCTTATAGTTACTCACGTTGATATTCAATAAATTTCTTTAATGATTTGTTAAGAAATTTCTCATAAATTTCACCATTATTTTTAAATTTACCTTCATTTAAAAATGATTTATTCATTTTGAAATCGTAGGAAGGCTCAAAGAAAAAAGGAACAGAAAGTCTCTTGCTTTTATTCCACAAAACTCTGTGATTAGTTGCTTTAAATTTGCCTTTGCTTAAAAATTCTAGAGCTCTACCAGTATTTACGACCAAAGCTTTTTTATTAAATGGAACATCATACCATTTTTTATTTTTTCTATTTTGAACTTGCAATCCACCTTTTTTATCCTGATAGAGAACTGTAAATACTCCGCTGTCTACATGGGTTTCACATCCAAGAGCAACCCCATCTTGTTTTGATATTTCTACTGGCTTAGTCTGATTGGGATAATAATTAAACCTCAATGTGCTTAATGTTTTTAATCTTGAAAAAGCTTTTTTTGAAATATTTGGATTTTTTTTATTAAGTTTGATTATACTTTTAAATAAAGTTTCACTTATTCTGTAAATATTATCAAAATATTTATTTAAAATCTTAATTGATTTTTTATTAAAACATTTATCTAAATTAAGATACTCTATATATTGATTTTGTAGATCTGAAGAATATTTTTTTGTTACTTTTAAATCACCTATGTCCAAACCTTCTTTTCCATTTACATCATTAGGAAAATATCCCCTGTAGAAATTTTTATTTTTCTTATTCCACTTTTTAGGTGATAATTTTCTTTTATTATTATCTGACAAATTAAAGAATTTATTTCCAATCTCACAGGTTCTGTAAATTTCTTTTAAATTAATTCCATGACCTGTAATTTGAAAAAATCCTATGTTAACACAAGCTTTTTCAATTTTTTTAATTGTTTTAAATGCACTTTGGGTTTCAAAATTATTTTCAATTAGTGAGGATATATCAATTGTGGGTATATAGCTTTTTATCATCTTCTTACGGGAGTTTCTGTTGCAATGTATTGATCTCTAGCCTTTTCTCTAAAGTAAATATAAATTCCAGCAGCTATTATACAAGCAACTCCAAAAAATGTTCTACCTGATGGAATTTCATTAAATAAAAAATATCCAGGTATCATTGACATAATAATCAATGAATATTCAAATAGAGAAACTACGGAAGGTGAAGCGACAATGTAAGCTGAAAATATACAGAGAAAAGCTATCGAGGCGACAAAACCAAAAAATAAGATAAATTTCCATGTATATTCAATGTTTGAAAACCACTCTCTAAAAATAAACTGCGTAGTTGGATCAAAGTCTGGGTTATTCAATTGTCCATCCCCCATAAACAAATATATAAGACCACATAAAATTAGTGCTATTAAGTAAAAATAAAATAGTTGAGTATTTACATCGTCTTTGTCAGATGTATATTTTGTTATTGTCATGGATGCAGCATAAAAAAATGCACATAATACCGGAAGCAAACTTTTATATTCAAAATCAGAAAAATTTGGATCAAGTACAATAAAAACTCCCACAAAACCAAATACAATTGCTGACCATCTTCTTATTCCAATAAATTCTTTCAAAAAAAATTTAGCGAAAATAGATACAAAAAAAGGACAAGAGAAGAATAGGGCATTTGCTGTTGCTAAGGGCATATAAGTAAGAGAAATAAAGAAAGCTGAAAATGCTAAAAAGTGAAGAACTACTCTAACAATTGTTAAAATAGGATAATAAGTTTTTAATGAAACTTTTTGTTTTCTAAATTTTATATAACTAAAAAGCAAAACAGCTGCAACAAAATATCTTCCAAAAAAAATCTCATAAAGAGAGGATTTTTCAAAAATATATTTAATTAAAGAGTCTTGCATTGCAAATAAAGTCATCGCAATAATAATTAAAAAAATACCTTTTGAATTATTATCTCTCGTCATTTATCTTAGAGGTTTTTCTGTAGCAATTGATTGATTTTGTGCTTTTTCACGCATAAAAATATAAATACCACTTGATACAATTATTAAAATTCCAAATACTGTGTTTGACGAGGGTATTTCATCGAAATATAGCCATCCTACTAGTGGGGACCAAAATAATATTGAATATTCAAAAGGTGAAACTACGGAAGGTGAAGCTATGCTGTAAGCTGTAAATAAAAAAAAGAAAGCAAGAGCAGCAGTCACACCAGTTGCAGTCATTAATAGGATATTGGAATTAAAATTTACAAACCATTCTCTAAATATAAATTGAGAAGCTGGATGATTTAAAGTGTTGTATTGACCGTCACCAATAACAAAATAGAAAATTATACTTAGAATAATTGCACCAATATAAAATGTAAAAGTTTGGGTATAAACGCTATCCTTATCAGATGTTTTTTTTATAATTATCATAGATAATGAATAACAAAACGCACATAAAATAGGTAATAAACTTAAATAGTTAAAATTACTGAAATCAGGATTTAATGTTACATAAACACCAATAAATCCCACAACCACAGCAGACCATCTTCTTAATCCTATTTCTTCTTTTAAAAAAAAATGAGCAAATATTGTAATTAAAAATGGAGTAACAAAAAATAAAGCTGTAGCAGTCCCAAGCGGTAACACAGTCAAAGAAACATAAAAAGAACTAAAACCAAAGAAGAAAAGTATTACACGGGTAAAAGTTAAAAGAGGATATTGGCTTTTAAAAACTATTGGTTTTTTTGTTATTATTAAAAATAATAAAATAAGCGCAAAACTTACTACTGTTCTTATTAAGTAAACTTCATAAAGTGAAACAAAATTATAAATATGCTTCATAATTCCGTCCTGCACAGAAAAAACCATCATGGAAATTAATATGTAAGCTATTCCTTTAGGATTATTATTTTGTGTACTCATTGATGATCTATATCAAAAAAGAATATGTTTTTAAATTTATTAAATTAGAGTGAAAAAAATATTGATAAGATGAACAAATCTAATAGATAATTTTGGTTGTTTTTTCAGTTTTTGGGTTAATTTTATTTTTAATTTATAATAATTAACCTAATATTTCGCTAGCAGCTTTTTCGGCTATCATTAAAGTTGGAGCATTTAAGTTTCCACTTGTAATTTCAGGCATTACAGATGCATCAACAACCCTCAAATTTTCTAAACCATGCACTTTCAATTTTTGATCGACAACAGCCATATTATCTTCTCCCATTTTCAGTGTACAAGATGGATGATATGCAGTTTCAGCTTTAGATCGAATATATTCCTCAAATACTTCATTAGTGTCAGCATGTTCTCCAGGTCCAATCTCTTTTCCTGCATATGGTTTTAAAGAATTTTGTCCTAAAATTTTTCTTGCCACATGAATACATTCAATAGTTTGTTTTAAATCATCCTCATGTTCTAAATAATTAAATTGTATCTTAGGATATTCGTATGGATTTGAACTATTTAAGGTTATATGACCTCTGCTCTTTGGATGGTTTGGACTAGCGTGTAATTGATATCCATGTCGGTCAGGATCTACTAATCCATGATCAATTACAAATGCAGGAAAAAAATGAAATTGAATGTTAGGATATTCTCTTTCAGGTGATGATTTACAAAATCCACCAGCCTCTAAAAATGAAGTTGAGCATGGTCCTGTTTTTGACAAAAACCACTGAATACCAATCCTTAACATATTCAATTTATTGATATAAGAATACAGAGTGTCAGATGTTTTACACTCTTGTTGAACATAGGTTTCTAAATGATCCTGTAAATTTTTACCAACACCTTCAAGATTATGAACAACATCAATTCCTTTATCTTTCAAATGTTGACTAGGTCCAACTCCTGATAACATTAATAGTTGAGGCGAATTAATTGCACCACCACTTAGTATAACTTCTTTATTTGCATAAATTTTTTCAACTTTATTTTTTATTTTTACTTCAATACCTATTGCCTTTTTTCCATCAAAAATAATTTTTTCAACAAATGAGTCGGTAAAAATATTTAAATTTTTTCTTTTTTTTGCTGGATTTAAATAATACTTTGAAACACTAGCTCTTTCTCCATTATGGATAGTTACATCATACATACCAAAGCCTTCTTGTTCCTTGCCATTCATATCATTGTTTATTTTATAACCAGCTTCCCCAGCTGAGTCGATAAATGCTTTAAATAGAGGATTTTTATTTTTAGATTGATTAACTGGCAATATACCGTTTCCACCTCTATATTCATTCTCTCCTTCAGACCAAGTTTCTATTTTTTTAAAAAAAGGCAATACCTTTTCATATGACCAATCTGTTAGTCCAAAAGATGCCCATCTTTGATAATCGTTTGGATTTCCTCTTACAAAAACCATTCCATTGTGAGCAGAGCACCCACCAATCATTTTTCCTCTTGGGCAAAATAATTTTCTGTTGTTCAAATAGGGTTCTGGTTCTGAATAATATTTATAATTATATTTGGGATCATGCATTGTGTATAAAATTGCAAGAGGCATGTTTACTTTCCAAATATCGCTAGGTTTACCAGCTTCAAATATTGCTACAGTGTTTTTGCCATTTTCGGTCAATCGATTTGCAAGCACACAGCCAGCTGAACCAGCGCCAATTATTAAATAATCAAACTTCATATAAGGCTTGATGTTAGTAATTTTTTATATTGATGAATAGACTTCATTTTGATGTCCGTCCTTTTTGCTGCCTCATCAAATTTTCTCACAAGAATTGATGATTTGAAATATTTCTTTCTCTCAAATTCATCACATTCATCATCATTTAAAACCCCACCTTGCAAATTAAGACTTACCTTAGAAGCCTGAGAAAGTTTATTATAATAATTTTTATTTTTAGCTAAATAACGCTTAGCAAGAACATGATATTTTATTGGTTCTACAATCTCTTCTTTAAAAAAAATTTTTAAATATTCATAACCTACACTTTCATGCTCGCCATCTAAATTTGACTCTACTAAACCATCAGGGTTTTCAATAATGAAATGCCCATAATCATGTAATAAACATGAGCATACGACCTCTTTTTTACATTTAGCTTTTTCAGCTAACATTGCGGCTTGTATCATGTGTTGAGACATAGTTACATTTTCGCCAATATAGAGTGATTGGTTGTTTGTAAAATTTGATATTATTTTTTCAACTACTTGCATGATGACTATTGAGGTCTATCTCCTTCAATTGCAATCCTATCCATAATTCTTTCATATCCTAAACCTCTACCTGGAAAAAAATCAGCTATTGCATAATGAATAACACTTCTATTATCCCAGATTGCTACAGTATTTTCTGTCCAGCTAAACCTACATGTAAGATCCAATCTAGCTTGATGCTCAAATATTTCTTTTAATATTTGATCACTTTCCTCTTTTTCTAATCCAATAATTTGTTTGGTATATGTCCAATTAACAAACAAAATTTTTTTGCCTGTTTCTGGATGTGTTCTAACAATTGGATGTTCGTTAGAATAAGAGTCATAATTTCTTTTTTCATTTCCTTCCATATACTTATAGTTATCTATGAAAAATTCTGCACCAAGTGAGCTATGAATTGCTTTTCTATCTTTTATTTTCTCTTTAATTTTGTCATCCAGTGTTTCCCAAGCTAACTCCATATTGGAAAAACAAGTATCACCACCAACAGGAGGGATTTTTAAAGATTTTAATATTACTGCTTTTGTTGGTTTTGCGTTATAACTAACGTCACTATGCCAATTCTCACCCCATTGGTTTTTTTCTTCTTTACCTTTTATTATTCTGACAATTTCAGGATAATCATTTAATCCTTTTACATAAGCATGAGTTTCTAAAGGTCCAAACTTTTCAGCAAGTGCAATTTGTTGTTCTTTTGTAATAGGTTGGTCTCTAAAAAAAATAACTTTATGTTCTAAAAGAAGATCATTTATTTTCTTAAAATTTAAATCTGAAACATCGGTTAAATCTATACCTTTAATTTCAGCTCCTAATGCACCTGAAAGCAACTTAATTTCCATTATTTTTTCAACTTTCCAGTTATTACAAGATCATTATCCTTAAAATTTGATTTGTTTAATTTAATAAAATCATCCATTAACTTAACTTTGTCTTCTTCAAATTCAGCCACTTTTCTCTTATTTAAATCAATATACAAAGATAACATTTCTAATGTTGCTGATAACTTTTTTGTAGTTTTTTCAAGCATTTCCATTTTGAAGTGTAATCTTTTTTTGTCATGATCAAAAAAGGTAAGATTAATTTCTACCTCTTCACCCTCCTTTACCTCATTATTATAAGTTGTGTGTGTTTCAACAACCATGGTGCTCATTTTGTTAGTTTTTGCTGAGTCCTCACCCATCTTAAATTTTTGTAACATTATTTCCCAAACTTGATCGAAAATAAGAACATAGTAAGCCATGTTCATATGGTTATTATAGTCTGTCCACTCTTTTTTGATAATTTGATTTGCTATATGTATTGACATTTAATTTTTATAATCTGGTTCTTCTTTATCTAAAATTAACTTTATTTGATCAAGATGTAATTTTGCTAAATCAATTGGATAGTTTGCAGTTTCTTCAGCTGTTTTTTCAGCGACATCTTCCCTAACTACATTCAATTCCTGATTTGAGGATAAAGCAGTTAAATAAGTTTCTGCTGCTTTTTCAAAATAATATAAATAATTAAAACCTTCTGCAACGGTCTGTCCTGTTGTAATAATTCCATGGTTAGCAAGCAACATATGTTGTTTGTTTCCTAAAGCACTAGCCATCTTCATAGCCTCATCCTCAAATCCTAATCCTCCAAATTCATTATAAACTGAGACTCTATTATAAAATATCATAGTATTTTGATCTATAGGTTTCATTATTGGATCTTTTAATGTTGATAATGCTGTTGCATACTTTGAATGACAATGAAAAATACATTTTGCATGTGGAATTTTTTGATGTATTGCACCATGAATACTAATTGCCGTAGGATCAATTAAATTAGGCTTATTCTTTAGTTCATTAATATTTTCTTTAGTCACTAAAATTAAATCACTAGCTTTAATTTGACTAAAATGTATGCCAGCTTTATTTACGTAGAAATCGGTTGATGAGCCTGGAAGGCACGCACTAAAATGGTTTGCAACACCCTCGTGCATATTTAGTCTTGCAGTCCATCTAAAAGTAGCAGCTAAATCTTTTTGTAATTCGGTTATTTCCATTTTTGTTAAATTAAACTATATTTAATTTACAATTTATGAGCAATAAAGTTTTTATATCGTGTGCAGTAACTGGATCAGGTGACACTGCTAGCAAGCATCCCGATTTACCAAAAACACCAGAACAAATTGCCAAAGCCTCAATAGAGGCTGCAAAAGCTGGAGCTGCAATCGCTCATATTCATGTTAGAGAGGATGATGGAACTCCAAGTAGAAGATTGGAATTATATAAAGAGGTTATTGATAGAATCAGATCAAGTGACACAGATGTAATTTTGAACTTAACAACTGGCATGGGGGGAGACCTTGATATTGGACAAGGAAAAAATCCTTTAGAATTTGGTCCGATGACTGATATGGCAAATGTAATGGAAAGAATTGCAAATGCAGAACAATTTCTTCCCGAAATTTGTACATTAGATGCAGGTACACTAAATTTTGGTGATAGCTCAGTTATTACAGTTAATACTCCAAATGATTTAAGAAAAGCTGCAAAAAAGTTGCAAGAAATTAAAGTGAAACCAGAAATAGAGGCGTTTGATTTGGGTAATATGTGGTTTGGTTCGCAGATTTATAAAGAGGGACTACTAAGTGATCCACCTCTTTTTCAAATGTGTTTAGGAATTCCATGGGGAGCCCCTGCAACAATATCAGCTATGCAAGCAATGAAAGATATTATGCCCAAGGAAGGTGTATGGTCAGGATTTGCAATTTCAAGAAATGAAATGCCATTTGTTGCGCAAACTGTTCTTATGGGAGGAAATCCAAGAGTTGGATTAGAAGATAATCTGTATCTATCAAAAGGTAAGTTGGCAACTAATGCTCAATTAGTTGAAAAAGCTATAAGAATAATAGATGAACTTGGATATTCACCAATGACACCAGCTGAGACAAGAGAAAAACTAAAATTAGTAAAACATTATTAATGTCAAAGATAACTGTTATAGCAAGTTTTTATCCCAAGGAAGATAAAGTTAATGATGTTCGAGAAATTTTATTATCTATGACAAAACCAACGAGATTAGAAGAGGGTAATGAACTTTATAATTTTTATGAGGAAAAAAATTCAGAAAAAAAAATTGAATCTTTTCATTTATTTGAAATTTATAAAGATACTGAAGCGTTAGATTTTCATAGAAATACAGAGCATTATAAAGATTATAGATCTAAAATTAATGATCTTTTAAATAAACCTATAGAGGTAAAAGTTCTTAACCCAATCGATATTATATAATTACTTTTCAGGTTTTTAACTTCAAAATTTTCTCTGATTATTCACATTTTGATACATTTGCTCGTGGCCTATTGCAATAGCAAAATATTTTATTGTAAATCCTCATATTCTAAAATAGGGTTTTCAATATAATTAATAACTTTCTACTAGCTTATGTCTAAAGGAAAAAATTTAGTAAAAATCAAAAAATCAAAAAATGCTAACACCATATTTGGTTTACCAGCAAAATCTTATATTGATGAAAATTTTTGGAAAAAAGAATGTGAAACAGTTTTATCTAATGACTGGTTATTTGTGGGTTTTGCTCATGAACTAAAAAATTCTGGAGATGTAATTCCACTATTTATAGCAAATAAACCGATACTTTTATTAAAAAACAATAATAATGAAATAAAAGCCTTCCATAATGTTTGTAGTCATAGATGCCTAAAGCTTATCGATGAAAAAAAAAATGTAGGTAAAATCATAAGTTGTCCTTATCACGCTTGGAGTTATGATCTTGATGGAAACTTAAAGGCAGCGCCTCATGTTGGTGGTACAAATCAACACAAACCACAAGGATTTAATTATATTGATCACGGTTTAAAACCAATAAAGATTCACATTTGGCACGATTGGATTTTTATTAATTTTAATGGCAAAGCAAAAAAATTTGAGCAATATGCAAAACCACTTATTTCAAAGTTTAATGATATCGATTTTACTAAATTAAGATATGCGGCAACATTAGATTTTGGAAACATAAATACTAATTGGAAATTTTTAATTGAAAATTTTATTGAACCTTATCACGTACAATTCGTTCATAAAACTACTACCAACCAACCACTTAAAGATCATTACACAGTTGTAGATGGTGTTTGTTATGGTAGTGGAGTAGATGTAGCTGAAGAAGATACCAAAAATAGTACAGCCTTATCTGTAACATCCAGATATTTATCGCTATTCCCAAATTTTATTATTGGCTCTTACTATCCAAATCAAATTGGTGTTTATCTTAATGTGCCTATTAGCCCAGGTTTGACATCTCAAAAAAGGATAATTTACACTACAGACGGTAAAGATATGAGCGAGGAAGAAATTAAAATGGTTAAAAATATATGGTGGAGTGTTCATAAAGAAGATCACGAAATGTGCGAAAGACTTCAAGAAGGCAGACATTCTCCAGCATCTCATGAAGGTGGTCTATTGTCTCCAGTTTGGGAAAAAGGTGTTCAAGCATTTCAAAAATTAATAGTAGATGCTACAATGAAGTCTTCTAAATCAATAAAAAGGAAAAAAAATGTCTAAAGAGATTAATCTAGAGGGATATCGATTAGCCCATACAATGATAAGAGTTAAAGATCTGGAAGCATCTTTTAATTTTTACTGCAAAACACTAGGTATGAAAGTTTTAAGAAAAACAGATTATCCAGAAGGAAAATTTACAAATGCTTTTATTGGATATGGTTTAGAAACCGAGTCTCCTTGTTTAGAGCTTACTCATAATTGGGATCAAAAGGAAGATTATGACAAAGGAAACGGATGGGGCCATGTCTGTATAGAAACTCCAGATGTTTATAAAGCTTGTGAAGATCTTGAAAAACTTGGTGTTAATATAACTCGTAAACCAGGTCCAATGAAACATGGAACAAGAGTAATAGCATTTTGTGAAGATCCTGATGGCTACAAAGTTGAATTAAATGAACCACTAAAAATATAAATTGAAAGGAATTAGAATGTCAAATAAGCCTCAGCTGTATAAATTTAAAGATATAGAACATAGACTTCATACTCTAGAACCAGGCAAAAGTTATATTAAACCATTTGTCACTAGTAAAGTAAGTAATACGATGTGTGGAGGGTTAAATTTTTTAAACAAAGTATCCGTGCCATGGGATTTGACTTGTGATGAAATTATTTACTGTATGGAAGGAACTTTTAGATTGACATGTGATGGGCAATCATATGTCTGCAACCCTGGGGATGTACTTTATATTCCTAAAGATAATCACATAGCATATGAGTGTGATGAAAAATGTGTAATATTTTATGCGGCATATCCTCATGACTGGAAACAAAAAGCTGGCATTACTTTTGTGCCTGGAATTGATCCTGAGGACATGCCACAACCGTAAATTAGGAGGAAATCAACTTGAATAAAAACGAAAAAATCTATTATGAAAATTTCAAAGATGCAGTTGATCGTAATAGAAAAAAAATACCTGCAGTTCATAAAAAATTAAAAAATGCTGGTGTAAAATACGTTTTATCAAGTTGGATTGATCTCCATGGTATCCCAAAATCAAAACCTGTTCCTATGTCCGATTTTGAACCATTATGTTTAGGAAAAGGTCCTCAATTTGCTGTTCATTCTATTTCTTTTGTTCCAGAATTAACACCAGCAGACTCTGATCAGGTAATGTTACCAGATTTAGATTCTGTTTATATTTGTCCATGGGATACATCTACAGCAATTATTTTTGCAGACCTTTTTTGGGAAGATAAACCCTATAATGTTTGTCCAAGACAGGCTTTAAAACGCAACATGCAAAAAGCTCAAGATTCTGGATACAAAGGTATGGCTGGTGTGGAACCTGAATTTATTGCAATGAAGTATGATGAAAATGGTCAACCTATAAAAGCTATTGATACTGATCCTATAAAAGGAATTAGACCGAGACGTCAAGCTTTCGGTTATGATGTTGAGCATTCATTCGACTCAATGCATTTTTTAAAAGAATTAATAGATATTCTTAACGGATTAGGCTGGAAACTACACGATGTAGTTGCTGAAGGTGCATATTCTCAATTTGAATTAGATTTCCATTATACGAATCTTTTAGAAATGGCTGACAGATTAGTTTTTCTTCGTATTCTTCTTAAAGAGGTCGCAAAAAAACATAATATGTTTATCACATTTATGCCAAAACCAACAATTGGTGATTGGAGATCAGGAGCCCATATAAATTTTTCAATGGTTGATAAAAATGGGAAAAATATTTTTGATGGTGGAAATAAATGGTCTAAAGAGTCTTTGTTTGCCGTAGGTGGGCTTATGAAACACGCAGAAGCTCTAACTTCAATCACATGTTCAACTGTAAATTCATATAATGGATTGGTACCAAGAGTTGGTGGATTTGAAGGGGGTACAGTTACTTGGGCGCCAACAAATATCACATATGGACACAATAACAGATCAGCTCAGTTTAGATTACCACAAAATAGATATTGCATTGAAAATAGAGCTGCAGATATGACAATGAATGTATATTTAGCTTTTTCAATGACACTTTCAGCAGCTGTAGAAGGTATTAAAAATAAAATTCACCCAGGTAAACCAACTGATCAAGATCTTTATGATATGACTGATAGTGAGTTTAAAAAACTTGGAATTAAAAGACTTCCAAGAAATTTACTAATGGCTATAGAAGCGCTGAAAAAAGATGAATTATCTGAAGAAGTAATAGGATCAGTCATGAAAAAATCTTTGCTTGCTTATAAAAATGATGAGTGGGAAAGATACCATCAAGCAGTTACTGATTGGGAAGTAAAAGAGTACCTAAGACTCTATTGATCCATGGCTAGTTATGAGACGTTTAAATTAGGAAACGTTAAGCTTTTATCAGGTAAAATTTTAAATTCTGCAGAACTAGCATATAAAACTTATGGTAAATTAAATAAAAGTAGCTCTAATGTAATTGTTCTTCCAACCTTTTACACAGGAAGCCACATAAGAAACGAGGGATTTATCGGGAAAAATAGAGCTATAAATCCAAATAAATACTTTATCGTATCAATTAATATGTTTGGAAATGGTTTTTCTTCATCACCAAATAATTCTATAAAAAAACAATTTGGAGCAAAATTTCCAACCATAACATTATGGGATAATATTTACTGTCAACACAAACTTATTACAGAGAAATTAAAAATAAAAAAAATAGCACTAGTAACAGGTTGGTCAATGGCTGGTTGTCAGTCTTATCAATGGGCAGCACAATATCCAAATATGGTCAAAGCAATTCTGCCTTTTTGTGCTTCGTCAAAAACATCAATTCATAACCATGTGTTTTTAGAAGGAGTTAAAGCCGCGCTTACTGCTGATAAAAATTGGAATAAAGGTAACTATAAAAAACAACCGGTTAAAGGTTTAAGAGCGTTTGGACGAGTTTATGCTGGTTGGGCTTTTTCTCAAAAATTTTATAGAGAAAAATTATATAAAAAACTTGGTTACAAAAATTCTGAAGAATTATTAAAGGATTGGGAAAATGATCATGCTAGAAATTGGGATGCAAATAATTTACTTTCAAAGCTTAAAACTTGGCAACTTAACGATATAAGCAAAGGACCAATTTATAAAAATAATTATACTAAAGCACTTAAATCAATTAAAGCAAAAACAATTTTGATGCCTTGCAATCAAGATCTTTATTTTAGAACTGAAGATAATAAATATGAAGAAAAATTTATTCCTAATTCTTCTTTAAGACCGGTAGATTCATCTTTTGGTCATTGTGCAGCAAATCCTGGAAATGATAAAAATTTTGAAAAAAAACTTGATAAAAATATTAAAGAACTTTTAAATTGAAATGACAAGAATTCATAAAGTAGCAGTAGTAGGCACTGGTGTAATTGGCACAGGTTGGATTATCAGATGTTTGGTTCATAATAAAATTGTTTATGCTTACGACAAAGATCTTAAATTAAAAAAAAATTTAATTTCAGAAATTAGAAGAACTTGGCCATATGTAAAAAAACTTTTTAATAAAAAATCAATTAATCTTAAAAATTTTAAATTTTTTACTACAATTGAAGAAACTCTAAGAAATGCAGATTTTGTTCAAGAATGTGCTAGTGAAAATTATGCTTTAAAAACTAAATTAATGAGCTTAATTGGAAAATATGCTAAACCCAATGCAATTATTTCATCAAGTTCTTCAGGCCTGTTACCTTCAAGAATTTATTCTAAATGTAAAAATCCTGAAAGAACAATGATTGGACATCCATTTAATCCTGTCTATTTATTACCTGCTGTTGAAATTGTGCCAGGTAAAAAAACAAAAAATAAATTTTTAAAAGAAGCTAAAAAGTTTTATAAATCGATTTCCATGAATCCAATTATGGTAAAAAATGAGTTACCTGGATATTTATCTGATAGGTTACAAGAAGCTTTATGGAGAGAAGGGCTACATATTATTAACGAAGGATATGCAACTACTGAGGAACTAGACAGAGCGATTGAGGATGGTCCAGGACTAAGATGGTCCTTAATGGGTACATTTTTAACTTTTCATTTAGCAGGTGGAAAAACTGGGATGAAACATATGCTTGAACAATTTGGACCTGCTTTAAAATTACCTTGGACAAAATTAAAAGCTCCAAAATTATCAAAAAAACTATCATCTAGACTTATTTCAGGGACAGCAAAACAAGCCAAAGGTAAATCGGTCGCAATGATATCAAATATAAGAGATCAGTATTTAGTTGATCTTCAAAAGTTAAGAAAAAAATACGAAAATAAAATTAGAAGATAATGAAGAGAACTTTGATAGCTAGTTGTTTATGTGAAGGAGTAAAGTTTAAAACTAGTGGTATACACAGAAACGTTTCAAATTGTCATTGTATTCAGTGTAGAAAAACTCATGGATCATATGGTGCCTACTCTAATGTTAAAGATAAGGATATTAAATTTATAAATAAAAAAACACTTAAATGGTTTAAATCATCTATTCACGCAAGAAGAGGTTTTTGTAATAAATGTGGGGCTAGTATTTTTTTTAAATTTAAAAATTCAGATAATATTTCGATAGCAGCAGGTATGTTTAACGGAAAAACAGGTCTTAAAACAATGCGAAATATATTTGTCAGTTCTAAATCAGATTTTTATAAAATAACTGATAAACTTCCAAAATATAAAAGATTTTCAAATTAATCGTTTCTCTCTGTATGCCCATCTACAGAGATTACTTGCCCCGACACTTTGCTTGAGTCATCTGATATTAAAAAAGCACACATTTTTCCTATATCTTCCTCTAGAATCCACTTTTTCATAGAACTCATTGAAATAAATTCTTTTTCAACTGTTTTAGAGGAAACTTTTGTAAATTTTGCTTTATCTCTTATTACTCTTTTCATTCTCTCACCTTTTATTGAACCAGGGCAAACTGCATTAACTCTAATATTAAATTTTCCAAGTTCCATTGCTAAAGTTTTGGTAACGCCAATTATTGCCCATTTACTTGCTGCATAAGGTGATCTTAAAGGAAAACCAAGTATACCTGCTGTTGATGAAATATTAATTATTGATCCGTTTCTTGATTTTTTAATTAAAGGTATAGCTCTTTTGGTAAAATAAAAATGACTATTAACATCTACTTGAATAGTTTTTTCCCAATCTTTAGAATTTAATTTTTCAAGTGATCCAGTCGGTCCAGCAATTCCAACATTATTTATCAAAGCATCAATTTTTTTTGTTTTCTTAAGTATTTTCTTAAACAAATCTGATACTTGACTTTCGTCTGCTGCATCACAATCAAATGTAAAAAGTCTTTTATTTTTAAGAGAATGTTTATCTAATTTATTTAAAGATTTATTATCGATGTCACAAAGATATACATATGCGCCACGTGAAAGACAGACCTTAGCTGTAGCTAATCCAATACCAGATGCACCAGCAGAAATAATAATTTTTTTATTCTTTAATGATTGATTAATCATTAATTATGATTTTGTTAGTGATGTCTGTAATTCTTTATTAGATATATAACCTTTTACATTTCCACTTTTGTCAACTACTTCACAATTAGAATTCGAACATACAATTTGTGGTAAAAATTCTTCAATAAATTGATCCTCATTTACTTTAATTAAATTTGTTTTATCAATATCATCTGAGTCGTTAGTACTTTTCATAATTATTTTTGCTTTAATTACTTTTGCTCTATTAACATCTTTCACAAATGCTCTAACATAATCATCTGCAGGGTTCATAATGATATCAACCGGAGTTCCAACTTGAACTAGTTTTCCAGCATTCAATATGCCAATATGGTCTCCAAGTCTTAATGATTCATCTAAGTCATGAGTAATAAATACTATTGTTTTTTTTAATTCTGATTGAAGATCAAGTAATTGTTTTTGCATATCACTTCTTATTAGTGGATCTAAAGCACTAAAAGCCTCATCCATTAACATTATATCACTATCAGTAGCTAAAGCTCTAGCAAGACCAACTCGTTGTTGCATACCACCTGATAATTGATTTGGAAATTGATTTTCAAAACCACTTAGACCTACGGCTTCAATTTTTTCCATAGCTGTTTTATTTATTTCTTCCAGCTGTTTGCCTTGCATTTCCAATCCATATCCAACATTTTGGATCACTGTTTTGTGTGGAAATAAACCAAACCTTTGAAAAACCATACTCATCTTGTGTCTTCTAAAATCAATTAATTGTTCTTTATTAAAAGACATAACATTTGTACCTTCTACTATAATTTCTCCGTCAGTAGGATCGATTAGTCTATTTAAATGTCGAATTAATGTTGACTTCCCAGATCCAGATAAACCCATACAGACAAAGGTCTCACCTTCCTCTATTTTTAATGAAACATTATCTAGACCAACTGTATGACCTGTTTGTTCTAATACCTCCTCTTTATTTGCCCCTTCTTTTACCATTGGCATAACTGATTGAGGATTATTACCAAAAATTTTGTAAACATTATTAATTTCAATTTTTGACATTATTTACCTTTCTTTGTATTTGGTGCAGTTCTCTCTTGGAGAGTTTCTCCGTAAGATTGCGTAATTCTATCAAGCACTATTGCCAAAAGTACAATAGCAATTCCTGCTTCAGCAGCTCTTCCAACATTTAATTGTTGGAGACCAAGTAACACTTCATCTCCCAAACCTCTAGTACCTATCATTGATGCAATAACAACCATAGCTAATGCCATCATTGTGCATTGGTTAATTCCCTGCATTATATTAGGCAAAGCTAAAGGCATTTGCACACCCCATAGTTTTTGTTTTTTACTTGCGCCAAATGCATCTGCAGCCTCAATAACTTCAGTATCAACCAATCTTATTCCTAAATCTGTAAGCCTAACTAAAGGTGGAACTGCGTAAATAAATGTAGCTATAATTGCAGGAACAGCTCCTAATCCAAATAACATAATACCTGGAATCAAATAACAAAAACTTGGAATAGTTTGCATCAAGTCTAAAACTGGCAGAATAACATTTCTAGTTCTCGCACTTCTTGCCATTGCAATACCTAATGGAATACCGGCAACTACACAAAGAAATATTCCAATTAACATTATTGCAGTTGTCTCAATTGCTTTTTGCCAAAATATTGGATGAAGGAAACCTATAAAAAATGTACAAAAACCAACGAATACTGTTGTTCCTATTTTTCTTCCACTTGCAAAGTACGTTAATACTATAACACCAAGTATTACTAATGGCCATGGAGCTTGAATTAAAAAGTTTTTTACAAGCATTAGCATATAAAGAAGAACATTATTTATAGCCTCAAATATATATCCATATTTTTCGTTAAGTGTTTTAAAACCAGAATTTATCCAATTCATTAATGGTAGGTCTAACCACTTAGGCCATTTACCTCCTAACCATGAAAAATCATTTAATAATTCTCCTATATTGTCAGGTTTCCTTTTTGATTGACTGTAACTAGTTATTAACAACCAAACAAAAATAGCTAACAAACCAATATTAAAAAATATTTTTTTATTTTTCTTTAATGCTTCCATAGTTTTACTTTATTTAAAGAAAGAGCCCCATAAAGGGGCTCTATCAATAAATTTTTCTTAGTGATTATAATGCTGCTGAAACTTTTTTAGCAACATCAGCTGGTACCCAGTCTTTCCACATAGTTTCTGATTTTAAGAACTCTATTGCAGTAGCTTCCATATCACCACCTGACTCATCTTCATAGAATGCTAACATTTTGTTAACTGTAGCTGTTGGAATAGTATATTTCCCAATAAACTCGTTTTCTTTTGGATGAGCTTTTGCCCAAGTAGCAAGAACAGATTTAGTTAATGCCATATCTCTGTACTCACTTGCGCAAGAAGGTTTATAAGCATCTGGACCATTTGCTTTAATGTCTTCTACAACTGCAGACATTGCATCCCAGCATGCTTGATCAAATTTAGGCTCCTTTAATCTTACAAGATCAACTTTACCCATTAAACCAGTTGGTGCCCAGTAATAAGTAAAGATTGGTTTTTTCTTAGCAAATGCACCTGCTATTGCAGCATCCAATGCACCTCCTGAACCTGGATCAAAGTTTGTGTAGTATTTATCTAAACCATACTCTTTTTGTTTAACCAAGTTAACAGTGTAGCATGTCCAACCAGATATACAGCTTGTCATTCTACCTTTTGAAGGATCTTCTGGATCTTTAAATAACGCAGCTATTTTTGGATCTTTCATATCTTCAACTGATTTTAAATTGTATTTATCAGCAGTAGCTTTATCAACATAGAATGCTTGCTGAGAGTCTGGTGTGTTTGTTCCCATATGGATAATCGTACCTGCTTCTTCGTGAGGTTTGTAATTACCAATGATGTTGTCGTACCAAACTTCAGTAATAACATCTAATTGACCGTCATAATGAGCAGCCATAATCGGAGTTGTACTTCCTTTAGTTACAGAAACTTCACAACCGTATCCTTTTTCAAGAATAAAAGTAGTAATAGCTGTATGAATATTAGCACTACTCCAGTCAAAATCTCCCAATCTAGCCTTACAGTCACCTGCGTTTGCATTGGACACAACCAAAGATGATAAAAGGAAAATCGAGATAGTTAATCTTTTTAAAAACTTCATTAAATTATCTCCTTAAGGTTAAGTTTTAATAAGAAGATTTAATAATGAATAAAGATAAAAAACAAGCTTTGAATTTAAAATACAACCATTAATTGAGTTGATTTGAATACTCAATTATATAAATATTAATACTGACAATGATTTCGAAATTAGAAAAAAATTCTACATATCTAAAAATTGTATGGAATGATGGTGAAGAGAGTAAATTTAACTATCTTTGGCTAAGAGATAATTGTCCATCTGCGCACGATAAAGATTCGAGACACAGAATGTTTAATATTTTAAAAGTGTCTCAAAGTATTAATCCCAAGACATATTCAATGAGTTCAGATGGAAAATTGGAAATTGAATGGAGCGAGGGAGATCATAAAAGTTATTATGACCCTAAATGGTTACGAGAAAATTGTTATACTTTAAAACATAAACGCAAATATATTTCACCATACAAGCTTTGGGACAACTCTTTAGAAAAAGATTTAAAATCTATTCAAATTGATCATGATGAAATAATAAATTCCGAATCTGGATTAATTAAATGGTTAGAACTTTTGCACCATACTGGTATTGCAATTGTAAAAAATTCACCAATTGAAAAAAATTCTGCATTAAATGTTTTAAATCGTATAAGTCATACCCGTGAAACATTTTTTAAAACCCCTTTTGAGGTAATAAATATTCCTAAACCGAATAATTCTGCTTATACAGCTCATGCATTAAATAATCATATGGATTTACCGTGGTTTGAAAATCCTCCAGGCTATCAATTCTTACATTGTTTAGTAAATTCAGCAAAAGGAGGAGATTCCTCAGCTGTTGATGCTTTTGCGGTTGCTGATTTTTTGAGGAAAAATGAAAAAGATATTTTTGATATTTTAGTAAACACACCATTAAAATTTAGAGATAAAGATTATACACAAGAAGCAATAAGAAGCGTCCATGGTACAGCTATATCACTAACTAAAGATGGGGACTATAATGATGTTAGATACAGTATTGCAACTTTAGATGCATTGGATTGTCATCCAGACATAATGGACTCTGTTTATAAAGCACACCATCGTTTTGGAAATCTTTTACATGACTCCAAATTCCAAATTAATTTTAGGTTAGAACCAGGAGATATTTTTTCATTTAATAATAGAAGACTGCTTCATGGCAGAACTGAGTTTGATCCTAATTCAGGTAATAGACATCTCCAAGGTTATTATATGGATAGAGATGAAATAATTGGAAGATTAAATTATCTTAAACAGAAATTATAAATTTTCAAATATTAAGTTATTTTTTTTATTATATTTTATGAATTCGGTTTTGTTTTTAATTGTATAAAAATATTTTTTAATTTTTAAGCCCTGAATTTTTTTGTTTTTTATGTAAGATTTATCAAGAATTAAGCAATCAACATCTTTTATTTTTGATTTCCTTACAATTGATTTTATGGTTGTAGGTGGTGAAAAAGATAAACCTACTTTTGTTTTTTTATTTAATTTTAAAAGGTTATAAATATTTTGATGTTTAAAGGAGATAAATACACATTTTGAATATTTAGATGTTTCTTTAATCAGTTTTTTAAGCAATTTTGTTGAAAATTTAGGTTTAATCTCAATAAATAAAAAGAATTTATTTTTTGATATCTTAAGCAAATCTTGGAGCAGAGGTATTGGCTTTTGATACTTAACACTGATTTCTTTTATTTTTTGATAATTTAGATTTTTAATACTCTCTTTTTTTTTAAAAATTCTTTTTAAAGTAAAGTCATGATAACAGATAAATTTATGATCTTTAGTTGCGTGTATATCAGTTTCTATTCCAAATCCTTTTTTAAATGATTGTTTAAATGAATTTAAAAGGTTTTCTTTATATTTTTTGCTTACAATCCCACGATGGATTAAATGCATAAATTTTTATTTCCATCCGGTAACAGTTTTAACTTCTAGATACTCATCAAGACCCCAAACTCCACCTTCTCTACCATTTCCTGATTGTCTGTAACCTCCAAAAGGGGTTCCAGCATCAGCTGAATTACCATTAATGTAAACACACCCTGAGCGTAATTTTTTAGCAACTCTATGTGCTTTTTCTCTATCTTCTGTCTGTAAATAATTCCCCAAACCATAAGAAGTATCATTAACAATATTTACTGCTTCATCTTCAGTTTCAAACGGAATAATAGAAAGGACAGGACCAAAGATTTCTTCTTTTGCTATTCTCATGTCGTTTGTAACATTTGTAAAAATCGTTGGTTTTATAAAATAACCTTTATTTAATCCGTTAGGTAACTCTGGACCACCGGCTGCTAATGTTGCACCTTCAGAAATTCCGCTTTCAATTAAATTGATTATCTTATCATATTGAATTTTAGATATTACAGGTCCTATGTGATCACCTTTCTTTGAGGCTTGATCTACATTTATTTTATTTGCTTCATCAACTGCTTCTTCAACAGCTCTTTTATAAATAGATTTTTCAACTAGCATTCTTGTAGGAGCATCACAAGATTGACCAGAGTTACTCATTACATTTCTTATGCCATCTCGAACAGCATTTTTGTAACTATCTGAAAAAACTATATTTCCACCTTTTCCTCCAAGCTCTAAACAAACTCTTTTAATTGTTTCTGCTGCATTTTTTGAAATAAGTCTTCCAGCACGAGTTGATCCTGTAAAAGAAACCATATCAATATCAGGATGACTTGATATTTGTGTTCCAACACCTGCGCCATCACCATTTACTAGATTAAATACACCATCAGGAAATCCAACTTCATCAATCATTTCAGCAAATAACATTCCAGAGATAGGAGCTATTTCAGATGGTTTAAGTATCATCGTACACCCAGTTGCAAATGCGGGGACGACTTTAAGAGCTATTTGGTTTATTGGCCAGTTCCATGGAGTAATTAATCCACATACTCCAATTGGTTCATAACAAATGTGATTATTAGATTTTTGATCAAAGTGTTCATCGAAGTTAAATTCTTTCAATCTTAAAATAAAATCTTCTAAATGTGCTTGTCCTGATCCAGTTTGAACATCTGTTGCCCAATCTATTGGTGCTCCCATTTCTAGTGAAATAGCCTCTGCCATTTCTCCAAATCTTTTTTTGTAAACTGTTAATAGTTTTTTTAGCAAATCTAACCTTTCTTCTTTGCTAGTTTCTTTCCAGGTTTCAAATGCTTTTTTTGACGCTTTTACAGCGTTATTAGTATCTTCTTTAGAGCCTAATGAAATAATTGCAAAAGGATCTTCATTACAAGGATTGATTACCTCAAAATCGTTTTTTTCGATTGGGTCAACCCATCTACCATTTATGTAAAATTTTCTTTTATCTAACATTTTTTAATCTTAACATATTGATTAAATTTCATAGCCTTTTTCTTCTGGTTCATCATCTACAAGCTTATCAGGAAAACCTTTGGCTCTAAAATCAATTTTATTTAAATCTTCCATTCTTTTTACAATCATTGATGACCATGCTCTAGAACCATATTTTTTTTGTCCATCTTTAAATATCTCAACTATCTTTGGAGAAATTTCCAAAGGAGTATTTAATTTCTTAGCCAGATTATCGAATAAACTAGTATCTTTCAAAACAAGATCCATTGTAAAATTAATATTATAAGAACCATTTAAAATAACCTGACTTTCTGTTTCATGAACAAACGAATTTCCAGATGAAACTTCTATACCTTTAAATGTTTTAGCTAGATCTAAATTTGATTTTTTTGCAACAGTCCATGCTTCACCTAATGCTACCAAATGAACTGATGCCAAATAGTTTGTTATAACTTTAAGAACTGACGCACTACCTAACTCCCCAGTATGTAAAACTTTTCTACCCATTACTGTTAAGGCAGGTAATATTTTTTCAAAAGCTTTTCTATCCCCTCCCACAAATATAGCAATATTACCTGTGGCTGCTCTATGACATCCTCCACTAACAGGCCCATCTAGCGGGATAGCTTTTTTTGATATCACCTTATTTCCAAGTCTTTTAACTTCATCTTCATCCGTTGTGCTCATCTCTAACCAAATTTTATTTTCTGATAAACCATTTAGAATTCCATCTTCACTTTCCATAACCTCCGCGGAAACTTCAGGTGAAGGAAGTGAAGTAATAATTAGATTAGTTTGTTCTGCCAATTCTTTAGGAGACTTTGCAACTTTAGCACCTAGCTTTTTAAATTCATTTGTTAAACTTTCATCTATTTCTTTAACAGTAACATCAAAATTATTTCTTATTAAACTTCCAGCTAGTTTACCGCCTACATTTCCTAAACCAATAAAACCTATTTTCATTTTATTTCCTCTTCTTTTTTATTTTTTGTAAATACAATTAAAATCACACCTACTATTATTATTGCACCACCTATAAATAATTCTTGTGTTGGTTTTTCACCTAAAAGAAAAATTGCAGCCAATAATCCTGTTGGGGGTATACCCATGGTAACGATAGGAAGCACTTTATAAAGCGGGTTGTTTTTTAAAACATAATAGAAACAACCATAAGTAATTGGTTGCATGATGAAACCAATATAGATTGCAATGATCCAGTGATCAATCTTGGCATCTGTAATATAATTAATTGTATTTCCATCAATTATTGATGAAAGCATTATTAAAATTGGCCCAGAGAAAAATGCTAACCAAGCAACTAGAGCCAAAGGATTTATCTCCTTGCTTAAAGGTTTAACCATAACTTGTCCAAGAGCCCATATAGCAGACCCTAAAATTGTAAGTCCAATTCCAATAAACTTCCCATCTAAGTTAGGAGATCCAGTTAAAATATAAACACCAACAAATGCGATGGCTATTCCTATCAAAGCTCTAATAGTTGGTTTTTCTTTAAGCATGAAGTAAGCAAAAATAACTCCAAACGGAACTTCCATTTGAACCAAAAGAACCGCTGAAGATGCATCAATTAAATCTAAACCAGTATATGTAATACTATATTGCAACGTATTAGCCACTAATGATGCAGCAAATATTCTTTTTAAATATCCTTTTGGTATTGGAAACCACCAAATTAATATTGATGCAGCAAATGTAAATCTTATACCCATTAAAAGTATAGGGGGGAAAGATTCAAAAGCAGGTTTTGCAATTACAAAACCGAAGCCTAAAAAAATAGGCACTAAGGATGCAATGAAAGTATCTTTTATATTCATGCCTATCTTTATATTAATGATTATTAAAGAACTTGTGATATATTCACCTTTTAAAATATGAATTCAACAAAAATAGATCCTAAATTTATTGGTAAATCTAATCCTAGAGTTGGTTTAATTGCTCTTGCTAGCGATTTTACAATCGAGAAAGATTTTATAAATGTGATTAAAGATAAAAAAATAGATTTTTTTGTTAATAGAATTGAGTGTTACAACCCACTAACGAAAGAAAATCTTATTAAAATGTCTGACAAAGTAACAGAAGTTGCAAAAGATATTTTACCTAATCAAGATTTAGATTGTGTTGTTTATGGATGTACCTCAGGAACTATAGCAGCAGGACATAAATCAATTGAAAAAAGAGTTAAAAATGCAAAACCTTTGGCAGATGTTTCAACCCCAAGCACTGCAGCTATAAAAGCTTTAAAAAAAATGAATATTAAAAAGGTTTCAATATTTACTCCATATAGCAAAAAATTAAATGATGATGTTCTTGATTATTTTAGCAGTGAAGGTTTTGAGGTTACATCAAATTTATATTTTGATATTCAAGATGATTACGATATTGGAAAAGTAGATCAAAATTATTTGTATGAAGTTTTATCTAATATAGATTTAAATGGAGCTGATGCATTGTTTGTATCTTGTACAGCTTTACCAGTTTTAGAAATTATAGATAAGTTAGAAAAAAAGTTAAATACAGTTGTCCTATCAAGTAATCAGGCATTAATTTGGGATACATTAGTTAAAATTAAAAAAAATAAATCTGTTGAAGGTTTTGGAAAATTATTCAAAGTAAATTAATGTTATTTACCAAAGCAGAATATCAGCAAAGATTAAAAAAAGTAAAAAAAATGATGCAAAAAAAGGGCATCGAACTTTTAATCTCACATGATACTAACAACATGAATTACCTGACAGGTTATGATGCTTGGTCATTTTATTATGCTCAATGTGCAATTGTTCATGTAAATGAGGAAGAACCATTATGTTTTGTTAGGGCACAAGATGCAGGTGGTGCATATATTAAAACTTATTTAAAGGATGAGAATATTTTAGTTTATGACGAAAATTATATCCATACATGGCCAAAACATCCTTATGATAATTTGGTAGAGATTATAAAAGAAAGAAAATGGGACAAGTTATGCATTGGCTTAGAAATGGATGCGCATTACTTTACCGCATATTGTTATGAAAAAATAAAGCAGGGATTACCTAACGCGAAAATCAAAGATTGCGATCGTCTAGTTAATTGGGCAAGGTTAGTAAAATCAGATGCTGAAATAGGTTTCATGAAATCTGCTGCAAAAATTTCTGAAAAAGGAATGAAAACTGCAATGGAGGTTATTAAACCAGGAGTAAGACAGTGCGATGCAGTAGGTGAAATTCAAAAAACTTTATTCTATGGAACAGAAGAATTTGGAGGTGAATATTCTAGTATTGCAACTTTACTTCCAACAGGGAAAGGCACTTCGGCTTCACATTTAACAGCGACCCAAGATAAATTCGTAGAAGGTGAGGCTACAATTATTGAATTATCTGGGGTTTATAAGAGATATCATGCTCCAATGGCGAGAACGGTTTTGTTAGGAAAACCCAATCAATTAAAGATTGATACAATGAACAAAACAATTGAGGCTTTAAATTCGGGCATAAGTCAAATTAAACCTGGGAATACAGCAAATGATGTTGCCCAAGCTTTTTGGAAAATATTAGATAAATACGGAATAGAAAAAAAATCTAGAACAGGTTACTCGATAGGAATTGGTTATCCTCCTGATTGGGGTGAACATACTCTTAATATTTATAAGGGAGATATGACAGTACTTGAGCCCAATGTTTGTTTTCATATGATAGCAGTGATGCAGTTCGGTGATTGGGGTGTTGAAGCATCTGAGGCAATAAGAGTTACTGAGAAGGGATCAGAATTATTCTGTAATTTTCCAAAAGAGCTTCATATAAAGAGTTAATTAACTATTGAATTATATCTATACAAATGTTTTATATTCATCTTTATGGGTAAAAATCCGGAATTTGTTAAGTTTGATAAAGTTGACAAAAGTTATGATGGCAAAGTTCTTGTTGTTAAAGATTTACAGTTAGATATTGCAGAAGGCGAATTCATAACAATGCTTGGTCCGTCTGGTTCAGGTAAAACAACTTGTTTGATGATGTTAGCTGGCTTTGAAACGCCAACTCACGGTGAAATACTATTAGATGGAAATATAATTTCTAACATTCCTCCACATAAGAGAGGCATTGGTATGGTTTTTCAAAATTATGCATTATTTCCACATATGACAGTTTATGAAAACTTAGCTTTTCCATTAAGAGTAAGAAAAGTTGAAAAAGATGAAATAGATAAAAAAGTTGATAAAGCATTATCGATGGTTTCGCTTAACGGTTTTGAAACCAGAATGCCAGCTCAGCTATCAGGTGGTCAGCAACAAAGGGTTGCAGTTGCGAGAGCACTAGTATTTGACCCTGCAGTTGTTTTAATGGATGAACCCCTTGGAGCACTAGATAAAAATTTAAGAGAGAGCATGCAATATGAAATTAAACATATTCACGAAAGCATCGGTGTAACAGTTGTATACGTGACTCATGATCAAAGTGAGGCATTAACTATGTCAAACCGAATTGCCGTATTTAATGATGGAAAAGTTCAACAGCTTTCAAATCCTGCAGAATTATATGAGAAGCCAGTAAACTCCTTTGTCGCTGAGTTCATAGGTGAGAATAATACTTTCAATGGTGAAGTTGTGGATATCGATAAAGATAAATGTAAAGTTAAATTAGCAAACTCAGAGATCCTAGCCAACCCAATAACAGTTAAGTCAAAAGGAGAAAAGACAACCGTATCATTGAGACCTGAAAGAGCATTAATAAATCCAGCTGATAAAATGGATAATATGTTTACTGGAAAGATTGAGGAAGTAATTTATCATGGCGATCATACTAGAGTAAGACTTAATCTTTTAGGTAGTTCAGAATTTATTCTTAAAGTACCTAACAGCACATCTAATTTAGAGCTTAAAGTTAGCCAAGATATAAATATTGGTTGGAATAGCACTGAT
This sequence comes from uncultured Pelagibacteraceae bacterium, assembly GCA_902629285.1. Taxonomy (GTDB): domain Bacteria; phylum Pseudomonadota; class Alphaproteobacteria; order Pelagibacterales; family Pelagibacteraceae; genus Pelagibacter. The sequence goes on along the minus strand of CACOQN010000001.1, from coordinate 15,931 downwards.
GCAAGAGCACTCGACGCTAAATAATTTTTAATTAAAACTTAAGCGTATCAACGACAAAATCAGCTGTTGACTTCACTTTAGCTATTTGTTGTACTTTTACTTATATAAATTAATTTATATCAACGTTTAAACGGAGGAATAATGAGAAAAATAAGTAAATTATTACTAGCTCTTTCTTTTGTTGTATCTCTTACATCTTCAGCCTTTGCTGTTACAGTGGCATCATGGGGTGGAGCTTATACAGAGTCTCAAAAGCTAGGGTATGGTGATCCAACTGCTAAAAAACTAGGAATAGATATCAACTGGGTTGATTATTCTGGTGGTTTATCAGAAATTAAAGCACAAAAAGAAGCGGGTGCTATAACTTGGGATATCATAGACGTATTTGCATTCGATACTATTAACGGGTGTGATGAAGGTTTATTTGTTAAATTTGATTTTGACAAAGACTTCCCAGCAGCACCAGATGGAACTAAAGCAAGTGAAGATTTCTTTGCACCAATGCCAAGTGAATGTGCTGTAGGTAATATCTTATACTCTTGGAACTATGCTTTTGATACAAGAGCATTTGGTGGTAAAGAGCCAAAATCAATTAAAGATTTCTTTAACACTAAAAAATTCCCAGGAAAAAGAGCTATTTATAAAAGTGCTCTAACGAACTTAGAAATCGCTTTAGCAGCTGACGGAGTTAAGTTAGGTGATGGTGGTTCAAGAGTTTACAGAAAACTTTTAGAAGACGGTGGAATCGATAGAGCAATGAATAAAATTAAAGCTCTTTGCCAAGATCCTAATGGTGGATGTGTATTCTGGTCTGCAGGTGCTCAACCGCCTGAATTATTAGTTGCTGGTGAAGTTGTAATGGCAACTGGTTGGAATGGAAGATTCTTTAATGCAGAAGTAGGTGAAAATGCTCCAATCAAACAAGTATGGGATGGACAAGGTCTTGACTATGAATATTTCGTTCTTGTTAAAGGTGGACCAGATGAAGCAAATGCTAAAAAAGCTTTAGCTATGATGACTAACACAGAAATGTTAGCTGGTAGCGCAAAGTACATTGCATATGCTCCATACAGAAAATCATCTCTTAATGTAATTACTGCTGGTGAGCCTTGGTACAAAGATGGCAAAACAGAAATGATGCCGCAAATGCCAACAGCTCCTGCAAACACTAAGAACTATTTCTTAGTAGACCCTTTCTTCTGGGCTGATAACAATACTGAGATCAGTGAGAAGTGGGAAGCAATGAAAGCAGGTCTATAATTTCAGTTTTAAACACTGAATTTATATAATATATTTAGGGCGGTTATATTTAACCGCCCTATTTTTTTATGAGCTCTGAAACAAAACAAATATTAACAACTGACGGAATACCCTTAGAGGTCAGTTTAAAAAAAGCAGAAAAAAAAAACAAAATTAGAGCGTTTCTTCTAGTAGCTCCATTACTATTATTTCTTATAATTACTTATATTTTTCCAATTGGTGAAATGTTTATGAGAAGTGTAGATGACAGAATGGTAACAAATATGCTTCCAAAAACATTTAAAGCTATGGAGAAATGGGAAAATTTAGAAGAATTACCTTCAGAGGAAGTATATCGAGCATTTTACGAAGATTATAAATTACTTGTTGAAAATCAACAGCATGGAAAATTAGGACAAAGATTAAATAAAGAAAAAAATGGTTTTAATACGATTACTAAAAAACTTTTTAGACAGATAAAAAGAAAAAAAATTGATGAAAGCGCAAGTTTAAAAGAGCAAATCAATAAAATTCATAAAAGATGGAGAAATGTAGAATTTTGGCAAGCAATTAAAAGAACTGCACCTCCCTATACAGCTGCAAAATATCTAAAGGGGGTGGATATGTATTTAGCTGCAGATGGAAGTATTGCTCAAGTAGATGAAGATAGAAGAATTCACAGAATTTTATGGCTTAGAACGTTAGAAATTGCATTTTTTGTAACACTTTTTTGCTTCTTTATGGGATATCCAATAGCTCATTTGTTGGCAACACTCCCAATGAAATACAGCAACTTATTGATGATCTGTGTATTACTTCCTTTCTGGACTTCTTTACTTGTTAGGACAGCTAGTTGGATGATTTTGTTGCAGCAGCAGGGAATAGTAAACGACTTCTTTGTAATGATTGGTTTAGTTGCTGACGATAATAGACCAGAGATGATGTATAATAAAGTAGGAACTTATGTTGCAATGACACAGATATTATTGCCATTTATGGTTCTTCCACTCTATAGCGTTATGAAAACCATATCACCAAGCTTAATGAGAGCTGGTAAATCTTTAGGGGGAACACCTTTCGTGGCTTTTTGGAAAGTTTACTTTCCTTTAACAATACCAGGTATTGGTGCTGGATGTTTATTAGTTTTCATTTTAGCAATTGGATATTACATAACACCAGCATTAGTTGGAGGTGCCTCAGGAACATTAATAAGTAATCAAATTGCGTTTCATATGAAGACTACTCTAGATTGGAGTTTTGCATCAGCTATGGGATTAATGTTGTTGACTGGAGTTTTAGTTATTTATTGGATTTATAATAAATTAGTTGGAGTTGATAATATTAAATTAGGATAATATGGCGCTACCAAGTTATACAGAAACTAGATATAGAATTTGGCATTATATTTATATTGCTATTTGTACTTTTGTTTTTTTCTTTTTAATTGCACCACTTTTTGTAATATTTCCATTATCATTTAACGCTGAAGAATTTTTAGTTTTTTCAGAAGGAATGAAAAATCTTGATCCTGATGCATTTTCTTTGAGATGGTATAAAGATATGGTTTATGGAACTAAAAATCCTTGGGGATTAGCTGCAAAAAATAGTTTTATAATTGCAATTTTTGCTACAATTGGATCAATTATTTTAGGTACTTTAGCTGCACTAGGTCTCAGTAGCAGACACATGCCTTATAAAGGTTTGATTATGGCAACTTTAATATCTCCAATGATTGTTCCATTAATTATATCAGGTGTTGCTATTTTCTTTTTTATGGCAAAAGCTGGTTTAGCTGCAACACATACAGGAATAGTATTAGCACATATAATTTTAGGAACACCATTTGTTGTAATTACTGTAACAGCCACACTTTCAGGTTTTGATCATAGTGTAACAAGAGCTGCTGCAAGTTTAGGAAGTAACCCAGTAAATACATTTATGAAAATAACTCTTCCTCTAATTTTACCTGGAGTAATTTCTGGAGGATTATTTGCTTTTGTAACATCTTTTGATGAAGTTGTGGTGGTGCTATTTCTGGCAGGTTTAGAAAATACGACTATTCCAATACAAATGTGGACAGGTTTGAGGGAACAATTGAGCCCTACAATTCTTGCGGTTGCTACCTGTTTAATTCTCTTATCAACCTTAATACTTGTATCAGCTGAATTATTGAGAAGAAGATCTGAGAGATTAAGAGGAATAAATAGATAATTTACCCAAATAATTTATTCATATATAGAAGGTTTTATGGAAATTAAAAAAGTTGTAGTTATTGGTTCTGGAACAATGGGAAGTGGAATAGCAGCCCATTTATGTAATGCGGATGTACCAGTTACTCTTCTAGATTTGACAACTGAAATTAGCGAAAAAGCTAGAGAAAGAATTCATAAATCTAGACCTCCTTTGCTAATAGATAAAAGTAAAATTAATAATATAAATGTTGGGAATATTGATGAAAATTTTGACGTAGTAAAAGATGCAGATTGGATCGTAGAGGCAGTAGTAGAAAGAATTGATATTAAACACAATATTTATGAGAAGATATTTAAGAATAGAAAAAAAGGTGCAATAGTTTCATCAAATACATCATCAATTCCAATTAAAGTTCTATCAGAAAAATTAAATGATGAAGAAAAAAAAGACTTTTGTATCACTCACTTTTTTAATCCAGTTAGATACATGGGATTGCTAGAAATTGTTAAAAACGAAAATAACGATTTAAATAAAATCAATTCTTTAAAGAAATTTTGTGAAGTAGAGCTTGGTAAGGGAGCAATAGTTTGCAACGATACCCCAGGTTTTCTAGGTAATAGAATTGGTGTTTTTGCAATGCAAGTTGCTATGACAGAAGCATTCAAAATGAAACTTTCAATAGAAGAAGCTGATGCAGTTTTTGGTAGACCAATGGGAATACCCAAAACAGGAGTATTTGGATTATACGATCTAATTGGAATTGACTTAATGGCCGATGTATTAAAAAGCTTTATCAAAGAACTTTCAGAAAAAGATGAATTTCAAATTGTTGCAAAAGAAATTCCATTAGTCAAAAAATTAATTGAGACAGGTTATATAGGGCGTAAAGGAAAAGGCGGCTTTTATAGAATGAATAAAAGTGGAGATCAAAAAGTTTTAGAAGCGATAAATTTAGAAACAGGAGAGTATTCGGCAACAAAAAAAATTGATTTAGGAATTGAAACTGTCGACATAAATAATTTAATAAATCGAAAAGATAAGTTTGGTGAATATGCTTGGATTGTAATTTCAAAAATAATTAAATATGCATCTTCACTTGTTCCAGGAATTACTGATAAGTTCAATGATATTGATGAAGCTATGAGACTTGGTTTTAATTGGGCAATGGGTCCTTTTGAAATGTTGAGATCGATAGGAGTTAAAAATTTCTTTGAAAGAATTGATGGATTTGAAAATAATAAATTTTTAGAAAATTTATCCAAAACAAAAGATGAAAATTTTTATGGCGAAAGACAACTATATACAAATATACAAACTTTAGGAAAAGTAAGACATTCAGCAATTAAACTAGATAAAAATAATTCTGCTGAAATTTATCGATTTAAAGATTTTAACATTGTTGAGTTTACGACTAAGGCTTGCGCATTAGATTATGACTCAATGGATGCACTAAAAAAAGCAACTGACAAACCTTTAATTGTAATTAATGAAAGTATGCAATTTTCAGCGGGTGTGAATTTAAGTTATACTATGAATTTTGCTGACAAAAATGATTTTAAATCGATTGAAAAATTTATAAAATATTTTCAAGATACCTGTAAAACATTAAAATACTCAAAATATCCAGTTGTATCAGCTCCATCTGGACTTACTCTTGGAGGAGGATTTGAAGTTTTGGTTCAAAGTAATTTTGTTGCTTCACATACAAATTTAGTTATTGGATTAGTTGAAACTATTGTTGGTTTAGTTCCAGCAGGCGGTGGGTGTAAAGAAATGTTATGGAGATGGTCACAAACAGATGAGGCAAAATCAGATCCAGATTATGCGCCACTAAAAGTTTTTGATATCATTGGTTATGCTAAAACAGCCACATCTCCAATCGAAGCTGAGCCATTAAAGTATTTAAGACCAGAAGATAAAAAAATAATGAACAGAAATAGCCTTTTTGAGGAAGCAAAAAATTTAATTAATCAAAACACTGATTTTGTTCCTCCAGAAGAGTGTAAATTTAAGCTTTCTGGAAAGCCGTTGAAAGATAAAATGATTAAGGTTTTAGAGAAATTATACAACGAAAAAGTAATCTTAGATCATGGGATGCATGTTGGAACTGAGCTTGCAAACGTTTTAAGTGGTGGAGACACTACTATTGAAAAAGTATTGTCAGAGGATGATCTGTATAAACTAGAACTAGATTCTTTTATGAGATTAATAGAAACAAAACAAACTCAAGAAAGAATTAAACATACATTATCGACAGGTAAACCTTTAGTTAATTAGAATTAAACATTCTAAAGGTTTTAATATAATCAGGTCTTAAAACATAAATTGCTTTATTACCTGTTTTAATTTTACTTAATATATCTAAACCATAAACTACTTTGCCAATTGGAGTATATTCACCTTGATAAATTGGAATTTCTTTTAATGTAATAAAGAATTCACTATCTTCTGTATCAAATTCTGTTTCTCTAGCAAAACCAACACTTCCCTTTGTAAATTTAAAATCTTTGTTAAGTTCTGATTTTAACAATCCCAGTCCAGACTTTCCGCTACCAATTTTGGAATAATCTAAATTATTTATATTTCCATACTCAATATCTCCAGCTTGTACAAAAGTATTTTCTGAAACTTTATAAAAAGCAGAACCATCGTACATTTTTTGTTCAATTAAAATTTTAAATCTTTCCACCGCTTTAGGTGAAATATCTGGATAAAGTTGAATTATTACATTTCCACACTCAACATTCATTACCGCAATATTGCTTGGCTTATTAAAATTAAGTTTACTTAAATTATTTTTTTCTACAAATAGACATTTTTTTTTTAATAAAAAAAAAGATGTAAAAGCAAAAATCGAAAGACAAATTAAAAATATAAATAAAATTTTTTCTGATTTTGAGGCTTTAATAGTTTTGATCATAAAATATTTTTATCTATTTTAGCTAAGTTTAATTTTATAAAATTCACCTTGTTATTAAGAATTTTGTCACTATTAATTTTATCTTCAATTGTTCCCTTATCAGTCATTAAAAAAGAAAAAATTTCTGCCATATCTTCAGATGGGATAGATTTAGAATATTCTGTTAAAAAACCATTAGTGTTTTCATATAGATCTAAATTTAATCTATCAGAACAAGTTGAACATCCAGCATAATTAAATGATGTTAGATTAAAAGAAGAAAATTTATTCTCATCAAAATATTGAATGTGAGTGTTTTGAATCATATGAAAAATTTCATGATGAATCATTCTTTCAAAATATTTTTTATTAAAATTAATATCTAAAATTAATGTCCTGTTTTTATTATCAGGTATTCCCCCAGTGTTAATTTCAGAGATGAATAAATTTTCACAAAATACAATATATTTTAATTTTATCTTATTAAGAAAATTAGAATTATATCGATTAAGATTTTTTTCAATTAAAGGAAATTTTGAATTTAAATTATTTATATTAACCTTATCGCAAGAAATGTTCTTATTTACACCAATTTTAAAATTACCTTTGGCACTCAAATAACGAATATTATTATTGTTTTTTAATTTATAAATTTCTAAATTTGGAATTTTTATCAGATTATAAATTTCATCAGCATTTACATGCGAAATATGAAAAATAAGAATAAATAAAAATAAAATTTTCATTAAATTATTATAGACGAATTAGATGAGATAATATTATCTTAGATTATTAAAAAATGAAAAAAGAAAGAAACAAAAATCCAATTCAACCAGTTAGCGGAACTAAAGTTCCAAGATTTGCTGGCCCGAGTACTTTCGCAAGACTTCCTGAACTAAGAGATGTAGAAAGTTGTGACGTTGCAATTGTTGGAATTCCTTTTGATTCCGGTACAAGTTATAGACCTGGCGCACGATTTGGTCCTCAAAGTATAAGACAAGCATCCAGGCATTTAAGAACTAATTATCATCCGAATTATGATGTTGAACCATTTCAAATTCAGCAAGTTGCTGATGCTGGCGATATTGCTTGCAACCCGTTTAGTATTGATGAGGCAATTAAACAAATAGAGGTGGGTGCAACAGATTTACTAAAGAGAGTTGGAGGAATTATTAGCTTAGGAGGAGATCATACTATTGCAGTACCTTTATTAAGAGCAATCAATAAAAAAAATAATGGCCCAGTATCTTTAGTTCATTTTGATGCTCACCTAGATACTTGGGATACATATTTTGGTGCTCCTTATACTCACGGAACTCCATTTAGAAGAGCTCGAGAAGAAGGCTTGTTTTTAGATAATGCTTCTATGCATGTTGGAATTCGAGGTCCACTTTATAGTAGAGATGACATAAAAAATGATGAAAGTTTTGGTTTTAAAATAATTCATTGTGATGAATTTCAAACAGAGGGAACTGATAAAATAGCAGAAAGAATTAGAAAAAGAGTTGGAGACAATCCATTATATCTATCAATAGATATAGATGTTCTAGATCCTGCATTTGCTCCAGGCACTGGTACACCAGAAATTGCAGGTATGACTTCTAGAGAAATGGTAAATGTTTTAAGAGGTTTATCTGGTTTAAATTTAGTTTCTGCAGATGTAGTTGAAGTTTCACCTGCATACGATCATGCCGAGGTAACCTCTTTAGCAGCAGCAACTATTGTTTATGAATTAACAAATTTATTTGCAAAAACATAAAGAAAGGATAACTTTATAAAATGCTAGATAAAAAGAATTTTTATATTAATGGAGAATGGATTAAACCAAATAGCTCTGAAGAAATTAAAGTAATTGATCCTGCCACTGAAGAAAATTGTGCAGTAATTACATTAGGAAATAAAGCTGATATTGATCTTGCTGTTAATGCAGCAAAGGACGCTTATGAGTCCTGGGCTTTTTCTTCCAAAGATGAGAGAATTGGATTACTAGAAAAATTATATGAAAATTATAAAAAAAGATGGGCAGATATTGCAGAGGCTATAACTCTTGAAATGGGCGCTCCAAAAGACTTTGCATCGAAATTGCAGGCTGGGACAGGAGCAAGCCATATTAAATCATTTATCAGATATTTAAAAAATTTTGAATTTGAAAAACCATTAGGGGATCATGCTCCTAACCAAAGGCTAATTTATGAACCAAAAGGAGTTTGTGCATTAATTACCCCTTGGAATTGGCCAATGAATCAAGTTTGTTTAAAAGTTATGCCAGCAATTGCTGCAGGTTGTACAATGGTTTTAAAACCATCAGAGTTAGCACCTTTATCATCTATGATACTTGCTGAAATTATTGATGAAGTAAAATTTCCAAAGGGAGTATTTAATTTAGTTAATGGTGATGGAGCAACAACTGGTGATGCATTGACAAGTCATCCAGATATCAACATGATTTCTTTTACAGGGTCAACAAGAGCTGGGGCTTTAATCTCTCAAAACGCTGCTAAAGATTTTAAAAGGGTAAGTCTTGAGTTAGGTGGAAAAGGAGCAAACATAATTTTTAAAGACGCAGATCCTGAAGCCATTGAAAGAGGCGCTTTGAGATGTTTTAGAAATTCAGGACAATCGTGTAATGCACCGACAAGAATGTTGGTTGAAAAGTCAATGTATAATGAAGCGATTGAGAGATTAAAAAAATATACAGAAAGTTTTGAGGTAGGTGATCCAAAAAAAGAAGGTGAACATATTGGACCTGTTATTTCTGAAACCCAATTTAATAAAATTCAAAAATTAATACAAAAAGGTATTGATGAGGGTGCAAAATTGGTTGCTGGAGGTATTGGCAAACCTGAAGGTTTTGATAAGGGTTACTTTGTTAAACCAACAGTATTTGCAGATGTTAACAACAATATGGAGGTTGCAAGGACAGAAATTTTTGGACCTGTTTTATCTGTAATACCTTTTGAAACTGAAGAAGATGCTATTAAAATTGCCAATGATACTACTTATGGATTAACAAACTATATTCAAACTCAAGATTCTAATAAAGTTCATAGAGTAGCTAGAAAGTTAAGATCTGGAATGGTGGATGTTAATGGAGCAGGAATTGCAGTTGATGCACCATTTGGTGGATTCAAACACTCTGGAATAGGACGCGAAGCTGGTGAGCATGGTCTAGAAGAGTTTTTAGAAGTAAAAGCGGTTGGTGGATGGAGTAATTAGTTTAAATTACTAAATTATCAAAGAATAATTTTATTACGTTCATTTTAGGTTTTATCCTTTTAATTTTATTTACACTACATTTTAAAGTAATACTGTCCAAATTCTAGATTAGATAACAGGTTTATATTTTTTTAAACCATAACAAAAAGGAGATCAAAATGAGTAGATCGTCGAAGCTCTATAATTCTGACTTAGCGCCGACTCCAGCTAATAAAAAGAATTGGGGCTGGTTTGAAATCTTTAACGTGTGGGCAAATGATGTTCAAAGTTTATTTGGTTATACATTAGCTGCATCATTGTTTTTAGCGTCAGGATTGAATGGTTGGGCTGTATTTGCAGCACTTATTCTTGCAGGATTTTTTATAATGTGGCTTGTAAACTTATCAGGAAAACCAAGTGTAAAACATGGAATTCCTTATCCAGTATTTGCTCGTGTCAGCATGGGTGTGTTTGGAGCAAATTTTCCAGCAATGGCCAGAGGCCTTGTTGCAATGTTTTGGTATGGAGCTCAAACCTATGCAGCATCAACTGCTGTAGCACTTTTAATTACTGGAATTACAGGTATGGAAGGTGAAGTTATGTTTCTTGGGATGACAGGTGTAATGTGGGTTTCATTTATATTTGTATCAGCATTCCAAGTTTATTTATTTTGGCAAGGTGTAGATCTTGTTAAACGCTTCTTGAACTTTGCAGGTCCTGCAGTTTACGCTGTAATGATATTGTTAATGATAGTTATATGGGCTAAAGCAGGTGGAGGATTATTCTCTGAAGTTGGAACTATATTTTCTGGAGGTGAAAGATCTGGTGGTTTTGAAGGTCTCGGATCTTTTGGAGCTTTCTTAGCAGTATTTTCAATCATGGTTGGGTATTTTGCTGCAGTAGTTATTAATTTTGGTGATTTTGCACGATTTGTAAAAAATGAAGATGAAATGAAAAAAGGTAATCTATGGGGATTAGTTGGAAATGTAGTTTTATTCTCTTTTATTACTTTAATGATTACTGGTGGTACAATCGCAATTTTTGGTGAATATGTTGCAAGTCCTACAGATATGGTTGCTAAAGTTGATAACTTAGGATTAACAATAATTGCTGCATTTGCTTTTTTTGCTGCAACTGTTGGTATTAATATGGTTGCAAACTTTATACCCCCAGCATATGACTTAGCTAATTTAATACCTAGCAAAATCAATTTTAGAATTGGTGGATTAATTACAGCTGGTTTTGGTTTTGTAATTGGTGGTATGTGGGTCGCTGTTATTACACAAATGGGATTATTTCCATTTGTAAATACACTTGGAGCCATTTTAGCTCCTGTCTTTGGTATTATGATTGTAGACTACTACATTATCAAAAAAGAAAAATTAGATGTTGATGCTTTATTTGATGATAGTGCAAGTGCAAAATATCATTATAATAGTGGTTTTAATCGTAAAGCAATTTTAGCATGGATCCTATCAGGATATATTGCAGTTGGAACGGTTTGGCCAAATATTCTAGTTTTAGGTTTAGGTGATTTTTTCGCCAATTTAGGTGGCGGAGGAGGATATGCTTGGATAATAGGAGCATCATTGGGTGCTGTTGTTCATTTAGCTATATCTAAAAGATAACATTTTAAATCTTTAAGTTAGTTATAAAAAAGCCCATTACATTAATGTGATGGGCTTTTTTTTTAATTCAGAATAGATTTTGTTTTTATACCTTCGAGTAGTTTTAGACATTTTTTAAGTTCATCTAAGACTATAAATTCGTCAATTTTGTGAGCTTGTTCAATTGATCCAGGACCACACACAACAGTGCTAATTCCAATTTCTTGAAATAAACCTGCTTCAGTTCCAAACGAAACTACTTGCCGTGAATTATCTCCAGTCAAGCTAGATATTAACTCACATGCATCTGATTTCTCATCTCTATCAAAACCAACTATCTCTCCAATTATTTTTTTTTCAATTGAGGAATTTGGAAAAATTTTTTTCATTTCTGGTAACAAAACTTCATTTGCATATTTATCTAACTCTTTGTTTAGAAAAACTGCATCTTCTTTCACTACTGGTCTTGTCTCCCAATTAACATGACATTTATCTGCAATTACATTATGAGCTATTCCACCAAATATACCTCCAATTGATAAAGTAGAATGAGGAGGATCAAATATTGAATCTTTCGGTGATCTTTCCTTAAGTTTTTCTCTCAACTCAATCAATTTACTTACATATCTTGATGCATACTCAACTGCACTCACACCTTTGTGAGGCGCTGAACTATGACCAGCTAAACCTTTAAAATAAGTAGTGTACTCATAACAACCTTTATGAGCATCAATAATTTTCATATTTGTTGGTTCGCCAACAATACAAATTCCCTCTTTGATATTTCGTCTTTTTAACTCCTCAATAAGTATAGGCGCACCTTGGCAGGCAGTCTCCTCGTCAAATGTGAACGAAAAATGAATATCTCTATCAAGATTTGATTTTGAAAAAATAGGAGCAAATGCTAAAGCACAAGCAATGAAACCTTTCATATCACAAGATCCTCTCCCATAAAGTTTATTATTAATAATTGTTGCTTCAAATGGATCTGTAGACCATCCATTTGACACTGGAACTACATCCGTATGTCCTGATAAGATTATTGGTTTTTTGTTACTAGAGTTTTTTGCTTTAATGGTCGCAAATAAATTTACTCTTTTTTTATCATCATCAAATGTCCTAAAAGATGTAGCACCTAAACCTATTAAAATTTTATCACAATAATCAATTAAAGAATTATTATCTTGGCCTGAAATTGTCTTAAAACTAATTAGGTCAGTTAATATTTTAATTGAGGTTTTGAATAAAAGATTTGAATTATTTTCTGTACTCATAATTTTCTTCCATTATATATTAAATATATGAAAGAACAAATTACCTACGATATTTTTGATAAAATCGATATTAGAGTTGGTACAGTAATTTCTGTAAAAAAAAATGAAAAAGCAAGAAAACCCTCTTTAGTTATTGAAGTAGATTTTGGAAAAGAAATTGGAATTAGACAATCTTCTGCCCAAATTACACATTATTATAATGAAGAAAATCTTAAAGGAAAACAAGTAATAGGTGTTTGTAATTTTCCAGAAAAAAATATAGCTGGTGTGGTTTCTCAAGTACTTATTCTTGGGTCAATTGACAAGGAAGGAAAAGTAATATTGGTTCACCCATCACAAAAATCAGAGGATGGGTTGCCTATAGCATAAAAATGCACCCAGAAATCATATCGATAACATTATTTGGAATTGTAGCTGCCTTTACTCCAGGTCCAAATAATTTCGTAGCATTTTATTCAGGATTTAATTTCGGAATAAAAAAAACTATGCCTCATATTATGGGTGTCACTTTAGGTTTCCCTTTTCTTTTATTATGTTTAGCTTTAGGATTAATTAATATATTTAAACTTTATCCATTAATTCAAGAAATATTAAAATACTTAGGTACATTATTTTTAATTTATTTAGCCTACAAAATATCATTTTCAAACTCACAAAATCATGAAAATAAAAATAAAAATCCAGTCAGATTTATTGAGACATTTATTTTTCAATTTCTAAACCCTAAGGCAGTGATTGCTTCAATAATTGTTGTTTCTACATATATTAACCCAGGGGAGAATTTTGTAAATTATACGACTCAAATTATTATATTGGCTTTACTAGTTTCAGTAACTAGCATCACTCTATGGACCTTTTTAGGTAAATTTTTAAGGAAATTCGCGACAAATCAGAAATTTATTAATTATTTTAATTATGCTATGTCACTGCTGCTTTTGTTAAGCATAGTAACATTTTATTTATAATATGACCCCAGGAAATAAAAATTCTTACAATTCACTTAAAAATATTTCTATAAACAATAAGCATTATAAATTTTTCTCTTTAGTTGAAGCTGAAAAAAATGGTTTAGAAGGTATACAGAAATTACCTAAATCTTTAAAAGTTTTGCTTGAAAATTTACTTAGGTATGAGGATGATTTAAGTGTTACTAAAACTCAAATTGAAGCTATTAAAAATTGGCTTAAAACAAAAAAATCCAAAACAGAGATTGCTTATCGACCTGCAAGAGTTTTACTTCAAGATTATACAGGAATTCCTGCTGTTGCAGACCTTGCAGCAATGAGAGAGGCTGTGAAAGAAAAAAATAAGGATCCAAATACTATTAATCCATTATCAGCTGTAGATCTTGTAATTGACCACTCTGTTCAAGTTGATCAATCTGCTGAACCAGATTCTTTTGAAAAAAATGTAGATATAGAATTTAAAAGAAATGGGGAGAGATATTCGTTTTTAAAATGGGGACAACAAGCTTTTAATAATTTTAGAATAGTCCCACCTGGTACAGGAATTTGTCATCAAGTTAATTTAGAGTATTTATCTAAAGTTGTTTGGTCAGAACAGTTTAAAGGAGATAAATATCTTTTTCCAGATACTTTAGTTGGAACAGACAGTCATACGACAATGGTAAATGGTTTATCAGTTTTAGGATGGGGTGTTGGTGGAATAGAGGCTGAAGCAGGAATGTTAGGTCAGCCAATATCAATGTTAATACCTGAGGTTATTGGCTTTGAGATGAAAAATAAAATGCCAGAGGGAACAACTGCAACTGATCTAGTTTTAACTGTAGTTAAAATGTTAAGAGACAAAGGAGTAGTTGGTAAGTTTGTTGAGTTTTATGGAGAAGGTTTAAAAAATTTAACTCTTGCGGATAGAGCAACCATTGCAAATATGGCACCAGAATATGGAGCAACATGTGGTTTTTTTCCTATAGATGAAGAAACATTAAAGTATTTGAAATTTTCAGGAAGAGATCAACACACAGTAAATATTGTTGAAAACTACGCTAAAGAACAAGGATTGTGGGCAAGTAATGATATAGAATTTACCGACATTATATCTTTAGATATGTCTACTGTGGTTCCAACTATTTCAGGTCCCAAAAGACCACAAGATAAAGTTCTTTTGACTGATGCCCCTAATTCATTCAAAAAAGTTATGTACGAAGCCACAAATAAAAATGAAAAATCAGTTTCAAAAGTAACTGACACAGATTTTAATATCAAGGATGGATCAATATTGATTGCAGCAATTACCTCTTGTACAAATACCTCCAACCCAAACGTATTAATTGGTGCAGGACTTCTTGCAAAAAAAGCAATTGAAAAAGGGTTGCAAGTAAAGCCTTGGGTAAAAACTTCTTTGGCTCCTGGCTCTCAAGTAGTAACTGATTACTTAGAAAAAGCTGGGTTAAATACTTATTTAGATCAATTAGGATTTAATTTAGTTGGTTATGGATGTACAACGTGTATTGGAAACTCAGGGCCTTTACCAGAAAATATTGTGGAAGCTATTCAAAAAGAAAATATTTATGCAGTTTCAGTTTTATCAGGTAATAGAAATTTTGAGGGAAGAATTTCACCGCACATTAAGGCAAACTATCTAGCATCACCGCCACTAGTAGTAGCATATGCAATAGCTGGACATATGGAAGTTGATTTATATAGAGATGCATTAGGAAAAGATAAAGATGGTAAAGATATATTTTTAAAAGATATTTGGCCCTCAAATAAAGAGATAGAAGATACTTTAAAACATTCGCTTAATGCAGAAATGTTTATACAGAGATATTCAAATGTTTCTGAAGGCCCAACTCAATGGCAAAAAATTAAAACTGACAAAAGTAGTATTTATAATTGGGATGAAGGTTCTACGTATGTAAAAAAACCTCCTTTCTTTGATTCTTTACCTGATGAACCAGAGGGATTTAAAGAAATTAAAGATGCAAGACCATTATTAATTTTAGGTGATATGGTTACTACTGATCATATATCACCAGCAGGTAGTATTCAAAAAGATAGTCCAACTGGTGAATATTTTATGGAACACCAAATTTTACCAAAGGATTACAACTCTTATGGTTCAAGAAGAGGCAATCATGAAGTTATGATGAGAGGAACTTTTGCAAATATAAGAATAAGAAATGAAATGGCG
Organism: uncultured Pelagibacteraceae bacterium; assembly: GCA_902629285.1. GTDB lineage: Bacteria > Pseudomonadota > Alphaproteobacteria > Pelagibacterales > Pelagibacteraceae > Pelagibacter. The sequence goes on along the minus strand of CACOQN010000001.1, from coordinate 371 downwards.
GCAGGTACAGAAGGTGGTTTTACAAAATTATATCCAGAAGAAAAAGTTATTCCGATTTATGATGCCGTAGTCGAATATAAAAAACGAGGAACAGATTTAGTTGTGATCGGAGGTAAAGAATATGGAACTGGATCATCTAGAGATTGGGCAGCTAAAGGGACAAAGTTATTAGGAATTAAGGCAGTTATAGCTGAGAGTTTTGAGAGAATTCACAGATCTAACTTAATTGGAATGGGAATTTTACCTTTGCAATTTATTAATGATGTTAACAGAAAAAATCTCAAATTAATTGGATCTGAACTAATTAGTGTCATGGATATAGAGAAGGGCGTTAAACCCTCAGATGATGTAACAGTTGAAATTAAATATGT